>NZ_PYIX02000037.1 GCF_003024515.2 Acinetobacter sichuanensis
ATTTTAACAGTACCACAGACACTAAAGCTTCTTCAGATCTCACGCACTACTTTATATAGAATGTTTGAAAATAGTGAATTGACTAAGATTAAGTTTGGTGAAAATAGACGTTCTTCTATCCGCGTTAAGTTATCTGAAGAACTGGAAAAGGAGTATGAGAAACAAATTCAAGCCCTTATTGTTTAAGGGCTTTTTCTTTAAGTGAGTCTAGATAATCAGACCATGCTTGCATCATAATCACACGCTCATCCAAGTATTTTGTTCTGTTGTATGCCCTGCCGTGCATGTCTCGCACTCTATGTCCAAGTTGTTGCTCAATACGCTCAATTGGAAATTTTAAGACTTCATCTAATAAAGTTCGTGCTGTTGCACGGAAGCCGTGACCTGTTGTTTCTCCGTTTTTAAATCCTAAACTTTTTAATGACTTGTTAATTGTACTGTCACTAAGAATTCTAGTCTTGCCCCAATGATTAGCAAAACAATATTCTGAATTGCCTGTGATAACATGAAGCTCTTTAAATAGATCTAGGACCTGTTTTGAGAGTGGGACAATTAATTGTGTACCTGTTGAGTTTTCAGTCTTAGCGGGTGTATAGGACCATACTGCATTTTCCAAATCAATATCAGACCACTTTGCGGTGCGTAGCTCACCCGGTCTGACAAAGACATGCGGTAATATTCTTAATACATAACATGTAATGATTGATCCTCTATTATCATATTGATCTATCTTAAGAAGAAGTTGCCCCAAAGCATCGGGATCAACAATTGCTGAATGGTGCTTTCTTTGACCTGTCTTTAAAATACCCTGTATGTCGGCTGCGACATTTCTATCACATAAACCTAAAACAATTGCATATTTGAAAACTTGACTTGCTTTAGATCGCATACGTCTTGCAGCTTCAAACTTACCCTGTTTTTCATAAATCTGACAAACAGTTAAAAGTTCACGTGCTGAAATTTCATGAATTGGACGCTTACCAAGAGCATCGAATAAATGTTGATAAGAAAATGCATTACGAGAAACAGTAGATGGAGCAAGATTTTCTGTTTTCATGAATTCACGTGCAACATGCTCAAATGTATTTGAAAGTGCATTTTTAGCATTTTCTTCTTCTTGTTTTTTCTCTATAGATGGATCTTTATTTTCTGCAAGCATTTCGCGATATTCATCGCGATATTTACGTGCAGATGCTAATGTAATTTCAGGATATACGCCAATACTGAGTGTTGCTCTTTTTTTTGTAATTGGACGCACATAATCAAAACGCCAATAAGTTCCACCTTTTTTGTCTAAAAATAAGTATAAACCGCTACCATCAGATAGTTTTTTGATCTTATCTGGTGCTTTTTTGTGAGCTGCGATTTCCGCTTTGATCTTCGTGTCAGTGAGACTTACAACGAGTTTAGCCATTTTTAACGGTACATTTTTGATGGTTTTAACGGTATACCGTATAAAATACCGTAAAGACCGTGAAAAATTACGGTACATGATGGTACATAACGGTACAATGAGTTTTATTGAATGCTTTTAATATAAAGGGTTTTGGTACTAAATGGAACTAAAAGGAACATTAAGATGGTGCGCCCAGCGAGACTCGAACTCACTCCACAGGCTTCGGAAACCCGTACTCTATCCTGTTAAGCTATGGGCGCTTAAAAGAAGTGCGCACATCATATCAAAAATTTAACTTAGGTAAAGCATATATCGTGCATTCGCACACTTTGCTGCTCAAGCTTTATCCAACGTTCTATATCAGCAACGCACTATTCCTAGCATTACACTTGGTTTATTTATCAAGTTCGCTCACAATATACGCTCCTACATTCACGTGAGAATTTCATGGCTGATGCATTGACGTTAAGAGATTTATCTAAAACTTATCGAAATGGCTTTCAAGCACTTAAAGGGATCAATTTAACTGTTCCTGAAGGTGAGTTTTATGCTCTTTTGGGTCCAAATGGTGCAGGAAAATCAACAACGATTGGGATCATCAGTTCACTTACACGTAAAACTTCAGGTCGTGTAGAAATTTTTGGGCATGATTTAGATACACATCCATCCAAAGCAAAACAGTGTTTAGGTATTGTTCCACAAGAATTTAACTTTGGGCATTTTGAGAAAACTTTTGATATTTTAGTCACGCAAGCAGGCTATTACGGTATTCCTAAAAAACTTGCTGAACAACGTGCAGAAGAATATTTAGAAAAATTAGGGCTTTGGGAAAAGCGTGATGTCCAAGCCCGTATGCTTTCAGGTGGTATGAAACGTCGCTTAATGATTGCTCGCGCTATGATGCATGAACCTAAATTATTAATTTTAGATGAGCCTACCGCAGGTGTAGATATTGAACTACGCCGTTCAATGTGGGATTTTCTGACTGAAATGAATGAGAAAGGCACAGCAATTATTCTAACCACGCATTACTTAGAAGAAGCTGAAATGTTGTGTCGTCAAATTGCGATTATTGATCGTGGCGTGATTAAAGAAGACACTTCCATGAAAGCTTTTCTCAGTCAACTCAATGAAGAATCTTTTATTTTTGATTTAGAACATCCAATTGAACCTTTTCATATTGAAATCTTTGGTTTGACATTTAACCTCATTGATCCAATGACCTTAGAAGTAACCATGGATAAAGCACATTCACTCAATGATTTATTTCAACTTTTAGAAGCACAAGGCATTCGTGTGCGCAGTATGCGTAACAAATCAAACCGCTTAGAAGAACTCTTTGTGAAAATGGTCGAAAAAAATCTAGAAGGAGATGCGTAATGAATTTTACCCAACTCAAAATTGCGCTTTTTACCCTTGTACATAAGGAAATTCGCCGTTTTATGCGGATTTGGCCTCAAACCTTATTACCCCCTGCAATCACAATGAGTTTGTACTTCGTGATTTTTGGAAATTTAGTTGGTTCACGTATTGGGCAAATGGGTGGTTTTAGTTATATGCAATTCATCGTGCCAGGTCTGGTCATGATGGCAGTGATTACAAATAGCTATGCTAACGTTTCTTCAAGTTTTTTTAGTGCAAAATTTCAAAAAAGTATTGAAGAACTCATTATGAGTCCTGTTCCACTGCATTTAGTACTTTGTGGTTATGTGATTGGTGGCGTATGTCGTGGCATCTTAGTCGGAACGATTGTGACATTAATGAGTCTGTTTTTCACTGACTTAGCGATTCATAATATTTTTGTGACAATCTATACCGTTATTATTACTTCTTTATTGTTTTCTTTGGGCGGCTTTATTAATGCTGTCTATGCAAAATCATTTGATGATATTTCAATCATTCCAACCTTTGTATTAACTCCACTTACTTATTTAGGTGGTGTATTTTACTCAATTAGTGCTTTAAGCCCTTTTTGGCAAAATCTCTCTTTAGTGAACCCGATTGTATATATGGTCAATGCTTTCCGTTATGGTATTTTAGGTCATAGCGATGTTAATGTGACCTTATCCTTAATTGTAGTGACATTATTTTGTGCTGTACTTTATGGAGTCGCTTACTATTTACTTTCTCGTGGTTCAGGAATGCGTGAATAATGACTGTTGAACAATCTCTTTTGGGTAAAGATACCGATTACCCAACCACCTATCAGCCTGATATTTTATTTCCAATTTCACGTACTCAAGCACGTGAAAATTACCAACATGTAGAAGGTATATATAAAGGAAAGGACTGGTGGCATATTTTTGAAATCTCTTGGTTAAATCTTCAAGGGATTCCTCAAGTTGCAATTGGTCGCATGACTTTACCTGCTTCGTCTGAGTTTTTACTCGAATCCAAATCATTAAAGCTCTATTTTAATAGCATGAACTTTACTCAATTTGAGTCTAAAGAAGCATTTATTCAAAGAGCTGAAAAGGATTTGTCGCACGCTGCTCAAGCCGAAGTAACGCTGACTTTATTTCATGTTGATGATTTAGAAATTTCAAAACCTGAAGGGATTTGTATTGATGACCAACAACCTGACTGCCTAGTCAATCACCCTGATGCACGTCTTTTGGCTTTTGATAAAACAGTCAATGATGCTGACAAAAATGTTGAAATTCAATTATATTCACATTTATTAAGAAGCAATTGCCCTGTGACAGGTCAACCTGACTGGGGCACGATTTTTATTCGATATCAAGGTAAAAAACCTTGTTATCGCAGCATTTTAGCTTATATTATCTCTTATCGTCAGCATAATGGCTTCCATGAGCAATGCGTGGAGCAAGTTTTTGCAGATCTTTGGCAAAATTTACAGCCAGAAAAGCTGATGGTCTATGCAACATATACGCGCCGTGGTGGTTTAGACATTAACCCTTGTCGTGTATCAGATGAATCATGGATGCCAAGCCCTATTCGATTGGCGAGACAATAAGACAAAACATTGAGGTTTTAACAATGCCCTTTTTTGGTTTTGTACCATCAGATGAGCTTTTAAAGAACATCCAGACTGGTATTGAGAAAAAAAATTCTAATGAACCACTGTACCCATTACGTGACCAAACAGCACTTTTAATTAATGATGAAATTATTGATGCTTTATTGGTTCAACTTGTGCAGCGTTTCCCAGCAAGTGAAAAACGCGATACAGCTGAAAAGTTAGCGGGTTATGTAAAATCAACTGTTGCTGTGCTACTGAAGCAACTCCTCAGCAAAGCAGACAATAATGTTGTGCGCCAATCTGTGGAGTTTTCTGAACGTAGTTTATTTAAAGATCCAACAGGTGAAAATCGTGTAGGAACAACTTTAGATGCAAATTTAGTTACAAGCCTTAAATATAATTTTGCTGAAATTAAAGCAGGAAATAAAATTGATAAAGAAGCTCTAGCTGAACTATATAAACAGTTTGCTGATGCTGCAATTCGTCATTTTATGATTGATTTTAATAAAACTTTAGATTTAGGCATGATTAAACGTAAAGCATCTGATATCGGTGCTGCTGCCGTGACTAAAGCGGTACATATTGCGATCAATAAACTGATTCCAAATCTAAGTCGTGAAGAGCTTAAAGCTGTTGCTGAATATCACGATTCGTTGTTCTTCTCTTAATCATTTGTTGTTGTCATATAAAATGCTCTTTTTAAAAGGGCATTTTTTATCTCTTATTTTATTGCGTCTAAATCTCAGCATTTAATATAAAGCTGTTTCATTCACCCAATTAAAGATATAAAAAAATTTAAAGCCAATGTTTCATCAATCCACTCTGGCACATTAATAAAAGCTGCACTCTTACTCACCTTTTCACAAAATAAAAAAGATAGGTAAAGCCATGTTGAAAAATCTTTCAAAAAATGCCAAGCAATATCAACGACATTTACAATCTACTATTTCAATACGTAAAACACGTTTTGATGCGCAATACACTGAACGCCACTACACTCATGCAACTTTAATTTCGCATTTTCTAACTGCCTTATCGATCACTTTTCCACAAGGTGAACGTTTTTTTGTAGAAACTGTACGCAATGTGAGAGATCAAATTGAAAACCCTCGCCTTCAAGCTGATATTTCGGGTTTTATTGGTCAAGAAGCGCATCATGCTCAAGCACATGAACAGTTTAATCAAGCAGTACAATCGCCACATTATAATTTGATGCACTACAATGCTGCTTTTGAAAAAGAAATGAAACGTTTGAGAACCTTAACTCAGCGTCGGCAACTTGCTGCAACTGTGGCTTTGGAGCATTTTACTGCACTCATGGCAGGTTATATGTTGAAATATCCTGAGTTTATGTTTAAAGGTCTTTCACCAAACATGAAACAACTATGGCTCTGGCATGCTATTGAGGAAATTGAACATAAACATGTTGCATTTGAAGTCTATCAAACGATTTTTAACCATTTACCACAACGACGTAGAAGTATGCGCACCATCACGATTGGTTTTATTAGCAGCACCACGTTTATGACCGCAGACTTACTCTGGCAAGATCGCAAAAATAGCTTATATTCACCACAACAGCTCTTTAAAAACATCAAAGCACTTTATGGATTAGGTTTAATGATGCTACGTTTAAGTCCTGAATATTTTGCTTTTTATCGTGCAGACTTCCATCCTGAACAATTAGATCAACAAGAATTACTTGAACAAGGACGACAACTTTTAAATCCAAGTTAATTGGTATTGAGTCAAATCATTTTCTCAAAGCTTAAGAAACAACTCAAAGTGATCTTATTCATGAAAAAATTCTCTTTGTCTAAAATGGAGTGACACCCTATTACTATTTTTGATTTTTTAAACTTTGCTGCATTTTTAAACTTAATATGAATAGATCAGCCCATAGATTACCTTCAAGTCTTATTGTGATAGCATTCACAAAAGCTATTTCCCCACACGCTCATTTGCCATGTCACCAAATTCACAATACAAATTTTTACGCCAATCACCTCGTGATGGCTTAAGTACACGCTCCAGTATTTCGCGTTGGCAACGTTTACATATCGACCCTTGGCTGAGCTTATTTTTAATTCTCAATGCAATACTCGGGCTTGGGGTTTTATATAGTGCTTCAGCACAAGATTTGGGTTTGGTTTCAAAACAAGCAATGAGTTTTGGAATTGGTTGTCTGATTATGTTTGGACTTGCACAAATCCCACCAAAAGTATATCAAGCCTTTGCACCCTACTTTTACCTATTTGCTGTGCTGTGTTTGGTTGCTGTGGTTATTTTTGGTGAAATTCGAATGGGTGCTCAACGCTGGATCGCAATTCCTGGGGTTGGCAGTGTACAACCCAGTGAGTTTATGAAAATTGCTATGCCACTTATGGTGGCTTGGTTTTTAACACGTCAACCACTCCCTCCTCGTTTTGGTCATGTTTTGCTCTCTCTGGTTTTAATTGGTGTTCCATTTTTACTGATTGCAGAACAACCTGATTTAGGTACATCCTTACTGATTTTAGCCAGTGGAATTTTTGTTTTATTTTTAAGTGGATTATCTTGGAAAATGATTACTGCCGCATTTGCAGCGGCTGCCGTTATACTTCCTGTTGCATGGCAATTTTTACTCCATGATTACCAACGTCAACGTGTCATGACTTTGCTGAATCCTGAAGCCGATGCTTTAGGTACAGGTTGGAATATTATTCAATCAAAAACAGCCATTGGCTCAGGTGGATTTACAGGTAAAGGCTTTCTTGAAGGCACACAATCTCATCTACATTTTTTACCAGAAGGTCATACAGACTTCATTATTGCTGCCTTTTCTGAAGAATTTGGTCTGATTGGTATCATTATTTTGATTTTAATTTATTTTGCAATTATCTTCAGAACCTTCCAAATCAGTTTGCAATGCTTTCATAATTTTGGACGATTGGTTGCAGGCGCCTTTGCTTTGTCATTTTTTGTGTATGTATTTGTAAATGCAGGCATGGTCAGTGGTATTTTACCTGTAGTCGGCGTGCCATTACCATTTATGAGTTATGGCGGTACTGCAATTATTACATTAATGGCAACTTTTGGTATTGTGATGTCCATTCATATGCATCGCTAATTTACCCCCATAGAAAATTAGGAAAATATACTTTATGTTAAATTTTAGGCTTTTTCAAAAAGTAAGAAACATGGGTTTTTGTGCTGTGGCACTGTCTATTACCAGTTTTTGCCAAGCAAATGATTTTGCGAATGATCCGCAATATAACAATTTCAAACTAAAAACAATGCAAACATATGGGCTAAGCAGCGATCAAGTGGATTGGGCAATGAATGGCTCTCGCAATTTACCTAATATTATTAATATTATGAATCGCCCTGGTGAAAGTAAGCCTTGGTATCAATACAAAACTAACTTTTTAGCAGAAGGTACAATTCAGCGTGGTGTACGCTTTAAAAATCAATACGCAGATACGCTAAATCGAGCAGAACAACAATACGGTGTTCCTCAAGCGATTATCTTGGGTATTTTAGGGGTTGAAACAGGTTATGGTGCAAATAAAGGCTCTTTTGTTACACGTGATGCTTTAGCAACTTTAGGTTTCGGTTATGAACGCCGAGCACAATATTTCCAAGATGAACTTTCGGCGCTGATCGCATGGTCATATAAAGATGGTGTACCTACAAATTCAATCGTAGGCTCTTATGCTGGTGCTGTAGGCTACCCACAATTTATGCCAAGTAATATTCCATTATATGGTGTGGATTATGATGGCAATGGTCATGTCGATTTGAGAAACTCGGCTGTAGATGCGATAGGTTCGATTGCAAATTATTTAGCACAAAAAGGTTGGCAACGTAATCAACCGATTGCTTTTCAAGCACGATATACAGGTAATAATCCTGATGCTGTCATCGCCAAAGATTTAACACAACCAACCCCCTTTGGCGTACTTAAAAATCAAGGAATTAGCGCTCTCAATCCAATTGTTAAAATTGATGATTTAGATATGGTAAATGTCATTCAATTACAAGAAAGTTATGGACCGACTTACTACATCACTTACCCGAACTTTCAAGTAATTACCACCTATAACAAAAGCAGAATGTATGCCACTGCACTCTGGCTTTTAGGGACTGAAATTGTGAGTCGTTAAAACTTATTTTTCTTCCCGATTAAATAAGTCAAGATTTTTCTCATCAAAAATGGTTACTATTTAATCTTTTTAAATGATTAGTTACAATTACGGTTATTTTTTATACTGATTCTGTAAGTTTTTGTCCTTTTTGTAACTAATCATCAAATATTACTAGACACATTCGTTACTGCATGAATATTATCCCCTACCGTTAAATGTGGTTGCAAAAGTAAATTTACAGACCTGAATGATGAATTTTCACGTTTTGAAAATTTGGTTTTAGGTTCCCAGGAGTTAAACAATGCATGCTTCACTAAAATATATGATCGCCCTGACCATGGGCTTGAGTATGACGCAAGTCAACTCAGAAATGGTACAGTCATCATACTTAAACAACGATTCAGATAGTTCAAGTCTTGCTTCACGTGTTGTAAACAAAGACTCAACTAACTTTAATTCACACTTTTCAAACCTAAACAGTTTGTCAATTACTGAACGTTCAAGCGATAAAATCCGCCGTGACACCCTTGCTGCAAAAGTTCAAGTGCAAGACAATGAGCCTTCAGTCATTGATAAATTAAATGCTGTTGCATCAAATACTGTACGTAAGTTCAGCCAAACAGGTGTTGCCTCTTGGTATGGTCGTCAATTCCACGGTCGTAAAACAGCGAGTGGCGAAACATTTGATATGAATGAACTTACCGCAGCTCATCGCAGCCTGCCACTGAATTGCTACATTCGTGTAACAAATAAAAATAATGGCAAAAGCGTTGTGGTAAAAGTCAATGATCGTGGTCCATTCCATGGCAACCGTGTACTTGATTTATCTTATGGTGCAGCAAAACGTCTTGGCATTACCAACTCAGGCACTGCTAGTGTGAATATCGAACGTGTAGACGGTCCTAACTCTTAAAATTTAGCTCCCATTTAACGTGAAAAGCCACTTTAAACGTGGCTTTTTTAATTCAATGGGATTTTAATATTCACTTTATCTTTCATCTTTTATTACTCACTTTAAATTATTAATAAAACTACTTTTTAAAATACATTGGCTTAAAATCTCAAAACTATCAATATTTAGTCTTTGACCATTATTAATTTCTCGTTTATATTTGCCAAAAGTGCTTAAAAAATAAATGAAATAAATCTAGCGCACGGAGTGCAATATGAAATCTATAACTGAATGGTTCGATGAATATAGCGAAAGCCATCAGAATCCAACCAATAAAGTCATCCACTGGGCATGTGTTCCTGCAATTTTATTTTCAATTCTTGGGATTTTGGCACACTTTAGTGCTTTGCTTACTGCTTTAGTGATTGTCTTAACCTTAGTATTTTATACTCGCCTTGATCTTGTTCTTGCGGTTGCGATGACTGCTCTGATTGCAGTAATGGCTTGGGTCATTTATTTCCTTCCTGTCGGTGTTGGTTTTTATATTGGTGTCTTTATTATTGCTTGGATTGGGCAATTTTATGGTCACAAAATTGAAGGTAAAAAACCTTCTTTCTTCAAAGATCTACAATTCCTCCTGATTGGTCCTGTATGGTGCATGGATGCCTACCTAGGAAAAGTACTACCAAAATGGAAATCGCGCCAAAAACTCGCATTTTAGCGCAAATAAATAAGGGTTAAATTTCACTGTTAAATTTAACCCTTATTTTCTGATATAAAACGAGTCAAAAGATATCAAAAATTACATTTGCTCAAATTTATTATTGCTGTTTTACGCTCTAAAATATGCTGAGAAAATTATATTGATTTAAGATCAAAACAAGATAAAAAGTTACATTTTCACTCAAATATTTTATTCTTTTTTAAGCGCTCATTATATTCTAGAAGCTGTTACTTCATTTACAAATTAACGAGAAATTTGACTATTATGTTTTAACCAACCATCTTCATGATGCCGATTTGGATCATGATGTGTCCAATGAATCACACCTCCTTGCTCGCTATATTCATATTCACCAAAAAACTCCACCAAATCACCCTTCTGTAAATTTTCTAGCCTAGGTGCTAAATCAATATTATGTGCCACTAACACAGTCAGACCATTTTCTAACGCTAAAATAAATTTTTGATGACGTGAGCCTTCACGATCATCTTTCAATATTGCCTTCACTTTACCCGAAGACTGAACTTGTATATTACTCAATTTAGTCTCATAAGCTTGACGAATAGTATCTAAACCTTGCTGATTCTGATGATTTAGTGAGGAGTTTTTTGGTTGAATGATTTGCTTTTGTTCTGTTGAATTTTCAATATTTTCCACATCTGAAGATGTTGTAGTAGTGAATGATTGATCAACTTGTTCAAGACTTTTTTCTTGTTTTAAATCTATACCTAAATAAGCAACGACAAGTATAACAATAATTGCACCTATGCTTAGGTTGGTCTTATTTGCCATCGGTATTCATTCTATGCTAAACATTAGTTGCTTAAATTATATAAATTTTTCTAACAACGAGAAAGCCAAATGTCTGAACAAGAACAATTAAGAAACGTATTTATAGAAATTTTTCCTGATCTGAGGATTCAAGATTTTCCTGAAATCAATACTAAAGACTATAGCAATACATGGCTGATGGATTGGAAAACTAATTATGAATGTGCTCAGAAAATCATTGCAAGCTGTGAATTTTCAAATTTCAGTTGGCTTTTAGAACAACATTTTAAAGCGTTAACTATAGTAAAATCATCAGGATATAATGTTTCAAATATTTTAAAAGACATATTTTCCTATATTGAACAGTTTGAAGATCAGACTGATCATGCATTAATTGACTTGAATGAATTAGAATATGATGCTTCATTTTTTGACGAAGATGAGCTGAGTTTTGAAGAACAATATGCGATTGCAATCGATAATATTACATCAGATATTCTTCAACATAACTTAAACGTTATTGTGATAGAACATGGTGAAAATATTGATTTTATTTTAAGTCAGGCGACTTTTAAAGCTTTATCGAAATTAGAAAAAATACTCAAAATGATCTATGACAATAGTGATATCACACTTTACTATCATACACATCAGCAAGATTATTCATTTGAATTTTTATTAGAAAACCGAATATAAATGCTGAAAAAACCCCTCAATAATGAGGGGTCTTTTCATTTTACTGAAATAGTAAAATTATTGTGCAGCAGCAGCTTGAGCAGCAGCAACTTCGTCAGCGAAGCTCATTTCTGCTTTTTTCTCAATACCTTCACCTACTTGGAAGCGAACAAATTGAGCTACTGTAGTACCTGTTGCTTTCAATACGTCAGCAACTTTTTTCTCATTGTCAATCACGTACATTTGACGCTCAAGAACAACTTCGTTCAAGTATTTTTCAACTGAACCAGTAACCATTTTTTCAACGATATTTGCTGGTTTACCAGATTCAATCGCTTTTGCTTCTGCAATTTCTTTCTCTTTAGCGATAAGATCAGCAGATACGCCTTCAGCATTTACAGCAACTGGGTTGAATGCAGCAACGTGCATTGCAATACCTTTACCAGTTTCAGCATCACCTGTGTAAGCTACAACAACACCAATTTTTAAACCGTGTTTGTAAACTGCAAGGTTTTTGCCTTCAACAATTGTTGCACGACGAACTTGGATGTTCTCACCGATTTTTTGAACAAGTGCGATACGTGCTTCTTCAACAGTCGCACCATCTTCAAGTTTCAATTCAGCAATTTTCGCAGCATCAGTTTCGTTTGCAGCTAAAGCAGCAGCAGCAACTTTTGCAGAGAAACCAGCAAAGTTTTCATCTTTTGCAACGAAGTCAGTTTGGCAGTTTACTTCTAAAAGAAGTGCTTTGTTGCCTTCTTGAGCAATTGTGATTGCGCCATCAGCAGCAATGTTACCCGCTTTTTTAGCTGCTTTTGCTTGACCAGATTTACGAAGGTTATCAATCGCTAACTCGATGTCACCGTCTGCTTCTGTTAATGCTTTTTTGCATTCCATCATTGCAAGACCAGTACGGTCACGTAATTCTTTTACCATGCTCGCAGTAACTGCAGTCATGTTGTTCTCCTAAATACGGTAGAAAATTGAATTCTGTTAACAAAAACGGCCCAAACATGAAATCTGGGCCGTTTTGCTGTTTCGACGCTTAATTTGCCACCATTACATGTCGCAAAAATGACAAGCCTGCGTCAAAAACGCATTAAGCCTCAGGAGCTTCTTTAGCAGCTTCTTCGCCTTTAGCTTGTGCATTTGCTTGAGTTTGAGCGTATTCTTTACCAGCAATAATCGCATCAGCCATAGCAGAAGCATAAAGCGTTACAGCACGGATCGCATCATCGTTACCAGGGATAACGAAATCTACGTTATCTGGGTTAGAGTTTGTATCAACGATACCAATTACAGGAATACCAAGGTTCTTAGCTTCTTTAATTGCAATCGCTTCGTGGTCAACGTCAATGATGAACAATGCGTCAGGTAAACCACCCATGTTCTTAACACCGCCAAGACCACGTTCAAGTTTTTCCATTTCACGAGTACGTTCTAAAGCTTCACGTTTAGTAAGTTTAGCAAAAGTACCATCTTGTGATTGAGTTTGAAGATCTTTTAAACGGTTGATTGACTGACGAAGAGTTTTCCAGTTAGTCAACATACCGCCTAACCAGCGATGATCTACATATGGTTGACCAGCGCGTTGAGCTTGTTCACGGATGATGTTAGAAGCAGCACGTTTAGTACCAACGAATAATACTTTGTTCTTTTTGCTAGCTAGGTTGTTAACAAAGTTCAAAGCATCGTTTAACGCAGGAACAGTGTGCTCAAGGTTAATGATGTGAATTTTGTTACGCGCACCAAAAATGTATTGACGCATTTTTGGGTTCCAGAAGCGAGTTTGGTGACCAAAGTGCGCGCCAGCTTGAAGAAGGTCGCGCATGCTTACGTTGTAATCTGCCATTTTCTTTACCTTAAAGTTTGGGTTAAGCCTCCATATGTCCGCATTCTCCACCCTTACGGGCACCCAGAGGAATGTGTCGACATATGTGCGGATTTTTAAATTTCCAATATCAAAATCTTCAATGAAGTCTCAAAGAGAAATTCACGAAAAGCATTTGATAAATTGGGCGGCTATTTATACCATAGTCACATACAAATTTCCAAAAGTTTTTAAAGATCATGAACAGTACTTACGAAGCTCCCCGTCGATTAATCAAAACCCCAGAAGAAATTGAGAAAATGCGTATAGCGGGCAAACTGGCGGCAGAAGTTTTGGATATGATCAAACCGCATATCAAACCAGGTGTTTCCACACTTGAATTGGACACGATTTGCCATGATTATATTGTTAATAAACAAGATGCTATCCCTGCTTGCTTAGGCTATGGTGCAGCACCAGGTCGTCCCGCTTTTCAACATGTGATTTGTACTTCAGTCAACCATGTGGTTTGTCATGGCATCCCTTCTGAAGCAAAAATTTTGAAAAAAGGCGATATTCTTAATATCGATGTCACTGTGATTAAAGATGGTTATCACGGTGATACCAATATGATGTATATCGTGGGTGGCGAAACCTCTATTCTTGCTGATCGTTTATGTAAAGTTGCACAAGAAGCAATGTATAAAGGCATGGAAACTGTTAAGCCTGGTTCAACCATTGGTGATATTGGTGCAGCAATCCAAAAATATGTAGAGTCAGAACGTTTTGGTGTAGTCCGTGAATATTGCGGTCATGGCATTGGTACTGTTTTCCATGATGAGCCTCAAGTATTACATTATGGTCAACCTAACTCAGGTATGATTTTAGAAGAAGGCATGACCTTTACTATTGAGCCTATGGTCAATGGCGGTGATTGGAAAACCAAACTGCTTGGCGACAAATGGACAGTGGTTACTAAGGATCATAGTTTATCTGCTCAATATGAACATACATTGTTGGTTACTAAAACAGGTGTGGAAGTACTTACAGCTCGCCCTGAAGAAGATCTTTCTCGTTTTGGTCAATAAGTTTTGATGGTTTATTGAATGTTTTTTATTATTCAGTAAATAAAAGGTTATCTATCAGTTATTAGACCAATTCCCCCTTCTTAAGCAGTATGACTGTTTATCTAAAAAAAGAAGGGGGAATATTATGGTAGTTAAAATAAAAATTAGGCTTAAAAATAAATCATTTTTTATTTCTGTTTGAATTTCATTACAATATAGCCTTGTTATTGTTAAAATTTTATATAAAACCTTATCACTTTATTTTATCAATAAGTAAATTTTTATTCTGTCGTTTTGATGATTTTATTGCTATACAATCCTAAAAGTATACATTCAATGGATTGATTATGTCTCGCTCTTTAGATGATACCCAATTTTCTAAATCCCTCATTTATATGCTGATTGGTAGTGCATTTATTTTAGCGCTATCTTTAGGTATCCGTCATGGTTTTGGCTTGTATTTAGTACCAATGAGCCATGAGTTTGGCTGGAGTCATCAAGTTTTTAGTCTGGCAATTGCAACTCAAAATTTGCTTTGGGGTGCAGTGCAGCCATTTACTGGGGCTTTAGCTGATAAATATGGCAGTAAAATTGTGGTTGCTGTTGGTGGGGTTTTGTATTGCATTGGCTTATTGTTAATGTCGATCAGTTCGCAAGCTTGGATGCTCAACCTAAGTGCAGGTTTGATTATTGGTCTTGCCCTTTCTGCAACATCATTTTCAGTGTTGCTTTCTGCGGTTGGTCGAGCAGCACATCCAAGTAAACGTAGTATGGCAATGGGGATTGCCAGTGCTGCGGGTTCTTTTGGTCAATTTATCATGTTGCCAACAACATTATTAATGATCAAAAGTGTGGGGTGGTCAGCAGCCTTAATCATCAGCGCCATTTTAGTGGCTCTCGTTGTTCCTTTAGCTTGGATGCTCAAAGCGCCCGCTTATGTTGCCCCAAAAGCCGTTACACAGTCCACTCAAGCCAATTTAAGTTTTAAACAAATTTTAAAAATTGCATTTACACATAAACCTTTTTTATTTTTGGCACTTGGATTTTTAGTTTGTGGTTTTCAGGTGGTATTTTTAGGTATTCATTTACCGGGTTACTTAGTTGATCATGGTTTTGATGCTTCAAGTGGAACTATTTTTCTTGCTTTGGTTGGGCTATTTAATATTGTTGGCACTTATGCTGCAGGTTATTTAGGAGATAAATTTTCTAAACCTCATCTCCTCATGGGTATCTATGGGTTACGAGGTATTGCGATTGTAAGTTTCCTTGTCATTCCTTTAAGCACATGGACTATTTATACCTTTGGCATTGTGATGGGTATTTTATGGTTATCTACTGTACCATTAACCAATGGAATTGTTGCCAATATGTTTGGTATTAAATATCTCACTATGCTGAGCGGTATTGTATTTTTTACCCATCAAATCGGCTCATTTTTTGGTGGCTGGCTCGGTGGTTTAAATCACGATCTCACAGGAAATTATAATTTAATGTGGATCGGTTCTATTGCTTTGAGTATTTTTGGTGTAATCGTTCATTTTTTTGTTAATGAAAAGGCGGTAGTGAATGACTGATCTTGGCTGGCTTAAAATATCGATTGTATTTGGTGTCGTAGCTCTGTTTACACTCGCTGCGATTCTATGGAGTCATACACCTGAATTATTTGAATATTTCAATATGGCATTTTGCGCGCATTAAACTTTACAAACGTTTCTTATGTAAAGATAAGCGCGCATCGTTCACATCAGAAGTCTATCGCACTGATCAAGCTTTTCAGGATATCGCCACAATGACGGTTTCACCTTGTTTTTGATCTAATTGAATATGATTGACTTCACGATAAGTTTGAATCATTTTTGCTAAATCAGGAGAATGTGTGGTGACTAAAATCTGAGTATATTGACTCGCTTCTGCGATCAGCATTGCAAGTGTAGGCAATAAATCGGGGTGTAAACTATTTTCAGGCTCATTGAGCGCCATAAAATATGGCGGTCTTGGGCTGAGTAAAGCAACCACCAAACATAAAAACCTTAAAGTTCCATCTGAAAATTCAGCACTTTCCAAAGGTCGCAAAACGCCCTCTTTTTTCATCATCATTTGAAAGCGCCCTCCCAATTCTTCAACATAAAATTGCGTATGTGGAAATGCCTTTTGCAAAATAGTCAACAACGTTTCAGTTTGCCCACGTTCGCGCAAAGTTTCAAAAGCAGCAGCTAAGTTTGCACCATCATGGCTTAAAACAGGTGAGCGAATGCCCACTTGAGGAACACGCATAGATGAAGATGAGCTGACAGAAAATTCATGATAAAAACGCCAATTTCTCATGGTTTCACGAATCTGTGAAATTTCAGGATATAAATGTGGATCTGCCAATTGTCCAAACAACGAATCTTCCTGCGTTAACAACATTGGATAACTGACACGTTCACCATCGACATTTTTAAGAAAGGCAGCTTGATTAACACGCTCCATTAATTCACTCATGCGCCGACGTTGATAACCGCTCAGCCAAAGATTTTCTTTTTTGACCAATGGATCTAATGCAAACAAACTGATTAGAGGTTCAGGAAAACCGATTTCCATTTGATAATCATAATGTTGCATTTCTACTGACAAGATCATTCGCTTTGGGTCTTTGGCTCGATCTCCTGCACGATGCCCACCTGCCCACATCACTTTTTGAATACCACCCTCTTCTGCAATCGCCTCTGATAAACGCCCATTGGCTGCTTCATGCAATAACCGCACAGCCTTGTAAAGATTGGATTTACCGCAACCATTCGCCCCACTGATAATATTGAGTTGTTGCAGGGGTAAAGTGATATTCCGAACTGAACGAAAGCCTTTGATGGTGACAGATTGAATGCTCATGCCATTTTCCAGATTTTATTTTTTTTGAATATAAAGGTTGTACAGAATCCATAAAAAACCCGCAAGCCTAAACTTACGGGTTTAAAAGTCACATTGATCTAATCTAGATAAGATCGGATGCTTTTAGAATAAACGATTCATACCATTTAAGGTTGCCACACGGTAAGCTTCAGCCATCGTTGGATAGTTAAATGTCGTTTCAACAAAATACTTAATGGTGTTGTTACCACTCTGCATTACTGCCTGACCAATATGGATAATTTCAGCCGCATTATTACCAAAACAATGCACGCCTAAAAGCTCTAACGTATCACGATGGAACAAAATTTTAAGCTCGCCGACCGTATCACCTGTAATTTGTGCACGTGCCAAATGGCGGAATGATGCTTGTCCCACTTCATATGGAATTTTTTCAGCAGTCAACTGACTTTCAGTTTTACCAAAGAAAGAAATTTCTGGAATGGTATAAATCCCTGTTGGAATATCCGTTACAGGTTTAACATTTTCTTCACCGCTCATGTTCGCACCAGCACAGCGCCCTTGGTCATACGCAGCCGAAGCCAGCGAAGGCCAACCGACAACATCACCTGCCGCATAGATATTTTCTACTTCAGTTTGATATTGCTCATTTACAGCGATTTGACCACGACCATTTGGATGAATACCCACATTTTCCAAACCTAAACCATCTGTATTTCCTGAACGACCATTACACCACAAAATAGCATCAGCTTTGATTTTCTTACCACTTTGTAAATGTAGTACAACATGGTCATCAAAGGTTTCAAGATGATCAATTTGTTCATTATGACGAATCAATACACCTTGCTCACGTAAGTGATAAGACAAGGCATCCGCAATTTCATCATCTAGATAACTTAAAAGCTGATGCTGCGTATTGATCAAATCAACTTTATGATCTAAACCAATGAAAATGGATGCATATTCACAACCAATTACACCTGCACCATAAATGATGATTTTATGAATGGTATAATCTAGGTCTAAAATTTTATCTGAATCAAATACACGTGGATGATTAAAATCTAAACCTTGTGGACGGTATGGTCGACTGCCTGTTGCCACGACAATTTGCTGACAAATTAGGCTCTCTTTAACACCGTCTTCATTAAAAATTAAGACTGTATTTTTATCTTGAATATATGCACGACCATGGAATACATCAATATTGTTACGATCATAGAAACGTGAATGCGTATCAACTTGTTGTTGAATCACTTTATGTGCGTTACGTAATACTTGTTTCATCGTAAATTGTTTCCAATCTCCAACTTTTTTAAACAATGGATCACGTTGGTAACGAATAATACTAGATACTGTTTGACGCAATGCTTTACTTGGAATAGTACCGACATGTGTACAATTACCACCAAGCTGTTCACGTACATCTATGATTGCAACGCGCTTACCTGATTTTGCAAGCTTCATTGCCGCGCCTTCACCCGCAGGACCAGAACCGAGTACAACTGCATCATATTTTGAAAAATTCCCGCTCACCAGTTCTTTTTTACGTGGCATTCAAAGCTCCTCATACTTTATTGGTACACTCGTCTTGTTGCATATTATGACTTAAAGTTGGTTGTTTTGCTGTATTTACCTAGCATATATTCTGTGATGAGCACATTTAGTAAATGAATAGTGTTTTTACCCCATCATTTCGCATTTCCGTTATAATGTAAAAATCAGTTTGAATGACAACTTATATACATTCCTTAAACGAATGTTCAGTTAACGTGTCAGATCTCCTCGTCAAAAACAGTGGAAAAGTTGAATATGTCAGAAAACCGTAAACCAGAACAGGGTGTAAAATTACGTGGTGCAGAAAAGGTTGCTCGTATTCCTGTAAAAGTTATACCAACGGTTGAAACACCTCGAAAGCCTGATTGGATTCGAGTGAAAATGGCTGCGCCTGATGAAGTTCAACGCATCAAAACAACATTGCGTGCACAAAAACTACATACCGTTTGTGAAGAAGCCGCTTGCCCAAATCTACCTGAATGTTTCGGTGGTGGTACTGCAACCTTTATGATTATGGGTGATATTTGCACACGTCGTTGTCCATTCTGCGATGTAGCACATGGTCGTCCAAATGCACTTGACGCTGATGAACCACGCCATATGGCTGAAACGATTGCAAATCTAGGTCTAAAATACGCTGTTATTACTTCTGTAGACCGTGATGATTTACTCGATGGTGGTGCGCAACATTTTGTTGATTGTATTAAAGAAGCTCGATCTTTAAGCCCTAATACTTTACTCGAAATTTTAGTTCCAGACTTCCGTGGTCGTATGGATGTCGCTTTACGTATTATGACTGAATGCCCACCTGATGTATTCAATCACAATATTGAAACTGTACCGCGTTTATATAAAGCCATGCGTCCAGGTTCAGATTATCAACATTCTTTGAACTTATTGAAAATGTTTAAAGAATACTGCCCAGATGTACCAACCAAATGTGGTTTGATGGTGGGTATTGGTGAAACTGAAGAAGAAGTGATTGCATTACTTGATGACTTACATGCACATGGTGTTGACTATGTCACCATTGGTCAGTATTTACAGCCATCCAAAGAACACGCGCCAATTGACCGTTTTGTAACGCCTGAAGAATTTGAGCGCTATACTGCACATGGTCAAAAGCTTGGTTTTAGAAATATTTGGGCTGCGCCTATGGTGCGTTCAAGCTATTTTGCAGACCGTCAATATTATGGCGAACCTGTTCCAGCAGTGCGTCGTAAAACCGATCCTGCCAAAAAAATTACAGTGCAAACCATTGAAGCTTAAGCTTATATAAAGCCTCCAAGCAAAAAGCCAATCATTTATGATTGGCTTTTTTTATAACAAAATATCCTTATAAATAGAATCAAGCCACAGGAGCCAACGTAAACAACACTTGCCCTGTTTTCACCCTTTGCCCTTTTTCAATCACAATTTCCTCAACCTTCATCCGTTCAGGCGCAATGATGGGAATCTCAATTTTCATGGCTTCAATCACAGCTAATGTTGCGCCTTCTTCCACAATATCACCCGAAGCACATTCAATTTTCCAAATAGAACCTGGCATATGAGATTCAACAGCACAACCACCTTCAGGAATCGTAACTGCTTCGCCATCATCTACAGCATCCAGACTTTCAGAAATATATTCCTGAAGCCCTGCCTCATGCCAACGACGGCGTTCAGCATCAAAGTTCGCTTGTTGTAAGGTTTTAAAAGCGTGAATACTTTCTTGATTCTCTTGCAAAAACTCATTGTATTCTTTGAGGTTTAATACACCTTCTTCAATGCGTAACTGCAAACGCCCTGCTTTAAAATCTTCACGCATTTGCAAAAGTTCAGTTTCAGAAACCTCATAAAACTTCACTTGGTCAAAGAAACGTAACAGCCATGGCATGCCTTCGGCAAAATCAGGATTTTGACGATAACGACTCCACATTTGCGTAGTACGCCCAACAAACTGATACCCCCCAGGACCTTCCATGCCATAAACACACATATATGCGCCACCGATACCCACTGCATTTTCAGGTGTCCATGTCCGTGCAGGATTATATTTGGTGGTCACTAAACGATGACGCGGATCAAGTGGTGTTGCGACTGGTGCACCAAGATAAACATCACCGAGTCCCATCACCAAATAGTTGGCGTTATACACCACATCTTTAACCGCTTGTTTATCTTTTAAACCATTGATACGACGAATAAATTCAATATTATCAGGGCACCACGGCGCATCATGGCGCACTGTCTGCATATAACGCTCAGTCGCTAACTGAGTCTGTGAGTCTTCCCAAGCCAAGGGTAAATAAACGGTTCGTGAAGGCACCTGCATTTCACTCACATCAGGCAATTGCGTTTCAGCGACTTGAAGTAAACGTAATAAATCCAATTGATCCAGTTGAATCGAATCAAAATGAATTTGCAGTGAACGAATCCCCGGTGTCAGATCAATAATCCCTTGAATATTCTGATCTTTTACCCATTGCATGAGCGCATGGATACGAAAGCGTAAATTGAGATCTAAAACTAATTCACCATATTCAACCAGCATATAGTTGTTACCTGCTGGGCGATAAACCACATCAGGCGCACCATTTTGACCTTTTAAAGTATCCAATATTGCATTTTTGAGTGTCGCCAGTTCAGGATAAAATGGTTCATCAAATGTTGCTTCCAAGCTATCTAATGCTGTCATTTGAGCATGATATTTTTCATTTAATACTTTGGCTTGTGCATAGCTGACAGGAACAAATCTGACCTGATCCCCTGCCTTGAGTTGTCCAACTTTCCAAAGCTCCGAATGGATAATCACCGCAGGACAGACAAATCCCCCCAGACTTGGACCATCTGGACCAAGAATAATTGGCATGTCGCCTGTAAAGTCGATTGCACCAATGGCATACGCATTGTCATGAATATTGGACGGATGCAGACCTGCTTCACCTCCATCCATTCGTGCCCATTCAGGTTTTTCACCAATCAACCGCACACCTGTACGGCTTGAGTTAAAATGAATTTCAAATGTCTGTGCAAAAAATCGTTCAATATCTTTTTTTGTGAAAAAATCAGGAGCGCCATGAGGTCCATACATCACGGCAATTTCCCATGTATTGCTGAATGTTGGTCTTTGCGTTGGTGCCAATGCCCTGATTTCTGCTGATGGATCTGTTGCGTGATATGCCGTAATCGGCAACATATCACCGACCAATAAATTGCGCCCTGCATGCCCACCAAACTGCCCTAAAGTAAAAGTTGCCTGAGAACCCAAATACTTAGGTACTTTCAACCCACCTTTGATACCAATATAACTGCGGCAGCCTGTTTTGATTTGACCTGTTTTCAGGATTTGCCCTTTTTTGACAATGATGCTTTGCCACATAGCAACAGCTTCACCATCCAAGGTTGCAACCATGTCACCACCTGTGATGACAATCTGACTGTCACAGTGAAATTTTAATGTCGGACCCTGCAAAGTACATTCCAGACCTGCACTATTATGCGGATTGCCGAGCAGTTGATTGGCAATATTCAATGATAAGGGATCAATTGCACCCGATGGCGGCACCCCAACATCCCAATAGCCCACCCGCCCCGTAACGTCTTGCACAGCAGTCTGAATCCCTGCCTGTAAGACTTCAATTTTTTGTATAGTCCATTCAAACGTATTTAAAAAGCGTGTGGTCTGTGTGCCTTGATGAAACACATCACAGGCAATAATATTTTCCAGATACTCAAGGTTGGTTTCAATGCCTGCAATTGAGGTGTTTGCCAATGTATCTGTCATGGCTTGAATCGCATCATCACGATTTTTTGCAGTGACAATGATTTTCGCAATCATCGGATCATAAAATGATGACACATTGGAACCTGTTTCCACCCAGGTTTCTACTCGTGCATTATCATCAAATTTCACAGAGGTCAGCAAACCTGCACTCGGTTGAAATTGCTTGACAGGATCTTCAGCATATAAACGAACCTGTATAGAATGCCCTTGCGACTGTAACTTTTCAGTTGGTGCAGTCCAATCACCACTTGCAAGGGTCACCATCCATTCCACAAGGTCTACACCAAAAACCTGTTCGGTCACACCATGCTCAACCTGTAAACGGGTATTGACTTCAAGAAAATAAAATTGCTGTGTTTCTGTGTCCATCACAAATTCGACAGTCCCTGCCGAACGATAGTTGACAGACTGCATCAATTGAATCGCAACATCTTGTAAATAATCACGTTGCTCATCATTCAGGTGCGGCGCAGGTGTTTCTTCAATGACTTTCTGATTACGGCGTTGTACGGAACAATCACGTTCACCTAAAGCCAATACTTGCCCTTTGCCATCACCAAAAATTTGTACTTCAATATGTCGGGCATGCTCTACAAATTTTTCTAAATACAATCCTGCATCTTTAAAGTTTGCTTGTGCAAGATAAGAAACGGTTTGATAAGCCTCTTTAAGCTCCGTTTCATTCCACACTAAACGCATACCAATACCGCCACCCCCTGCAGTACTTTTTAACATGACAGGATAGCCAATCCGTGAGGCTTCCCGTAATGCTTCTGCCTCATCTGCCAATAAGGAACTTCCCGGAAGCAATGGGACTTGGCTTTTAATTGCCAACTCACGTGCGGTATGTTTTAAACCAAAGTCTTTCATCTGACTTGAAGTGGGTCCAATAAATGCGATGCCTTGATTCTCACAAAGATCACAAAATTCGGCATTTTCAGACAAAAAACCATAACCAGGATGAATCGCTTCAGCCCCTGTCTGCTTGGCGACTTCAAGTATTTTTTCAATATTTAAATAGCTTTGACTTGCAGATGAATCCCCAATAAAGACCGCTTCATCCGCCAAAGTCACATGCAAAGAGTCACGATCTGCTTCGGAATACACTGCAACAGAAGCGATTCCTAATTTTTTTAATGTACGAATGACGCGGCAAGCAATCGCACCACGATTGGCAATCAGGACTTTATTCAACATTTTTATGCCTCCTCACCATGATGGACAATCAGTTGAATGGGGGTTGGGTTATAAGCATTGCAAGGATTGTTGAGTTGTGGACAATTTGAAATCAGCACAATTAAATCCATTGCGGCCAGTATTTCCACATATTTTCCTGGTGCTGAAATCCCATCATCAAACTTCAATGCACCTTCTGCGGTGACAGGTACATTCATAAAAAAGTTAATATTGGGTCCAATATGGCGTACATTTAGTTCATGTTTAAGCGCAATAGGATGCTGTGATAAAGCTGTCATAAAATTATTGCGGCAACTGTGCATTGGATATTTATCAAGCGAGTAGCGTACCGTATTACTTTCACACGAACATGCGCCACCTAGGGTGTCATGACGACCACAATTATCATCATGAATGGTGGCAATTTGATTCCCAAGGTTGCTGTATAAAATGCTTCCTTTTTCCAGATAAATCTGTCGATTCAGGGCTAAGGTATCTGTTGCACTATAACGCTCCTCAGGATTTTCCGCCGAGATGAACAAAGTATCGACCGCCTGATTACCCTCCAAGTCCACAATACGAAAATACTGTCCCTGTTTTACCTCACACATCCATGCTTCGCCTGCAAGACAGACCTCATCAATGACTGTGTTTTTAAATATTGCTGATGTCGTCATTTTCATTCTCCCGTTTAACCCGCCAAGGCGTAGTAGCGATGATTATTTTGAAAAGCCCGTTGATTTTGTGGACAGGCATCACGGCAGACATCTGTTGTTGCCAAAGGCAAAGCTTTAAATAAGGAAAGTTGTATATCAGCAGGTTGATAGGATTTGCTTTGATCCAAGCCGTGTGGTGTAGCGGATAAAAACACCAGACAATCCATTTCAAAACGCAACTGAAGCATTTGATGGGTACAATCTGATGGAATATGCCTCAGATGACCTGCATCATCAGGGCTGACTTTGGAAAATAAGTTCAGGGTTGCACTTAAATCACTGCACCCCAAAGCATATTTGCTCATTTCAAGGACTAAACTGTCCTTGCCATTGCGGTACATTTCATTACGTGCATCCTGAAAAGTCTGTTTGCCAAATTGTTTTTCAATTTGTTCAGCACTGCTTGCACCACAAAAAACATCATTCCAACCATGATCATCTCTGACGATGGAAGCCATGACCCGCCCCAGATCGGACATCAGAATATGCCCTGTACTTAAAAATGCAGTATGTTGTGCTTTTAAACTGTCAGGCATATTAAAACGCTCAAGTTTATCTTCAGCATTTACACAAAATAAGGACACATTGGCTTGTGCGCCCAATGCCTGAAATTGCAACAATGTGCCCCGCCGAATACGTCCCGACCAATGATGTCCGCCTGGTAAAAGTTCTGTCCATAATGGAGTCTGATCGTGAAAGATGCTGTCTGATCTGCTCATTTGCCTGACCTCTGCTGATTAGTCCAACCTCCCGGGCTTTTATCCCTCCGTGTAGCTCAAGCGAGCCGTGAACTCTCGGTCTCAGACATACAATTGAAGTATCGGAACCCTAGATCACTTTTTCATGACAGAAGAAATGCAAATGACGTGCCAGTTTAATATTACGATTTATTGCCTTCATCATACTCAATGGCAGCAAAAATGAGCAATGATTGCGCACAACCCTATGGTGGCGTATAAAAATGCACTGAAATATTCAACAATGCTTTAAATTCAGTGGTAACTATAGATTGAATAGTGCTATTGAAATTTTATAAAAAGTTAAATATGGCAGTCTTGATTCGACCAATAAGACAATTGGAATATCTTTCCATAGCAAATAACTTATAAGCTGATGTAATTTATTTTTATTCAATAAACTACACTAATCAAAAATAAAAGCAAAAAAAGACCCTTGAATGATCAAGGGTCTTTTAAATATTTGGCGGAAGCGGTGAGATTCGAACTCACGGAGGACTCGCACCCTCGTCGGTTTTCAAGACCGGTGCATTAAACCGCTCTGCCACGCTTCCATGTGCGAAAGAATACTAAGCTTTTTAAATTATGACAAGTAAAATATAAGCTTAAAGCATTCAAGTGCATAATGTTTCACCAAAATGAATGATTTTGTTTAAAGTTTGGCTGCAATTTCAGCACCTTCACGGATTGCACGTTTAGCATCTAACTCACCTGCGAGCTTGGCACCACCAATCACGTGATAGTTTGCCAAGGTATTTTCACCTTCATTCGGCATCAAATCTTTCACAGACTCCTGACCTGCACACACAACAATCGTATCAACACGCAATAATTGGTCATGACCATTGACCTCAACCCATAAACCTTCATTAGTCACAGCCTTATATTGCACACCACGCATCATACGCACTGCATGTTTTTTCAGTTGTGCACGATGAACCCAACCAGACGTTTTACCCAAACCTATGCCCAACGGGGTTGTTTTACGTTGCATCAGGTAAATCCGACGAATCGGTGCTTCAACCTCAGCAGGAACAGCACCACCTTCGGTCATATAGTTTGGATTTGAGTCAACACCCCATTCACGTTGCCAGTCTGCCAAAGGTTGTGGCTGAGGTTGATGTTCAGGTTTAAGTAAATATTCCGATACGTCAAAACCAATCCCACCTGCACCAATGACAGCAACACTATGTCCCACAGGTACACCACGTAACACTTCTGCATAAGACAACACTTGCGGTGCATCACTGCCTTCAATCTTTAATGCACGAGGTACTACACCTGTAGCGATCACGACTTCATCAAAGCCTTCACGCTCAAGTTGCTCACGATTGACTTTGGTATTTAAACGTAAATCCACACCCGTTTTTTCAATCTGAACTTTGAAATAACGAATAGTTTCATGAAACTCTTCTTTACCAGGCACGACTTTCGCAAGGTTAAATTGTCCACCCACTTCATTTGCTGCTTCAAATAAAGTCACTTGATGCCCACGCTCAGCCGCAACCGTTGCTGCAGACATGCCTGCCACACCACCACCGACAATCGCAATTTTTTTCGGTTTTTTCGCTTTTAGATAGACCAGTTCTGTTTCATGTGCAGCACGTGGGTTGACTAAACAACTCGCACGTTTATTTTGGAAACTGTGGTCTAAACATGCTTGGTTACACGCAATACAAGTATTAATTTCATCAACACGGTTGGTTGCTGTTTTATTCACCCAAAATGCATCGGCAAGTAATGGACGTGCCATCTGCACCATATCTGCTTTGCCTGCTGCCAGAATTTCTTCTGCTGTATCAGGCATATTGATTCGGTTGGATGCAATAACAGGTACAGAAACGTGTTTTTTCACTTCAGCGGTATAATCGACAAAAGCTGCACGTGGTACCGAAGTCACAATGGTAGGAACACGAGCTTCATGCCAGCCGATGCCTGTATTTAACAGTGTAATGCCTGCTTTTTCCAATGCTTGCGCTACAGTAATGACTTCATCCATGGTATTGCCATCATGAACCAAATCCAGCAAAGACAAACGGAAACAAATAATAAATTTTTCACCGACTTGTTCACGAATGGCTTTGACAATTTCCACGGCAAAACGCATACGGTTTTCAATTGGTCCACCCCAACGGTCTTCACGCTGATTGACATGGCGGCTTAAAAACTGATTCAGCAGATAGCCTTCTGAACCCATAATTTCCACACCATCATAACCCGCTTTTTTTGCCAGACTTGCAGTTTTGGCATAATCCTGAATGGTATCTAAAATCAGACGATCACTCATTTGACGTGGTTTAAAAGGCGAAATTGGTGACTTGATTGGACTTGATGAAACCACAAAAGGTTGATAACCATAACGACCTGCATGCAGGATTTGCATGAGAATTTTGGCACCATGCTTATGTACTGCATGGGTGACCAAGCGGTGTGGCGCAATATCTCCCAAGGTATTCATAGTACCGCCAGCAGGCAATAACCAGCCTTGACGGTTAGGTGAAATCCCACCCGTAATAATCAGCCCTACACCACCTTTGGCACGCTCACCAAAATAAGCAGCGAGTTTTGGATAATTATAAAAACGGTCTTCTAAACCTGTGTGCATTGACCCCATAACCACACGGTTTTTAATGGTCGTAAATCCTAAATGCAACGGTTTTAAAATATTGGCATAGCGAGTTGTCATGGCACATCCTTTTTTAATATTTGGCTTTGCAACTTGTTGCATACTACTGTATCGAAATTTAGAAATTTTAGGATGACTACTTCTATTTTTTTCCATGTTGATAATGTCAATTTCATCAATATATAAAAATAAAACTAATTCTTGCATACTGAACCCTACAGCTTTACAACAATTCTCATCATAAAGTTAGGCTAGGCTAAATCACATCATCATAAAACTTAAAAATAGAGCATCGAAGATCATGAGCCATCCTGTATTTTTAACCAGTTCAACATTTAGTCATATGCCTTTGGGCAGCCAAAATCAATGGCAAGATTTTTTTCAGACTGCTTCTTTTGAACTTGAAGCAAATGCTTTTATTCCAATTTTATGGTTCATGCTGTTTAAACAGAACAATCTTCATTGGGCAAAATACATTGAAGATTTAGATTTTAACGATATTCATCACCAAAATGATTTTGAAGAATATCAACAGGAATGTGCTGATGAACATTATGCCTATTTAGTCATTGATCGGCAGCAGGCTTTGGTCAATTTAGCACAGCAAAAATCTGTTTTTATTGAGATTTTTGGTGCGGAGAATGTAGGCTATTTTGCAGATTTTCAAGCGATGATCGAACAGCATTATCCTCAATATATTTTGCTTAGAACCAATGGCTTACCTTTAGATCCTGATGATGCTAAATTTTTACTGCATCCCTTACAACAACTTGAAAATTATCGGTTAAATACAGCACAAAACTCAGATTTCGCAAAATTTCAGCGTCAAGACTTTGCCCGTTTTGAAGATCATTGTTACTTTTTTTATGGTGAAACTCCACAGATCGTATTAGAATCAAAACTTAAAGATCAGACCGATCCCTTTGAAAATTCAGAAAGTTTTACCTCTATGACAACACAAGATACACAATCTTCTAGTTTAGCAATTTGGCTATGTACTGCCATTGTCGTTTTAGCAACTTTAGCCGTTTATTTTAGTAGTCACTCTGTATTGTATTCAGCAATTGTATTTTTTCTCAGTGCATTTGTTTTGGGGTTTATTTCTTCTAAAATCGGTCAACACAAATAAAAAAGCCATGTCTTTACATGGCTTAATGCATCATTTTTAAAATTAAAGCATTATTTCCAATGCTTTAACTTACTTGTCTGCCCAATTCCCACATTAAAACTATTGGTTGGATCAAGTTTTTGATAATGATTTTTCAATGCAGGTTTAGCCACATATAAATGCCCAACATTATGTTCAGCAGGATATTCCGCACCACGATCATCAAGCAAATGCCACATTGCATGCTCCATTGCCAAAGGATCTACGCCTTTTTTAACAATATAATCCTGATGGAACACATGACATAAAAAATGCCCATAATAGAGTTTATGAATGATTTGTTCATCCATCTCTTTTGGCAAAGTTTCCACCCATTCACGGTCATTTCGACGTAGCGCAATATCCAGTGCAACAATATCTTCCACTTCTGAACGATGTGTATCACGATAACGAATCGCAGCACCTGCCACCGCAAAGCGATGTAAAAATGCTTTACGCCCTTCTTCATCGGTACAACGGAAATAATTACCTGAATTTTTATCTGCAAAATAGCATTTCAGAAAATGATCAACTTGATCAACATCCTGATTTTCAATCCGAATCACCAAATGATGTTCATATAAGTCACGAAATTCATTCATACGTTTCGGTAAATGATTTGGCATGAACTTGGTCACAAGTTGCAAAAATTTATCGGATAAACCACGTAAATGAAGTTTTTCCAGATAACCATCGACTTTGTCTTTCATGGCAAATGCAGCAGGTACTTTTGCCGTACCAAACTTTTCAATGAACATGAAAGTGTCTTTGCCATATTCCGCACCAATGTCATAAGCAACACGGTGAATGTATTCCCCTGCAATCGGCAGACGTGGCAAATCTTTGAGCAAGAAACGGCGAATTTCTGTCAAATCATCATGTGAATTGGTACCAACATAAAACACCTGACTTGGAATTTTTTCAAAGGTATCCAAACGCACCGCAAAAACACAGACTTTACCTGCCGAACCTGATGCTTCAAATAAACGGCTTGGGTCAGCATTAAAACGTGCAGGAGTATTTTCATCGACCTGCTTCACATCATGTGAGTAACGCTGATCCGATGCACAGCAACTTGCATTGTTAACAATGTCTTTGATTTGATAATTTTTATTTTCAAGATTCGATAGAATTTCTTCAGGGGTTTGCCCTAGATTCACTCCGAGATGATTAACTAACTCTAACTTGCCCGAAGTATTGACCTGTGCATATAGAGCAAGTTCAGTATATGCCGGACCACGGCGCACCAACGCACCGCCTGAGTTATTGCACACACCACCCAAAACCGATGCACCAATACATGATGAACCAATCACCGAATGTGGTTCACGGTTAAATTGTGCCAAATCTTTTTCAAGTTTATCCAGCGTTGCACCCGGCAGGCAAATGACTTGCTGTCCCTCATTAATCACCTGAATACCTACCAGACGACGGGTACTCAGCAGAATCACAGGGCGGTCATAATCATCACCAAATGGCGTTGAACCGCCCGTCAAACCTGTATTTGCCGCCTGCATAATTACAATACAATCTGCATTCACCGCAGCCTGCAACACTTGCCATTGTTCCAGCAAAGTCCCCGGCACCACCACAGCCAATACCTGCCCCGAACCATAGCGACGACCTTGGCGGTATAGGCGTGTGTCATTGTCATCTGTCAAAACGTGTTGTTGACCCACGATGTTGATGAGGTTTTGGATGGTGTTTGATGATTGAGTTTGCATGGTCCTAGAGTCTTCCATTTTATAAATGTGTTCCCTCTCCTTTCAGGAGAGGGTTAGGGAGAGGTGCTTTTCAATTAAATGAAGGAGATAAATTCTTCCCCTCATCCTAACCTTCTCCCAAAGGGAGAAGGAACTTCAATGCATCTGAAATGACGTATTTAACCCGCTAACTCTTTCTCTAACTTAACCAAACAATCAGAGGTAATATCTGCAATGGTTTTAGCACCTGTTAAAGTCATTGCCACACGCATTTCTTTATCAATTAAATCAAGCAGATTGGAAACACCATCACCACCTGCTGCACCCAATGCATATACAAAGGCACGTCCCAACATACAAGTATCTGCACCAAGTGCAAGCATACGCACCACGTCCAAACCGTTACGAATACCTGAATCCGCTAAGATTTTAATATCACCTTTCACAGCATCGGCAATAGGCGGAAGCGCACGCGCAGAAGATAAAACGCCATCGAGCTGACGACCACCGTGGTTAGACACTACGATCCCATCTGCACCAAAACGTACTGCATCTTTAGCATCTTCAGGGTCAAGAATGCCTTTGATCACCATTGGACCATCCCAGAACTCACGAATCCACTCTAGGTCTTTCCATGAAATCGATGGGTCAAAGTTATTGCCCAACCAACCAATATAATCTTCCAGACCTGTAGGTTTGCCTAGGTATTTAGAAATATTACCCAAGTCATGCGGACGTCCCATCATGCCAACATTCCATGCCCAGTGTGGATGGAAACAAGACTGCATATAACGACGCATTGCTGCATTTGGACCACTCATACCTGAGTGTGCATCACGGTAACGTGCGCCCGGAACTGGCATATCCACGGTAAATACCAAAGTTGAACAACCCGCGGCTTTAGCACGTTCCAGCGCATTTTTCATAAAACCACGGTCACGCAGCACATACAACTGGAACCACATAGGACGGTTAATGGCAGGTGCAACTTCTTCAATCGGGCAGACGGATACGGTAGATAAGGTAAAAGGAATACCTTTTTTGTCAGCAGCAACCGCTGCCTGCACTTCACCACGGCGTGCATACATGCCTGTTAAACCTACAGGCGACAGCGCAACAGGCATCGACAAGGTTTCATCAAACAGCTTCGTTTCTAAACTCAGTTGCGACATGTCATTGAGCACACGTTGTCTGAGTGCAATTTTTGATAAATCTTCCACATTGCGTTTTAGGGTATATTCCGCATATGCACCACCATCAATATAATGAAATAAAAATGGCGGTAGACGACGTCGCGCGGCTTCACGGTAGTCATTTGCAGAAGAAATAATCATGTTCTATATCCTGTTTAATCGACTTGCACGTTGACGACGGGCTTCTTCCTCATCAATCATTCGTACTTGTTGAACTACAAACTCAATATGTCCACACACTGCACTTCGGGCAGCTTCTGGATCCTGTCGCTCAATTGCATCCATCACCTGAAAGTGCTGGTCACGCAACTGATCGTAACGTTTGGCTTCGGTATAGACTTTGCGTCTGCCCAAAACCACGTTGTATTGCAACAAATCAAATAAACCCCGCATCATCTGAATCAAGACCAGATTGTGCGAGGCTTCAGCAATGGCAAGATGAAACTTTGCATCGGCAATGGCTGCCTGATGGTCATCTCCCAATGCCTGAAAATGGGTGATCTGGTCATAACACTGACGGATATTTTCCAGATCCTGTGGTGTGGCACGCTGGGCGGCAAACCATGCCGTGCCACCTTCCAAAATAATTCGGGCTTCCTGCACATCAAAACGATAGGCAGGATCTTCATCGATCAGATTACTGAGCGGTTCAACAATCTGATATTTCGACCAATTGCTTGGCAGTTGCTGCAAAAAAGTACCCGCTCCGACTTTGCTGACCAGCATGCCCGTACTGGTCAGTTGTTGAATGGCTTCACGCAAAGAGGAACGGGAAACTGCGAGTTGTTCACATAGCTTACGTTCCGCAGGTAAACGGTCTCCGACTTGCATATTGTTGTCTTCAATCAACAACTTTAAATTTTGTACAATCTTGTCAGAGACTTTCATCTGCTTTCCTCAGCTCACATTCAACGTCGTGTTATGGAATCATCCATGGGAACACATAGGCTTGTAATGTGATAATAATACCAATCATCACAGTAAAGGTAATACTGTGCTTGACGGTAAAACGGAACAAATCAGATTCTTTACCCACCAAACCGACTGCCGCACAGGCAATAGCGATGGATTGTGGTGAAATCATTTTGCCAGTCACCCCACCACTGGTATTGGCTGCAACAAGTAAAACTTCGGGTACACCAATTTGTTGTGCTGTGGTCGCCTGCAATGCAGAGAACAATGCATTTGCCGATGTATCTGAACCTGTCAGGAACACACCCAGCCATCCCAAAAATGGTGAGAAGAAGGTAAATGCCTGACCTGTATGCGCAAGTGCAAGCGCAAGCGTTGCAGACATGCCTGAATAGTTGGCAATAAATGCAAAAGCCAACACCATCCCAATTGAATAAATTGGAATTTTCAGTTCATTCACTGTTTCAGCAAAAGTCACTACAGCATCTTTTGGCTTCATTTTTAAATAAATGATGGTAATGATCGCAGCAATAAAAATCGCTGTACCCGTTGCAGACAACCAGTCAAATTTATAAATGGCATCGTAGTCTTTGATTTCATTGACCACAGGTGGCATTTTTTGAATCATTTGATGTAAAAATGGCACTTTGATCGAAATCACTAAATCTGCAAGCGCACCATCTTTGGCAAATAATGCTTTAAATGGCTGAATACTCCAGATCGTAACCATTGCGGTTAAAATCGCAAACGGTGACCATGCTTTGGCAATCTGAGCAATACTGTATTTTTGCTGTTTTTGTGCAGCAAGATTTTCATCAATCGAGCTGTCTTCATTGGCAAAACGGAAAATATGTTTTGGCTTCCAGAATTTCAATAAAATGGTCAGCGAAACCAATGCCGCAATTGCCGCTGTAATATCAGGCAGTTCAGGACCAACAAAGTTCGAAGTCAAGTATTGTGCCAAAGCAAAAGAACCACCACCGACAATCACCGCAGGCCATGTTTCTTTCACACCACGCCAACCATCCATGATTGCCATGATCCAGAACAACACGATAATCACCATAAATGGCAACTGACGACCGACCATCTGGCTGATTTCCATGGTTTCAACGCCTGAAACCTGCCCTGCCACAATAATTGGAATCCCCATTGCACCGAATGCAACAGGCGCAGTATTTACAATCAGGCACAGACCTGCTGCATACAATGGTTTAAAACCTAAGCCAACCAATAACGCTGCGGTAATCGCCACAGGTGCACCAAAGCCAGCTGCTCCCTCAAGAAAGGTACCAAAGGCAAAACCCACAAACAGCATTTGTAAACGCTGATCTTCAGTAATCGACAGTATCGAAGAACGAATAATATCGAACTGACCCGTTTTCACTGAAATTTTATAAAGAAACACTGCCCCGATAATGATCCATGCGATTGGCCACAGACCATACAAAAAACCATAAACCATTGAGGCAAAAGCCATTGCCGTCGGCATTTGGTAGGCAAATAACGACACTAAAAGCGCCAGTACAACGGTAATTGTACCTGCGACACTGCCCTTCATTCTGAACACAGCCAATGCCAGAAAGAAGAAAATAATTGGGATCAAGGCAACTAAACTGGAAATCCAGATATTGCCCATCGGATCATAAATTTGTTGCCATTGGTGAAGCATTGTCATCTCCTTGAAATGCTTTCAGGAAAGTTGAATTTGGTCAGATCAGATATTTAAATTAAGTTAAAATTGGTCATACCAATTTTGTAATAAAACCTAAATACCCACCCATTTAGCGCAAAATTGTAGAATTATTCTATAAAATAAGCAATTAAAAACCAAAATACAAATACTGGTCATACCAATTTATTTGAAATTATGTGGATTGGTTCAAGTATTTTTGCTGATTAATTTAAAAATAAGTAAAGAAAATTTGCTGTTTTTATTTATATTTTTCCTAAAAATAACATTTATAAAAAAACAGCTACAACTTTAGTCTTAGATTTAAATTTTCAATTTTTTTAAATCGACTTTTTGCTTTTTTCTCTCAAAAATTAAAAAATCTCTCTACAAAAGCTCAGCATTTTACTGAATTGTAGAGAGATTTTCTGTCAAAATTACGACAACACTTATCTATAAAATAAAGTTTTTTATTGGCTTTTCTCTATCAAGATAGACTTTTTTGCTCAGCACTTCGTGATTGAGCTTTTATTTTTAATGAACTAAAAATAATGCCTGAACAAATAAAAGCAGCACCGATCAAAATATTGACTGTCAAAGGTTCATGCCATAAAACATAACCAAAAAATAAACTTAAAATTGGAATACACATAATCGAGATAGAAGCCACAAAAGTATCCACCTGACTCACGATCCAATTCCAAAGTACAAAGGCAAACCCTGTTCCAATGACAGCAATATAAAACAAAATCGAACTATTTAAAGGATTTGTCCACACACTCAAATTGATCGGTTCAAATACCAAAGCCCCGATTAAAATCACGCTTCCACCTAGCAAAAGTTGCCAAATGGTCAATTTCATTTTGTCGTATGTTGCAAAATTCTTTTTCATATAAATGGTGGTTAAAGCCCAGAAAAAGCCAGAAAGAATCAGGAAAAATTGTCCAATTAAAGCCACATTGACATGAATATGTTGTAACTGAGGCCACAGAATCGCAACCAGTCCCAAAGTACCTAAAATCAGTCCCATAATTTTTTGCGAATTTAAACGCTCATTTAAAAAGTAATGTGCCAATACGCCAATAAAAATAGGCATTGTAAACACCAAAACCGCTGACAGTCCTGAGTCTACAAACTGCATCGCAAAAACTTGTGTTGCATAAAAACCAAAACAAATCATTAAACTAGAAATAATCAACGCTTTCCAATCACCTTGATTTGGTAAAATCGATTTTCTAAGTACAGCTTGCACAATCATCAACGTCAATGCAGCCAAAATCAGGCGCATTGAAACAAATAAAAAAGGCGGAAAGATTGAAAGACTATGTTTGACCAGTCCCCATAATGATCCCCATACTAAACACAGCAACGCAATGGCACTCACAACTTTAATGTTCATTTGCTGTACTCAAAAATAGAAAGTTTGTTCAGTATAAAAAATAAATGACATCATGAATAATGCTATGTTTTAATAGATACATCATTTTTTTTGATGTGTATTGCCAAACATTCCGACTCTTCTTTGCTTTTTTCTACAGTCAGTTGACTAAATCTTGAGGTTTTATATGAATATTGACATTAATGATATTAAATCTTTTGTCACAGTTGCTGAACTTAAAAGCATCACAGCCGCGGCAAATAAGCTGAATTATTTACAGTCCAATATGACCGCAAAAATCAAAAAAATTGAAAATCACTATAAACGTCAACTCTTTATTCGTAAGCCCAAAGGCGTTGAACTGACTGAATCAGGCATTCATTTGTATGATCAATATAAAAAAATGCTGTTTACTTGGGAAGAAACTGAAAATAAGATTTATCAACAAGAAAAAAAGCTGCGTTTTGGTACCAATACTAGTATGGGAGGCATGCGTTTTTATCCCTCGTTTCATCAACTTTATGAAACTTATCCCGACCTTTCCATCACCATGAAAACGGGGGCAACAGGTTTTATCGAAGATGAAATTTTGCAGGGAAATTTAGATATTGCTTATGTGCTTGGGCATCCAAAACAGAAGAATTTGCAATATATTCATAAAGCTGACGATGAACTTGTGATCATTGGAAAAAATATAATTAATCATGATCATTTTACTGATTGTCTGCATCATCAAAATATTTTATTGGCTTCTGAACAATGTTGTTATTCAACAACATTAGATCAAATTTTTACTGATTATCACATTAAAAAAGGTGAAATGACTCATATTTTTGATCATGAGGCATTGATTCAATTTACTCAACTTGGTATGGGTATTTCCATGATTGCAAAGTCGCTCATTGAGAAGTTTAAAATCCAATATTATATGGAAGTACCTGAACAATATCGTGAAATTGGCTTGTATCTCATTGCTCGAAATGACCATGTGTTTACCCCGATTGAGAAGCAATTTGTTGGATTAAATGAAAGCCTTTAAAATAAAAAAGAGCCTTCGAAAAGGCTCCTTTAGATCATATTAAAACTTAATATACAATCTGTTGATTATTCAATAAGTCATCTAATGTAGTATTCACATTTTCAAGAATTAAAAGCTGTGTCATTTCATAATTTGTTCCACTGCCATCTCGGTCAATACTAATCACGGTGTTATTATTTGCCTCATCGAATTCAACAAGAATGTGATCCAACACTGAATTTAAATCATTCCAAGTCGCAGTATCATCAACAAATAACTCACTCAAATTAATTTTATCTGCGGCTGTATCATTGCTTGTATCACCAACATGGAAGTTCGTCCAAGTATCAAGACCATTCCCTCCTGTCGCAGTACTTTCCTCGAGTACTTTGAAAATAACATTGTCACTTTCATTGAGATAGCCAACAAATATGTCATCTTGCGCACGACTTTCTGCTTCATGAGTCGGCATGAGAACAAAATCATTAGTATCAAGGCTTACAGCGACACTTTCACCATATTCTGTATGTGCTGCAATGACATTTACAATCCCTTGATATCCACCTAAATCTATTTTAAATGATCCATCATTTTCATTACTCACAAGAGCAATAACATTCCCTTGACCATCCTCAACTCTTATCTCACGTTGAGCCTCTGCATTACCTATTAAATATCCTGTTTCATCTAAACTTAAATCGGTCACAGCATTTGGTACAGGATGGACATAAACATAGCTCACACTCAACGTATATTGAGTACTTTCAACATTTGCGCTACTTATAGCAACAAAATGTACTTCTTGGTCTAGTGCAGTATACCCTCCTAAACTACCTGTTATTTGACCTTGAGCATTTGAGCGCCCATCTCCAATTTGATTACCGTCACTATCTCTAACAATAATTTGACTATTCGGCGTTGCATCACCTGTAAACTGCCCTGTCGTATTGTCTACTTGAATCTCTTTCACCACAGGTGTTTTACTATAATTTTCTGCTAACTCCGCTGTTGCCAATGTGATCGCTTGACTCTCATTACCAGCACGATCAATCACGGTAAAAGTCACGTCTACAACATTGGCTGAAAGACCAAGTAAGAAATTACCCTCTTGATCAGCTATTACCGTATAGGTATTTTGAGTATGTTCACCTGAGATATATTCAATACGTATCGAACTCCACGGTTCAGAAATACCTGTTAATGTGCCTTCATTTAATTTTAACTCAGTGGCAACCGATGGTGCTAAATGATCAATTGGTGCTGTCACTGATGTCATTGGACTTTTATTACCATTTGCATCAGTCACTTGGACTTGTATCGTCTCACCATTCCAATAACCAGAACCTGATAAACCCGCTACATATAATGAAAACTTACCATCAACATCCGCTTGAGCGGTATAACCTAGACTTTCACCTTTATCATTAAAAGCTTCCACTTTTGCAAAAGCTTCTGTTTGCCCAGTGATATACTGAAATTGTTGTTCTAGATCAATCGCTAAATCACTTGGGGCTTCTGGTGCAATCGTATCTACAGGTGCGGTAATTTCTGTATAGTTACTTGGATAATTATTATAAGCAACTACCCTTAACACCTGTCCACTGATATAAGGTTGGTTGAACTGTATAGCAAATTGCCCATATTCACCACTATATCCAGATGCAACCATGTTTCCATTTTTTTCATAAACAACGATTTGTGTCGATGCATCCGCTTGTCCTGTCAGCGTTAAGCCATTTTCAGTAAGCACAATATTGCTTGGAGCCGCTGGTGCTTGAGTACTCGCTTGTACAATATAGGTTACAGCCTCACTTTCATTCTTTGCCAAGTCTATTGCTGTAATGGTCAACACTTCGCTTGGTAAAACAACTTGACCAATATATTGATTAATCTGACCATTTTCATCTGCTTGCAACCAAAGATTTAAAACATCACCATCTTGATCAACAATTTTCAACGTACTATTTTTTTCAGTTGTTGCTGTTATATAACCATCTTCAGAAATATTAAAATCCTGAACCACTGGTGCAACATTATCTAATGGTGCTGCGATCTCTGTAACTTGACTGTATTGGCTTCCATCATAAACGCGTACATGTAGGCTTTGACCTTGTAAATAATAACCATTTAATTCAACAGTAAAGGCTGCTTCATTGATATAAGATTGAGCAATTACCTGCCCTGTACTACTATCAATAACCTCAATAGACTTACCAACTTCTGCATTTCCTGTAATGGTATTACCTAGTTCATTTATTTTGACATCTGTAGCAGCAGCAAGACCATTTTCAACCAATGGAATATTGACTACAGCCTCTTCACTACGGTTACCTGCACGATCCACAGCAACAACTCTTAAATCTTCTCCTTGATATTTGCTTAAATTAAAATAAAAATAAGATGAAAAATCTCCATCAGAATTTGTATTAACTGAATGAACTAGTTGATTATATGGATCTAAAACCTCAATCAATATATTTTCTTCAGATTGTCCTGAAATAATATTATTTTCAGTATCCAAAACAAGCTGCTCTACTTTATTTGGTGGTACATCATCAACCAAAGCAGTAACCACAGTTTCAGGACTTGGATTTTTCGCACGGTCAAGTACAACAAAGTGTAACTCTTCACCATGTAAATAAACTTGATTCAAAGAACCTGCCACTTGACCTGTTTCATTGGTAAAGCCCTGACCTATTTCAATACCATCTTTATCATAAACTTTGATGGTCGAGTTTGCTTCAGCAGTTGCTGTAAACTCTTGCCCATTCTCATTTAAAACAATATCTTTTAACGCTTCAGGTGCAACATCATCTAACGGTGCTATGATTTTTGCTTCTGGGCTTGTATTACCTGCCGCATCTACCACAACAATGCTAAGTTCTTGTGCCTTGAGCAAGTAATCATAGAATTCTAAGTTAAAAGTACCATCTGCATTGACGTTATATGATCCCCAACGTACAGAGAGTTCGTTACCTTCTTGATCATAAACTTTGATGGTTGTATTTGGTTCAGCCTTACCTGTAAGAATTGAACCGTAATAACCTTCTGTAAGATTTAAATCTGTTGCAGCCGATGGTGCAATATTATCCAATAAAGCATTTATAACTGTTTCGGCACTTGAGTTTTCAGCACGATCAAGCACAACAAAATGCAATTTTTCTTCATTTAAATAGACATTATAAAAATATCCAGTCGCTTGACCAGTTTCGTTGGTAGAACCTAGACCGATTTCAATACCATTTTCATCATAAACTTTGATGGTCGTATTTGCTTCAGCAGTTGCTGTAAAATTACGTCCATCTTCATTTAAAACAATATCTTTTAACGCCTCAGGTGCAATATCATCAAGTGGTGCAATGATTTTTGCTTCTGGACTTATATTTCCTGCTGCATCTACCACAACAATGCTAAGTTCTTGTGCCTTGAGCAAGTAATTATAAAATTCTAAGTTAAAAACACCATCTGCATTGATGGTACTAGAAGTACCCCAATGTACAGAGAGTTCGTTACCTTCTTGATCATAAACTTTGATGGTTGCATTTGGTTCAGCCTTACCTGTAAGAATTGAACCGTAATAACCTTCTGTAAGATTTAAATCTGTTGCAGCCAATGGTGCAATATTATCCAATAAAGCATTTATAACTGTTTCGGCACTTGGGTTTTCAGCACGATCAAGCACAACAAAGTGTAACTCTTCACCATCTAAATAAACTTGACCAAAAGAACCCGTTACTTGACCTGCTTCATCGGCAGAGCCCTGACCGATTTCAATACCATCTTTATCATAAACTTTGATGGTCGCGTTTGCTTCAGCAGTTGCTGTAAAGTTAAGTCCATTCTCATTTAAAACAATGTCTTTTAGGGCTTCAGGTGCAACATCATCAAGTGGAGCTTTAATAGTGACAGGATTACTTTCATTGCCAGCATAATCTACTACCACTACCTTAAACTCTTCATTATGAAGATAATGCTTTCCAAGACTGACAATAAAACCACCATCAGCACCCACCACATTAGACCAAATATCAACCAATTGACCTGAGCTATCCAATACTTTGATCATTGCATTAGGCTCAGCAATTCCTTTTAATACAGAGCCTTCTTCTACAAACTCAAGGTGAGTTGCAACTTCTGGTGCAACCGCATCAATTAATGCAGATTTATGCGTAGCTACACTTTCATTACCTGCGCGATCTACCACAATAAAAGTCAGACTTTGACCATTCAGATAGTAATTAGAAAATGACCCAATGACTTCTCCATTTTTATCTGCCTCACCTGAACCAATCACCTGCTTATTTGTATCCAATACTTTTACTAAACTATTTGCTTCAGCTTTAGCCGTAAAGTTAAGTCCATTTTCATCTAAGACAATGTCTAAAATTGGCTCAGGTGCTATTACATCGTTGTGTGCATGAGCAATAACTTCTGTACTTCTATTCCCTGCACCATCAATCACTACAAATTTAAGTTCTTGTCCATTTAATAAGTAATCACGAAAGTTACCTTCTACCTGCTCACTATTATATGATGTATACCCATACCCAACTACGTTATTATCCTTATCAAGAACTTCAATCCAACTCCCGATTTCAGCTATTCCTGTAAAATCAATACCATTTGGATCAAGTACCAAATCTGTAATTGCTGGCGGTGCAGTATAATCAACAATAGCACTAGATTTTTGACTTTGATTACCACGTATATCTGTAATCTCTGCAAATAATTCCTCACCATCAATCAGTGGACGTTTACTTACAAGCTCAAAATCCCCATAGTTTGTTGCTACACCTGTAGCAACCTCTACGCCATTGATATCTGTGATAATGACTGTACTTAATGCTTCAGCGCTTCCTGAAATAGTTCCATCTTGAGCAATTTTATAGATATACGGTTCTTTCGCATAATCTGGAGCAATAATAGATGCTGCAACACTTTCATTTTTATTTGCATCTACAACAATAACATTGATTTTTTGAGCATCGTGTAGATCAGTATAAATTGTAAAATGACCTTGTTCATCTACTGTATTCGATGAACCTGTATTGATCACATTGCCAAATTCATCTTGGAGAATGATTGTTGCCCATGGCTCGGCTGTTCCTGTCAATACTGAACCTTCTTGATCAAATAATAAATCAGTAGCAGGTTCTGGCGCAGTCCAATCTACAAGGACAAGTTCATCTTCACTGGTTACGCCATGTTGATCAATAATACTCAAATAAAGTGTTTCTCCTTCAATCAATGCACGATTAGCAACTAAAGAAAACGCACTCACAGATGAATGATCATCATCACCAACACTCATACGCCCTAACTCATTTCCATGAGCATCTTTTACAATGACAACACTTAAGTCTTCAGCAAAACCTTGAATAGTATTATCTTTTCCAACAAGTGTCACTTGCGGTGGATAAGCAACATTTGGTGCTACAATCGTAGTTTCAGTAATATTATTATTTTTATCCGTCAATTTAACTTTAAGCACTTCTGCTTCATTGACTTGTGCTATTAACTGAACAGTAAATGTTCCATCTACCAATGTTGCTGCATGCCCAAGAAACTGATCATTTGCATCATAAATATCAATTGAAACATTGCTTGCATCTAAAATTTTACCTGAAATACTTGTTCCATATTGATCAAATTCAATCTGCCCATCTATTTGAGGTGCGGTATAATCTGCCAAAACAGCATTTTCATATCCTGATATTTCATTCTTTTTAGCAACAATAACAACCGTTTCACCTTCTGGAATCGCATTGCCTAATTGTGCTTTAAATTCAACTGTTCCTGTTTGAGCAAGTTTCGCTGATGAATTCTCAGTGACTTGTATAGTTTCTATGACCTTTCCAGTAGTGTCATAGATAATAAGCTCACTACCTGAGGTAATTAATCCTGTAATTTCTCCTGTTTCACTCATATGTTGAACAGTTAAAATAGGAACTTCAACAACAGATAAAACAGCTGGTGGGCTTGTATAACCATTATATGTTGCTGTTAGCGTTAAATCTTGATTTTGATAACCTGCTGGTAAATGTGCTTCAAAGTTTCCTGCCGCATCAGTGCCTACAGTTGCAATAAGCACAGAATTTGAATCAAAAATTTCAATTGTACTTCCAGCGTAAGCAAAGCCTTCAATGGTTGTGCCATCTTGATCATTAGCAATTGCTTTTGTAATACCAGGTAAATCAGGCTGTGGATCTATAAAGTATTCATGTGTAATTTGCTGAGTTTGAATATTCCCTGCAACATCCTGAAAACTCAAATTAACAATTAACTGTGCAGAAGGTGCATCTACCCATAAATCAGCGGTAGGGATCTGAGCAACCCATTCATTTGTTCCTGCATGATAAGTGAAAGTATAGTTCTTCCCTAAAACCTCTGTTTGAATGACTGAGGTTGAAACATCTAAATCACTTGGTAAATCTTTCAAACTTAATACAAAATCAGTAATTTTACTTGGTTCTTGTAAGCGAATAACATTATCACTACTGACCGATAAATCAGCAACTGTATTAGCCGAAATCTGAATCAGATTATCGACCACCACCGTTTGTACCGCTGTTGTCGCGGTGTTACCTGCAAGATCTGTCACAACTGCTTTAAACTGATAAGTT
>NZ_PYIX02000038.1 GCF_003024515.2 Acinetobacter sichuanensis
AACCACCTCTTTCTATGGATAAATTTCTTAATTATTCAATTTATTGTTGAGGTTTTAATCTTGATAAGATTAAAGTTTTGATTGTATTTTTTTAAATATATATTTGTACCTTAATATCACCAAAGCAGCCAACTTTTCTGCTTTGGTGATAAAAAATAGTAACTTAAAATCATAAATAGAAAAATGATGTAAAAACTTACATGGCATTCAAGGCTTCTTGAATATTTTGCACCATATAAATTAAGCGTGGACCAATTTCATTTTCTAATTTTTCCTGATCCACTAAATAGCTTGGTGCGCCACAATTAAAGACCAATAAACCATGAATCGGATGAATCATTGGTACTGCAACGGAGTTAACTTCTTTATGCCACTCACTTAAAGAGAGACAATAACCATAATTTTGATAGTCATAAAAAGAACGTTCCAAAGCTCGTTTTACTTTAGCCCAATCTTCTTTATGACGTTTTGCCAAGGCTTCTAAAATAAAACCACGTTCATTTTCAGTCATAGCTGCCAAACAAGCACGTCCCATTGCTGTATTATGCAATGGAATAGTCGATCCAATTGGACGGCGCATGGTCAAATTTGATTCTGCTTGTACAACATCAAGATAAAGCATAGTCAAACGATCACGTGTTGCCATTGCAACAGGTGCTTGAGCATATTTTGCCATTTCTTCCATATAAGGACGTGCATGAATACGTGCTGAAATATTCGATAAAGACGCATAACCTAAGGCTAATACACCAGTATCAAGTGTGTATTTTGTAGAATTTGGTAATTGCTTTAAATACCCCAAAGATACCAAAGTACTGGTAATGCGTGCAATTGTTGGTTTTGGTAAACCTGTAAGTTGTGACAGCTCCTGATTTCCTAATACCTGCGAAGATGGCGTAAAGCAGCGTAAAATTTCTAAGCCACGTGCCAGTGATGCAATAAATTGTGGATTATTTTCACGATGAATATGCGAAATAGGATCTAAACGAATTTCATCAAAGTTTATTTTTTTTTCTATCAGCTCGGGTGCTGTGTCATCTTCAGGATACATAATATTCCAATATTTAAAGAATCATTGATCACTATCATAGCAATAAATTTCGCTCTGCAAAACTTTTATCATAATTTATGTGGATGTATATTTATAGTGCCATGAGCATAGGGCAAATCAAGTGGTATTGTTCATACATAAAATGAAGGATTTTTTATCTGATTGGGAATTTTTTATGAACAATATTGAGTCATATTTAATGTTAAAAAATCAATCCATCAAAAACACTCTGGTTATTGTAAAAATTTCGTATAGAGAAATTTAATTTTTATCTTAATTTTGCCTTAATAGGATCTAAAACTTTCAATTTATCTGTATATTAGGATGAAAGTGTAACTTAAAAGTTGTTTTTTATAAAAAAATAAGAATGTTTATTGTCAAAATAATATTAAATTGATATTGTATTTTGTATAGCGAAATAATTTTTAATTATTGCATATAATCTAAAACTATTAATTCTACATGGAGTAGGAAATAAAAATGATTCGTGATGAAAAAATGATGGACCAACTGTTAGCAACAATACGAGATTTTGTAGACAATGAATTAAAGCCATTTGAACATGAAGTCGATGAAACAGATGCTATTCCAGATCATATTGTACAGAAAATGCGTGATATGGGATTATTTGGACTGACCATCCCAGAACAATATGGCGGTTTAGGTATTACGATGGAAGAAGAAGTATTGGTCGCTTTTGAGTTAGGTCAAACGTCTGCTGCATTTCGTTCTTTAATTGGGACAAATAATGGTATTGGCTCAAGTGGTATTTTAATTGATGGAACAGAAGAGCAAAAACAAAAATATTTACCTCGTTATGCAAATGGTGAAATTATTGGTTCATTCTGTTTAACCGAACCAGATTCAGGTTCTGATGCAGCTTCATTAAAAACTTCTGCTGTTAAGGAGGGTGACTATTATATTTTGAATGGAACGAAACGTTTTATTACCAATGCTCCACGTGCGCAAACTTTTACAGTCATGGCAAGAACCAATCCTGATATTAAAGGCTCAGGTGGAATATCTGCTTTTTTAGTTGAGGCGGGTACATCAGGGTTATCACTTGGAAAAATAGATAAAAAAATGGGACAAAAAGGCTCATATACCTGTGATGTTATTTTTGAAGATTGTCGTATACATCAAGATCAATTGATTGGTGGCGTAGAGGGTGTTGGCTTTAAAACTGCAATGAAAGTACTGGATAAAGGGCGCTTACATATTGCAGCTTATAGTGCTGGTATGGCGGAGCGTATGTTAAATGATGCTTTAAATTATGCGATTGAACGTAAACAGTTTGGTCAACCTATTGCTAATTTTCAACTGATACAAGGCATGCTTGCTGATTCAAAAGCGGAAATTTACGCAGCGAAATGCATGGTCATTGATGCGGCACGTCGTCGTGATTTAGGTGAAAATATTAGTACAGAAGCTTCTTGTGCAAAAATGTTTGCGACTGAAATGTGTGGTCGGGTCGCAGATCGCTGCCTACAAATACATGGTGGGGCGGGTTATATTAGTGAATATGCTATAGAGCGCTTTTACCGTGATGTACGATTATTTCGCCTGTATGAAGGAACAACGCAGATCCAACAGATTATTATTGCACGTGACATGATAAGGACTGCTACAGATGGCGTTTTAAAATAGTTTTTTGTTTAAAATGAAAATTCATGCTAAGAATTTTTAAGCATAAAATTTTTTAAGAGATAGGCACTTGAGTCACAATTTAATCACGACACAAGACTGAAGAACTCAACGTGCCTACCAATATATCACTTAAAATAATTTTATATGATTTTTTGCTTAGATTTTAATTATATTTTTGATTTTTATAAAAATTTTACCAATGATATTCAATAGTAATACTTAATGATAGAAAAATAAAAATACACAAAAATAAGATCTTTCCTTACCAATAATCAGATTGCTACTTTGCTTTTTTAACAAAAAGCAGAAGCTCAAAGACTTTTATCTTTGTTAAACAAAGCCTTTTCTCGTTTTTTACTTTTCTAACGCTTATTAATGGCTTCAGTTAAAAGTAAAATGTATCACGTATTTTTGCTCTTATTGAACATTTAAAGTCGATGTATTGGGATAGTTTTTATTGCTGCTATTAGACTTACGATGTTTATTCATCACCATAGAAACTATATTTTGTATTATGAAATATAGTCAAATATTGACGATTTTTACTGAATAATATTTAAAATTTGTTTTAAAAGTTAAAAAATAAAAATTTTAATTATTTTAATTTATTCAATATGTAATAAAATATTTCAAAAATACTGAATTTATTTTAATAAATGTTATTTATAACAATATCTTATATTGATTTTTTGGTTTTTTAATAAATTTCGTATGACGAAATTATATAATTGATAATTGAAATTATTTTTCTTTTTGTCTATTTTGAAATTAGATACAACATAGAAATATTTCGAAGAAAACAAAGAAGGATAGCAAGATGAATGGACTCAAAGATAAGGTCATTATTGTGACTGGTGGTGCTGGTGGTATTGGTGGAGCGACTTGTAAACGTTTGGCTAAAGAAGGTGCCAAAGTTGCAGTCTTTGATATGAATTTAGATGCTGCACAGCAGATCGTAGATGAAATTAAATCCGCAGGCGGTATTGCGCTGGCAATTGAATGCGATATCACCAATAAAGAAGTTGTAGATCAGGCGGTTGAGACCACAGAAGCTAAACTGGGTAAAATTGATGGTTTAGTCAATAATGCAGGTTGGGATATTTTTAAACCATTCATTCAATCTACACCAGATGAATGGGAAAAACTGATCCAAATTAATTTGGTTGGTATGTTGAATATGCACCATGCCGTACTCAAAGGCATGGTAGAACGAAATAAGGGCGCTATTGTCAATATTGCTTCGGATGCGGCACGTGTAGGTTCTTCTGGTGAAGCTGTTTATTCTGCATGTAAAGGTGGATTACTTTCTTTTTCCAAAACTTTAGCTCGTGAACATTCTCGTAATAATATTACAGTCAATGTCATTTGCCCTGGACCAACAGATACAGCTTTATTGGCAGGTGTAACGCAAGGTGCAGCAAATCCTGAAAAACTTCGTGAAGCTTTTACTCGTGCCATTCCTTTAGGGCGTTTGGGGCAACCAGATGATCTTGCTTCATCTATCGCCTTTTTCTTAAGTGATGATGCAAGCTTTATTACGGGACAAGTATTAAGTGTTTCAGGTGGTTTAACCATGAATGGTTAAATGATAAATACAGTAAAATATGGGTCTTGAGCAATAGAATATTCACCACTCAAGCCCACAATACAATCTAATAAATAAAGTTAAAAGCAGTTTCAAGGAAAGGAAAAAATCATGAATTTCGAAGATATTTTATATGAAGTACGTAACGGTGTAGCGTGGATTATTATTAATCGCCCAGAAAAAATGAATGCATTTCGTGGTCAAACCTGTGATGAAATTATTCGTGCATTAAATAAAGCAGGTTATGACCGTCAGATCGGTGCCATTGTACTTGCAGGTGCGGGTGAGAAAGCCTTTTGTACTGGTGGTGATCAGTCTGCACATGATGGTAATTATGATGGACGTGGCACAATTGGTCTACCGATGGAAGAGTTACATAACGCGATTCGTGATGTGCCAAAACCTGTGATTGCTCGAGTACAAGGATATGCAATTGGTGGTGGTAACGTATTGGCAACTATTTGTGATTTAACCATTTGTTCTGAAAATGCAATTTTTGGACAGGTAGGTCCTAAAATGGGATCAGTTGATCCAGGTTACGGTACAGCTTTTCTTGCCCGCGTTGTTGGAGAGAAAAAAGCTCGTGAAATATGGTATATGTGCCGTCGTTATAAAGGACAAGAAGCTGTTGAAATAGGCTTAGCAAATAAGTGTGTGCCTTCAGATCAGTTAGATGCAGAAGTACAGGCATGGGGTGAAGAACTTTGTGAGCGTAGCCCAACTGCTTTAGCAATTGCAAAACGTAGTTTCAATATGGATACCGCGCATCAGGCAGGCATTGCAGGCATGGGTATGTACGCATTAAAGCTATATTACGATACAGAAGAGTCACGTGAAGGTGTGAATGCGCTAAAGGAAAAACGTAAGCCAGAATTTCGTAAATTTTTTAAGTAAGGAAAAAAATGATGAATAAAAATCCTTATATCACTGAAGATTTAGAGTTTTTGGCAGAAACTGTAGATAAATTTGCAAAAAAATATATCGCTCCAGGTTTTTTAGAACGTGACCAAAGTCGTATTTTTGACCGTGCCTTGGTTAAAAAAATGGGAGAAATGGGTTTTATTGCACCTGAGTTACCTGAGCAATATGGCGGTCAAGGTATGGGACGATTAGCGGCAGGGGTGATTCATGAAGCGATTGCAAAGGCAGATTTGAGTTTTTCATATATTAATTTATTAGCTTCATTAAATGGGCAAATTTTAGCTGAACATGGGCAACCTGAAATTGTTGAACCTTGGCTGAAAAAGCTTACTGCAGGTGAGGCAATCTTTTCTATAGGTTTAACTGAACCACGTGGTGGCTCAGATGCAGGAAGTTTGCGTTTAAAAATCGAGAGAGATGGTGATGACTACATATTAAATGGTGAAAAAACTTCAATCTCAGCCGCAGATCAAGCTGATGCTTCAGTTATTTTTGGTCGTACTGGCACAGTTGAATCTGGCGCACATGGGGTGACTGCTGTATTTGTACCAATGAATTTGCCAGGTATAAGCACAACACGTTTTGACTGTCATGGGCAGCGTGCGATTGGACGTGGATCTATATTTTTTGACAATGTTAGGGTACCTGTTAGTCACCGTTTAGGAGATGAAAATAAAGGTTTTGTTCAAGTGATGCAGGGATTTGATTTTTCACGGGCATTAATTGGTCTGCAAGTGTTAGCTGTCGCACGTGTTTCTTTAGATGAGGCATGGGAATATGCAGCGCAACGAGAAGCGTTTGGTAAACCATTAACTGCATTTCAAGGGGTTTCACATCCGTTGGCAGATTATGAAACGCAAGTTGAAGCAGCACGATTGCTCTGTTTACAGACATTATGGTTAAAAGACAACCACTTACCTCATACTGCCGAAGCAGGGATGTGTAAATGGTGGGGACCAAAATTAGCTTATGATGTCGTTCATCAATGTTTACTTACACTTGGGCATGCAGGATATGACCGTGGAGTGATGGAACAGCGTATGCGAGATGTTTTAGGTTTTCAAATCGGCGATGGTACAGCACAGATTATGAAGACGATTATTGCAAGACATAAAGCAGGTCGTCAGGCTGTTCCAGCTTAATAAAAATATGTATTGCTTTTATTTTTCTTTTTAAATGTTCCAAATTTTTGGAGAAAATAAAGAGAAATAAGCGTGAAAGCTCATGCAATGTATCAAGTATCACCATGCAATATAAGACAACTACATAATTATAAATTGGAGTTATGAAATGGATTTCGATGCGGTTCTTTTACCACCACGTAAGGAAAAAATGTTACAGCAAGGATATTGGTTAAATACAACCATATTAGAGTCATTAAACCAAGCAGTACATCAAAATCCCGATAAAGTAGCTTTGGTGAGTTACAAAACTGAAGAGCAATCTGAAAAAAGTTTTACTTATCGTGAAATTTTGCATACAGCTCAGAAAATTGCTTTAGGTTTGAAAAACTTAGGTGTTCAAAAACAAGATATTGTTTCCTGTCAGTTACCCAATTGGTGGGAATTTACTTTACTTTATATCGCTTGTCGACGTATTGGCGCTGTTTTAAATCCTTTAATGCCAATTTTTAGAGAACGTGAACTTTCATTTATGTTGAAACATACAGAAAGTAAAGTGTTCATTGTGCCAAAAACTTTCCGTAAGTTTAATCATGAAAATTTAGCCTATCAATTACAGGAAAATATCAAAAGTCTTGAACATGTTATTGTCATTGGTGGCGAAGGTGAAAATAATTTTGAGACATGCTTATTAAATCATGGTCTAGATCATGATCCTCAGATGTTAGAAACACTGAATGATGTAAAAATCACAGCGGATGATGTTGCTCAACTGATATTTACTTCAGGAACTACAGGTGAACCAAAAGGGGTGATGCATACTGCAAATACTTTATTTTCTAATATTGTGCCTTATGCTAAACGCCTGAATTTAAATAAGGATGATGTCATTTTAATGGGATCACCTATGGCTCATCAGACTGGTTTTATGTATGGTCTAATTATGCCTATTTTATTGCAGGCAAAAGCTGTATTACAAGATGTATGGGATGTAAATACTGCGATTCATTTAATTCAAAAGTACCAAGTGAGCTTTACGATGGCTTCAACGCCATTTTTAAATGATCTATCAGAAGCGGTATTAGATACACATCAATCTTTGGATAGTTTAAAACTTTTCCTTTGTGCAGGCGCTCCAATTCCTAGTACATTGGTTCAAAAAGCGCGTCAAAATATGGGAGTCAAAGTCATTTCTGCTTGGGGAATGACAGAGTGCGGTGCAGTGACGATGACACGCCCTGAAGATGATGATGAACGTTCATTTAACACTGACGGATTACCGTTGTCTGGTGTAGAAGTTAAAATTGTCGATGATCAGGGACATCTATTAGCAGCAAATCAATCAGGTACGTTGATGATTCGCAGTTGTTCAAACTTTGGAGGATATCTTAAACGCGCTCATCTCAATGAAACAGATGAAGATGATTGGTTTGATACAGGTGATATTGCTTATCAAGACGAGAGAGGCTATATCCGTATTGCAGGTCGAAAAAAAGATGTGATTATTCGTGGTGGTGAAAATATACCTGTTGCTGAAGTTGAATCACTGATTTATTTGCATCCAGATATAGCGACAGTGGCTTTAGTGCCTTATCCAGATGAAAGAATGGGTGAGAAAGCATGTGCTATTGTCAAGCTAAAAGAAAATACAGAGCATATTGCATTGAAAGATTTGGTCGACTTTTTAAAACAGCATAATCTTGCAAATCAATACCTTCCTGAGCGTTTAGAAATATGGAATGATATTCCAATGACACCTTCAGGTAAAATTCAAAAATTTAAACTGCGTGAATTATTACAGCATGCTGACCAGACCTAAAACGGATTTGGTCTAAAATTTAACAGCAACACACTCACCTCAAGTGATTTGATCAATATTTAAGTATTGATCAAATGGGGTTTGTTCGTGCTGAAAAAAATGAAATGGATTGAAAAACTAAAAATATTGAATAAAAGGAATTAAATAATGGAAAAGCATTTTGGTTTTTTCGTGAAAAGTACTGTGAGTTTAACGCTCTTTATGTGTACAACATTTAGCTATGCTGAAATGACTTTGGAACAACAAGTTGCTCAATTGCAGCAGCAAATTCAAGAATTACAAATATTGATGCAACAGCAAAAAGCTGTAAATGATCAAATTGTAGCTGAAATACCCAAGATCCAAGAACATTCAATTGAAAATACTCCAGTAATAAAACATACGACTAAAGGTGATGCTTCATTTGAGTTATATGGCAACATTCGTGGAGACATGAGCTATCAGCGTAAAGGTCCAAGTACGATGTATAACCTGATTAGTGCTGTTCCTTTGAAAGGCACGGAAGCTGAACATAAAAATTCAAATAAATTCCAAAGCACATTAAATGCAACACGTTTTGGTTTTAACTTTAACACGCCAGTACAAGGAGATCATAAAATCGGTGGTAAAGTAGAAATGGATTTTTTTGGAGGATCTGGACGCGACACTTTCCGTATTCGCCATGCTTATATCACTTATGACCAATGGTTGTTGGGGCAAACTTGGTCTAACTTTAACGCTGTTGAATATTTTCCCGAAACTGTTGATGCTTCTTTAGCTGTGGGTGGTTCTTTAACGCGCGTTCCTCAAATTAAGTACTCTATAGCTGTAGATCCAAAACTTAATTTTGCCTTGAGTCTGGAAGATTCAAAAGCAGAAACTGTAACTCGTACAGGAACGCAGAACTTTACGACCGATGCTGATGCAAAACTAAAATTACCTTCTATAACAGGTCGTATCAATTATAAATTTGATGATAAATCAATACTTTCAGGGCGTGTATTTTTGACAGAAAAACGTACTAATCATGAAGCTAATGATACTTTTTTAGCATGGGGAGCAGCATTAGGAGGAAAATATCAAATTACAGAAAACACGTTGCTCCGCATGGATTATAATCACATTAAAGGGGATACCAAAAATTTGCTATGGTCTAATATGGCATATGTATTTGATGATCATGGTCACATGCAAGCAAATGAATTTGATGCTTTAACCTTAGGGATTAGTCATAAAATTACACCCAAATTACGTTCAACTTTAGGCTTTGGTTATATGCGTGCAGATGATGATAATACATTTGCAAACTTAGTTTATGGTGATGAAACGCAGAATAAGGCACTGAAACAAGGTTGGATCAATGTATTTTATAATCCAGTGAAGCCTATTAATTTTGGTTTAGAATACATGTACGGTGAGCGTGAAACTTTTAACCATAAAAAAGGGCTTGATAATCGTGTAAATTTCACCGCAATTTATGATTTTTAAAGTGATTTTGGTGGTGTGTTAAATCACATGTTGACTCAACTAGTTTATGGGAGAGTTGAAAATAAATAAAGTAATATTTTATATATTTTCAATACCTTATGATCTTTGACTTAATTTTTTGCATAAAATGCAATTCAAATGTTATTTGAAGCACCACCAGTCTTTTGTGTTTAATTATCCAATGGATATTATGAAGGGTTCACTGAAAAATCTAATCAAAATTTAATGGTTCAATTGTTAATAAAATGAATATTTTGATCGACTGACATTGTATTAACAAATCAACAGCAGTCTATATTCACCTTCATTTTCAACAGGTGCTCTATGTACACAGGGTAATACTTGCTGTGTGGGATGATCCACAGCGAGTTTCCATAAATGACCTGTACCTAAATTAATCGGCAGAGCATCAGCTTGAGCTTCATAATGTAAATCAAAAAAATATTCTTCTAAAAAGTTTTCAAAACCATTTTCAGCTCCATCATACAAAGCTTTAAGTTTTGTTCGTATTTCAGGAATATAAATTTTTTGTTTAACTTGATGATTAGGTAAAATATCACTTGCAGGACCAAAATAGGTACATAAAAAAGTGTCTGTGGCTACAGGTGAGCGATCAACATGATAAGAATATACATCAGTGGCGATGAAATCGAGTTCTTCATCTCGCTCATAATTTTTGAGTAAATTAAGAGAAGGGGAAGCACCAAAATCAGTAAGTTGTTGTATATCTTCTAAAATAATTTGCCTTGCTAATTTTCCATTTTCTGAAAGTTGAAGTGCTAAAAGATCATGGGTAGAAATTTCTGTAATATTCTCTTTTAATTTAAGTTTAGTGACAATTTCCTGAAAATCACCCATTAAATTTCTAGACCAACACATGGCATTGATATTTCCTGCAAAACTTGAATCAACCAGTTCAGTAAAACTAGAAACAACGCTAATTTGAGTATTTTCAGAAAACATATTTTTCCAGATGAGAATGCAATTGAATGTCTATAGACATAATAGGGTGAAATATAACGATTAACTTTAATTTAATCAATTCACTCATTTTATAACTGATTTAATACCTTTTTAAGGCTATTCTTTTTGGTTGAAAAATAGCCTAAGCAATATGGGAAATAACTAAAATTCAAAAAACACGATTAAACTCAATTTAAAACGTTATAAATTCACATTTAAGTTAAAACACGTCGAATCTTTAAAGTAGGAATAAATACATAATGACTCTCTTCTTTACCTTGATAATTTGCTAAATGGTAAAATTTTTTATCTGCTTGATAATAACTGATCATTTGCATACCCACACATTTTACTTCACGAATTTGTGAATTTATGCGGAATAAACGCTGTGAGGTAATGGCAGAAAAAGCGCCAATTACACCATCATGATTATATATTTCTAAGCGATCAAAGCGACCATTTTTATTTTTAGGTTTTATAATGACCTGTTTACGCACATCAAATAATGAATTTTGTGCCATATCTAATAAACGTTGGCGTCCTTTTTCTTGCACAATTTCTGGATGAGATAAATAAATATCAGCCAAACTAAATTGCTCAAAGTAGGTGATTTCATTAATTTGTGGTGCAGGTTCAAATATTAATTTTTCAACAGCCTTTAAATACTGAGCAAGCTGTATATCATATTGTAAAAGCCAACGTTGATCTTGAGGCTGAATAATGGTTAAACTTTTTTTAGCTCGTGTTAAAGCAACATACATGGAACGAATTTGACTTTCATTATCGCTATCTCGTGTTTTTTTCCATTGATCGTAAATATAAACATGCTCATATTCGCAACCCTTTGCAGAATGATAAGTACTTAAAATCAGTCGATCCGTACGGTTTTGTTCAGGAGCAGTTTGCAAAGTTTCTAACAATTGTTGGCAACTTAAATTTTGATAGCCTTGTACACGTTGTTTAAGTATCCCCCAGCTTAAATCTTGTTTATTCCATCCACGACTTTCTAACCATTCATCTAAATATTGGCTCGCATCTCCCTCTATAATATCTAATGCAGGGCGTTGTGCTAAATCTGCAAATAAATGCTTAGCTAAAAAACTGTCTGATAAGTCTAAATTATCGCTTTTATTTAAGATTTGAAAACGAATACCTGCTTCTGTTAAAGCATGTTGTATGACTAATAATTCATTCCACTGACGTGCTAAAATCGCAAAATCTGACCATTGATTTTGATTTTTTCGATTTTTTAAATCCGATATTAACCAGCCAATTGCATCTAAACCATGTTTTTGTTGGTATTGTCCAAAGCGAATATTATTTTTAGCAGGATTATTTGGGCGTATTGCATGAGCTAAACCTTTTAACCGTTGTTCTGCAGGTAAACAATTTTGAATATATTGGTTAGCAAGTTCGATGACATCGCTTGGACTACGATAATTGTCTAATAAATAAAAAATATTTTCTTCGTCAATTTTAAAGTCTTCTTTAAAGTTCTGAATATATTTAATATTTGCGCCTCTAAAGCCATACAAGTTTTGGTCATCATCACCTACAGCCACTAAGAAACCTTGTTGATTAATTTCTCCTTGCTCATCAGGTTCTGCTTGCATACCTGCCAAGTGTGAAATTAATTGATATTGGACATCATCAATATCTTGAAATTCATCAACTAAAATATATTGAAAATATTGTGGTGTATCTGCTAAATACTGTACTGCTTGTTCAAGTAACCATTGATATTTATAATTTATATCTTGATTATAAGGTGCTTGATTTTCATGAATATTTGTTAAATAACGCGCTAAAGCATGGAAAGTGAAAATATTGATATTTAAGGCATATTCCATACCAATTAAATGCATTAAACGCTGACGGATTTCAAATACTGCCTGACTGTTATACGCTAAAATCAAGATTTTTTCTGGATCAATATTACGTAGCATAACTAAGTTCGCTACACGATGAACAATAATGGTTGTTTTGCCTGAGCCTGGACCTGCCAAAACTAACATCGCACGGCGAGTATCATCGGCAATAATATTACGTTGTACTTCATTTAAAAAATCTGGAAAAATTAATGCTTCATAATTCACAAGATGGGCTTATTTTGCTTGTTCAGGATCATCTAGGTAACGTTTACACATATCCGTTAAATCTAGATTAAAATAATCATTAAGCATTTTTTTGCGTTGTTGTGGTTCTCTTAAAAGCCACGCTTTCATTAAATGTAAACGGCGATTGCGGTCTTGGTAATGTTCTTCTAAATATTGATATGCAACTTTAGAATGTAAACGCTGTGCTGCATTTTCTGCGGGATAGTCAATGAAAAATATTTTTTGTGTATCATCATCTAAACGACTGACATTCAGCCAACCAAAACGTTGCATCATTTCTAAATGTTCTAAAAATAAATCGATTTCAAGATCATGTCTTTCTAAAAATGTATCAACATTGAGTTGATGACTGGTCTGAATATCATCAGGAAGTTCATTTACAATTAAGTTTAAACTATGATGGAGATCTGCTAAGCCTTGTTTTGCTTCAGAAAGCCAATCTTTCCATGTATGTTCTTTATCACGTGATTCGACGCGTAAACTATATTTATTTTCTTTTAAATTGACTAATTTAAAGATTTTAAACAAATAAAAAATTTCTCGTGCTTTTACACGATATCCACGTTGTGTAAACCATGTATCTAAATGACGTAAATCAATGCGTGTTAAATCCTCAGGAGGGTAAGTTTGCCAACATTCTTGAATTGCTGTTAATGCTAAATCTTTCTCTTTAATTTTACGTTGTTGTAAATGAGCAAAACGATAGGCAAAACGAATTCTAACCTCACAAGACCAACGCGCACAGCCTAATTTTACCAACTGACGCACACCATTTAATAATTGGCGTACACTCATTCCTAAAGCGACAGATACTTCAGGTAAATATAATTTTACGTTTTGTTGATGCTGTAATAAAGGTGCTAAACGTTGATAAAGTTGAGCAGCTCGGGTGCTTGAAGTACGAGGAGCATCCAATAACTGCATGCTCAGCAAAGCAGGCAATTGATCTTTTTCAACCAATAAACGATAACGTTCTAATGCTAATAATAAGACTCGAATTTGGGTCACGAGTTCTTCATTTTCAAAAGATAAGTAGGGTTGCAGTTCTTCTGAACTAAACCAGCGTTCTTCAGGTGGGCGCTTTAATGTCGGTGCAATAACTTTTTGCCAACAGTCAGCTAAGACTTTATGTCCACCTAATTCACTTGCAATATTTTTACGTACTAAGCTTTCTAAGTCTTGATTATTCCAAAATAAAATGGCTTGACCTTGTTCCCCTTGCTTTCTGGCTGTACGTCCTATTTCTTGTAAATATGATTCTAGGTTATTCGGAGGTGTATAGTGAATGACAGTATGAATGTTAGCGCGATCAATGCCCATCCCAAAAGCATTGGTACAGATGACTACATCGAGTTGATGCTGTTTAAATTTTTCTAAAACTTCTTTCTTTTGTAATGCTGTTAAACGTGAATGATAAGCAGCAGTAATAAAACCTTGTTTTGCTAAATCTTCGGCAAACTCTTCTGTTTTATCTCGATTACGCACATAAATAAGTACAACAGGATGCGTTTGATCATCTGCAACCAATTCTACTGTTTCTTCTGTTTTTCGTTGTGGAAAAATCTGTTTTAAAATTTTTAAAATTTCAACTAAGCGATCTTCTCGCTCTAAATAACGGATATCGACTTTAATTTCATCTCGCCATACATTTTGAGTAGGTTCAACCATGACAGTTTCAAGAGGTACTTGTAAAAGATGTTGTAAAGGCTTGACCACTTCACGTTCAATTTCCTGTATCGCTCTTTGTGACGCTGTTGCTGTGACCAGCATTAATTGCGGTTGAGTCGCTATTTCAGCGCCTTGATAACATTTAGCAATGGATTGCCCAATACGCATAAAGTCAGGGCGAAAGTCTGTTCCCCATTGGCTAAATGTATGTGCTTCATCTACCACCCAGAGTGCAGGACGTCGACGTTGTAGCAAAGCTTGAATACTATGTGTACGTAATCGTTCAGGGCTAATATAGAGTAAATCAATACTACCCAACCAAATTTCTTCTAAAATACGTTGTTGTTCTTCATGACCTTGTCCTGAAATTAAACAAGCAGCGCGTTTCCCCCATGGATCAAGTTGTTGTAAACCTAAAATTTGATCTTCCATTAAGGCTTTTAATGGGGAAATAATGACAGTTAATTCACGTCTATAACGGCTCAATACAAAAGCAGGCAATTGGAAGGTCAAGCTTTTCCCGCCACCTGTTGGTAATAAACCCAGTGGCACTGCTAGTCCTTTAGCCAAAGTATTAATAATTTTCTCTTGCCCTGGACGTAAAGAATAACCAAATATATTTTGACTTTCTGTATTAAAATCAATATATTGGAATTGTTTATTTTCCCAGAAAATTTGCTCCGCAATAATAAAATTTTCACCATATTCTGATTTATCCATGAGCCATGATGGGCGACGACAACTCGGATGATCTAAATGCAGTATCCAATGTGCAAATGTAATTGCACCAATCCATGCTTTTTTGTCATGTGTTGGAATATTTTCGATATATTCCTTTAAGGTTTGTATATCGCCTTGGGGAACTAAAAGTTCATAGGCTGTACAATTTTCGCCTGTATAAGCTTGCGGTAAATATTGACAATCGGGTTGCTTTTGTTCGATCCACGCTGATATTTGAGGATGTATTTCTTGCTTCCAATACGTACAAATTCTTTGATAAAGTTGATAAGTTTCTAAACAATCATATATAGGATTATTTTCACTATCAGGTGCTTTATAGATTTTGAGTAATGCATGTGATGGATGTTGAGGAAATACTAAATTTGATAGAATTAGAGTATCTAATGCTTTATTTTTTAATAAAAATTTTGCTGAATCAGCATGAATGGTATGATCAATCCACCATTTTAAATCAAATTGCACAATATTATGCCCTGCAACATAAGTCGCATTACATAAAATATGCATAACTATTTCTAAGTCACTTTCTTTAAAGGTCGCAGCATAAGGTTGTTGATCTATCACACACAGTAAAGCGCCTATTAATAGCTTGTTGTTATGTGGGTTGATTTCTAAATCAAACCATACGATCTGCTGACTAAAATAAGCAGATGCATAAGGTAAATCTATTTCCTTGATTATTGGTAACATTTAAAAAATCTCAACCCTATTTTGCTTGTAATATAACTTAAATATCACCGTTTTTTTATCTATTTATCTATACTTTAGTGGATAAAAAATAGATATATTACATGTAATTTCAAACTTAAATTTTTTATATGATCATATTTTTTAAAAAACAAAAGCTTATGATTAATGGTAATTTGATTGAAGATTTTCATAAATCATACTTTTCTTTTTACTATATAAAATTTGATTGATTGATAAGCTCTAATTTTGATGGGATTTGTTTCATCACTATTCTTATGATTACTCAGGATGCGATTTTTTTCAAGTAAATAAAATAGCTAATAATTTGATTAAAAAGACAAAAATAGAATAAATTTGAGATGGTCTTGCCTTTTTAGAACGGACAATCAAATATGATTTTCATGGAAATCATATTTTAATTCTAACTTGTATTTATATGTATATACCTTTACTAAGCAAAAGAGTAAAATCTTTTTAAATTATTTGAGTTGAGTCATGTTATGTCAGAGCAAAAAAAAACTACACAGGATTTAGAACTGTTTATTGAGGAAAATAGTCCACTTCCTATTTATTTACGTGTTAAACAACTTATTACAACTAAAATTAATAAAGGTATTTGGATTGCAAATCAAAAAATTCCTTCAGAAAGTGAACTCGTAAAACAATTAGGCTGTAGTCGAATGACGATTAACCGTGCTTTACGTGAACTGACTGCTGAGGGTGTATTGGTTCGTGTTCAAGGGGTTGGATCTTTTGTTGCAGAAGAGCAAGGGCAAACTTCACTATTTCAAATTCATAATATTGCCGATGAAATTGCTGCAAGAAATCATATACATCGTGCAGAGGTTTTAATTTTAGAAAATATTAAGGCAAATTCAATTCAAAGTTTACAAATGCAAGTACAAGAAGGACAACCTTTATTTCATTCAATTCTTGTACATTATGAAAATGATATTCCTGTACAAGTTGAAGATCGTTTAGTTAATTCATTTTTAGTTCCTGACTATTTAAAGCAGGATTTTACACAGGTCACACCAAATGCGTATTTAATGGCAAATGCACCAATTACAGAAGGTGAACATATCGTTAAAGCAGTTTTAGCATCTACTCAGGAAAGTAAATGGCTTAAAATTAATAAAACTGAACCTTGTTTATTTATTCAGCGTAGAACATGGTCTAATAAAAACTTGATTTCTAGCGCACGTTTGATTTATCCGGGAAGTCGTTATCACTTAGAAGGTAAATTTACACCATGATTCAGGTATTAACAGCACAGCAGTATAGAGAAATGCCGTGGAAAAACGGGCTAGGTGTAACTTTAGAAATTGCTCGTAGTCATGGTGAAGCTTTGGATGATTTTGATTGGCGTATTTCAATTGCTGATGTTAAAACCGCAGGTTCGTTTTCTTATTTTCCCAAGAAACAACGTGTACTTAGTATTTTGGAAGGTACAGGTTTAGCTTTAAAAATTGATCACAATAGACCTGTTAATATCTTGAAAAAAGAATTTATTTCTTTTCATGGCGAATGTGATGTATATGCTGAATTATTAGAAAATGAAATTCGAGATTTTAATCTAATTTATGATCCTGAAAAGTTTTCAGCACGTGTGCAATGGGTAAATCAGGCATCATTATTTTCTATTTTGAGTAATGCGCAGCAAGTGTTTGTATTTACGCATTCAAAAACACTTAAAATTAAAGTTAAGCAGCAAGAATTTGTTTTGAATACATTTGAAACTTTACATCTTGCAGATGAAATGAATATTTTAACTCAGTTGGACTTTGAATCTGAAGGTGGCTTTGATTTTTGTTTGATTGAACTATTTAGCAAATAATATCTGATCATAGAATTTTTTATAAATAATGTATGATATTTATACAAATTAGGAGCTTTAGAGCATACTGATTGTAGCATCATATTTTAATTGTCTATATTGATAAATCTATTTTACATTGACTTATACAGTAAAAATTGAGCATAAATCTAAATTTTACTGTTTTTCAAAAGATGTATGACGAAAGTTGTACATCTTTTTTTTATTTAAAAATCATTAAGATAAAAAATAAATTAAATAAAGTATTTAAAAGTAAATTTTTATGTAGTATATATATGTATATACAAGTTAATACATATAGATTTTCATAGTGCTTTTGCTATGAAAAGATTTTTGAAAGGAAAGGAGTCTAATCATGACGACAAATAATCCACGTTACCGTGACATCGAAATTCGTGCGCCAAGAGGAACAACGTTAAATGCGAAAAGTTGGTTAACAGAAGCACCTTTACGTATGCTTATGAACAACCTCGATCCAGATGTTGCAGAAAATCCAAAAGAATTGGTGGTATATGGTGGTATTGGTCGTGCAGCACGTGATTGGGAATGTTTTGATAAAATCGTTGCAACACTAAAAAATCTTGAGGATGATGAAACTTTATTGGTTCAATCTGGTAAGCCAGTTGGTGTTTTCAAAACACATAAAGATGCTCCTCGTGTTTTAATCGCAAATTCAAATTTAGTACCACATTGGGCAACTTGGGAACATTTCAATGAACTTGATGCCAAAGGTTTGGCAATGTATGGTCAAATGACAGCAGGTTCTTGGATTTATATTGGTAGCCAAGGAATCGTTCAAGGTACATTTGAGACCTTTGTTGAAGCAGGTCGTCAACATTATAATGGTGACTTGACGGGTCGTTGGGTACTGACTGCTGGTTTAGGGGGCATGGGGGGAGCTCAGCCATTGGCTGCAACGCTTGCAGGTGCATGTTCATTAAACATTGAATGCCAACAAGCAAGTATCGATTTCCGTTTACGTACTCGCTATGTCGATGAACAAGCTGATGATTTAGATGATGCTTTAGCGCGTATCGCAAAATATACAGCTGAAGGTAAAGCAATTTCGATTGCACTGCATGGCAATGCTGCTGAAATTTTACCTGAGCTTGTACGTCGTGGTGTACGTCCAGATATGGTGACTGACCAAACAAGCGCTCACGATCCATTAAATGGTTATTTACCTATTGGCTGGACTTGGGAAGAATATAAAGAACGTGCTAAAACTGAGCCTCAAGTTGTTGTAAAAGCCGCAAAACAGTCTATGGCAAAGCATGTTCAAGCGATGCTTGATTTCCAAGCGCAAGGTATTCCAACATTTGACTATGGTAATAACATTCGTCAGATGGCTCAGGAAGAAGGTATAGAAAATGCCTTTGATTTCCCAGGTTTCGTTCCAGCTTATATTCGTCCATTGTTCTGCCGTGGTATTGGTCCATTCCGTTGGGCTGCACTTTCTGGTGATCCAGAAGATATCTATAAAACTGATGCAAAAGTAAAAGAACTTATTCCTGATGATGCTCATTTACATCACTGGTTAGATATGGCTCGTGAACGTATTAGTTTCCAAGGTTTACCTGCACGTATTTGTTGGGTAGGTCTAGGGCTTCGTGCAAAACTTGGTTTAGCATTTAACGAAATGGTTCGTAGTGGTGAATTATCTGCACCAATCGTAATTGGTCGTGATCATTTAGACTCTGGTTCTGTTTCTAGTCCAAACCGTGAAACTGAATCTATGCAAGATGGTTCAGATGCTGTTTCAGATTGGCCGTTACTCAATGCATTACTCAATACTGCTGGTGGTGCGACTTGGGTATCTTTACATCATGGTGGCGGTGTAGGCATGGGCTTCTCTCAGCATTCTGGTGTTGTAATTGTATGTGATGGTACTGATGAAGCAGCGGCACGTATTGCACGTGTACTAACGAATGACCCTGCTACAGGTGTTATGCGTCATGCTGATGCAGGTTATCAAATTGCCATTGATTGTGCGAAAGAACAAGGGCTGAATCTGCCAATGATTACAGGTTAATCCTATTTTTAGATGAAATTTTAGGTTGCTATTGACTGATCAGTAGTAGCCTTCTGAAATTGTAAATAAACAATTTCAATAAAGGATTCGTTTGTTTCCTAAAACATGAACAAAGAAAAAGTAAATCACGATACAGAGTTAGGTCAAAAGCCTAAGGTGGATGTTATGAAAAAACTTTGGCACAACTGTCATATTGCAACGATGCAGCATGGAAAATATTCCATCATTGAAAATGCAGCAATTGTGACTTTAGGGAATGTGATTCACTGGATTGGACCAGAACAAGATCTAGCATTCGATCAATATGATGAAACTGCCGATTTAAATCAAGCTTGGGTAACACCAGGTTTTATCGATTGTCATACACATAGTGTGTTTGGCGGAAATCGTAGCATCGAATTTGAAAAAAGATTACAAGGGATGAGTTACGCCGAAATTGCAGCGCAAGGTGGTGGCATTGCTAGCACAGTAAGAGCAACACGCGAAGCAAGTGAAGAACAGTTATTACTTAGCGCATTAAAACGTATCAAAAGTCTATTAAAAGATGGTGTAACCACCATTGAAATTAAGTCTGGATATGGACTTGATTATGAAAATGAAAGAAAAATGCTTCGTGTGATTCGTCAAATTTCACAGCATTTGCCTATTACAGTAAAAAGTACCTGCTTGGCAGCACATGCACTTCCACCAGAATATGAAGGGGAAAGCAATGCATACATTGAGTATATCTGTACAGAAATACTGCCAAAATTACATGAAGAAGGTTTAGTGGATGCTGTTGATGCATTTTGTGAATACTTGGCATTTTCACCTGAACAAGTTGAGCGAGTATTTCAGACTGCACAAAGTTTAGGACTTCCTGTCAAAATTCATGCAGAACAATTATCAGCTTTAGCAGGTTCAAGTTTGGCAGCACGTTATCAGGCATTATCAGCAGATCATTTAGAATATATTACCGAAGATGATGTTAAAGCAATGGCAGCATCAGGCACTGTTGCTGTGATCTTGCCAGGCGCATTTTATTTCTTAAGAGAAACTAAATTTCCACTGATTGATGTGTTGAAACAGCATCAAGTTCCAATTGCGCTATCAACAGATTTAAATCCAGGTACATCACCATGTTTATCTTTACGTTTGATGTTGAACATGGGCAGTACTATTTTCCGTTTAACACCTGAAGAAGCCTTAGCAGGTGTGACGATTCATGCAGCCAAAGCATTAGGGTTACAAGATACACATGGTAGTTTACAAGTCGGTAAAGTTGCGGACTTTATTGCTTGGGAAATTGAGCATCCATCTGAAATTACCTATTGGTTAGGTGGTGATTTGTCTAAACGTATTATTTATCAAGCTCAAGAATTGCAAATTTCATAAAGAGATTTATTTCCCTATTCATTTGAAATAATGATTTTTTGAGCTTAAGTATCCTGCTGTATAGAGATTTTAAAATGAGTAATACATTTCATTGGGATGGGCGTGATGATGGCACTGCGGTTAATCATAAGCGTATTTTTCAAGTGATTAATCAATCAGAATCAACCGAGTATAGTTTAATTGGTTTTGGTTCTGACGAAGGTGTACAGCGTAATAAAGGTCGTATTGGTGCAGCAGAAGCACCAAATGCGATACGTAAGCAATTGGCAAATTTACCTGTGCATCAGACTATAAGCATTGCTGACCGTGGCGATGTTATTTGTCAACATGGTTTACTTGAAGAAGCACAAGCAGTACTAGCAGACCATGTTGCTCAAGCACTTGAGCAAGGTGAAAAGCCCATTGTATTGGGTGGTGGTCATGAAGTTGCTTATGGTAGTTTTAGTGGATTATTTCAGTATTTGAAGGCACATGAACCTGATAAAAATATTGGAATAATCAATTTTGATGCACATTTTGATTTAAGACAAGCTGATCAAGCATCGTCAGGTACACCATTTTTACAGGCAGCACAAAAGTCTAAAGAGCAGGGCAAATCATTTCATTACTTATGTATTGGTGTTGCAAAACATTCAAATACTCAAGTCTTGTTTGAAACGGCTGATCGTTTAAATGCTGCTTATATTTTAGACCGTGATGTACAAGTTACACAGCTTGAAAGCTTAAAACAGAAAATCCAATCCTTTATTGATCAGGTTGACTATTTATATGTGACCATTGATTTGGATGTATTTGCTTCAAGTATTGCACCAGGTGTAAGTGCGCCAGCAGTAAAAGGCATTGATTTGGCTGTATTTGATCCATTAATTCAATTCATTAAAGATTCTGGAAAAATCAGAGTGTTTGATGTAGCTGAATGTAATCCAAAATTTGACTTGGACAATAAAACTGCCAAGTTGGCGGCTTATATTATTTTTAATTATATCTTCGATTAAAGCACTTAAAAGCTAGAAAACCTCTTCTTATACTCTCTTTATAAAGAGAAGGATTAAAGAATAGGGTTGAAGTTCTGAGCGAATCAACATTACACAACAGGGGCTTTTTACATTTTAGTTTTGAATCTGAGATTTATTAAAATAGATGAAAAATCGGTGTAAAAAGCTCATAAAATAATTTCACAAGGATGAAGCATGTCTAATTTATCGTATGTTCCAGAAAGTAATGGTGCATGGCAAACATATTTGGCACAAGTTGATCGTGTTGCACCATATTTGGAACATCTCAAAGACTATATCAATACTTTAAAGCGCCCAAAACGCGCTTTGATTGTAGATGTGCCCATTGTGATGGATGATGGCACAATTCGCCATTTTGAAGGTTATCGTGTGCAGCACAATTTATCTCGTGGACCAGGTAAGGGTGGGATTCGTTATCATCCAGATGTAGATTTAAATGAAGTGATGGCATTATCTGCTTGGATGACGATAAAGACTGCTGCGCTAAACTTACCATTTGGTGGCGCAAAAGGAGGTATTCGTGTTGATCCTCGATCATTATCACCACGTGAACTTGAGCGCTTGACGCGTCGTTATACCAGTGAAATTGGTCATATTATTGGTCCACAAAAAGATATTCCTGCACCAGATGTAGGAACCAATCCTAATGTTATGGGTTGGATTATGGATACCTATTCATCAGGTCAAGGTCATACAGTGACTGGTGTTGTGACGGGCAAGCCTGTACATTTAGGTGGTTCATTAGGGCGTATTAAAGCCACTGGTCGAGGTGTGTTTATTACAGGTCAACAAGTTGCACAAAAAATCAAATTACCTTTGGAAGGCGCAAAAGTTGCTGTACAAGGTTTTGGTAATGTCGGTAGTGAAGCAGCTTATTTATTTGCAAATGCAAAATCAAAAATTGTTGCTATTCAAGATCATACAGGAACGATTTTTCAGCCTGAAGGTATGGATATTGAGGCATTAAAATTGCATTTAGCAGAACATCAAGGCGTAGCTGGCTTTGTGGGTGCAGAAGCAATCAGTAATGATCATTTTTGGTATGTTGAAATGGATATTCTTATTCCAGCAGCATTAGAAGGTCAGATTACTGTTGAAAGAGCAAAAAAACTGTCTGCAAAATTAGTGCTTGAAGGTGCAAATGGTCCAACGTATTTAGATGCAGATGACATTTTAATTGAACGAGGTATCACTGTTGTACCTGATGTAATTTGTAATGCGGGTGGTGTGACTGTGAGTTATTTTGAATGGGTTCAGGACATGGCGAGTTTGTTCTGGTCTGAAGAAGAAATTAATCAACGTCTGGATAAGTTGATGATTCAAGCAGTGAATGATGTCTGGAAAGCTGCTAATGAAAAAGTGTGTAGTCTACGAACAGCAGCCTATATTTTGGCATGCGAACGTATTCTACGTGCGCGTAAAGAACGCGGTATTTATCCAGGTTAATGACTTGGATGTAATTTAAAAACTCTCCCTAACTCCTTATTTTTTTCAAAAATAGGGAGTTAATAATTTTTTTCTTAATTCCTCTTTAAGTAAGAGTAGAAAACAAATCGTTTCTTCTAGTTTTTGTTAGAAAAAGAGAAGAATATGTGAAAAGTAAAGGACTTTTTTCTATTGAAATCACATGAAAATGGAAATTCATGGACTTTACGAATGTAAAATATGAACATCAGGACGAAAATATGAACATACAATTAGGCGATAAAATTGATATAAACACGTTTATTGAAATCGCTCGCTTTAAAAAGCAGATCGAATTCTCAGAACAGTATGTCAAACGTGTAAAAAAATCACGTGAAGTTCTTGAAGAAATGATGGCAAGTGATGAGTTGATGTATGGGATTACAACAGGTTTTGGTGCTTTATGTTCAGAGAAAATTTCACAAGAGCAAACCGCTGAATTACAAGAAAATCTAATTCTATCACACGCAGTTTCAGTTGGAGATCCGCTGAATGAAGAGCAGGTGCGTGCTTGTATGCTTATGATTTTGCAAAACTTAGGGCAAGGTTATAGTGGTGTCCGTTTCGAAGTTTTGGAAATGATTCGTCAATTTTTAAATTTAAATCTCATTCCTTGGATGCCAAAAGAAGGTTCAGTCGGATATTTAGCACCTGAAGCACATTTTGCACTGACTTTGATAGGTCGTGGGCGTATTTTTTATCAAGGAAAATTATGCACCGCAGTCGAAGTATTACAAGCAGAGAATATTCAGCCTATTCAACTACATGCGAAAGAGGGTTTGGCGCTGATTTCTGGAACGACCTCAACAACTGCACTAGGCGCTTTAGCTTTATATGATATGCAAAACGCAGCTAAATCTGCTGATATTATTGCAGCTTTAACTTTGGAGTCATTAGAAGGAATTTTAGTTGCATTTGATGAGCGTGTTATGAATGTGCGTCCGCATCCAGAGCAAGCCAAAACTGCTTCAAATATTCGTCGTTTACTTAAAGATTCAGAACTGGCATTACAACGTCATCCTATAAAATTGCAAGATGCACTATCGCTCAGATGTATTCCACAGTTGCATGGTGCAGCTAAAAAAGTCTTAAATGATGCTTTGGTGACGATCGAAATTGAGATGAATGCTTGCTGTGATAATCCAATTGTCTGGTATGACTTAGATTTAGATCAAAAAGAAATTATTTCTGCTTGTAATCCAGATTCATCGTATGTGGGGCTGGCGATGGACACAGCAGCCATCGCAGCGACAAATTTAGCAAAAATGTCTGAGCGTCGTAATAATCGTTTAATTGATGGCAGTTTATCTGGTTTTCCATCTTTTTTAATTAAACAACCTGGTTTAAATTCTGGTTTGATGATTCCGCAATATACACAAGCGGCATTATTAAATGATATGCGTATATTATCTCATCCTGCGACAATTGATAATACACCGACTTGTGGTAATCAAGAAGATTATGTGGCAATGGGATATAATGCCTCTAAAAAAGCGATTTCTGTTGTTGATAAGCTTGAATATATTTTGGCAATTGAGTTGTTATCTGCCTATTATAGTCAGCAATTTTTATTGGAAAATAAGAAGCATAGTTTAGCAGTTGAAACAATTCTTACTGAATTACAAAAAACAATTCAAGTTCCAGAAAAAGATGCCTATATTTTTCAGTTTATAACAGAGATCAAAAGCATGATTCATAATGGGACTTTAGTTTCGATTGTAGAAAATGTGATTGGTGAGCTAAATTAAGTATTATGGTTTGATCAGTAAAAAATCACGACATAAATTTTTTATTTCATAGGGATACAAATGTATCCCTATTTTTTATTGTTATAGCAATTTTTTGTATAAAGTTATCATTGAAGATTTATTTATCAATATCATTTCCAAATGAAAAGCCTATATCCAAAATCTAATCAATAGTTCCTCTTATGATCTAGCATTAATTAATCGAATAAATACTTCATTGAGCCTAAGACTCAAGGGTATTTTTGGCTATCAGGCAAATATCAATAAAAGTAAACCTATTCTAAGACAGCATGCAAGGTTGTAGATGATCAAATATTTAGTTTCGACTTTATTTTTTATGCATAATAGCTTGTTTAAGCGCTGATTAAACTGTGTGGATTGGATTAGATAGTATGCTAGATATAATCGATACAGATGAAGCTTATAACTCAAAACTAAGAATTTTGATCGTCAATTTAATAACACATGTATGTTTGGTCATACTCAATAAGTTTATAAAATGAACTTAATTCTATGCTCAAGTTGCTACTTAAATTTGAGTAATTAAAAAGTAGTTTAGCTTTGAAAGCTTTCTGCAATAAAGCTGATATATGAGCTAATCGTATAAAACTTTAGTTTATATTTGTTTTTAAGCGAATTGAATCTTTGTTTTTAATTTTTATAAACACATGTTTTTTAAAAATAAATATTTTAAATGATATTTTTTATATGTTTTTCCACTTAAAAAATCAATAAAAAACGTAAAAATCGTTCAAAAAAAACTACTAATTTCAAAAGAAATTTATTATGTTGTATATACATGTTAAATCATGTAGTGTTCAGTATGTAAAAACCAATCATTTTCTATGGATGAAATTAGCTTGGAATAGGGAGCTAAGGAATATTTTTATTTTAAAAATCCATATATGGATAAATTGAATGGTTTAGCTATATCTAAAGTTTGTAAATGATCTTTTGTATGGCTTAGAGGATGAAAAGATTTCATCAGCATGCGATCTAGATTTTTTAATGGACTTACTGCCACTAGATACAAAAGGATGAGTATATGGAAGATGTAAAAAAAGAGGAAAAAACGATACGTTGGGGGGTCTTTGCTCCAATGTTTTTATTTGTTTTTTCTGCGGTGATTTTAGGTATTTTTCATAGTGAAATGTTGATTGCCTTAACCAAAGATTTTTTTAATTGGTCGTTGCAAAGTTTTGGCTGGTTATATCAATGGATTTCAATTATTGCTCTTATTTTAGTGGGTGTAATAATGATATCGCGTTATGGAAACCTACGTATTGGCGGTAAAGATGCCCAAGCCAACATGAGTTTTGGGCGCTGGTTTGCAATGGCATTGAGTAGTGGTATTGCAACAGGTTTAATTACTTATGGTGCAAATGAGCCAATTATTTATTTTGGTAATATTTATGGTGAGTTGAATCATGTACCTGTTGAACCTCATACGCATTATGCTGCTATTTGGGCATTAGGTCGTTCATTTTATAATTGGGGTTTTATTCCTTATGCAATGTATACCTTATCAGGCTTAATCGCTGCTTATATGTATTTCAATAAAAAGCGTGGATTGACAGTATCTGCGACTTTAGAGCCGATATTAGGTCAATATGCCCAAAATAAATTTGTGGCAAATTTTATTGATGTATTTTCTACATTAGCGATTGTACTTGCTCTTGCATCAGGTTTAGGAACAGGTTTAACAGTTGTTGCTACAGGTTTGAAAATTGCTTATGGCATTCATATTACAACGACAGTATTTGTTGTATTAGGTGTAATGACAACAGCGTTATTCACATTCTCATCTTATTTAGGACTAGATAAAGGTTTTAAAGTTTTAGCAAATATAAAATCAAAAGTTTTATATTTCTTACTTATGCTTTTATTTATTACAGGTCCAACGATTTATATTCTAAAAACCTCAACAGCTGGAATGGCTGTATGGTTAGATAACTTCTTTTTATGGGGATTAGATCCAGGTGATATTGGTGGCGTCGAGTTAACACAATGGTGGACATTATTTGACTGGGCAATGTGGATTGCGTATGCACCATTGATGGGATTATTCCTTGCCATGATTGCTTATGGTCGTACATTAAAAGAATTTATTATTGTCAATTGGATTCTACCTTCTTGTTTTGCTTTGATTTGGTTTGCAATTTGGGGCGGAACCTCATTATATCTACAAGAAAGCAATGTTTTAAATTTAGTTCAAATTATTAAAGATAATGGTGCTGTATCTGGTTTATGGGCATTTTTACAACATCTTCCTTTTAAACTAGGTGTAGTGATCGTGCCATTAATTCTTGTACTTAGTTTATTTGCTTATGCTGTTGCTGCAAATAGTGTAACAACCACTATTGCAGGAATGTGTACTAAAGATGTACCAATTGGTGAAGAAGCACCTGCTTATCAACGTATTATTTGGGGCACATTAATTGGATCAATTGCGATTATTATGAGTGTTTTTGGGGGTGGTGAGCAAGGGATTGATGGCATTAAGTTTTTAGCTGCATGCGGTGGTTTCTGCGTACTATTTATATTTATGTTGCAAGTGTTGTCGATTATTAAAATTTTCTTTTATGACAAACCTGTTGAGTAACACTCACTCGCTTTCTGATCAGATTGAATGGGCAGTCTGATCAGAAATTTCTCTTTTAAAATCAATTTTAAATTTTGACATTCGTTCTGGCGAAGAGCGAAGCTTTGTCAAAATAAAGTACAATGATACAGATACTTAGGGATTAAGTATGGATATTTTATCGAAATTTTTTATATATGCGGACTTATCATTAAAAGATGATAAATTAAAATTAGCTTCTGTTTTCTTATTTGCTTCCTCATGCTTTTTTTCAAGCTTGAGTTATGCTGATGATGTGGTAGAAGAAAGTTTAACACAGAAAAATCGTATAGATTTGGGTGGTGCTATACGAATGCGATTTGATTATGATCCTGACCGTGATATTCGAAAACTAAGTTTTGATACTGCAATTGTAAATTTAGATTTTTATTATGATCAATTCTCAGGGCATGTTGAACATCGTATATTAGGTGGAGCATACCCTTATACTTATACTGATCATATTGGAGATATTAACTTCACAAAGAAAGCTTATTTAGAATATACAGTAGATAAAGAGCAAGCCATTCAAGTGGGTTTAAATCAAGTACCTATTGGTTTTCAGCCTTATTATACGAGTACTGTTATTGAATCTATAGCATATATTGCAGGGATTGAGGATTTATATCGCTTAGGTGTGAAATATGATTATAAAAATGAAAATCATGAATTTTTAGCAGCTTACTATGCTGCAAATCCTTGGCAAGGTAAGGGGACAAGTCGTGGTACTTACTATTCTAATCAGATTGTTTCAGCAGATGATAGTTTAGAAAATGGTACACATTATGAAGAGAAAGATGCTCTTGCAGTACAATATAATTATACTCAAAAAGCTGATCATTGGATTTCAAACTATGGTGTGTCAGGTTATTATTCAAAATTAAAATCAAAAAGTGATTTTGATGAAAATAATGGTGAACGGAAAGTCATTGGATTACATTATGGCTTAAATAATGATCGATTTAGTTTAAAATTAATTAGTTTATATAATCATATTGATACGCCATTCACTCAAACTACTTTAGGTTCTTATGATGGGACATTTAATATTGCCAATCAAGGTGTGATTAGTAGTATTGATATCAATTATAAAATTCCAAAATTAAATATAAAAGACATTAATGATTTTAATGTTTATGGGCATTATAGTCGTTATGACAAATCCAAAAAGGATTTCTTAGATTCACAGCAATTTGTGCTTGGGTCTGCATTTACCTTCAAAAAAAATATTTACATCGCTACAGAATGGTTATTTGGCAAAAATAATCCATATATTGGAGGAAGTGATTATGGGCAAAGCTTGGCTATTGGTGGAAGTAATCAATGGGAAAATCAAGTCAATATAAATATTGGATATTATTTTTAACTAAGAGCATAAATATAAGTCAACTATAGGGTTTATGCGCTATAGTTTTTTCAACTTTTATAGAAGATGTATTTTGTCTAGAATAAAATTTGCAATGCAAAATTTGAAGATTAGTCTAAATACATTCTTCTGTCACTAATAAGTATTTAATAGCTTATTTTTCCTTTATTTAGTCCGTCATAACTAAATCCTATTTAACTTGTTTTAATATATAAGCCTGAAAGGATAATTCATCTTGTAAACTGGGTTCAGCAATAGCAATCATGCGCTGAATACGTTGAGAAATAGACAAGCCACGTAAATCTGCAACACCATATTCAGTGACGATAAAACCGACATCGCTACGTGGTGTTGATACAGGACCTTGTAGCTGTGGTACGATCCTAGAGAATCCTTTACTTGAAGCAGGTAATGCGATAATAGAAGCACCATTTTGTGATTGATTGGCAGCACGAATAAAATCTAAAGCACCACCAACTGCGCCAACATAAGTTTGATTCAGTACCTCAGCATTGACTTGCCCTGTGAGATCAACCTCAATAGCCGAATTGATTGCAATAAATTGTTTGATTGCTGCCAGAACAGCAGGATGATGAGTATATTCTGTTGGACGGAGTTGTACTTCTACACGATTTTGAACAAATTGGTGTAATTGATGAGAACCAGTAATGAGTCCAGTGATGGTTTGACCACAATCAAAACTCTTTTTCTCATTTGTGATGACACCTGTTTGCATTAACTGTGCAACACCATCACTGATCATTCCTGAGTGAATACCTAAGTGTTGATGTTGGTCAAGTGCTTGTAAGATTGACTCAGGAATCGTGCCAAGTCCAATTTGTAAAGTCGAACCATCATCGATTAAAGAAGCTACATTTTTAGCAATCTTTTGTTCAGTTTCAGTAGCTAGGGTAAACCGTTTTGAGATAATTGGACGATCTGTATAAAGCATAAGGTCAAAATCGTCTTCAGTTAAGTAGTCATTTGCATATACCCACGGGGCTTGTTGATTGACTTCTGCAATAACAACACGTGCCTGTCGAATTGCTGATCTTAAATAATCTTGTGCAAGGCTATAACTATATTGACCATGTGCATTTGCAGAAGATACTTGAATTAAAACCACATCAACTTTTAATTTTTGTTGCTCGATCAATGTTGGTAATTGTGAATAATGGAAGGGTAGAATATCTAAACAATGTTGTTGTGCCAACATACGATTATATCCAGCACCACAATAGCTAGAATATTGAATCTGATCTGAATATTCAGCCAAGCAAGTTGGATATTCTGAAATTCCTAAAAAGACATTAAATCGACCGATTTGTGCTCGATTTTGCATTAAATATTCTGTCAAAGTCGTTGGTTCGGCTTGTGCTTGCCCCCAAACCACACAATCATTCGGAGAAATAAACTCAGCTAGATTCAATTGTGTAATATCATAAATTTTTTTCATCTTTGAGCTTTACATTGAGTATCGTAGGTATAGAGGTATGCATTGGATTTAGAACAATATCGTATGCTATTTTGATTGAGACCATGCTGTGTTTAAGTCATGAAAATAGTTGGAAATATTGCCTAAAATTCAAATTAGTTCAGGCAATATTTCCATGATTCAATTTATGAAAAATAAATTTTAAGCTGATTCATGTGATTGGATCGTTTCTGTTGATTCATTCTTTTCTTTATGCAATGTACCTATTTTTCGTGGCGCTGTTTCTCTGATAAATAAACTGACTATCATGCCCACCACAGTACCAACCAGACTTAGATAAAAAATATTTTGAATACCATAATGTTCTGCAACTAAGCCAGACAATACAGGGGCGATGCCACCACCAAAAATTTCACCTGCACCAACGACTAAGCCAATTGAAGATGCAACCAGTCCAGCAGGTGCTGATTCTGCTGCAATTGGTCCTGAAAGTAGTGCAATTAGACCTAAACTGAAAAAAGATAAGGCAAAAAGTAAAATAAATAAACTTGAGATGGATGCTGCTGAATTGGCAAATAAAACAATAAAAATGGTAGAACCAAGAAAACTCAATACTGCACTTAAACGACGACCGAACCAGTCGGAAAAGGCAGGTACAAGGAATTGACCAAGGAAGCCGCCAAAACCAATTGCAGACACTACAAAACCCATTTGTTGTATATTCAGTTTAAGATAGTTTTCTAGGTATAACGGTACCATCGCACTGATCACAAAAACACAAGACATGGTGCAAAATAAGCCGATCATACTTAGCAGAATATTGCGGGTTTTCAAGATCACAGACCAATTGACTTTTTCTTGTTTGGTTTCTTTTTTTTCAGTAATAAGTAGTTTGCCACCCTGAGTTTGTTCAGGTTCTCGCAAAATGAAAAATAGAAAAATGACTAGAACAAAACCTGGAATCGCCACAACCCAAAATACCTCACGCCATGAGGGCAAAAATAACATTAATTGTGTGGCGATAATGGGTCCTAAACCTAGACCAAACAATGCAAATCCACTTTGTTGCAAGCCTTGTAAAGTCCCACGGCGCGAAGGTTTTGCCGCTACAGCCGTTGCTGCAAAACTGGTTGGACAAAACGCACCTTCAGAAATACCCATCAAAGCCCGAATCAGAATTAAACTGGTCAATCCCATTGCAGCACCTGAAAAACCAGAAGCCAACGAAAAAATCACTAAAGAAATCAGTAGGATTTTACGATGTCCAATTTTGTCAGAAAGATGCCCTGAGAAAATCGAAAAAATGCCCCAAGTAATACCTAACGCACCAAAGATTAGACCGACATCCTGATAATTAAGGGAGAGGTCTTTCATGATTGAAGGCAGGAGTGGTGCAATGATCCAACGGTCTAAACCGACCAAACCAAAACCTAAGGTCAGCAGTAAAACGATCTTCCATTCATAGGAAGTGTCCCATTTTTGAATATCCATATGTATTTCCTAATTATCATGAGTAAGCGTTCCTGTTACTCATTTACGTTTTTCTCGGAAATCGATTATAGAAAGATATTTTGTGCTTGATTGTTTGAAAATAACGAACATTCATGTCGAAAAAGTGCTTATTGTTCATTCGTTAAACATCCCTTAATTTTGAAATAGGAAATTTGCAAAGGGAACAACAAATGACTGCTTACACAACAAAATTTGGTAGTTTGAAAGACTACGAAAAAGGATCAATCCAAATTGTTCAGGGTGAAGCAACCAATTACGCTTTTTCAAATGTATTTGAAGTTGCTGAGCATGCAACAGCCTATGACAAAATTGTGGTCGGTCTCAATCAAAAGTATGTGATTGAAACTGTGCGTGCTGAAGGTCAGTCAGTATGGTACACCGCTTCTCATGATGAGTTTGTGGTGGTGATGGATGGAGAAGTTCGTGTTGATTTCCTTAAGCTAAAAAGCACAGTGAATGTTGAAATAGAAGGAACACAGCTTGCTGGTGAACTACCTGATGGTACACCGATGGGTTATGTTGTACTCAAAAAAGGTCATCAAGCAATTTTACCAGCAGGTTCAGCTTATCGTTTTGAAGCAAATGATCCTTCTGTTTTATTAATCCAAACAATCAAGGGACCATTATCATTAGAAAAATGGTCAGAAATTTGTTTGAAATAATCATATTCAAGGAAGAATACTATGAATCAAATTGCACACATCGATCAAGTTGAAGTAACGGGCAAAGATGCTATTACGGGTTATCAGGCATTTAAACTGGGTAATTTCTCTATCACTCGTGATGAATATTTTGCCAAAGTCACATGGGTAGCAAAAGGTCAGGAACATTCACACCTGATGTCTGTAGATGCCTTTTTACGTGCCATCATGCGTGATGTTGCATGGGGTTTTTTCTATGGTTGGGTCAACTTTGACCACGTCATTGGCACACAAAACCACTATGGTAGTGTAGATTTTTACGCAGGGACTTTTAATGGTGTATTAAAAGATGCTGGCGTGGATTATGTGGAAAATTTTGCTACACCTAAAATCATGGCAACTTTTAAAGCCATTTTACATGATTGGGTAAATGCAGGTTTTGATCCATTTGCTGCACCTGAAGAAACTGGTTCTGCATTTGGTCGTAAAAATGGTGAAAATATTGAAGCCATTGATCGTTACCGTATCGCGACTAAACGTATGCCAAGTTTAGAAGGGGATTCTCCACTTCGTGATGATCTGGAGATCAATCGTCAGTTTGCTGATGTAAATCAAGATGAGCCATTAATTCATTGTGAACCTGGTTTTGAAGGTCAATTGGGTGGTTTTAATTTATTTAAATACTTGTCGCGTTCGGATGTAACTTGGAACCCATCGGTGACTTCCGTGTGTAAAGCAAGCTTATTTTGCCCAACCACAGAAGAATATATTTTGCCTATTTTCCATGGCAATGACCGTGTTGAATGGTTTATGCAGTTCTCAGACGAAATCACTTGGGATATCGGCGATAAAGTCGATGGCGCGCCAATCGCTCGTATTGTCATGAAGCCAGGCGATATTTGCGCAATGCCAGCAAATATTCGTCACCAAGGTTATTCAACTAAACGTTCAATGTTATTGGTTTGGGAAAATGCAACACCTGATTTACCAGAAAAATTTGCATCAGGTGAATTAGCTCCTTATCCAGTGGCGTTCTAATCTCTCTATTCCTATCCAAAACAGGGCGTGTTCTCGCCCTGTCATTTCTAAAATTTAGGTTAAATATGAATAATCAATTATTTATTAACGGGCAATTTGTGCCTGCAAAAAGTGGCAATACCATTGATGTATTAAACCCTGCCAATGGTGAATTGATTACCAAAATTGCAGCAGCCGAAGCCGAAGATATTGATCTTGCTGTAGAAGCGGCAAAAAATGCATTTCCTGCATGGTCAGAAATGCCAGCGGCTGAACGTGGACATTTACTATTAAAATTAGCTGATTTAATTGAAGAAAACTTAGAAGAACTCGCTCAATTAGAGTCTTTGGATACAGGTCATCCTATTCGTGATTCACGTCGTTTGGATGTTCCACGTACTGCAGCATGTTTCCGTTATTTCGGTGGCATTGCCGATAAAATTGAAGGTTCGGTCATTCCTGTTGAACAGGGTTTCCTGAACTATGTGGTACGTGAACCGATTGGTGTTGTTGGGCAAATTGTGCCTTGGAATTTCCCATTGATGTTTACTAGCTGGAAGCTTGGACCTGCTTTGGCTGCTGGAAATACAGTGGTTTTAAAACCTTCAGAAATTACGCCACTTTCAACGTTAAAAATTGCTGAACTGATTAAAAAAGCAGGTTTCCCAGATGGCGTTGTAAACGTCGTTCCTGGTTATGGGCAAACAGCAGGACAAAGCCTAGCTGAACATCCAGAAGTTGGGAAAATTGCGTTTACAGGTTCAACTCGCACAGGGCAAGGCATCATCAATGCGTCATCTTCAAACTTAAAGCGTGTTCAACTTGAACTGGGTGGCAAAGGTGCAAACATTGTATTTGAAGATGCCAATATTGATGCAGCAGTGAATGGTGCAGCATGGGCGATTTTCCACAACCAAGGACAGGCATGTATTGCAGGTTCACGTTTGGTCTTGCATGAAAATATTGCAGATGCGTTTTTAGAAAAATTTATTAAGCTTGCAGCTTCTATTCGTCTGGGTGATCCAATGGATCCAAATACAGAAATGGGTCCTTTAACCTCTGAAGCACACCGTAATAAAGTTCTGTCTTATACCCAGATTGCCAAAGAACAAGGCGGTAAAGTACTGCTTGGTGGTGAAGTTCCAGCCGATCCAGCCTTACAAAATGGTTTCTATGTGATGCCAACGATTGTTGAAGCACAACCTTTTGACCGCGTGGCGCAAGAAGAAGTCTTTGGTCCATTTGTTACTGTACTGCGCTTTAAAGATGATGCTGAAGCGCTCGAAATTGCCAACTGTACAGAATATGGTTTAGGCAGTGGTTTATGGACACAGAACATTCACCGTGCGCATAGCTTTGCTCGCAAAATTAAAGCTGGCATGTGCTGGATTAACAGTTATAAACGTGTGAATCCAGGTAGTCCGTTCGGTGGTATGGGTAAATCAGGTTACGGTCGTGAAATGGGCTTTGAGGCGATTCATGACTATACCGAAGCGAAATCGATCTGGGTCAATGTCGATGCAAAAATCCCGCCACATTTTCAGCGAGGTGAATAATGCAAATGTTTAATTATAAGGCACTGCCAATCAACGTCCATTTTGGACGTGGGCGTGCCAAAGAAGTACACAGCATTCTCAATGAATACAATTTTCGTTCTGTGATGATCATCACCACACCTGAACAAGAAGCAGATGGTCAAAAGTTAGCTGAACAATTGGGCAACCTCTGCGTCAGTGTTTATCCCAAAGCAGTTATGCATGTACCTGTAGAAGTGGCTGAACAAGCTATTCTTGAAGCCGAACGTTTAAATGTAGATTGTTGTTTGGCGATCGGTGGTGGTTCAACGATTGGGTTGGCAAAGGCGATTGCTTTGAAAACTGCTTTGCCAATCGTGGCGATCCCAACAACTTACGCAGGCAGTGAAATGACGACTGTGTATGGTATGACGGAAAATCGTTTAAAAACGACAGGAAAGGACATCAAAGTTCTGCCTAAAGTGGTGATTTATGATCCTGAGTTAACACTGACACTGCCTGCAAAAATATCAGCTTGTTCAGGTATGAATGCTATGGCACATGCAGTGGAAGCCCTGTATGCACAGGATAAAAACCCGATTATCAGCCTGATGGCATTGGATTCGATTCGTGCTTTAAAAGATGCTCTGCCTGCTATTGTGCAAGATCCGACGGATATGGCTGCACGTGAAAAAGCAACTTATGGTGCTTGGTTAGCGGGTATTTGTTTGGGGTCTGTTGGCATGGCGATTCATCACAAAATTTGTCATACCTTGGGCGGAACTTACAACTTACCGCATGCTGAAGCACATGCCATCACGTTGGCATATTCAGTTCATTACAACCGTAATGCAGATGTTGCAGCAATGACGCAACTGGCACAGGCTTTGGGCGGAACAAGCCATGAGCAAGTAGGGCAATTGATTTATGAATTGAATCAAAAACTGAATATTTCAATGGCATTGAAAGACATTGGTTTACCTGAAGAAGGTCCACAAACTGTGGCGAAAATCGTCTGTGACAGCCCGTACTACAACCCACGTGCATATGACTACGATGAGCTTGAGCAATTAATGCAACGTGCTTACTTAGGATTGCCGCCAAATTAATTTGGCGGTCATGACAAGGAGGGTGTCATATGTATCAGTTAACACAAGACGTAATCGATAGTTTTTCAAAGATTGAAAATGAACGACAGAAACATTTGATCACGACTTTGGCTGCAAAGTTGCATGAATATATTGAAGATGTGCAATTGAGTCAAAATGAGTGGGAAATGGCGATTGATTTTCTGACGCGTACAGGGCAAATGTGCCATGGACAGCGTCAGGAATATATTCTGCTTTCTGATGTGATGGGTATCTCTATGTTGGTCGATGAAATCAATCATCATCAACATGAGAAACAAACACCAAGCACCGTTTTTGGTCCTTTCTTTATTCCAGAAATGCCTGTCCGTGACTACGGTGCTTCTATTGTTGAACATGCAGATACGGAAACGGAACAGCTCCCATTACTCATCACAGGTCGGGTCGTTGATCCCGACTTAAACCCGATTCAAAATGCCAAGATCGAAATTTGGCAAACTGCCGAAAATGGCATGTATTCAGGTCAGGATGCAGCACAACAATTGGGAAATTTAAGAGGCATCTTCTACAGTCAGGCTCAGGGGGAATATGCGATACAAAGCATTATTCCTGTGAGTTATCAGATTCCATCTGATGGACCTGTAGGTGAGTTATTGAATTTTTCAAAACGCCATTTTTGGCGACCTGCGCATATTCATTTCATGATTACAGCAGAAAATCACCATCGTTTAGTCACACATTTGTTTTTGAAAGATGATCCATATTTGGAGTCAGATACGGTATTTGGAGTGAAAGATGCATTGATTGTTGATTATCAGCGTTGTGAGTATTCAGCAGAAATGGAGCAGAAATTCAATATAGATTCTGCCTATTACAAAGTGGATTATCAGTTTGTGTTGGCAAAGGAGCAGGCGTGATGTCAGCAAAAATTGCATTATGCCAAGTGCAAGATTTTGAACATGAATCTGTCAAGAAAGTTGCCCATCCCTCGAAAGCGGGGCTCAATCTCGTCCTGATTAAAAATGATCAAGATTTTTATGCTTATCATAATATCTGTCCACATTTTTCTGTGCAGTTAGACAACGCCAAAGGGCAGTTTTTTACCTATGATAATCAATGGATTATGTGTGCCCATCATTCAGCGATGTTTGAGATCAAGACAGGTTTATGTATCGATGGACCATGTAAGGCGAACAGTCTAGTACAAGAATCTGTTTATGTTGAAGATGGTAATATTTATCTACAAGATTGTTCGAAAAATATGAACATTTAATTCGTTTCTTTGCGATTTTGTTCTGCTTCAATTTTCATTACATTGACGTTTAGCAAGGATTTTGCTTAAACCTTACCATTATCAAGGAAATGTTATGGTCATTAAAAAGTTAGCATTGGCGGTTGTATTTGTTCCCACTTTATTGAGTGCCACACTGGTTCAAGCTGAAAATGTGAAAAAACCGAATGTGTTGGTCATTGTGGCGGATGATTTAGGCTTTTCAGATACTGAGCCATTCGGCAGTGAAATTAAAACGCCAAATCTTAAAAAATTGGCAAATGATGGCGCGATCTTAACCAATTTTCATGCAGGTCCAACCTGTTCTGTGACCCGTTCAATGCTGTTGACTGGAAATGATAGTCACCAAGCTGGTCTAGGGACGATGGCTGAATATTTACAGCCTGAACAAAAAGGCAAGCCTGGTTATGAAGGTAAGCTGAACCAGCAAGTGATGACTATGCCTGAGATTTTAAATGCTCAAGGTTATGTCTCATTTATGGCGGGTAAGTGGCATTTAGGTGCAACAGAAGACAGTAATCCTAAAGCACGAGGATTTACCAAATCATTCAGTCTAATGCCTGGTGGTGCAAGCCATATGGATGCAAGCCCAATGTTTCCAGGCAACTACAAAGCACGCTATTTGGAAGATGGCGAAGATGTAACATTGCCTAAAGAATTTTACTCGACAGATTTCTATACAGACAAAATGCTGTCTTATTTGAAAAATGACCGTAAAAAAGATCAGCCCTTCTTTGCTTATTTGGCATATACCGCACCACATTGGCCACTACAGGCACCCGATCAGTTTTTAGCGAAATACAAAAATTCATATAAAGAAGGTTATGAATATATTCGTAACCAACGTTTAAAACGTCAGATTGCATTGGGTATTATGCCTAAAGGGACACAAGTCAATAATCCGATTGCATCAGCATTTCCAGCGTGGGATCAGTTAACCGCAGCGCAGAAAGCAGATCAAATTAAGACCATGCAAGTGTATGCAGCCATGATTGATAGCTTGGACTATAATATTGGACGCGTTATAGACTATCTGAAGCAAACAGGTGACTTGGATAATACTTTTATTTTGTTCATGTCAGATAATGGTGCTGAATCTGCAACACCTGAATCATTGGGAACCACTGAAGATAAAAATGGTATCCGTGAATGGGTCGATACAAACTTTGATAACAGTATTGAAAATATGGGTAAAAAAGGTTCGTATGTAAACTTAGGTCCACAATGGGCTCAGGTTGCTTCAACACCACTGCCATATTTCAAAAGCTTTGTTGCCAATGGTGGTATTCGAGTTCCAGCAATTGTCCGCTATCCAAAAATGGTGCAGCATGGTCAGATTAAAACAGATTTAGTCCATGTAAAAGACTTTGTGCCAAGCGTGTTGGAGCTGACAAAAACGCAACGCCCAAACAGTTTTAATGACCATCCAATTTTGCCTTTGGAAGGGATTTCATTCCTGCCAATTTTCAATCAGCAAAAATTGCCAGAACGTTCATTAGGTTGGGAGTTTAATACTCGTCGTGCCTTATACCGTGGTGACTGGGCTTTACAAATGCAAGCACCGCCGTATGGGACGGGCACTTGGGAATTGTATAACCGTACTCAAGACCAAAGCTTCATCAAAAATGTCGCAGACCAACATCCAGATATTGTGAAAAATTTAGCCAGTGAATGGGATAAATATGCACAGCATGTGGGCGTGGTTGAAGCACCTGTTCGTTATAAATATGGTCAAATGAATTGTTTTTATGACACCTGTATTGAACCTGAGTTCCTGAAAAATCTAGGTAAATAATAGGTAAATAAAATGGAAAATGGTCATTAAACTCAGTATTTCAGAGATTAATGACCATTTATTTCTGTTTATCAGAAATCACGTATTGTGTTTTAAATGATTGAAAATAGAGATCAAGGATGATGAATATTTTTAAACTTCTCACATTACCAACAGTTGCATTGGTACTCAACGCTTGTGGTGGGGCACCTACAGAAACACAGGATGTGACATTAGGTGGAAAAATACAATGCCAGCAATATTTAGGTTTACCGCACAATTGGTTAAAGCAACCTGAAGCTGGTATGGTGAAAATTCCGGGGGGAACTTTCCAGATTGGAAACAATCAAAGCTATCCTGAAGAACGGGCGTTATATAAAAGTGAGCGAATAGTTACTGATTTCTGGATGGATGCGACAGAAGTCAGCAATGCACAATTTGAAAGCTTTGTTCAAGCTACAGGTTATATTACTGAAGCTGAAACACAAGGCGAAGCTGCTGTATTTATAACACCACAAGGACAAGTCAAAGAATTGGCTTGGTGGTCATTGGTTAAAGGTGCATTTTGGAAAAAACCTTGGGGACCAAATGCGAGTCGCCAGATTTTACCGAATGAACCTGTGCGTATGATTACCTTGAAAGATGCCATTGCGTATGCTGACTGGCTTGGGCATGAGCTCCCTACAGAGGAACAATGGGAATATGCGGCTAAAGGTTTTACTCAGGCACGAGATGTGAGTGCAGACTTGGAACATATAGATGCCAACGTTTGGCAAGGTGAGTTTCCTTATCAGAATGACAACAAAGATGGTTTTACAGATGTTGCACCTGTCGGATGTTTTAAAGCAAATGCCTTTGGTCTATATGACATGATTGGCAATGTTTGGGAATATACCAACAGCCCATTTACAGGTACACATGATGATCATATGGGGATGCACCAGTTAAAGTCAGAAGAAGCACCTGTATTTAATCAATACACCATCAAAGGGGGATCATTTCTGTGTGCATCGAATTACTGCATGCGTTACCGAGCTTCTGCGAGACATTCACAAGAAGCTGATTTAGGCATTAGTCATGTTGGCTTCAGGACTGTGAAAAAGATCAAATAACTGAAAAAATAATTTAATGGATTAAGCATGAACAAACAAATGACTGTGCTATTGCTCATTGCAATAGCTGCAGGGGTAAACTACGCCTCAGCAAAAGAGATCAACTTTGATGTGACCCTCAAAAATTTATATGCCAAACGTGATTTTGATGCAGCCAATCGAGCTTCGATTGGAAGTTGGAGTCAAGGTGTTATTGCCCGTGCAAATGGTCAACATGAATTTAGCGATGAAACAGCACTTTTGTATACAGGTTCATTGCAATACGCGCAGCGCCTTAGTGAAGATCAGCATCGCAATGATATGATTATTCCATTTGATCAAAATCGTCAGGAGCAGGCATCTGAATACAAAAAAATCGCAGGATCAGTGGGTGTAAAACACAAGCAATATCAAATCAGTTGGGGTGAACAATGGGTAGATACGCCTTTAGCGACAACGGATTATAGTCGACAGTTACTCACAATTTATCAAGGCTGGTTATATTCAGGGCAATTGAATCCGCAACTCAAAGTGGACGTGGGCTATTTAGATAAATTTTCACCAAGGAATGAAGATAAATTTAGAAAAATCACAGTAAATAATCAGGAGTCAGATGGACTTGCTTATCTGGATTTAAAATATAAAGCGTTGCAAGGGAACTTACAAACGCAAATTTTCTTAAGTGAATTGGAAGATTTATATAATCAATATTCTGTAGGTCTGCAATATAAGACACAGATGGATGATTTAAGATTTAACAGCAAATTTAGATATTATTATACGACTGAAAACGGTGCTGAATATTTAGGAAAAATTGATAACCAATATTTTGGTATATTACAAGAAGTCGCTTATGGTCCGAATACTTTCGGAATCGGATTACAAAAGATAGAAGGTAAAAGTGATTTTCCAATGTTGGATGGGGCTGTACCTGTACTGAGCTATGTTAATTGGACACAAGGTACTTTTAACAAAGCCAATGAATTATCCTATCATTTTACGTTTAATCATGATGTCAGTTGGTTGCTTCCCGGTTTAAGCGTAATGGCACGTTATGTCGATGGACAAAACTACATAATCAAAGGGCAAAAAGGGTATGATGAAAGCGAACTTGATTTTATTGCAAATTATCGAGTAAATGAAGGTATGTTGAAAGGTTTGGGTTTCCAATGGCTCAATCTGAACTATAAAAATGATGTCCAAGGCAGTTATCAGGAAAATCGTTTCTTTACCACCTATACGCTGAAATTTTAAAGTATGACTATTTTGAAATAGAGGGAATTTCCCTCTATTTTTATTTGATCGGTGTGGGTTGATAGGCAAACAATTTAACCGCATCGGTGGTTTTATTCCAAACAGATAAAGTTCGATTTTTTAACTGCATCGGAGCGCCTTGCAATAGTAAACTGGCTTCAAATACACCAAAAACTAATAGACTATCGGAATATTCCACAACATTTTCAATTTTATAATCAATAGTTTGATAAATATAAAACTGATTTTCTAATTTATCCATATAGCTTTGCAGTGTATCTACTCGAGCACTACTGTGTACATAAGTTAGAGCAGGGTCACAAAAGTTTTGAAAAGCAACATAGTCCTGATTTATCAATGCTTGGAAACGATCTTGTTCAGCTTTTTTGACCATCTCAATATAATTCATTGCATTTTATCCTGTATGCGAAAAGCGTATTTTATTGGAGATCAGTGTGTTCATTTGTATTTAAAAGGGAAACAAATTGTTTGTAGAAATAGGATAATGAGCGCTAGGCGAATTAAATATACTAATGATAAGTTTTTGACTGTAGACACATGGACATGATTGACAAAAGTGTAATGCCTTTAGGAAATGTACTTTCACAAATCAAGGACGGTTCAACCG
>NZ_PYIX02000039.1 GCF_003024515.2 Acinetobacter sichuanensis
TCTGTGGAATCTGTGGAATCTGTGGAATCTGTGGAATCTGTGGAATCTGTGGAATCTGTAGCTTTTACGTTATTAGAACTCGAAGATCAGCAACTTAATGCTCAAGAATTACAAGCTGACCCGATGGTGATTGAATGGGAGCTTGAGAAAAATGAAGAGCAACACGCTACAAATATAACACCTGAAGTTGTTGAATTTACTGATGTGAGTACGCAAGAAATTCATGAAAGCCAAAATGAGGAACTTGAAACCTCTTTTAATATGATCAATGATGTTGAGGACGCTAAATCAGAAGATCATTTTTCTTTAGCTACAGCACCTTTGCCTGAATTAGATCAAAATCAGTTGCAACAGCAGGAAATGAGTGAAACACTGCAAATTGATCATGAAAATGACTCAACTCTCATCGAAACTGCGATTTCATCTGATATTTTGACTTTGGATCAAACACAAGATGAAATTGCTCAACAAAAAAATCAGCAACAATCGGTTGTTTATGCAGATGATTCAGCAGATTTGCTTGAGCCACTCAGTCAAGAACATCAAAAGATAGATATAGAAGAACAACAAACATGTGATATTTCCGAAAAAATAGATTTAGTGACAACAGAACATCAAATATTCACAGAACCAGAAGATTTAATTGAACAAAAAAATAGCATTCCAGTATTGCCTGAATCTCAAGATATTGATGAAAAGTATAGTAATTTTTCATTAAATAAAGCGATTAATTTGCATGATCAATCAAGTGAAGATAAAGAGCAAAAACAGGAACATTTAGAAGAGAATGATCAAAAAATATCATCTACATCACAAAGCTCCCAAGCATTGGTGACTCATGAAAAAGTAGAGCAAGATTCACTTTTAGCAACTGAACCCGTAGATTCAAAAGTGGAGTTTCAAGAAGAGCGAGAAGGATCCAGTTTTAAAGAAAACTCGATGTATTTAAATTTAAAAACACAAATATTATATGGAAAATGGAAACCCGTAAAAGAAAAGAAAGAGCATAAATTTTATATTAATCCATTATATGTGATTGGTGTGATTATTTTGTTATTAGGTACAAATGTTGCCTATCTAGCTTATGGTAAATATAAGAAGTATCAGCAAGAACAAGAGGTTAAGCTACATTTGTATAAATTGGAACAAGAAAAGAAAAATGCTGCACAAAAAAATGCTGCTTTAAGGAAGTAATATTTTGGCAAAGTCTTTTAAATAAAAACCGTGTACTTGAAGCCACGGTTTTTATATTGAGCATGCTTATGATCGTAAGGTTTTTATTTACCTGTTTGATTTTCGCAAAACTGTAAAAAAGAACGTAAACCAGGACCTTGATATTTTTGTCGGTGTACGAGCATATAGAGTGGGCGTGTTAATGTCCAAAATGGAGTATCTAAGACAACGAGCTGCTGTTTTTCTAATAACGGATCAATCGCTAATTTAGAAATACATGATACACCTAAACCACCTGCTACAATTTTTAGAATAGCTTCATTATGCCCAAGCGTTAAACGTATATTGGCATCAGGAATATCTTGTAAGATGGCATTATCGAAGACTTCACGTGTACCTGAGCCTTCTTCACGTAAAATCCATTCTACATGATAAAAATCTTCAGGCGTTAATGGTCGCTTTAACTGAGCTAAAGGATGGCTAGGAGCACAACATACAGCTAATTCATCATCACGCCAGTGAATACATTGTAATTGTGGTAAATGACAAGAACCTTCGATCATCGCTAAATCAAGTTGGAATTGATTTACTGCTTCAATCATTTGGCGAGTATTACCTACTTGTAACTGTAAATGAGCTTGTGGGCGAATTTGTAAAAAATCAGCCATTAAATCTGGCATCAAGTAGTCACTGATGGTGAGCGTTGCCCCAATACGTAAATCTATACTTTGGAATTCACCTTTTGCAGCCTGTTCAAAAGCTTCGCAACGACCTAAAATTTCAAGTGCTTGCGGAAGAAGAAAACGACCTAAATCATTTAATTGTAATCTTTTTCCAAGACGGTCAAATAGGGGAGCTCCGAGTCCATCCTCTAAGTCTGCCAAAGCCATGCTTGCAGCACTTTGAGTCAATCGAACTGCATCGCTGGCTTTGGTCACAGTGCCTTCTTGAGCGACTGCTACGAAAACAGCCAATTGGCGTAAAGTCATGCGCATGTAGATAGCCTTAACATTAAACGTCTTTCATATAAACTTTAGACCTTTTAATTTTCTCTTTTTAGAGGAAAAAAAGGAGGAGGATGAAAGAGGTCTATTTAAAATAAATATTAATAAATTATGTTGACATGCTACCATGAGCATAGTCATTCATGCCACGTTCAAATCATGTCAATTGAAAAATTTAGCGTAGAAAAGGTTTTATCTGTACACCGTTGGACCAATACCTTATTTAGTTTTACCATGACAAGACCTGCTCATTTCAAATTTACCGCAGGGCAGTTCGCCCGTATTGGGTTAAAAGTTGGAGATGATCTTGTTGTACGAGCATATTCTGTTGTTTCTTCGCCTTTTGATGAAACCTTAGAATTTTTTTCTATTGTTGTGCCAGATGGTGCTTTTACCTCAAATTTACAGCATCTCGAAGTTGGGGATGAATTATATTTAGAAAAAGTTCCTTATGGTTTTTTAACCTTAGCACGTTATCAATTACCATTACCCAAAGATTTATGGTTATTAGGAACAGGAACAGGCTTAGCTCCATTTATTTCAATGTTACAAGACTTTGAAACTTGGTCAAAATATCAGTCAATTACCTTGGTATATAGTGTGCGTACAGCATCTGAACTTGCTTATGTAACACGTATTGAGGAAATTGCACAAACCTTTGGTGAAGGACATACAGGTTTTAAGTTTGTACCTATTATTACCCGTGACCCACAGGCAACTTTACATGATCGCTTACCGATTTTAATTGAAAATGGTGAATTAGAAAAAACGGTTGGTTTAGCATTAAATCCTGAAACAACACATGTGATGTTATGTGGAAATCCACAGATGGTTGATGATACTAAAGATGCTTTAAAAGCACGTGGTTTAACCATGAATCGTCGTGGTGAAGGAAATATTGCAGTAGAAAATTACTGGTAAGTTGTTTCAGTATCAACATTTTTGATTAAAAAAATCCTCTATTGATTAGAGGATTTTTCTTAATGAACAAACATATCCATAAATTCACGTAGCTCATAAATTGCTGAGTCTAGATCTGTGCTGAGCCATGTTGGTTCAAAAAAACCTGAGTAAAACTCAAGACGCTCTGACGGGACAATAATTCGAATCGGACATTCTTCTTCGACTAAGCGCCAAGGAATAATGGGAACTTCTTGATCTAAAAAAGGTTCAATATTTCGAATATCTATAATCATCGCATTAATACAGTCAGGAAAAGGCATGACTGACAATTCTTCTGTGCGACGACGAAAATACTCAAGGTCTCCCCATTTTAAAACATCACTAGGTTTATTGAATTCGATAATTCCAATGAAATGTTCATCACGAGTGGTATGCAAAAAGCATTGATGAGTGACATCTGTGTCTAAATCGAGTGAGACACTTTGCCGTTGATAAGCCATATTTTCCATAGCCCAATAAGAGGGTCGATATTATAGCTCAAATTAACTGCAAAAATTTTTAATTTCAAAATTTCATGATTCTCTATTTAATTCTCTTTATTTCAAAATAACAGTTATTAGTCTGATTAAATAATAAGCAAGACTAACTTACTAAGATATAAAATTTTTTACACAATACTACAATAGAGCTTGTTAGTATAAAAAAACACCAATCACGTTAATAAGGGGGAGAAAACCATGGTTCATGATTTTACTAAGCCACCCCATGTCGAGGGTGCAGAGGAAAAACAACAAAAAAGACGTTTACCCGTCTATATATTGATTATTGTTGGTATTTTTCTGGCAGCTCTGATTTTTTATATGTTTGCAGATATCAATCCTAAATCGGGAGAAATTCCTGCAAATCAGTCCATTCCTGCTGTAAGTGAACACGATTCAAATCGACAGCAAGATACTATTGCAACAGCAACCGATGAAACAGCAGAAGCAACTGCAACTGGAGCACGTGATTCTCAATAGAGTCGCGTGGGTTTTATGTTGAGATGAAAATTTTTTTCATTTCAACATAAGCCAATATGTTGTTTAAGCATACATCTAAAAGTATCTGATATATAAATCATTTTCATATATCTTAAATATTTTAGTCAGAAACATGACATAAAAAGATGACGCTATTCACAAGAAAATCATGATCTAAAACGAGCAAGATGAATAGAGGACATAACAATGAATGAATATCTAGGTTCACGTGGTGGTCGTTTTGATGCCATGTATTATTGGGAACAATTCCAACCCATTATTGCTGCAATTGTAATTTTGTTGGTGGGTTGGATCCTTGCGCTAATTATTGCAGCAGGAATTAAGAAAATACTGACTAAATTAGGCACAAATCAAAAATTGTCTAATGCAACAGGACATCGCTCAAATATTGAAAATATAGTATCCAGAGTTGTTTTTTGGGTGGTCATGGTTATTGCCGTGATTGGTGCATTAAATGTACTGAATTTGAGTAGTATCAGCAGTCCTTTTAGCAACATGATTCAGCAATTCCTGTTGTTTATTCCTCAGCTTCTTGCTGCTATTGCAATTGGTTTTATTGGATGGATTGTGGCAAATTTGGTCAAAGTTGGGCTTAAAAACTTATTAGACCGCACACAACTTGATGAAAAACTAAGTGCAGAAGTTGGCGTCAGTCCAATTAGTCATAATATCGCAGATATTGTTTACTGGCTGATTTTACTCTTATTTTTACCAATCGTATTGTCTATTTTAGGTTTGCAAGGGCTATTAATACCTGTGCAAAATATGCTGAATGAGGCAATATCTTATTTACCAAATATCTTCATTGCTGGTGTGATTATTTTCGTGGGTTATATTTTAGCGAAAATTGTCCGCGGTATTGTTGAAGGCTTAAGTAATAGTTTAAATTTACAAGCGCAAGCAGAAAAAGTCGGTTTATTTAAAAATTCAGAGCAAGGTTTACCTAAGTTTTTAGGCTCTTTTGTCTTTGCTGTGGTCATGATCACTTCATTGATTATTGCGTTTGAAGCGTTGGGAATTCAAGCAATTTCGCAACCTGCAACAGCTATGCTTGCTGAAATCATGTTTGCGATTCCACATATTATTGCAGCAGGGCTGATTTTAATCGTTGCTTATGTCGTTTCACGTTTTGTTGGACGTTTAGTAGCTGAACTGATTGCAGGTACAGGCGTTGACCAAATCCCCGCTAAACTTGATATACAGCGCTTTTTAGGGGAAACCAAAGTTTCGTGTGTTGTGGGTTATCTGATTGTATTCTTTACGATGCTTTTTGCTGTATCAGAAGCAGCAAACCGTTTAGGATTTGACCAAATTAGTGACCTTATTGCGATGTTTATCCAGTTTGGTGCTGACATTTTACTGGGTGCTGTGATTCTTGTGATCGGTTTCTGGCTTGCAAATGTTGTTGCAAATGTGGTGCAGCGTGGTGAATATAATAGTTCGCGTTGGCTTGGAAACTTAGTTCGTGTACTGATCATGGGCTTGGTGATTGCAATGGGACTTCGAGCAATGGGTATTGCTGATTCTATTGTGAATTTAGCATTTGGTTTAACTTTAGGTGCTGTTGCTGTTGCCTTTGCACTTGCCTTTGGTTTAGGTGGGCGTCAACCAGCAGAACGTGTATTGACAGACCTCATTGATAAAGCTAAAAAAGAAGGAAATCAACCCAATCCTTTAGCACAGAAAGCTGCGGAAAATGAGCATTCTGGATTAGTGACAGCAGATCAGGTGACTGCAGACTCTCCAATCGTTGAATCTGAATATCAAGCTCCTTTAGATCAGACATTTGATATAAAAACCGATCATCCGTTAAAAGATGACCCGAAATAACCTGTAATTTATGATAAAGATCGATCAGGATTTACTGGTCGATCTTTTTTATTTAAATAATGAAAACATGAATGAGGAGAACCCATATGACAAAAAAGCAACCCAATAAGTTTATAGCTCCTATAGTGATTGCAGGTATTACCATTGGATTTTTAGCCAGTGCTTATAAATTTGTTTTTGCAAAGCCAAAATCAGCAACAAAGCCAGATTTGGCAGCGCAAAAAGAGCTTTCTACAGAAACAGTAGAGCAAAATAGCTCAGATCATCAAACTCAGTAGTAAAATCGTGGGCTAATCTGCTTATGTAAAATGATTAAACATATTCAGACGCGGCATGTGCAGATGCCCATGCCCATTGAAAATTAAAACCGCCTAAATGTCCTGTGACATCTAAAATTTCACCAATAAAAAATAAGCCTTTTTGTTTCTTACTTTCCATTGTCTTAGATGAAACCTCTGTGGTATCTACACCACCAAGAGTGACTTCAGCAGTACGATAACCTTCAGTTCCAGAAGGTTTGACTTCAAATTGATGCAGTTTTTGTGCAATATTTTCCAGTTTTTCATCACTGAGCTGTGCAATTGCAGTTTCAGCGAATTCTGCCCAGATTAAGCTTTGTAATTCTAAAACAACACTTTTTGGCAGTAGTTCACTCAGCAAGGTACGAATGAGAACTTTTGGTTGACTTTGTTTCTTGGCTTTAAAAAATTCAAAAAGTTCTTTTGATGGTAAAAAGTCGATTTTGAAACTTTGCCCAACATCCCAATAATTCGATAATTGCAAAGAACTTGGACCACTTAAGCCTCGATGGGTAAATAATAAAGCTTCTGTGAAACTGTTTAATTCATTGGATAAGGTTGCTTCAACAGCATTGCCACTGAGGCGAGTTGTGACTTCTTTAAACTGGTCTGAAAATGTAAATGGCACTAAGCCTGCACGGGTTGGGTAAATGTGATGCCCAAATTGTTTCGCAATTTTATAGCCAATATCTGAACCACCTAAAGTTGGAATCGACAAACCACCTGACGCGACCACAACCGATGTTGCCTCAAAGTAGCCAAGATTGGTTGCCACTTGAAAATGTTGTTCATCGATTGCAGTGACTGCTTTGACTTCACAACTGGTTTTGATGTCAACCAATTGAGTTTTTTCACACTCATTGAGTAACATCGCTAAAATTTCTTTAGCACCATTTAAAGTAAACAATTGCCCATGTTTGCGCTCTTCATAGTCAATGCCATATTCACAGACCATTCCTATAAAGTCCCAATTGGTATAGCGCGTTAATGCTGAAATAACAAAATGGGGATTATGCGAAATGAAGTTTTCAGGCTCTACATAGAGGTTGGTAAAGTTACATTTACCACCGCCAGACATCAGGATTTTTTTACCGATTTTATTGGCTTTTTCCATGACCAAGACTTTACGACCACGTGCAGCCGCTTTTGCTGCTAGCATTAAACCAGAAGCACCAGCACCGAGAACAATGACATCGTATTGATTTGTAGACATGGGAAACTCGTGAGGAAGGAAAGCAGGGCATTATAGACAAAATGAGATGAAAATTCAGGTACTATAAGCAAGTAACTATAATTTAAATCGGTAAAGAAAAATTAAAAAATTGTATTTTGTAAGACAGCTTAAATGAAACTTAAAAAAGAAATATAGTATAAATAATAGACATAAATAGAGGTAATAAAATGAATAATTTAACAAAAACTGAAACCGAAATCGCAGCTTTAAAACAATATAATCAAATCACTTATATTTTATATCTTGCAGGTTATCTCGTTGGTTTTACATGGCTTATTGCAATTATTATGAACTATGTGAAACGTGATGATATGCGTGGTACATGGTTAGAAAGCCATGTTAATTATCAAATTAAAACTTTTTGGATTAGTTTTGTCGGCTATATCGTTGGTGCGCTTTTAGCGATTGTAGTGATTGGATTTGTTATTCTATTGGCAGTTTTTATTTGGGATGCTTATCGTCTCATTAAAGGTCTGATCGCATTAAATGATAATAAACTGGTATAAAGCTATAATCATAGACAGTTTGGGTTATGGGGTTGCGGTGTCTAAGCGACCTTGTAATCCACCGCTATGAATCACTAAAATTCGTGTGTTTTCTTCAAAACATTCTTTTTTAATCAGATCTAAAATTCCAAACAGCATTTTTCCTGTATAAATATGTTCAAGCGGAATTGGATGTTTTTGTTCAAATTTTTCAATAAACTGGAGTAATTCAATAGTCGTTTTTGCATAACCACCACAACAATAGGCATCCGTAATTTCCCAGTTTTTTTTATGAGTTTTTAAAGCAACTTCCTTTGCTAGAAAATCACCTTTTAATGCAGAAAAGCCTAAAATTTGTTGATGTTCTGCACTTGCTTCAATTAAGCCTGTAATTGTGCCACCTGTGCCTACAGCACAACAAATCACATCATAATGTTCTAAATCACTCTGAGAAAGAATTTCTTGGCAGCCTTGTATCGCCAAGGTATTTGTTCCTCCTTCAGGAATAATATAGCTCTCAGGATAAGTTTGTTTTAATGCTTGTATAAATTCCTCTGTCTCTTTTAATCTGTATTTTTCACGTGAAACGAACTCAAGCTGCATACCAAAATGTTGTGCGGTGGAAAGTGTATGATTCAGTGGACAATTGACGAGTTCTTCCCCACGAATGATTCCTATACTTTGAAACCCAAATAAATGTGCAGCATATGCCGTTGCAGCAATATGATTGGAATAGGCTCCACCAAAAGTGATGATGTGTTTACAGCCTCGTGCCTGAGCTTCTAGAAAGTTATATTTGAGTTTAAAAAACTTATTGCCTGAAATTTGTGGATGAATCTGGTCAAGACGTTTTATGGTCACATGTACAGGTGCTTTTAGGTCAAGCTTATGATATTGAACAGTTTCGGCAATACGATCAAACATTGGATAATTTTAAATACAAGGATTGATACGTATTGTACCTAAACGGATTTGATATTGAATTAATTTTGACTGGTATCTACCGAAGTAATAACAGACATCCCAGGTCTTAAAAACTCAAGTCCTTTTTGATTTGGGTCAATGGCAATCCGTACAGAGATCCGTTGCACCACTTTGGTAAAATTGCCTGTGGTATTGTCAGGTTTGAGTACACTAAATTCTGCACCCGCCGCAGGTGATATTTGTTCAACTCGTCCAGTAAATTTTTGATGTTTCATGGCATCAACAGTGAAAGAGGCTTTTTGCCCAATTTTCATGTCTGCAATTTGAGTTTCTTTAAAGTTTGCAATTACCCAAGTTTGCTTTGGAATGAGATACATCAGTTGTGTACCTGCTGCTACATATTGTCCAACACGGGGCGTAACTTCACCTAATTGTCCATCCATAGGCGCAGCGATAACGCTGTAATCTTTGGTCGTTACCGCTTGATCAAACTGTGCCTTGGCATTGGTCACTTGAGCTTTTAAACCTGACTCAGCCACTTGCGCAGTTTTTAATGCTTCTTGTGCTACAAGAACATTGGCTTCAGCTTGTTTGAGTAGAGCTAAATTATTTTTTGCATCTGCTGCGGCTTTATCTTGTTCTGTTTTTGAGGTTGCACCACTATTTCCTAATTGTTGATAGCGATTTAACTGTGCATTTGAAAGTTCGTAGCTGGCACGTGCTTGATCAACTTTGGCTTGTGCAGCAACAATATCAGCTTTACGTTGCTCAATCGCTTGAGTTTGATTGGCTAAAGTCGTGTTGGCTTGATCGACACCAGATTCAGCTTGAGTGATTTTTTGATCATAGGTCGTCGTATCAATATGCATTAAAACTTGACCTTTTTTCACATGGTCAAAGTCAGTCACCATGACATCTTTGACATAACCATTGATCTGTGAAGAAAGAACAGTTGTTTTACCTTTGACATAACTATTTTCGGTAGATTGCAGCGTATTTTCAAAAGGTCCAATTTGCCAAGCCCACATCATCAGGCTAATGCCAAGTAATAAAACCAAGAACATGAAAACCAAAGTACGTTTCGCCGTTGGAATTAACTTACTGGATGGCGGCGGAGCAAGTGGTGTAATTGGCGTTGGTGTAGGTTCTGTTTTTGGTTCTGATGGTTTTGAATCTTGTGACATAGGATCATCTCAAATTTTTAATACATAAAGTAACTAGCCATAATTGTGTTGAACGTGCGTATTAAATGAGGCTAACTTGAATTCATCATCTGCTGTTTTCTAATTTGATATTTTGCCCAAAAAATATTCAACATACTCCAAATAAATAAAATAATCGCAAAAATGCCATTCATTGCAATAACATCATTGTAGGCACGAACCTGTGCCTCTTTGGTTACCCCTTGATTGAGGTTTTGCAGTGCTTGATTCTGTTGTAAATGCTGATCTAAAGTATATTTACTGGCACTTTGTTGGTAAGTGTGAATACGTTGATATACGATTGGGTCAGTTGGAGACAGGTCACTAATAATTTCAGCACGGTAATTCTGAGTTCGAACTTGCTGATAGGTAGAAAAGAATGAGTTACCTAATAAACCACCAAAACTTTGGGTTGCCGAAAATAAAACCACAAAAGTGACCATGTGTGATGGACCTTTTTGCAAGGCTTGAATAATGCCCGTAAGTAATAACGGACCAATAAACATACCACTGGCAAAACCGACAATAAATTGACTACGGTAAAAATTTTCAGGTCGAACATCACTAGTAAGATGATAATCAAGCGTACACGCAAATAAAATCAATACCACAGCACCAGCCAAATGCCATGGAATGCGCTCACGTTTAAAGGTTACAGCACTAAAGATTGTCCCAGATGCAATTCCTAAAAGTATCACAACATACAAAGGAACGAATTGGTCTGGTCCCATTCCCATGGTTTTGAGAAAATTGACTGCGGCATAACTTTGTTCTGACATGAGCAAACGAATTGCCAATGCTCCAAAGATAAAGTTCAACGTCGTTGCCGAACCAAGCCAACGCGTAATCAATAATGGATTGACCCGATAATGCTCATAGGTAAGCCCAAGAATAATTAAGCTAAAACCTGCAATGAGTGCATAGCCCAACCATTTCGCTTCAAACCACCATAAAATAGGACCTTGCGTGAGGACAATACAAATGAGGGCAAAACCGGGAGCAAGCAGTGCAAAAGTAAAAAAATCCTGCTTTTCAAACACAGCAATACGTAAGCTGCGAGGAAGTTTCAGAGAAACCACCATTGCCAAACAACAAAGTGCTAAACCTAGTTCAAAAGTATATAAAATTGACCAATCATTGACATCGACAATATAAGGCGAAATGATCCAAGCTAAAGGAATACCAAGTTGTTGAAAACCTAATGCCAAATAAATACCACGTCCAAAATTAGCACGTTTAAAGGCTTGCATAATATAATACATACCCAGTGAACTGAGTGGTGCAGCCACTAAGCCACTGATAATACGGACTAATAATGCCATTTCAAAGGTTTGCACAAAAATATGTAAAATGAGCACACAGATAAATAGGACTAAACCAATTTCTGAAAATAGTCTTAAACCATATTGCTGCCTTGCTTTAAATAACAATAAATTTGAACTGATATTTGCCATGACATAGGCTGCTGGAATCCAAGCTGCTTCAGCAGGAGTCAGTGAATATTCACCTTGAATTAATGGCAAGTTAGCCGTAATAAAACCGTTGCTCAGACTGCCTGAAATAGCCACCACTAGACCGATAAAAAAATAAATCAGTTTTTTGGGCGTAGAATGAGCGATTGCAGCAGGAGAGCCCGGCAAAGTAGGACGTTCTTCGGGAGTCCAATCTGGTGCAGGTTCAAGGAGGCGTGGTGTTTTATCCATTTTTAACTACGCTTTCATACCATCGATGAGTAAGTCAACTGCGCGCGTTGCTAAAGCAACTTGTTCCGCATCAGTCATACCTTGAAATGCGGCTCTTAAAATCCCTGTAATCAAAGCATAATCTTTCGTTGTTAAATCTGCACGGCAAATCTGATGAGTGATCGCTTGATCAATCAAGGGTTGTAAAATAGCATCACGACGTAAATAAATATCCACCATAATTGGGTCATCACGATCAATCACGCGCCAATATTCCATTAATGCGGTGAGAAGTGGAAGATTATCGACATGACTGCGTATCAGTCGAATCATGCCATCTGGATATTGTGCATAATCTTTTGCTTTTGCTTCTAAACGCGTTAAAGCTTGTTCCATCAGGGCGATCACCAGTTCACGACGATCTTTAAAATTTCGATAAAATGTTGCACGTCCAACACCTGCTTCACTGATAACTAACTGTAAGGGTGCACGTATGCCTTGTTGGCGAAATATTTTAAGTGCAGCAGAAAGTAAGTCTTCACGGTTTTGTGCAGCAAGTTGTTGGCGTTTACGCATGATATGAAAGCAAAATAGGACTTAATAATATTTAACGGACATTTTTGTCCGTTGTAAAATCCTGCGTTGTTGATTTTTTGTAATCTGCCATATTCTTTGTATAAATCTCGCTAAAATAACGAAACCATCACGCTATCATTCATCTTGATAGAGGACTGATAAAAAATAATGTTTTTTAATATGAAGAATAAAGGTTAATGCAAAATATTTTTAAAAAAATTAAACCAAGTTTTATGGGGATCTTGTGCACCCTGATTTTATTCAGTGGATGTGAAAAGTCTGAACAGAAAAAAGCACCAGAAAATAAAAATAAAGATCCACTGAAGCAGCAATTTGAACAGTGGAAATCTCAACAAGATCCGAAATTATTAAATGAATACTATGAATTTATGACACAGTATTTAAAACATCCACCAAGTTTGATGGAACTGACTACGACTCGAAACTATATGCCTGAGCAGTGTTATTCCAAGCGTTTTGCCATACCTCCCAAAAAGTATTGGGAAAATGTAGTCGGAAGTTTAAAGCTGGTTGAAAAACTCAATCAAAATGACTTTTATCAGCATTATACCATCACGGCAATTTATCGTAATCCTGAACTTAATCAATGTGTAAAAGGCGCTTTACGTAGTAAACATTTATATAATTATGCCGTCGATTTTCATGTGTTAGCACCGAAAGAGACAGATCAAAAAGCACGTGAGGGATTGGTCAAAAAAATGTGTCAGTTTTGGCAGAAGGAAGGGAAAATTTTTAAAATGGGTTTAGGTGTTTATGGTAATAATCGCTATCATATTGATACGCAAGGATATCGTACATGGGGTAAAGACTATAAATCGAGTAGTTCACCATGTTTGAAGACAACGAAGTAGAGCAACATGACATTCAATTCTTATTTTAAAATTTTACTGTTTTCAACAACTGCATTGCTGAGTATGTTGAGTTATGCAAATGATGACGAAGCTGATTTAAAAGATAAAATTCTTGGTTCAGCAGGAAAAATTAAAATCAAACAAGAGCGTTGTAATCGTGACAATGGTGAATGTGATTTTGTGCTTTATGATGCAAAAAATAAAAAGCAAACGCTGCTAAAACAATGGAATAAAACCGCAGTTGTGTATCAGTTTACGCCAAACCTAATGGGTTTTATGATTGGTGCAACAGGTACAGACCATAATTTGATGGTGGTTAATGATCAAAACCAACAGAAAAATTTTGGTAGTTTTTTAGCAATCAATCAAAATAAAACATGTATTGTAACTTATGAATCAAATGTGAAAAATATGCCTGATTCACTCGTGTTTTATAGCGTACCTGACTTTCGGGTTCGCCAAGTGATCAACCAAAAAGTACCTCAATTTAATCAATTCTCTTATCCAATGGATCAAGGTTTTGAAGATGATGGCAGTTATGCTTTTGGTTATATCGCAAAATTTGATGGTGAAATGGACATGCAAAGTGTGGTCATTCAAAACCCATGTCAGTCAAATTATCGGATTATTATGAATTAAGTTTAAATGTTTATTTACGTGAATTATTTTAGAGAATACCTAATATTGAGATGAAATAAATCGTCGCAAAATAATGCTGTTTTTTTAGGCAAAGCTGTTATGCTAAAAAGAATAAAAATAATGAAGAGGATATGCCATGAATTTTTTTTGCATAGGTCTCAGTCTCATCATATTGGGTACATTAGTAGGATGTGACCACAGTAAGCCTAAGCCCACGACGACAGAAGTTCGTACCATGATCATTGGTGGTATGCCTGTACATGAAAGAGATTATCGCTTAACAGCTCAAGATCATTTAAGAAATACAGTTGAGTAAAATATTGAACTTTGTTTAAAGTATTCGATTTCTTTTTTGATCTGATCAGTTAGAATGCCTGCAAACTTTGTTTAGGTATATATTGTGGAATCTTTATTGATTTTAGGCTCAATTGCTTTAGCGTTAATGCTCGGTGCAATCAGTCCAGGTCCTACATTTATTTATGTAGCGAAAAATTCAATTGCGATTTCACGTAAACACGGTTTGTTTACGGCTTTGGGAACGGGTACAGGTGCAGCCTTATTTGGCTTTCTGGCTGTCATGGGCTTACAGGCTGTTTTGTTGGCAGTGCCTTCAGCATATTTAGTTTTGAAAATCTGTGGTGGTCTGTATTTGCTGTGGCTCGCCTATAAAATTATTAAACATGCTAAAGACCCAATGGAACAAGCTGATGGGGAAACTCAGGTGATGAGTTATGCTCAGGCATATCGTTTGGGATTTATTACTCAAATGAGTAATCCGAAAATTGCCATTATTTTTGCCAGTGTTTTTACTGCACTTTTACCAAAAGAAATACCAAGTTATTTTTATGCAGTTTTACCGATGTTGTGCTTTTTTATTGATGCAGGTTGGTATTCGCTGGTGGCTGTTGCGTTGTCTGCGGAAAAGCCGCGCCGTGTGTATTTGAAGTTTAAAAAAGTGTTTGACCGTGTTGCAGGTGGGGTGATGACGGTGCTTGGCTTGAAATTAATTTTTGGGATGAAGTGATTTACAACTGAGTTATAAAGAAATATATTAAAATACAATTATTTATTTTTAAATTTTAAAATGTCACAAGTATATATTTCAGAACCTAATAAGCACATTGAAGAATATTTCGATTATTACTTTAATACTAAAAAGAATTTTGAATATGCTGTACTTTTAAATGGTGCATGGGGAAGTGGAAAAACTTGGTTTATTTAAAAATATATAAAAAAGATTGAGAGTATAGATAAAAAGGTAGCTTATGTAAGCTTAAATGGATTATCAAAAACCTCAGATATTGATGATGAAATTTTTCGATGCATTCATCCTAAGTTAGCAAGTAAAGGAGCTAAAATTTTAGGAAAGGTTGCTAAAGGAGCATTAAAAGCAGCTTTTCGCTTTGATTGGGATGGAGATTCTAAACCCGATGGTCAGCTAAGTGTCTCTGCTCCAGATATTAATATTCCCGAGTATTTAACAGTTTCTAATAAGTTTATTTTAATTTTTGATGATTTAGAACGTTGTGAGTTAAAGAAGGAAGAAGTGCTTGGCTATATTAATTATTTTGTAGAACAGGAAAATATTAAGACGCTGATCGTATCGAATGAAGAAGAAATTAAAGATAATGATGATTATGCTAGAAAGAAAGAGAAGTTAATTGGTGCGACTTTTAACTATACAGAAGATCAAAATTTAGCAATACAGAGTATTCTTGATGAAGTTGGTAAGGATGAATTGAAGGGGCGATTAATTGAGACTATTGATCTAATAACTCAAACATTTAATCAGGTCGGTTATAAAAACTTAAGATCATTTAAGCAGACAATTTTTTCTTTTGAAAGGTTTTATAAAAAAGAATATTTTGAGGGGAATGGTTTTTTTGACAAAGAAATTTTTGGAAGAATATTGAAATCTTTCATAATTTTATCACTTGAAAATAAGAAAGGATATTTTGAAAGAACAATATTAGAATTTAAAAAAGATGAGAAAGTAGACGATGGAGAAAAGGCAAATGCTCAATCTAGAATCTTAAAATCATTTCGTAGTATTAGTAGTACTGATTCTGAAAAGTTTATGAATAAATATAATTGCTCATTAAATGATTTCATATTTTCATCTAACTTATGGAATGAAATTTTAAGTTTAAATATTATTGAAGTTTCAAAAATTAAAGAAGAATTATATGAAAAATATTTTAGATTAAAAGGAGATCCACCTACTTGGTTTAAATTAATGGATTTTTGGGATTTAGATGAATTATCTTTTGATACTTTAATTAGGAAAGCACAAAATGAAATTGAAAATAATACCTTAATAGATGCTACGGATGTGCTTCATACAATAAGCATGCTAATTTATCTCAAAGAAAAAAACCTGATCTTCTTCTCAGTCAGTCCTTTATTACCAATAGCTAAAGCTCATTGGAAAAGTCTTACAACGGTTGATGAAAGAATGAAAAAAATAATAGATTTTAGCTTTATTGAATATTCTGGTTCATATGGCTTTTATGCAAACGGAATAGGGGAGTTTGATCAATTTATAAGGGAAGTAAGAGATTCATATGAGGATAAATATAAAGAAAATAATATAGAAAGAATAAAAGAGCTGTTAGATTTAATGGAAACAAATGGCATGCTTTTTGCTCAACGTATTAGCCTGACAAATAATGAAGAAAACTACTATTATGACTATCCAATTTTAAAAGAAATAGATTCTAAAATATTTGCAAAAAAACTTTGTGATATCAAAAGGAATCATTCGAATAGTATTCTTTATGGGCTTTCAAATAGATATACAGTACAAGCACCATTTAATATGTATAACGAAGAAAAAGAATGGTTCCATGCAGTAGAAAATTATATTAAATCAGAAATTTTATCTTCAGCTGATAGAATTTTGAAAGCTAAGATTAATCTAAAAATTTTACCAAAGATTTCAGAAATTAAAGAAGCAGTACAAGAGTAATAAAAAATCCGCTTCGAAAAGCGGATTTTTTTATTAAATATTTTAGAGATTAAGAAACCTTATCACCCGCTTTAGCTCCAGTTTCAGGTGAAATTACCCAAACACCTTCACCATTACCCGCAGCTAAAACCATACCATTTGAAATACCAAAACGCATTTTACGCGGTGCAAGATTAGCGACCATCACCACCAATTTACCTTTTAAATCTTCAGGTTGGTAGAACTCACGAATACCACTAAACACATTGCGAGGTTCAGCTTCACCGACATTTAAAGTCAATTGAAGAAGCTTGTCAGAACCTTCAACCGTTGCAGCATCTAAAACTTCAGCTACACGAAGATCAATTTTCATAAAATCTTCAATGCCGATGATCTCTGCTTCACCCACTTTAGGTTCAGGTTTTTTCTCAACTTTCTTTTCTTTCTTCTTCTCAACTTTTGCAGGTTCAGCCGCAGCCGCCAAAGAATCTTTAGAAGCATCGACCATTGCAGCAACCGCTTTCGGGTCTACACGTTGCATCAGTGGTTGGAACAAAGCAATTTCATGATCAAGTAAAGCCGTTTTGCTCGATACAAAATCAAAAGATTCAAGTTTTAAGAAGTCTTGAACTTGGCTTGCAAGTGTAGGCAGTACAGGCGCAAGATAAACTGCCAATTGACGGAACAGGTTAATACCAACAGAACAAACGTCATGAACTTGTTGTTCTTCGCCTTCAATTTTCGCAAGCGCCCAAGGTTTTTTCTCATCAATATATTGATTAGCTTTATCTGCAAGTGCCATAATTTCACGGATTGCAGTAGAGAACTCACGCGCTTCATAGGCTTTGGCAATCGAATCACCTGCATCAATAAAGCTTTGAACGAGTTCAGGTTCTGCACAGGTTGCAGACAATTTATTGTCAAACTTGGTGTTAATGAATTTTGCACAACGACTCGCAATATTCACCACTTTACCGACTAGGTCAGAATTTACTTTTTGTACAAAATCATCAAGATTCAAGTCAGAATCTTCAACTTTATCCGACAACTTAGATGCAAAGTAATAACGTAAATATTCAGGGTTTAAATGCTGTAAATAGGTTTCCGCTTTAATGAATGTGCCACGAGATTTCGACATCTTCTGACCATTGACTGTCAAGAAGCCATTTACAAATAAACCTGTTGGCGTGCGGTAGTTTGCACCTTCCAACATTGCAGGCCAGAACAGTGCATGGAAATACACGATGTCTTTACCAATGAAGTGATAAACTTCATTTTGAGAATCTTTTTTCCAATAATCGTCAAAGTTTAAGTCAGGACGTTTGATTTTGACATAGTTTTCAAAACTTGACATATAGCCAATTGGCGCATCGACCCAAACGTAGAAATATTTATTTGGTGCATCAGGAATTTCAAAACCAAAATAAGGTGCATCACGGGAAATATCCCAATCATTCAAGCCATTATCAAACCATTCGTCTAACTTATTTGCGATAGAAACAGGTAAACGACCTTCATCACGTGTCCATTTCTGCAAATATTCTGCAAAGTTTGGCAGTTTAAAGAAGTAGTGATCTGATGATTTTTCTACAGGGGTTGCTCCGCTCAAAGTAGAGCGTGGGTTTAATAATTCTGTTGCGTTATAGGTTGTACCGCAAACTTCACATGAGTCGCCATACTGATCTTCCGCTTTACATTTTGGGCATGTGCCTTTAATGAAACGGTCTGAAAGGAACATTTGTTTTTCAGGGTCAAATAACTGTGTTACAGGACGAATTGCAATATTGCCTGCTTCACGGTTTTTGATATAAATTTCTTCTGAACGGGCTTTATTTTCATCACTATTGGTTGAGTCATAGTGATCGAAATGCACACCAAAACCGTCAAAATCACGAATATGCTCTTTTTGAACATTGGCAATTTGCGCTTCAGGTGTGATGCCATTGGCTTCAGCACGTAGCATGATCGCTGTACCGTGTGCATCATCCGCGCAGACATAAGTCACATTATGACCCATTGCACGCATGGCACGAACCCAGATATCTGCTTGGATGTAACCGAGTAAATGACCCATATGAATAGGACCATTTGCGTATGGAAGGGCGTTAGTGACTAAAATATTTCGCACGGATATAACTCTCTTTCTCAAAGTTAATGCAAGGGCAATGATTTTAGCTTAATTGCGATCAAGATGCATGACAGAATCTGTGAAATATTTTCATATGTAGATTTTATGCAATTTCCTCATTTTCAATGATTCATTCAGCTAGAATAGCTTTGTTTCTTTCCCAAACTGTAATTGCCAAGAGTGACAGCACGATGATGCATGAAAACGATTTTGATATTGATCCTTATGACGATGAGTTTGATCGTGAAGTCACCCGTATTCCACAAAATAAAGGCAGTCAACAACTTGAGAAAAATGTCTTAAAAGAAGCACAGATTTACCTTGAAGATATTTCGGAAGATGAGCATTCATTTTTAATCAAAACCTTGCATCAACTTGCTAAAGAAGAATCGTACTTCAATGTCTTGGCAGATGATCTTGAACAGCCTATCGGGGCAAAATTTGCCAATGATGCATTGAATTTAATACATTTTTGGAAACTCATTCATGATGTGGAAGATGTTAAAACCTTTAATTTGTTGGATGTGATCCACGGAGAATTTTTTCAATCTGAAATGTTGAAAGCCTTCGATGAATTGGAAATAGGCGATCAGAAAGTACAGTATCGTGAAGTTTTACAGCAAAGTTTTAAGCTGTATGAAGCTCAGTTTTATGCAGGATGTGTGCCTTTGCTTTATGCACTTTTGGAAGGTTTGCTGACTGCTGTATTGCTTCAACATGGTTATTTAAAACAACAAGACACTAAATTTGTCGATGTCTATAAAATCGTACCGGGCTTAAAAGGCAATGAAATTAAGAGTTTGTGGCACAAGGCAAAAATTGCTCATGAAATGAATCCGTATTTCTCAGAACTTGCAGCCTATAAAATGGATAGTAGTTCCACCGTCACAGCGACACGGCATAATATTTTACATGGCACAGATCTGAATCATTTCAATCAAGGTCGTTGTTTTATCTTGTTTATTTGGTTGTTTGGTGCAGTGAGTTTTATGGGAAATGTGAGGTCTTAAGCAACTTCACCTAAATTTCACATTTCTCTCATATAAATCACAATTCATTGCGGCACAATAAGACCAAGTTCAAAAAGGATCATAAAAATGAGATCTTGGTCATTATTATTTTCGGCGCTTTGCGCCAGTATCGTGTCTGTGCTCAGTCTGGTTCTTCCATTTTGTTTATTTTTAAAGCTTTATCATGGTGATTTGTTCGTAGCAGCTTCAGAACGTAGCGCACAACGGGGTATAGAAGTCATGCTCTATCTCACCCCTTTTTTAATGATCATGGCATTTGTTGGTTTTTGGCTGATATTCAGATTTTTAAGAACACCGCATAAAATGTTTGAAATACAACGTTTTTTCACTGTTATACGTTGTTTGGGCATCGTTTGGCTAGGTTTGATTTTTTTGTGTCAATTTCTTGATGGCAGAATGGCTGAAATTATGGAAAGCCTGATTTTTGCGATCATCAGTCTGAGTGTTTTTGCTGTACCCTTGTTGATTGGTATTTGGAGTGGAAATTATATCTATTTGAAAAAATTAAATAAAAAGTGGAAGTTTAAACCTGCTTTACCATTGTTCCGAAAATATAAACGATTACAGTTTCCACCTTTATAAAAATTTTAAAATAAACACAGCCTTATTTCAGCTAAAGTATAAATTAATAAAAATATTCAAGGTGTTATCCATGTTGAAACTCATTGCAGAAGACTTTATTCAGGTGGATAAAATAGCTGAAGTCTTGCCTTTATATGCTGAACTGATTGAAAAAACCAAACAGGAACAAGGTTGTATCGCCTATGATCTTTATCATGATTTAAAAAATAAAGGGTATTTTGTTTTTATTGAGTAATGGATTGACCGTGCTGCATTGGATGCACATGTACAATCTGAACATTTCCAACGCTTAGTCCCTCTAATTGATGCTCATAAAAGACAAGAGGGTGTATTTACCCATATGCAAAAGTATGATGAGTTATTTTCAACACCATAATATTTAGCATTCATTTTCAATCATCTGTTTAATTTTGATGGCTTTTTCAAAATGATCTAATTTATGGGTTTGAATCCACCATGTTGCAACTTGCATGAGTGTTTCAGGGTCATCATTTTTATTGGCAAAAAATGCATAAAATGACAGACCAACACTGTCACCTTTTTTCGCAATTTTTTCATTGCAAATGGTGATCATTTTGCGAGTCATTTCGGGTGTCATTAGATCTTCCATTATTATTGTATACATACGATTTGGCATCTTATCTGAAAACTGAAAAAGTTCAGCGCAATAAATGATTCGTCAATAATTTAAAAATAGATTATAAATAATAGAGTGGCAAAAAGTTCCATACGTAACATTGCGTATGGTATTTATTGCAAATTGCTGTGTAATAATTCACCATTAAAAAATCGGTGTATAACTAAATCATTGATAAGCTTAGCTGAGCTTAAAATTACGCCATACCTATACTTCAGAGGATCAAGACATGACAATTGAAAAAAAAGTGGACGATTTAAAAGAAAAAGCATCTGAGTTAGGAGATGATCTCAAGCTGAAAGCAGATGAGGCAAAACTTGCAGGGGAAAAAGTGATTGATGATGTCAAGCATGAAGCAAAGGCAGCACAACTTGCAGGTGAGGAAAAAATAAATGAGTTAAAACATGATCTTAAAGAAGAGCATGCAGAACAGTCAGACGCTGCACATTCACAATTAGATGATGCTAAAGCCAAATGGAGTGATGCACAGCAGCAGGCACAGGAAAAGCTAGAGCATTTGAAAACTGAAGCATCACATAAGTTCGAAGAGGCTAAACTCAAAGCCAATGAACTCAAGCAAGAAGCATCGGTTAAGTTTGATGAACTTAAAGCACAAGCAACAACGAAATTTGATGAATTAAAAAAAGCTGCAACTGAAAAAATTAATTCATTCAAAAAAGATGATTCGGCAAAAGTGGATGAGCAAGATAAAGATCAACAAGTTTAGTGTGAAATTTGCTGAAGCGATTTAAAAAATGCACTTTATTGAGATGGATGAAGTGCATTTTTAAAGACTAAGAATTTAATTTTTATTTATTTTTGTTGATTAAAATGAGATTAAAACCAACTAAATGACTAAGATTTATAAGTACATTCAAAAAGCTTGATACAACTTGACTTAACCTAAGCGTCATTTACAGATAGACTATAGGCGTTTTAGGTGCATTTTCACTTTTTGGAGCAAATATATGTCGTGGCTTTCTTCTTTAAAATCGGTTTTTTCTCCTGCACAAGAGGTGAAAGAGGAAGAAATCCAAAATGTGCTTCAAAATTATATTTTACCAAACTCAAAAAACGCCTTAAAAGATCGTATTACACAGGTCAATGTACAAGGGCGAGTTTTACAAATCACGATTAATACTTTTCCTGAAGAAGCTGAGCATTTACAAAAAATTCATGATGATTTGGCTGATGCTTTGGAAAAATGTGGTATTCAAGAGTTGAATATGCATGTGATCCAACAAAAAATTCAACATGACCATAAACATGGTCATAGCTGCTCAAGTGATCAACATGGCAAAGAAGGTCATAGCTGTTCTTCTAAGCCACAAACACAAACTCAGAATCAAAGCCAAAAGTTACCGCCTGTAGTCGATGCTTCAGCACCACAATCACAAGCTGAAACTGATCCAAATAATCCACCTATTCAAAAAGCTGCACCCCAACAACGTGATGTGCCTAAACATCCACGGATTCAAAATGTCATCTTGGTGTCTTCAGGTAAAGGTGGTGTAGGTAAGTCTACCACGACTGTAAATTTAGCTTTGGCTTTACAAAAATTAGGGCTAAAAGTCGGTGTGCTCGATGCGGACATCTATGGACCAAGTATTCCTACTATGCTTGGAAATTCGGGGCAAACCCCAATGATTGAAGCTGAAAATTTTGTCCCGCTTGAAGCTTATGGCATGGCAGTGCTGTCTATTGGGCATTTGATTGGTAAAGAAAATACACCTGTCGCTTGGCGTGGACCAAAAGCAACAGGCGCTTTAATGCAGCTCTTTAACCAAACATTATGGCCTGATTTAGATGTACTTATGATTGATATGCCACCAGGAACAGGGGATATCCAATTAACGCTGGCACAGCGTATACCTGTGACAGGTGCAGTGATTGTAACAACACCGCAAAACGTCGCGTTAATGGATGCGGTCAAAGGCATCGAGTTATTTAATAAAGCACAAATTCCAGTGATGGGTGTAGTCGAAAATATGTCTACACATATTTGCTCGAACTGTGGTCATGAAGAGCAAATCTTTGGTACAGGTGGCGGTGATCAACTTGCTGAACAATATGACATTCCACTGCTTGGGCGTTTACCTTTAAATGTGCAAATTCGTGAAAATGTAGATGCAGGTAAGCCTTCTGTGGTGGCTAGTGATGATGCAGCGCCTCACTATATTGCGATAGCAGAAAAAATTGCCCAATCGCTCAATAAAGTTGAAAAAGACCCACAAAGAATTTTCTAATAGTGTCATCCTACGCCTTGCTTTTTTGGCATGGCGTAGGAAAATGATGACTTGGGGAGTCAGACGATGAAAAATTTAAATTTACTCAATAATAAAGTATTTATGAGCCTTGCTAATACAGCGAATGGCGACGTAAATGGCGCAACACGTTTTTATTACACACAAAAAGGCAAAGTCATTACCGCAAAATATGAGGGTGGTGTGGTACAGATTGGCTCGATTATCGGGCAAATGCTGTCTGATGATCACTTTGAAATTTGTTATCAACATTTAACAGTTACTGGCGAATTACGTACAGGGCAATGCAAAACCAAAATTGAATTACTAGAAAATGATGTCATCAAACTGGTTGAAAATTGGCAATGGTTAAATGGTGATTTATCCACAGGATATTCTGAATTGATTGAAGTGGTCTTAAATTAAAAGTCCGTTTAACTTAAATGCCGATTTTGCCATTTGCGCACCACACTCCAACGCCAATAAATACGAGTACCGAGAAAAAATAAAATCGCAAATAATAAAGCTTCAAAAAATAAACCTGTGGCTAAAATTTTAGCTAAACTAAAATCAATATGCCCATGACCAAAGTTTTGAATCCAATGAATAATTTGATGGAATACACCTAAGAGCATATCTTGATTGATCATTTGCACCTGATAAATTTTTGCACCAATCCAAAAAGCAAAAATAAGAATAGGAACAATCGTGAAGGGGTTCATAATCCATGCCAAAAGTAAGGCAATAGGTAAATTCGCCTCAAAAATTAAGACTGTTAATACAATCAAAGCGCTATGTAAGGGGATCGGTAAAATACCCCAAAATGTACCAATAAACATCGCATTGGAAATAGAGCGACGATTCACATACCAAAGCTGTGGATTTAGTGTGTGTTGACCAAAAAATTTCATAATTTTCAGATGATTGACTTTTTCGGGAGAAGGAAGCCATGATTTGAAAAAATGTTTTGCCATAATCATTGAACGTAAATCATAAGGGGTTATTGTGCATGATTGTTTATAAAAACAACAGGAAAATGATATTTTGTTAAAAAAAGATGAAGAGACAATACCAAGCTCAACTGAAAAATGGCTTAAAAGCACACAATGTTGAGTATATTTGCATAAATAATATTCAAAAATAAATGCTTATCTAAATTATTGCAATAAAATGACTTAAAAGTAATAAATTGTAAATTGTTTTTATTTTGTTGATATTTAATGTTATTTTTATTATTTATAGCGGTTTTATATCTCTACTTACAATTATTTTTTTGATAAGTCTGAGCAACTGATTTAATCTGCGCTCAATCATTTGATGAGGTCATTTAATGATTTCATGGTTCTTTATTGGTCTTGTGACCACAATTTTATTGACTCCTGGTCCAACCAATACTTTATTGGCTTCTTCAGGTATACAGGTGGGTATCCGCAAATCTCTAGGACTCATTCCTGCCGAAGCACTTGGTTATTTTATCGCAATTACTGTTTGGGGAACGTTGATTGGTGGTTTGTCTAAACAATTTCCAATGATTCCTGTGATATTAAAACTATTTAGCGCTGCTTTTATTATTTATTTGGCATTTCAGTTGTGGCATAAAGCACAGCCAAATCCTGACTATAATCAAGCTACGATACGTCCAAGATCGTTATTTTGTGCAACTTTACTCAATCCGAAAGCTTTACTTTTTGCTTCAGCAATTTTTCCGACTCATGTTTGGCATAATACGTCTGCTTATGTAACACATATGCTCACTTTTTTAATTTTGATTATTCCTATTGCATTTTTTTGGATATTTTTGGGTAAAAAGCTGACATCAAATAAAATCTCTTGGTTAAATCCGTTTAATATGCAACGTACAGCTTCTTTAATTTTAGTCGGTTTTTCCGTTCCTATTTGTTATTCTGCACTACTGAGCTTTTAGTTCATGATGCAATAAAGTAAAAACGAGTTTTAAACCCAGTGACATTTCAATCAAAGCTATTTTCAGTTAAAGTAGGCACAGTTTTGAGTTAAGCATTTTTGGAAAAATACATGGCAATTAAGTCTGATCGTTGGATTCGTGAAATGAGCGAAAAACACGGTATGATCGAACCGTATGCTGAGAACCAAGTTCGTTATGACGAAAATGGGGAAAAGTTGATTTCATATGGTGTATCAAGCTACGGTTATGATGTTCGTTGCGCACGTGAATTTAAAGTATTTACCAATGTGCATTCTGCAATTGTAGACCCAAAAAATTTCGATGATAAAAGCTTTATCGATATTGAATCTGATGTTTGTATTATTCCACCTAACTCCTTTGCTTTAGCGCGTACAGTAGAATATTTTCGTATTCCACGTAATGTTTTGACGGTTTGCTTAGGAAAATCGACCTATGCACGTTGTGGCATTATTGTGAATGTCACACCATTAGAACCTGAATGGGAAGGTCATGTGACCTTAGAGTTTTCAAATACGACAAACTTGCCTGCACGCATTTATGCGGGTGAAGGTGTTGCGCAAATGTTATTCTTTGAATCTGATGAAGTGTGTGAAACATCTTATAAAGATCGTGGTGGTAAATATCAAGGTCAAACAGGTGTGACTTTGCCTAAGGCATAAAATCCTTTAAATTTGATTTAGAGCTTAAAAGCAAGTGTTAATCACTTGCTTTTTTTATTGCTAAAAATAATGTGAGATATTTCTCTTTATTTTAACTTTAAATGTGGTGTTTTTCATTATTATTAATATTGCTTTAATCCTTTATTTAGGTTTATTTAAGATAATGTTTTTTATCTGAAAATGTTATCAAATTTCAATTTTTTTGATTATCTTGTCGCTGAAAATGTAAATATTTCCCTATTTTATTGGGGTGATTTTCCTGTTTTTTGTATCAGTATTTTTAGTGTAGAAATAAAATTTAAACCGACTAAGGATAGAGGCGTGAAATTTCAATTAAAATATTTAGCAATGTTGTGCGCATTAAGTAGTCTAGGGAATGGAGTTTCTCATGCAGCACCATTACAACCGTTGACTGATGAGCAGTTATCAGCAACGACAGGTCAGGCTTTGATGAGTTTGAGTTATGTTTCACCAACAGATGTAAGGAATTTAGAGACAGGTCGCAAAGGTGATACCACAATAGGTTTTTATAAACTCAGTATGGAAGCCAACTTAGAACTAAACTTAAATATTAATAAACTACAACTTGGCTGTGGTGGAAATAACAGTGCGGTAGCGGGTAAGGGTGGGCTGTGTGATATTGACATTGATAATATCAGTTTAAGTGGCTTAGGGAATACTGCAACATCCAATACAAACAGTGAAAGTGATCGTGCAGCAAGAGCGGGTTCTAGTGCAGTTTTATCAAATCCATTTATGGAGTTTGCGATCAAAAATCCAGATAAAGCCTCACAGCGAGAACTAGTCGGAGTTCGATTAAGTGCCGAAAAGGCATTAGGCTTAATTTCTTTTGGTAAGGAAAACTTAAAAGATAATAATAACAATGGGATACCAAATGGTATCAATAGCCTGAGTGGTTATATGGAAATTGCACCACAAAAAGGCTCAGCAACCATTAATCCTATTACAATCAGTCAAAATGGCACAATGAATCCCACAGACGTTGCTTTGAAAGGTAAGGCTTGTGATACGTTACTTATTTTTGGCGGATGTGGCGTGCTCAGACCTAATTATGTGACCACAAGTTATGATATTACTTTAACCCCTCAGTCTGTTGCGACTTTAGATTTGCCTCAGCAAATCATTACAGGGAAAAGAATTAATTCAGCGACGTTGAATGCTAGTACAACAGTGAATAATATTCTTTTATCAGGTAATTTAGCGGCAGATACTGATTTACTGGGGATAAAAATCTCAGGTAAGACTTCAGGTGTGCTTAATAATCTAAAGGTAAATGCGATTATTGATGAAAATTTAGGTCTATTTCATAAAGCAAGTTTAAATGGAACTTCTGCATCATTATCTTTACAGTCTAAAGATATTCAGTGGACAGGTGCAAAGTCAGTTGCTCAAAAAGGTTGGTGGCTTGAGTTTTCAAACCCAATTGATATTGGGGATATTACTCCAAATAAAAATGTAGATATTGCTATGCCGACTATTAAAGATGCTCTAGCTGAGGTGAATAAATATTTAGGGGCAAATTATGTACAATGTGGCACACTAGCAACAAGTTGTTTATTAGGTAATATTCCGTTAGGAACTGCAAATTTACCCAATAACGCTAATCCTGTTAATATGGATATGACAAATCTATCCTTAAAAAATCAGGACTTCACACCTAACTGTTATGGAACTTTAAAGTTCTGTTAAAGATACAGAACATTACAAATATTTTTAGCTGAGTTTTAAACTAACCAATTGAAAAAATTGAGTTAAAAAACAGAATGCTCCACATTCATCGGAAAAATAAGTCTACGGGCTTATTTTTTTTGCATTTGCTAAAATTTTAAGCATAATAGAAAATGAGAAAAGGTTGGCAAAATTGGATTATTGCCGTAGTTGAACAAAATTAGTGGTCATTTGTTCAAAAAAGAGTGTTTAGAAAAATAAAATATGGTGCGGAGCATCGTATAAATTAGGAAGGTCAAGATGACTCAGTTTAGTTATACGGTAAAGTTGAAAAAGACGGTGCTGGCTTCACTGTTAGGACTTGGTTTGACACAGTCATGCTTTGCATTGGAAGCATTGACAGATGAGAACTTAAGTGAGTCTACAGGTGAAGGAATTGCATTTTTACCTGAAAATGTAAAAATGGTTTTCCAAGCAGCAAATGACGGTTTAGTCGATGCCAAAGCAGATTGGGCAGATCGCAAAAAAGACACAGGTCTAATTCGTATGATCCCTGTGGGACCATTAACTACAGTAGCTGCAAATGCTGGTGCAAAAAAAGCAGATATTTTCTTATATGGTTTAGCGCTGTCTCGTACCGATGGTAATTTGAATTCACGTTTTAGTAATATTGGTGCAAGTTCTGGTAGTGAAAGTAATCCTTGGGTGATGAGTGTTGAGACACAATCTATTCCAAACTTTGCAGGTGTTTCTAAACCTTTAAGTTATTTACAATTAGAAGCACCATTAGCAAAACAAGGGCTTTATCTTCCACCCGAAACTATAAAATTAGGTTTATGGGGGGATGTTTTTGCAAGAGATGCATCTGTTGCTAAAACTTTTGATGTAAGCAAAGGAGCACCTGAGACAAATGCTGGTCTAGTTGAAAAACTACGCTTACAAGTCATTGCAAATGGACTTTATTTAAATGGTTCACAAGCCCGTATTTTTCAAACATTAGATGGTGCAACCACAGGTGTAGGTGGATTGTCTGCGAGTTATAATAATACTTTAGGTCTTGGTTTATTGTTAAGACTAAATACAGATTATGATTCTCACATTGCAAATAATTGGTCAGATAAAGTTTTACGTATCAGTACACGTGAAAAAGCAGGAACAGCTAAAGATTTAACAACACCTGCAATTAATGGTGGATCTGCTCCAGATTTCGATGATACAGAGGGGCTTTATATGTATAGCCCAAATATTAACTTAGTTTTAGGCAATATTTATCAACCTCTTATCATTGATACTCCTGACGGTAAAAACTTAACACTCGAAGTGACCCGTATTCCAAATCAAGCGAGTGTCTATAAAAATATTTATACAGACTATTCAGGAAGTGATACTAGTTATAAAGGTTCCACTTGTAATGTTCGTTCTTGTGGTGATGTTAGAACAATTGCAGGTACTTCATATCAAGGTACTAATGCAACGCATAGTAGTATCTCGATTGGTAAAGTTGGTTTTGATGCTGCAAATAAAAATCTTAGTATCACAGATAAATCAACGAGTGCAACAGGGGTTTTAATGCGAGGACCAAGTGGCGATGTCAACTTAGGTTCAGCTGCAATAGATGGTTTATTGATTCAGCACTTTAAAATCACGACGACAGGTTTATAGGAGCTTTATATGAAATTAATATTAGGTTCTTTATTGCTTTTAGCAACATCGGTTCAAGCAGGTTTGGTGGGTTTGGATAATGAGCAGTTAGGTGAGGTCAATGGACAAGGTGGGGCTGATTTAAGCTGGACATTATCTTTAAACCACAAAGCTACTTCAGATGGAACGCTATCTCGAGAATATGAATGTAGCAATAATCTTTATTGTCGTTTAGCAATTTCACCCAATAACCGTAAAGATGCTGCTGGTAATATGTACTGGTTGGTATTTAAACAATTACAAGGCACATTACAGTTGGATAAATTTCAACTAGATGGTGTTCCTGTGAGTGTTGGTGCACCTTCTGCACCAGTCAATCGAACTGCTTTGCAGCTTACATTTGGTATTGGTAAAGATAGTGCAGGTGCTGAGACTTATTTTCAACCGCTCAAAATTCGTAACTTTGGTTATGCTGCATTACAAATTGAAAAAGATGCGGATGGTGGCACAAACCCAGCAACAAAAGGGTATTTAAATAATATTAGATATCCAGATACGATAGCATCGGTTTATGACCGTGGTCAGGAAACGGGCTTTACGGGATTAAATATGCATGGAAATCTTGCGCTTGCAGGAACATTAAAAGTTTTTGGATGTAGTGGTAATACATCGGGTGCATCACGTTGTTAAAAACTGTCTTATAGTTTTAAGATGGACAATAATCACAGGTAGGAATAAGTGATGAGAAAAAAAATAATACAGTTAAATCTATTAACTTTGAGTATTTTATATGCTCAGCATGGTTTTGCTTTACAGGAACTAGAAGATAGCTCTTTAAGTCAGATCTCAGGTCAAGATGGGATCAGTCTGCAAATAGATGCAACCAAAGTGCAAATTGGTCAGGTCAATTGGAAAGATAGTACTCAAACTTCAACAGGCGCAAATAGTGTCCTTAACGTCAATATGAGTAATATCGAAACCACACCTTATAAGTCTGGTGGACTTAAGGCAGCATTTACAGCAGACGTTGGCGGAAAACCTGGTGCTAGTGCTGCTGCATCAAATGGATTACGTTTAGGTGCAGTATTTGGTCCAGCAACCATGAATATCAAGAGTTTAGCTGTTTGTCCTAATGGTGCAGGTATTACTGCCGACTGTAGTGGTGCAAATAGTCAATCTTTGGGCGGGCTAACTTTTCAAAATCGTAAAGACTTAACATTTTCACTTGAAACTCAAAGTGGTCTATTTAATGGTGGAAGTTTAGCAAGTTTAGGCTTCGGTCTTAAAAATGCTAATCTTTTTTACACCCTAGATACAGGTTCGTCATTTAACCAACTTATTTTAAAAGACTTTAACTTTAACTTTGCAGGTAATGGTTATTTATATTTAGATCCAGCAGATGGTTTAGTATTATCAACAAATAAAAAAGGAGAAACTTCTAGTGCGAACACTGTAGTCCTAGGTGATGTTGATGATCCAGATTTTAGTGGGAAAAAACAGTCTGGTTTAAATGTCGATTTACGTTATAAAACCAATGTAGGTTCAGACTATACCAAATACCAAGCAACAGGCACGGATACTGATATTTTAAGTTTTGGTCGAATAGGTGCTTCTGGTACGCTTAAAAATGCGTATATTAAGGTTAATGGTGATGCTCCCACTACTTTAGGTGCTTCAACAACAGGAACAACTAATACAGGAACAGGTAGTTTAGCGGGTAGTGGTGGTTTGCATATGCAAATGAAAGCCGACTTTGCGAAAGATACAACTAATCCAGCAGATCAAAAAACCTATTTTGATTTAGGATTATCTGGAAAAAATGCTTATGTATTGCGCTATGGAAATTTAACAGCATTACAAGTTCGTAAGGATACAACAAATAGTCCAACAGTGCTGAATACAGATTTACCCTATATTAATTTTGGTCATGTTTATATTAATGCAGCACAAACCAATACAATTGATTTTCCTATTAGTGCTTTGTTGAATAAAGTTTATGCAGGTAATTTTTCATCTTCGGTTTTAAAAACAGCTTTATATAATTCACCAAGTACGACGCCTTCTAATGCCTTAGTCGTTGCCGTGCGTGGGATGGATTTTCAAGCAATTGCTCGTCAGGGTTCATTATTCCCAGATAATAGTATTGTAAATCCAGTAACTAACTCAGGTGGTACATGGGGATTAGGCTTACCTATTTATAACTTGAATAGTAATGTTGGTCTCTATGGTATTAAAGCTGCTAATAATACAGAGCAAAAACTCGGTTTTGGTATCTCAATGAGTACGGAAGGTCGTGATAGTATAGGCTCAAAAACAACCTCTATTATGTTGATCGATGGTGCAATTAATCCTAACAATAGTAGTGAGACAGTTAACTACTATGCAGGATTAAGAAATATTAATTTATTTGCAAACTTAACAGGCACATTGGGTTTTGTAGATAGCGGTTTATGGCTTTATGTACCTAAATTAGTAGCTGCTTTAGATGCTGAAGTGGCAATCGGTCAGTTGCCTGGTTCTCGTATTGTATCTAGCGCATGTACAACTCTTTCAACAAGTAATTGCTTTGTTCCAAGTAATAACTTTACTAATTATAATGATGTTTTATTTGGTATATCAGCGCGTATTGATGGCTCAGCTAATTTGATTTTAGCACCAAATACAGGAACTGGTTTGGTTATTTATGGTGATATTACACTAAATGCAGGAACTATTGGTACAGCTCCTAATCAAGTTCCAGCAAACTATTTACGAATTAGTGATAAATCAGGCAGTGGTCAATATGACTCCCCATCACAACTAGGAATTGATGGACTATCAGGAAAGTTTAACTTAAATAGTCGAATAGGTATGGATGCAAAAACTATAACTTTTACAAATACTATGAAAGTAAATGCTACTAGTAATCCAACAGATGTCCTAAAAGCAGATGTAAATTTATATCCAAAAGTGTTAGGTACATCGGCTAGTCCAGCAGTATTGCCTGCACCACAAACATTAGGACAGATGGTGATGACAGGCGGCAACATTCGTAGCACATTTGGTATTACACCACGCTGATTTTTATTTAAAAATATTTAAAGCGCCGAAATGGCGCTTTTTTATTGTTAAGTTTTATTAAATATTGATTGATTGTTTTTTGACTTGCATTGGTTTAAGTTTTTGAATTTTATATTTATTATTATTTTTTAATGTGTCTTAAATGTGTTAAAATATGTACTATATCTCGTGATTATGAAATAAATTAATTAAATTAATACAAAAATGGGGATGGGGATGAAGTATTTATATTTTTTTGTATTATTGCTCATAAGCTCCTGTATTTACGCAGATACAGAGAATCAAGTTATCACAGAAGCAAAATTACAGGATCATAATTTTGCACAGATGAGTTCACTTGTTGCAATGACTGATGAGGAGTTGTCTGAAACACAAGGTCAGGCATTATATTCTTTAAATCGACAGGATCAGGGAGGATTATCCTTTTATACTTTGGGGATGGAGGCAAATATTGGCTTAAATGCGAATATTAAAAACCTGCAACTTGGTTGTGGAGGGGTGAATAGTGGTAGTAAGGCTGGATGTGATATTGATATTCAAAATGTTTCATTTGGATGTATTGCGAACGCTTCTGGAACATGTATTACCATACCAAAAAGTGACTCACGTCAACCAGATGGGGCAGTACAAGAAGCTCAAGCGGGTGATAAAGCTCAAGGTCAAATGAAAGATTTTAATTTAACCAATCCTTTTTACCAATTTGCGATCAAAAATGCTGATTCAGCTTCTACACGTGAAGTGGTTGGGGTTCGTATTGGTGCAGCAGAAGTTGAAGGTCCATTAAGTTTTGGTAATCTAGCTAGTTTTAGTGGTTATTTAACAGGAACTGCGAATCTTACAATGCGGGGAGAAACGGATGTATCTCCTACATGTAAAGCTCCTGCAAACTGTGCTACGAGTGCCGGGCGTAGTCAATATACTGATGCAAGTGCATATTTGGGGCTTAATGATGCTGAAATTTTGAACTGGGGGGTAGCTTATGTAAGTTATCGTAATATTACAGCAGATTATGGGCAGGGGAAAAATGGAAATCCCAGTGAAATTTCAAGAAAAAATTTAATTGTTTCTGTGAATGGTAATAGAGTAACTCAAGCACAGATTGCTGGAATTAAGCTAGGTGGGGTTGTGGATGATATTATTTATGGAAGCGCAACAACTGATCCTTTAGCATTAAGGAGAAGAGATATTGGTGGTATATTAGGTTGGTTAGCAAATGGTTTTGCTGATGCACTATTGCCGCTATTGCGTGATGGTGTTGCTAATTATATTAAAGATCAATTAGCAACTGGTTTAGGAACCACCAAAGCACAATTAGATAGCTATGTTTTGCCATATAACTTGAGTAATGTTCATCAATTGAATGTGAAATCTAATACATTTGGCTTGGCTTTATCAAAACAAGCCATACAATATCCTGGTTACGTTCAAGCTGTCAATGCGGGTTGGAGTATGTATATTCCTAATGGATTTGAATTAAATATTAATCAAAAAACAAGTTCTTTAGTTGCAAATATAGCAGGTAGTGCAGATGCTAGAAATGGGAACATCACAATGCTGGAAGCTCCTTATCGTAACTGTTATGGTTCACTAACATTCTGCTGATTGTTCTGTTGTTAACCTTTAAGCGCCATTTTTGGCGCTTTTTTTGTAATTCATCTGAAATAATAATATTTTCTGTTTTAGTGTTTTTAATAAATGATATTATTTTTGTGTGAAAAATAATCAACTGTCTATGTGTTTAGACAAAAATAAAAAAATATATAGGGATAGGTGATCACATGAAAGGTTTACCCATATTACTTTTTTCAGCATTTACATCATTTGCTTATGCAAATGTAAATAATGTTGACAATGCTCATCTAGAAGCTCTACCAAGTATAAGTACGACCATTGGAAAAGAAAATCATATGGTGTCTTTGAATGATGAAGAATTGTCAGCAGTACAAGGACAGGCTTTGATGAACCTAACTAGAACGAATGATACAAGCCAAGGACTTAATTTTTATCGTTTAGGAATGGAGGCTGAGATTGAACTAAATGCTAATATTAAAAAGTTACAATTAGGATGTGGTGGTGTAAATGGTGCAGGAAACTGTGATATTGATATTGATAATTTAGCATTAACAGGGGTTAACCCAGTCAATGGTGAATATGCAGCAAGTGACGCTAAGCTTACCAATCCTTTTATCGAGTTTGCTGTAAAAAATGCAGATAATAGTGCAACTCGAGAAATAGTAGGATTCCGCTTTGGATCATTAGAAGCATTAGGTAAGCTTTCATTAGGAACAAATAATAATACCTCAACTCCTAATGATGATACTGGTATTAATTCGATATCAGGGGATTTAAATTTAAATTTAGTAGGTGCTTATATTTCAGATATTCGTGTATGTGTTGGTCTGTTTACTTGTATATTAAATATTCCTACAAATGCTCTTGTGGATGATACTGTAGTTCCCTTAGTTTTAAATAGGGCATCGGTAGTAAATGATATTGGTCCATTGGTTGCTAATGCAAGTTTAGGGATTACTTTAAAATTAGACAATGTGCATTTGGTGAACCAAAGTGTAAAAGCAATTCATGAGATTATATTACAAAATTCTAATGGGACGGGTGGAACAAAAGACTTTTATCTAAGTTTACAAAAGCAAAGTGTTAAATGGCCTTCAGTTGCATCTCCTGGAACATTTCGTAGTGTAGCAGCACAAAGAGGTTGGTGGTTATCTCTTCCTGATGTGACGATCAAGGACCCAGTAATTACGCAGAGAATCGAACTTTCTGTTTTAACTGCGGGTGTTGGATTGTTTGGGGGGAGAGTTGATATTCAAGGAATAGATTTAGGACAAAAACCTGCGAAAAACTGTTATGGTACATTAACATTCTGCTAAAACTTAGCATAAAAAATCCCGCACTCAGCGGGATTTTTTATATTTCCATTTAAAGATTATTTAGAGATTTTTGTCAATAATTCTTCTTTAGAAATATTTACAGATTCGCTATCACGGCGACCTTTATATTCAAAAGTACCAGCATCTAAGCCTTTTTCACCAATTACAATGCGATGCGGAATACCTGTCAACTCTAAGTCAGAGAATTTCACACCAGGACGTTCATTACGGTCATCAAGTAGCACATCGTAACCCGCAGCTTGTAGCTCTGTATAAAGTGCTTCTGCTGCTTCTAGGGTACGAGGAGATTTGTGTGCATTCATTGGAACAATCGCAATTTCAAAAGGTGCAATTGCGGTTGGCCAAATAATACCTTTTTCATCAAAGTTTTGTTCAATAGAAGAGGCAACAACACGAGTTACACCAATACCATAACAACCCATTGTGACAACTAAAGGTTTGCCATCTTCACCTAGGACTTTACAACCCAGTGCTTCAGAGTATTTTTGCCCAAGTTGGAAAATATGCCCAACTTCGATACCACGTTTAATTTGTAAAGTACCCTGACCATCTGGAGATGGATCACCCTCTACAACATTGCGTAGATCATAAACTTCAGTAAATTGTGCATCACGCTCCCAGTTCAAACCAGTTGCATGTTGGTCTATTGCATTTGCACCTGCAACAAAGTCAGATAATACAGAAGCAGCACGATCAACAATAACCGTTAAACCTTTTTCAACTAAGCCCTGTGGACCACAGAAACCAGCAGTTAAGCCATATTCTGCAAGCTGTTCTTCTGTTGCAAATGTTAGTGGAGATGCAATAAGTGGATGTTTTTCTGCTTTGATTTCATTAAGTTCATGATCGCCACGTAAGAATAAAGCAATAACAGGTGTTTTACCTTGTTCATCTGCAATACCTTGAACCAATAATGCTTTTACAGAATGAGCTGGATCAGTATTTAAAAATGCAGAAACATCAGCAATTGTTTTTTGATTTGGAGTTTCAACAATGCTTAATTCTTGTGTTGGAGCAGCGCGTTCACCCACTAAAACAGCTTCAGCCATTTCTACGTTTGCAGCATAGTCTGAGGCAGTTGAAAATGCGATATCATCTTCACCACTAGAAGCAAGTACATGGAACTCATGAGAACCTGAACCGCCAATAGAGCCTGTATCTGCTTGAACAGGGCGGAAATCTAAACCTAAACGTGTGAAAATACGACAATAAGTGTCATACATAACATCATAGGTTTCTTGTAGTGATGCTTGGTTTACATGGAAAGAATAAGCATCTTTCATAATAAACTCACGAGAACGCATTACACCAAAACGAGGGCGAATTTCATCACGGAATTTTGTTTGAATTTGATAAAAATTCATTGGAAGTTGTTTATAACTTTTTAGCTCATTACGTGCTAAATCAGTAATGACTTCTTCATGTGTTGGACCAAGCACAAAATCATTGGTGTGACGATCTTTAAAACGTAAAAGTTCAGGACCATATTGTACATAACGTCCTGACTCTTCCCAAAGAGATGCAGGCTGTGTTACGGGCATGAGTGTTTCCAATGAGCCAGCACGATTCATTTCTTCACGAATGATGGCTTCAACTTTATTTAACACACGTACACCCATTGGCAACCAAGTGTATAACCCTGAAGCCAATTTACGAATCATCCCAGCACGTAACATGAGCTGATGAGAAATCACCTCAGCATCGTTTGGGGTTTCTCTTAACGTTGCAAATAAAAAGCGACTCGCGCGCATGGAAACTGTCCTAAAAATTTAAGCATTAAAGAGGAGATTATACGATAAAAAAAACAAGGCAACATTTGATAATGTACTTTTGAGGGAAATTATTATTGAAGATGTTTAATTTGAAAGAATATCGTGCTGATGTGGGGCGTGGAATTAAATAAATGCACAAAACAAGATTTAGAATTGTGCTGGGTATGATTGTATTTAAAATTATTCTAGGGATTGTAAACGATGAATAATATCATCATAAAAAGTTTGGGTTTTACGATAACTATTTTGTAGGTTCGTAATATTATTCTTGGTTTGGTTGATATTTTCACTATTATATTGGATCGCTTGTTTAAGCTCGATGGGCACAGTTGTCCCTTTACGGAAATGTTCAATTTCTTGTCGTTTTAATATAATTCGGTCATTTTGTAAAAGCTTCAGTCGTGCTTGCTGCGTTGAAATTTGTTTTTTGATACTTGCAAGGTGTTCATTTTTCTTATTGGTCGCAACAGTGCTATTACTATAAGCTCGTTTTAGTCGTGCATTTTGTTCATAGCGTTGTGCTTGCTGGGCGCGAGCACCTGCTTGTTGTAGGTCTTTTTCAGCATTATAGGGATGAGCCCGTCGAATCACTTGCATATTAATATCAAGTGCTTCATAGCCATGACGAATATGAGCAGGTGTAATGGAGCTACTGATATTTGCAACACCTTGATCATAATAACGGTACCATACTGCTTTAGGCTGTGTCTCAGCCGCAAAACTATGCGACAGTAATATGATATTTAAAACCCCAAAAAATAATGCTAAAAAGCTTTTTTTGAAAGATTTTTTATAGAGCATATATTTAGAAATTAGTTGTTGCATCCCTTTTTTCCCCAAATAAAGCGACAACATCACTCAATAATTTTTTTAATAACTTAATTGAATCGTATATAAATCTAATGATGCATTCTAAGAATATATAAGTTCTCTAATCAACTGTAAATTAGCATTTACTCGGCTTTTATCACTGTTTTTCGGCATATTCCTAAGTTTCTTTAAATCTTCATTGATAAAGAGAGCAAATGTATGTTAAATAAGGCTGATAAATTTCAAAAAATAAATGTATTCAGAACTTCATATCTCTGAATTTATGGGGAAGGGCATTAAATGGAAGAGAAATTCCAAAATTTAAAAGTCATGGTCATTGATGATTCTAAAACAATTCGTCGAACGGCTGAAACGCTTTTACAACGTGAAGGTTGTGAGGTGATTACTGCTGTTGATGGCTTTGAGGCGTTATCAAAAATTGCTGAAGCAAATCCAGATATTGTATTTGTTGATATTATGATGCCACGTTTAGATGGTTATCAAACGTGTGCACTGATTAAAAACTCTCAAAATTATCAAAATATCCCTGTAATTATGTTGTCAAGTAAAGATGGTTTGTTTGATCAAGCAAAAGGGAAGGTGGTTGGTTCTGACGAATATCTAACAAAACCATTTAGTAAAGATGAATTATTAAATGCTATTCGGAAGCATGTTTAAAAACGAAATTCTGAATGGGAGTAAAAAATGGCACGAATTTTAATTGTTGATGATTCTCCTACAGAGATGTATCGCTTTAAAGAAATTTTAAGTAAACATGGCTATGAAGTTTTAGAAGCAAATAATGGTGCAGATGGTGTCACACTAGCACAAGCTGAACAGCCAGACTTAGTTTTAATGGATGTAGTTATGCCTGGCGTTAATGGTTTTCAGGCAACACGACAAATTGCACGTGGCGCAACAACGAAACATATTCCCATTGTAATTGTAAGTACCAAAGATCAGGACACCGATCGTGTTTGGGGAAAACGCCAAGGTGCTTGTGATTATTTAACCAAACCAATTGACGAGAATGTCTTAATCAATGTGATTAAACAATATCTCAATGTGGGATAATTATGGCAGCAAATGGATTTATCGAACTACTTCGGCTGTCAAAGCGTGGTAATCAAAACTATGCAGACAAAGAAAATGAAGTAAATAGATGGTCAGGCATTGCATTTGAAATTATGGGGCAATATTTTGTTGCTCCATTAGGTGAAGTCACCGAAGTTATTTATCCACCTAAATGTACACCTGTTCCTAATGTACAAAATTGGGTGAAAGGATTAGCTAATATTCGAGGGCGTTTACTGTCTGTTTCAGATCTAACATTTTTTATTTCTGGACAACGAAGTCAGTTCTCACCAACACAAAAAGTTTTATGCATAAGCCATAATGATCATTATGTCGGGCTGGTTGTAGATCAAGTTTTAGGTATTCAACATTTTAATAAAAAAGGTTTTTTTTCAGAGAATAACAATTTAGAAAAAAATCTAAAAACATATTGTCAGGGATATTTTCAACAGCATAATCGTGCATGGAATATATTCTTGTTTAGTCAATTGTTGAATGATCCTAAGTACATGAATGCATCGGAAAAATTTAAATAAATGAGTTTCTACGCTCAATGACAGTTACGCGTTTCGGGGAGAAGCTGAATGGGCTTTAAGCTAAAAAAGAAAAATACATCTGAGAATACGCAGAAAGGTAGTCCAGTTGTAGTGTCAAAACTACAATCTAGACTTGATCACTTTTCAAAGCTATTCGGTGATAGTGAAAAATCCAAGCCGTATATTATTATTGCTTTTTTAACAATTGTATTGGCGCTTATTTGTTTGCTTGCATTGTTATATAATGTTCCACGAAACAATGATTTAACGCGTAGTGTTGGTGAGTTAAAGCTCTTATCACAAAAAATATCACGTCAGGCAACTGAGGCAACTGCTTCAGGTAAAGAAGATGCGATCAAAGAACTGGTTGCTTCACAAAAAAGATTTGATGAAAACCTAGAAATTGTTGAGGATATTCATCCAGCAAATAAAGAAATGCAAGTGGTCAGTCAGTTATGGGCTAAGGTATCTGATGATATTAATTTAATTGCTTCTGAACAGAAAGTAATTAACCACTTATATGATACAAATATTACAATGGAAGAAGCGATTCCTGGGATCCAAGCGGAATATAACCTCATGGTAAACCAAATGGCACGTGAAAATATGCCAGCTTCTCAGGTTGTTATTGCAAAAAACCAAGTATTCATTGCTGAACGTATTTTACGTTCTATTTCCTCAGTATTAAGTGGTTCTGAAAATGCACGTGCATCAGCAGATGACTTTAACGCGGATACAGAAACTTTTGGTGCTTATTTAGAAGCGCAGTTAAAAGGAAATTCGGAACTTGGTGTATTGCGTATTGAACAACCTTCTATGCGTGAATCATTAGAAAGTATTCAAGCGGACTATAATGATATTTTAAAATCTGCATCTAACTCAATTTTAAAAAATTCATCAAAAATTGTTAAAGTTCGTCAAGCATCTTCTAATATTTTTTCACAATCAGATCAGTTGTTAAAAGACCTCAATAATTTAAGTACCAGTTCATGGGCGAAAACAGTTATTCCAGGTATTTTTTTAGTTTTAGCCTTGGCTGGGTTCTTATTTTCAGTGATTAAATTGCTGAACTTGCGTAGTGTTTCAGATAAAGTTCGTGTAACACGTTTACAAGATGAATATGACCGTAACCAAAACGCAATTTTACGTTTACTTGATGAGATTGCAGATTTGGCAGATGGTGATTTGAGTTCGTATGCAACAGTATCTGAGGACTTTACAGGTGCAATTGCCGACTCGATTAACTTCGCAATCGACCAACTACGTGATCTTGTATCTCGAATTAATGAAACCTCACAAGAAGTTGCAAACTATACCCAAAATACTCAGACCATTACGAACCAGTTGGCTGAAGCTTCTGAGCATCAGGCTCAAGAGATTGCTGGTGCATCTACAGCGATTAATGAAATTGCTCAATCTATTGAACACGTATCTGCGAATGCCACTGAGTCTGCGGATGTAGCACAACGTTCTGTACAAATTGCTTCAAATGGTGCAGAAGTTGTAAATCGTTCAATTGAAGGGATGGACACGATTCGTGAGCAGATTCAAGAAACATCTAAGCGTATTAAACGATTAGGTGAGTCTTCTCAAGAGATTGGTAATATCGTCTCTCTAATTAATGATATTGCAGACCAAACAAACATTTTGGCTTTAAATGCGGCAATTCAAGCATCTATGGCAGGAGAGGCAGGTCGAGGTTTCGCAGTTGTAGCCGATGAGGTACAGCGTCTTGCTGAACGTTCAGCATCAGCAACGAAACAGATTGAAACTTTAGTAAAAACCATTCAAACAGATACAAATGAAGCCGTTATTTCCATGGAGCAAACGACTTCTGAGGTTGTACGTGGTGCTCACTTAGCAAAAGATGCGGGTGTTGCTTTGGACGAAATTCAAAGTGTATCAACAAGCTTAGCGAAATTAATTGAAAACATTTCAGATTCAGCAAAATTACAGTCAGCTTCAGCAGGTCATATTGCGAATACGATGAACGTTGTACAAGAGATTACATCTCAAACCACAACGGCAACATTTGATACGGCACGTTCGGTCTCTGAATTGGCAAATATGGCAGACTCTTTACGTCAATCTGTATCTGACTTTAAATTACCAGAGCAATAAATCAGCTACTCAAGGAAGAATATTTATTTTAAATATTCTTCAGAGTGTTAAGTACACTTGGATCACTTAATTTTATTAAAATTAAGATGTTGATAGGTTTTAGTCCTGTAAAGGAACTAACATAGAAGCC
>NZ_PYIX02000004.1 GCF_003024515.2 Acinetobacter sichuanensis
AGTTAGAAAATATAAATTCGATAAAAAGTAGGAATAACTGTTTCAATTATTCCTTGTTATATTTTTATTAATCTAATTGTCTCCTTGCATGTTTTAAAGCAGTGCGTAATCCTTCCTCAAGTGTTGGATGATAAAAAGGTTTTATAAGAAGTTCATCAAGGGTCACTTCTTCAGCGATCATCCAAGAGAGTAAGTGTGCTAGATGTTCAGCAGATTCTACAAAAAGTTCTGCGCCTAAGAGCTTTTTTGATTTTTTATCGATATAAATTTCAATAGCACCTTTATTTTTACCTAGTACGAGGGCACGTCCTTGTTTTTGATAGGAGGCGAAGCCAGTGATAAAATCAATGTTTTGTTCTTTTAAGGTTTGATAGCTTTGTCCTACTGTTGCCATTTCAGGTGAGCTAAACATAATAGCAAGTGGTGTTAATGTCTTAATATTTTTAATTGGAGTATTAAGACAGTTATGTGCAGCCATTCTACCTTCATGAGCTGCTTCATGTTGAATAGGTGTATTTGTAAAAGCATCCCCAATAATAAAAATAGGTAAGCTTGCTAATTGCTTCGTCTGAGTATTGACAGGTAGTTTTTTTAGATCTTGATATTCTGGATGAATATTTTCCAAACTTAGGGTGTTTAGCAAAGATTGTCTACCTGTAGCAACTAATAAATAATCAACCTCAAGCTTTTTATTTTCATTATTTTGAGAATAATGAATTTTTACTCCTTGTGTTATTTTTTCAACTTTTTGTGGTAGTGTTTTAAATAAAATATTTAGCTCTTGAGAAATAGTCAGTTGTGCTAACTCTTGTAATTGAGGGCTTGAAAGAGCACCAACTTTTTGACTACGTGCAAAAACGGTTGTCTCTACACCAAGCCGTTGCATTGCTTGGGCTAATTCAATAGCAATTACACCACTGCCTATAACAGCTAAAGATTTGGGAAGTTTCTCTAATTCAAAAATTTGGTCGGATGTAATCAGGCGTTCTTGTAATTCTTTTTTCCATTCTGAATCAAAGGTTGGTGTTGAACCGACAGCAATGATAAAATTTTTAGCTTGATATTGTTGTTGATTCACTTCAATAGTGTTGTGATTAATGAATTTTGCTTTACCTGAAATTTTATGTGAATTATCCCAACTTTCTACATCTTTTAATGTCGCTTTTGTAAATCGGTCACGAAGTTGGCGCACATGAGTCATGATTTGTGTTGTATCAATTTCTGCTTTAATCGCTAATCCAACTTCATCGGCATGTTGTATATCATATAGACGATTTGCACTTGAAATAAGAACTTTACTTGGCATACAGCCAACACGTGCACATGTTGTATCCCAAGGACCATCATTAATAATAAGCAGATTTTGGGTATATTTTACAGCTTCTTTATATGCAGCAATACCTGCTGTACCTGCACCAATAATAATAAGATCTAACATATTTCAAATCCTTAGCTATAAAAGGGATATTTAGTGTCTATTATCTATATATCATTATTTACACAAAACGTGAATTGTGGTTACATAGCAGGGATTTTAATTACAAATTTACTAAGAAAATAACCATAGGGTTTGGGGTAATCGATGACAAATAATAAAATGCATTTGAAGCTATCTGCTATTGCGATTTCTATTTTATTAGCAAGTTGTGGTGGTGGTGGGAGTGATGGCTATTTTGAGAGGGGAAATTCGGGTGGTGGAACAACAACACCTCCTACAACACCTGAAGCTGTTAAAACAAATTATCATTTAGTAATTTCATCAAATAAACCATCAATGTTAATCTCAGGAGATATTGCAACAATTACAATAAAACTTGTTGATGAAAATGGTGGTGGTGTAGTAGATCAAGATGTAACGTTAGCTATTGAAGATACCATTACTAATGGTATTACTATTGATGGAGCATCTAAAGTTAAAACAGATACATCTGGAAACGCAAACTTTAATATTAAACTAGATGCTCAAAATATTAAAGATAAAGCAGCTTTACTCGCAAAAGGTATTCGTTTAAATGCTTCGTTTACTGATGGAACGAAAAAAACGATTACACAAACAACGATTTTAAAAGCGCTTGAATCAATTAATAGTGAAACATCTACCGCGCAATATTTCCTAAATATGTCAACGAATAAACCAACGTTGCTTGTAACAGGGGATAATGCAAAAGTTACTATTAAGGCAGTAGATGTGAATGGTGGTGGGGTAGAAGGACAAACAGTTACTCTTGCTATTCAAGATACTTTAAAAAATGGCGTGACGATTGATGGTTCATCAAAGGCTTTAACAGATACTTCTGGTAATGCTGTTTTTAATATTTCATTACCAGCAGCCACAGGTACAAATGCAACTAACCTATTGGCGAATGGTATTACTTTAAATGCAGAGTTAACAGATGCGAATGGTGTAACAAGTAAACAATCAACAAAAATTTCAGTAGTCTCTGCTGCGGTTGCACAACCTATAGGAAATATCACATTTGGTAATTCGGGCGAATTACAAAAGACTGCTGATGCAAATTATTACAGTGAAGCAGCTTCTGCACATGTTGTTGATATTAATGGTAAACCTTTAGCAAATCAGACAGTTACACTTTCATTAAAAGTATTATCTGCTGGAACTGGTGTCTTTTATCTCAAGAAAGGGCTTGATCAAGCTAAAGATGGTCAAGTTTTAACTTTAAAATCGACACTTGCTGATCCTAAATTAACTGATGCTGAAAAAGTTCAGATTGAAGCATTAATTGAAGCATTAGAAAAATTTGAAAATGATGGTCGAGATCAAAATTATTGTCAATTAAATGACTTGAAAAATACACAATTGGCAACAGGTTTTGTTTCTCCGACAGGCGAAATTAACACAACCTTCACTTATACAACGGACAGTACTGGTAAATTTGACTTTAGAGTCAATTACTTACGTCGTTATGCTGGTTGGCAAAGTGTTGAAATTACAGCTAAAACAAGTGTTAGTGGTAAAACACTCCAGTCTAGTATGAATTATCGTTTAGGAATTTTAAAAACAGATTTGGACGCAGAAACAAGTCAACCATTTGATACCAGTCCTTATGGAAATGAATGTAATAATTACTCATTTCCTTGGAGTTATTTATTAAAATAATATAGTTAAAAACAGCGCCTCGGCGCTGTTTTTTATAGTATAGAGATTAAATAGAACTTCCCATACTCACACCAACAGTTGGCTTAACATTCATTGAGCTACATGCTGCTAGGCTTAAACAGCATAAAATAACCAAAAGAAATTTGTTCATACATTAAAATCCTCATACTTTTGAGCGTTTATTTTCAATCTAAAAGAAAAATAATTGCAGTATAGTAAGGAGAGAATAAAAAGAAATCTGTTGTAAATAGTTACTTAAGTTGTAAGTTTTAAAAATAATTGAGCAAACTAAAAATCAAAAAAATGAGGATATAGTGGAATTGATCTATAACTTTAATTTTGTATTTAAAATCATCATTAATGTTATAGATCAAAGCGAATAAATTAGTCGTCTAATAAATCCATCTGTTTTGCAAGTTGGTATAAGTTATTTGAGCGATTACCTGTACGACAAAACATTAAAACAGGTTTAGGTAGTTCATTGAAATGATTCGCAAAAGCACGTACATCCACTTCAGTAATTTGACCTGCAACTACAGGCTGATAAACATAATCTAAACCAGCATTACGTGCTGCTTCCTCAATTTGAGCACTTGTAGGTTGTTCAGAACCACCTTCTAGATCTGGGCGGTTATTAATAATCGATTTAAAGCCTTTCTCAACGACTTGAGAAATATGTTCAGAACCAATTTGACCTGCAAATCCAACATTGTCACTCATGATGACGCTCCACAATATTTAAAAAAACTATGTTAGTATCATAGCATTAAGCTTTGTCTTACTATTCAGTGATGAAGCAATTTATAAGATAAAACTAACAAAATATAACGTAATGGAGTGCTTATGTACGCGTATACAGTTGAGCCACTGTATGTACCAAGCGGTCAGGAGGTCATAGCTGCTGATTTTTATAGACCTAAAAATATAAAAAAACCAGCAGTAATTGTAATGGCACATGGATTTGCAGCTTTAAGACAATTTCGTCTGATTGAATATGCGAAGCGATTTGCACAGGCGGGTTATGCAGTTGTGTTATTTGACTATCGATATTGGGGTGGGAGTACGGGCTCTCCTCGTGAACAAATCTCATTAACAGATCAACTGAATGATTGGAAAACGGTTGTCGCTTATGTCAGTACCAAAAAATGTATTAATCAACGAAAAATTATATTGTGGGGAACATCATTAAGCGGAGGATATGTATTAACACTGGCTTCTGAAATTAAAAATATTCAGGCAGTGATGGTGCAAATTCCATTTGTAGATGGTGCCGAAACTGCGAAACTTTATCCTATTCATTACTTACCTAAAGCCTTGAAATTATCTAGTCAAGATTATATGAGTACTAAGATTATTGGAATGCAGCCAAAGACCTTACCCGTTGTGCATCCTTTTAACTTATGTTTTATTCCAACGAGAGAGAGTTACAATGGTTATATGTCGATTGTAAATCCTGACTATTATTGGAGTGGTGAAGTTCCTGCACGGGTATTTTTTAATTTAATTCGTTATCGTCCAATTCAAACTGTGAGAACAATTAACATTCCTGTATTGTTTATTGCTGCTAAAAAAGATCAAGTTGTACCGATTGCATCAAGTCGTGAAGCTGCAACGAATATTGCCCCTTTTGTGCAATATTATGAGTGGAATATCTCCCATTATGATATTTATCATGGTCAATGGTTGGAAAAAGCAATTTTGACCCAATTAGAGTTCTTACATCAACATATTGGAGTGAGCTCATGATCATTGTATGTCCAGCATGTGGCGCGAAAAATCGTGTCCCTGAAGATAAATTAACTGCACAACCAAGCTGTGGTCAATGTCATCAGAACTTAGTTCCACTTGCTCCAATTGAATTAAATGAGCAAAATTTTAGCCATTTTGTGAGCAATAGTGATTTACCTATTTTAATTGACTTATGGGCTGAATGGTGTGGACCTTGTAAAATGATGGCACCACATTTTGCTGAGGTTGCAAAAAATAATCCGCACGTGATTTTTGCTAAAATTGATACAGAAGCAAATCCTCGTTTAAGTAGTGCTTTTAGTATTCGTAGTATTCCAACATTAGTTTTAATGAATAAAACGACAGAAATTGCTAGAATAAGCGGCGCTTTACGTTCTAGTCAGTTGCAAGAATGGTTGGATCAGCAAGTGCAAGCTTCTTAATCAATTCTCAGCTTGGAGTTAATGTGTCAGATTCTCATGTAAAACCTGAAGGTACGCTTTCCCTTCAAACGATCGCAATGCCAGCAGATACCAACTGGAGTGGTGATGTCTTTGGTGGTTGGATTGTTTCACAAATGGATTTGGCTGGTGCAATTCATGCTGAGCGTTTTAGTAAGGGACGCTGTGCAACGATTTCAATTAATCAAATGACTTTTTTAGTTCCAGTCAAAGTTGGTGATGTCATCAGTTGCTATACCAAAATTTTAAAAGTAGGCAATACATCAATTCAAATGCAGATCGAAGTATGGGACAGCCATGACAGTTCACGTTCTGCAAAACGGGTAACCGAAGGTGTATTTACCTTTGTTGCAGTTGATGTCACTGGAAATAAACGCCAAATTCCTGATGAAGTCAAAGAGAAGTTTTTTGCTGCGCAAAGTGCTTAACTTTTCAATTAAAAATCCCAACATTGTTTGGGATTTTTAATTGAAGTTGGATTGAAAATAATAAGGAATAAAATGAAAAATTTTGGAAGTGTTTTTAAGGAACAAAGTAAATCTCCAGTTTCAGATCTCGAAATTGCGGTTTTTGAGCAACAATTAAAAACTGAGTTACCTTTAGATTACAAAGAATATTTGAAATTTTATGATGGTGTTCAACCTATTCACGAGGTTTTTTTAATATCTAAAGAAGAAGGGGCTTCGTTATTACATTATTTTTTTGGATTGAAAGAAACAAAATATGAGAGTTTACAAGAGAATTTAAATACATTTTTAGAATTACAAGAATATCCTGAATATGCGAAGACAAGTGAATTTTTAGCGATTGGACGAGATCAGGGTGGAAATTTACTTGCTTTGAATATTGCAGATCATAAAGATCATCATGTTTATTTTGTTGAAGTTCATGGGCTAGAAAATCCAATTTTTCGTGTTGCTTCAACTTTCACTGAGTTTCTAGAAAATCTTTATACATTGTCTTATAAGTCTGAAATTGAAAGGATAATGAAAATTGGTACACTTGAGGAGCTGAAAGCATATATTGGTGAAGACGTAGATATTTTGTTTAATAAGGATCAATATAATAGAGATCTTTTGCTTTATTCGGTGATTTGTATTCGTGAAGATTTTGTTGAATATTTATTACCTTTTTATGGCAAAGAACAAATTGAGGCTTCACAAGAAACAGCTTTAAGTAACTCAATTTTATTTGAAGGTTACGAAGGAATTATTTCTAAACTCAATATTGCTTTAAGAGAATAAGCGTAAAGTTTTATTCTCTTAAATTGCAAAGATCAGTGGTTTTTAAAACATCGTATTGGTGTTAGCACTTTGTGCAGGAACGTCTTGTTGTACATCCCAATGTTCAACAATTTTACCATTTTCAACTCTGAAAATATCAACAATTGCTACACCACGGTCTTGGTCGTTTTGGGTAGAATGAACATGTAAAAAGACTAAATTATCTTCAGCTACCGCACGTTTTATTACGCTTTTTGCTTCTGGATGTTCTTGAAAATGTTGAGTGAAGTAATTTACAAAAGGTGCTTTGCCATCAGGAACATGTGGATTATGTTGAATATATTGATCACCAATATAAAGGTCAGAATAGGCTTTGACTTGGTGTTTTAAAAATACGCCTTCATAAAAATCGACCACAATTTTTTTGTTTTGTTCAGCTTGTTGTGTAGATGAAATTGCATTAAGGGTTTTATCGGTGACAGAGGCAGCGACTTGGTGAGGGTTTTGCTGACATGCAACAAGTAACAAAGCCGTAAGAATAGAGCCAAGTGCTAAAGTTTTTTTAACAGTAAATACTGACATTTTTTTCTCAAGATGATTTTTGAAATATCATCTTGATGTTTTATGGATGATCAATAAAGTGAATAATCGTCACTTATTTTAAGTAATTTGGTAAAATTTTAACTTACCTAAAAGTAAGTTTTATTTACATTTATTTGATTTTTAGTTACTTGTTTTTCAGATGTGACTTTGCAACCCAAGCCCAAAGCATTTCACATTGAATAGGTTCTTGTCCTGACTCATCTTTTACGATGACATGAACAAGGGTTTCACCTTTTTCACTTTCTTGCATCATTTTACGTTGTTCATCTGTGAGCGTTGCAACGGCGGTTAAACCACCTTTAGATGGACGTTTAAATTGAATATTCATGTGTTTGATGAGCACAATGCATGAGTCAGGAATATTCATTCCTGTTACAAAACCTGTTGCAGTTTCAGCGACTAAAGCCATGGCGCAAGCATGTGCTTGACCAATATGATTTTGCATATTTTTATTATTTTCGATTTTCACTTCAACGCGTGAAGGGGTGATTTCTACATAACGTAATTTTGCTGTACCAACCATAGGTACGACTCGACCAAAAGCTTTACTGAGAATTGTACTTTGAATTCCTTTTGGAAGTTTTGAAGTGGCATTTACCAGCTTAGATAGACGATTGGTCTGAGTCATAATTTAACCTATAGCAAACAGGAAAGACTTAGTCTTTGAAGTTATTAAATTGTAAAGGAACACCAAACTGCTGTTCTTTTAAAAACGCCATGACTTGCTGTAAAGTATCGCGCTTTTTATCGGTCACACGAATTTTGTCACCTTGAATAGATGATTGCACTTTGATGCCACTTTCTTTAATGGCTTTATTAATTTTTTTTGCAGTATCAGAGTCAAGACCATCTTTAAGTTTAATGACTTGGATCACGTTTTTACCAGAAGCCGTCATTTTTTGTGGATCAAGTGCTTGAATATCGACTTTGCGTTTAAAGAAATGATTTTCAAGCATGCTATAGACTTGCTCGCATTGGAAATCACTTTCAGTTGAAATTTTAATTTCTTTGGCTTTTTCATTTAATTCAATAGAAACATCCTGTCCGCGGAAGTCAAAACGAGTTAAGATCTCTTTTTGAGTGTTTTGAACTGCATGATTTACTTCAAAAACTTCTAATTCTGAAACAATATCGAAAGAAGGCATGGTTTAGACCTTTACAAAGTGAAAGAATATCTGAGATGCTAGGGATGTTTTCTTCATTTGCCAAGTGTTGTTTACATCAAAGGAGTGTACAATGATCCGTAAACAAGAAATTACAACATTTGAGTTCCCAGAAAATGCAATTATCTGGGATGTTCGTGATGCGAAAGCTTTTGCTGAAGGGCATGTTAAAGGCGCTGTTAATCAGCCCATAGACAGCTTAACTGCGGAAAGTTTAACTCAAGTGGATTCGGATCAGCCTATATATATTTTATGCGGTGGTGGCAGTAAAGCACCACGTGCGGCTGAAAAATTAGAAAGTTTAGATGACTCTCGAGATTATGTCGTGCTTATGGGTGGTACACGTGCAGCACGTGATGCGGGCTTGCCTTTGGAGCAAGAAGCATAAAAAAAAGCGCCGTAAGGCGCTTTTTTAATATTGAAAATAAAAAATACTTTTTAAAAATAACTTAGCCATTTGGTGCTTGATAATAAGGTTTACGTACACGTACTTTCTTTTGACCTCGTTTGGGGCTGAGTTTTTCTAATAAAGTTTGTGAAATAGGGCAAGCTTCTTTTAAAACCAATGCAGCTAAGACTTCACTACACAACGGCGCAAATAAAAAACCTTTTGAACCTAAACCTGCTAGTGTATACAGCTCAATGTGCTCAACACCTTGCCCAACGACTGGAAAATAATCCAAAGTTTGTGCGCGTACAGAAGCACGACCTTGCCAAGTGTCTATACTGGGTAAAGTTTTGGCATATTCAGGAAAGGCATCTTCGATCAGACTATAATTATGAGCATGGTCTTCAGGCAGTACTTCTGTATCATCACGTTCAGGGTAAAAAGAAGCACCTGTAATCAAATGTTCAGCATCGAATTGCATACAATAACCACCAAAGCTATAGGCAAATTGGGGATTTAAAGTTTTATGACTATTTTTAAGCCAACTAACTTGTCCTCGAATTGCTCTAAGGCGTGGATAATGTGAAAAAAATGCTTGGCTTTCACGCGCACAACAAATAATAACGTGATCAAATTTCCCTAAGCTACTTTGATTTTCATCTAAAAGTTGAAGTTGCGTGTCATGCTCTGTATTTTTTGCACAGCTCGAAATATGTGCATGCTGGAAATGAATCAAAGGATGTTCAAGGATCTGATCACGAAGTTGATGTGGTAATACAGCACCTGCTTGTTTTAATTTTAAGTTGTCATATTGGGTTTTCAGCTCAAAGTTGCTTGCGACACCATATTCAAAAACCTCAGAACTATATTGTTCAACTAAAGCCAATGCCTCTTCTGGGTTTTTTTGCAGCATTTGATGAATACTAAGCGGGCGAAAAGCATGAAACTGAGGATAGTAGTGCTTGGCATATTGCCATGCTAATGTCATCAAATGATCTGATGTCTGTGCAATTGGGCTAAGTTTTGGATTCAGTAAGGCAAGGGGGTTACCTGAAGCACCTGCCAATGGCGCTGATTGGTCGTAAATGCTGACTTGATGACCACGCTCGGCAAATGCCCATGCAGCACTTAAACCTGCGATTCCAGCGCCAATAATCGCAATCTGGCGCTGAGTAAAGTTAGGGGATGCATTTAATACAGTTTTTTTTTGAGTTAAATGAATATTTTCAGAGGCTTCATTGTTTGAATCAATATTTTCCTGTGTTTCTGGTGCATTCCACATCGCTTTGAGCATTTCACGTTTATGCCCAAAACCTTTTGGTCGTGAAATTGAGATACCATGTTGTTTTAAACCGCGTTTTAGTACCCCTGCAACACTAAATGAAGCAAAGCTTGTTCCAACGTCAGAAAGTCGAATAATATGATGAAGAATATTTTCTTCCCATAAATCAGGATTACATGACGGCGCAAAACCGTCTAGAAACCAAGCATTGACCTGATGTGTTTTTGCCATTAAAGGAAATACATCATGTGCATCACCAAGCCACAGATCAATAGAAAAACGTTCATCAGGAAAGCTTAAACGGTGACAACCTGCAATTGGCAATGGATATTGTTGAATGAGTTGTTCTGCCAATGGCTTAAGTTCAGTCCAAACATTCAGAGCACGAATCAAATCTTGTTTAGACAATGGAAATTTTTCAACGCTAATCGCATGTAAATGACTGTGATTATTTGGACGTACTTGTTGCCATAACTGCCATAACGCTAAAATATTTAGACCTGTGCCAAAACCTGTTTCACCCACACTAAAATATTCAAAATTATTTAAATTTGCTAAACGATCGGGTAGCTCATTCCCATTTAAAAATACATGGCGTGTTTCAAGTAATCCATTATCTTTTGAAAAATAGACATCACCAAATTGTTTAGAAATAGGAACTTCGATTCCATCAACACATTGCCAATCTAAGTCGGCGGTTTGAATGGCATTTGACAACGTAGATAACCTTTTAAGCGATTAAATAAGTGAGAAAGTGGTTAGACGAGGCAAAGTCAGTGGCTTACCACTGACGACGACGTTTGGTATAAATATAACTTGCAATTAAAAAACCGAGGAGTACGCCAACTGCAATTGTGGCAGCACCATACAAAAACATTTGAGCACTTTGTTCACTTTGTAACACTTGAACTTGTACACCTAAATTATCATTTTTTAACTGTAATTCTTGGTTTTGTGTAAGGGCTTCTAAATTGGCTTTTTCAAGTTGTTGTAGACGAGTTGCTTGGTCTTTGACCAAAGCTTTGACTTTTGCATCTTGAGAGGCTTTTTCTTTGACAATTTGTTCGGCTGTTAACGGTTTATTCTCTTTAAGCTGTGCTTGATTTTGTACAATTGCATTTGCACCAGCCACAGCAGGAATAATACTGGGTTTATGAGGTTGAGTAAGTTGACTCTCAGTCGTTGTGGTAGCGCTTGGAGCTGGTTCAGCCCATGAGAGGGATGAACCAAATAGGGATAAAACAACTAAGCTTGGGATGACAGCGCGCATCATTTTATCCTTTAGGAAACGCTTTATTAAATGGTTTGACATCCACATGACTATAAACCCGTTCTTTTAGGAAAGGTTCATCTTTTAACCATTCATCTAGTGCTTCACGACTTTCAAAGTCTAAAATCATCGTGCTGCCGTAAAAACCTGCTTGAGGGTTTTCACGATCTTTTGGCATTGCACCAGCAACGATTACACGTCCTTCAGCATCTAATTTTTCTAAACGAGCAATATGTTGAGGGCGAACTGCAAGACGTTTTTCAACTGTACCATCTTGGTCGGTACAGGTAATGACAAATAAAGGCATGAAATCTGACCTAATTAATCTGAGGTTTTAAAATGTTTTCTTAAGCAAAACAGTATAACAGCTAGGTAGCTCAAGGATACGATAATATCGCCAAATGCAGTAAATTCGCCCCAGTATTTGCCATCCATATACAAGAAACCAAAAAAGTAATGTAATGCTGCTAATAGAAAGAATTGACCACACCATGCCCAGTTTAGACGCATCCAACCTTGACGTGTTAAATCTAGCATAGAGCCTAGCATCTTTTGAATAATCGGTAAGCGTTCTTTGTTAAACAAAGGTGTAACTAAAAAGCCTATACCTATACCAAGATTTAAAATGACTGCTTTCATTTTAATAAAAGTAACATCGCTAAAAGCAAGCGTAACTCCACCAAAAATCAAAGACATAATGACAATAAACCATTGCATCTTTTCGAGTTTGAATTTTTGAGCAAAGAATAAGCAGCCATAGACCACAAGGGTCGAAATCATCAACGCACAAGTGGCAACCAAAATATGGTTCTGATCGGCATTGCCTGTACTGCCAATGAGTTCAAGGAGAGGATGTTGATTGTCTTTGGGATCTGTCGTTTTATAAAAATAAAAGAAGATAATAATAGGTAGGTAATCAAATAGCGCTTTCATGCTACAGTACAATATTCCAATTTTGGTGGCTTAGCATAATACAAACAATGATTGGTGTCGATTTACATACGCATAGTACAATTTCAGATGGAACTTTCAGTCCTGAAGAATTAATAGAAGCTGCACATGCACTGGGTATAAAGACCTTTGCATTGACAGACCATGACACGATGGATGGTGTGGTACGCGCGCAAAATTGTGCTGAACGTCTGGGAATGCAACTGATTTCAGGGGTGGAAATCTCAAGTCAATGGTCACGACCTGCTACAAAAAAAAGTTATGGAGTACATATTGTTGCATTAAATATGCAAAATCCTGAGCCATTACAACAACTTTTAGCAGAACAAAAAAAAATTCGTGCTGTACGTTCCAAACAAATTTGTGACTTGCTGATTCCTTTAATTGGTCAAGATATTTATGCCGATGTCATTGCAAAAGTAGACGGTGAAGCGGATCGTGTGACACGAACGCATATTGCTAAAACTTTGGTTGAAAAAGGTATTGTACAACGTCCACAACAAGCCTTTGATAAATATATTAAAGAAGGTAAAAAAGCCTATGTGAAATTTGATGGTTTAGGTCTAAAAGAAACCATTGATGTGATTCATCAGAGTCAAGGCTTTGCCGTATTGGCACATCCAACACGTTATGATTTATCAGCAACCAATATTCGTTATCTGATTGAAATTTTTGCTCAATTTGGTGGCGATGCTGTCGAGCTTCCACCAGCGATTGAGTCCGTATCTACCCGACAAATGGTCGATCGGATGATTGAGCAGTTTAATTTAAAAGTATCGGTTGGTAGTGATTTTCATGGCAGTCATATGCCTTGGATTAAACTGGGCAATATTCCACGTGTAAAAGAAGGGCAAGTGGGGATTTGGGAGAGTTTTCATTAATTCATCGTTTAATTTCTCTCTAACCTTATTCCTAAAAAGAAGCAAAACTTCTTATTACTGAAATTTAGAATAGATAAAGCTTCTTCTTGTGGAGGAATGTTAGGTTAGGATCAGAGAAAAGAAAATTCGAGTTAAAGCAAATTATGATCCTGTGCTTGAATCGGCGGTGGTGTTGGTCGACCTAAAGTACCTAATAACTCGATCTCAATCGTACGTACCATCGCATCTAAGGGTAAATCATTACTTTGTGTACCAAAAGGTTCTTCAATTTCAGAGCTTAAAGCATCTAAGCCTAAAAATGTATAAGCTAAAATTCCAACTAAAAGTGGTGTTGCTAAACCCAATAATGAGCCTAAACTAAAGGGCAACATAAAACAGAAAAAATACACAGTACGATTGAGTAAAACAGAATAAGCAAAAGGTAAAGGTGTCGTGGCGATGCGGTCACAACCTGTTTGTACAAGACTTAATTCATTAACATGCTCATTGAGTTGAGTGTAAATAATATCGGAAATTTCACCTTCTTTCAGAGCTTGCATCAGCTCCCATTGGATCAAGCTGAGTGTGTATTGGGGGGCATTGGACTGTTGATATAGCTGTTTTAAAGCCTGTTGACTCATCCCACTCGTTTCAACTAAGACATCGGGACTTGCTGTTTGGTGACGTAAGCGATCGCGTAATACATTTGCAAAAACAATAACATGTTGAATAATTCGCTCACGACGACCTTGAGGGAACATACGACAATCACGGTCAAAATGGCGTGCATTGGCAATGAGCATGCCCCAGAGTTTACGTGCTTCCCACCAACGGTCATAACAAGCCGTATTTTTAAAGCCTAGAAAAATTGATAGTACAACACCGATTAATGTAAATCCGACTAAAGGTAATTCTGGGAAACGATATAGACCCGTATATTCAATTCCACCCACAATGGCAGAAATCAGCATGACAAAACCTAACGGTGGTAGTACCTTGGGTAAAATTGTGCCACGCCATGAAAAAAGTAGTTTAAAAGTATCGTTTTGTTCCCGAACAATCATGTAAATCGAATCATTTATTTTTCTACGATCTTCCTCACTTCCTCACACCTTGTCAATACGATTTCGTAGTTAAATGTACGGCTTTGATTTGTTGATGCTCTGCAAATGAATAATTTTTATCTATTGTAATGATAATATGATCAATGAGTTGAATTTCGACTAACTGACATGCCTGAAAAATTTCTTCTGTTAATTGTAGATCTGTTTCCGAAGGCAATGCTTGACCATAAGGATGGTTGTGTGCGATGACTAAAAAAGTCGCTTGCTTTTGGATGGCATAACGTAAAATTTGATTGATAGAAATAGAACAATAATTAAGTGAACCATAAAATAATTTTTTAAAACTAAGTTTGCGTAATTGGCTGTCTAAGCACAACACAGCAAAAACTTCTTGTGTTTCACCAACCAGTTCATAACGTAGGTATTCTTGAATTAAATCAGAACGACTTAAGTCCATTCCTTGGTATAAATGATGTCTTAGATAGCGCCGCCCTAACTCTTTAACTGCCATCAGTTGTGAGTACTTCATTTCAGCAATACCATGAAATTGTTTTAAATCTTCAAGTGCGGCATCAAATACACGATTTAAACTACCAAAATGTTGAATGAGTAAGCGTGCGAGTTCAACAGCAGAGTGCTGTTTTGATCCTGAGCGTAAAAATATTGCCAATAATTCGGTATCAGAAAGACTTTCTGCACCTTGCTGAAGTAAACGTTCTCGTGGGCGTTCTTGTTCTGGCCATTCTTTGATAGAGGATTTTGTGGAATGATTCATTCTTATTCACTGTATTGATTTATTTTAATTTTCACTTTTCTCCTTTGAGTTACTTGGGAGATACATTATTTAATGATATTGTGAGCGCCACTGCAACAGAAAGGTAGCCTGATCGTGAGTTTCGATCTCAGTGTATTTTCTAATAAAAATATTATTCTTGCTGTCACTGGCGGAATTGCGGCATATAAAAGTGCGATTCTTGTCCGTCGTTTAAAGGATTATGGTTTTAATGTTCGTGTGGTCATGACTAAAGGTGCTCAGGCATTTATTACGCCATTAACCTTTCAGGCATTATCAGGTAATCCAGTTCATACTGAATTATTAGACCCCGAAGCAGAAGCGGGCATGGGGCACATTGAACTGGCACGTTGGGCAGATTTAGTTTTGGTTGCACCTGCAAGCTGTGACACGATTGCTAAGTTTGCAGCAGGTTTAGCAGATGACTTACTCAGTACATTATATTTAGCCACGAAAGCACCTGTTTGGGTTGCACCTGCAATGAATCAACAAATGTGGGCAGCAAAAGCAACTCAACGTAATCTCAATACGTTGGTTGAAGATGGTGTACATGTCATCATGCCTGAAGCAGGTTCACAAGCATGTGGTGATGTGGGTTTAGGTCGTATGCCTGAGCCTGAAGTATTAGCTGAACAAGTCAAAGATTATTTCCACCAAGCCCAAAGAGCAATTGCAGAAAAATTTGGTTTATTGGCAGGGAAAAGAGTGACAATTACGGCAGGTCCTACACGTGAAGCCATAGATCCTGTGCGCTATATTTCTAATCATAGTACTGGGAAAATGGGCTTTGCGATAGCTGCTGCATGTTATAGCGCAGGAGCAAAAGTCACTTTATTAGCAGGTCCTGTGAGTTTAGATACACCAAATGGTGTGAAACGTATCAATGTTTCATCTGCCTTAAAAATGCTAGATGAAAGTATGAACCAGCTCGAAGAAGGCTGTGATATTTTTATCGCAACCGCAGCCGTAGCAGACTATAGAGTGGCTGAAGTTGCTGAACATAAAATTAAAAAATCGGGCGATGAACTCAATGTTTCGCTGATTAAAAACCCTGATATTGTCGCAACGATTGCTCAGCAAGAAAAGCGCCCATTTATGGTAGGTTTTGCTGCTGAAACACGTAATGTCGAAGAATATGCAGCAGGTAAGCTTGTAGCAAAAAAACTAGATATGATTGCTTGTAATGATGTATCTCGTGCGGATATTGGCTTTGCTTCAGATCAAAATGCCATGATTGTGTTCTTTGCTGAACAATATCAAATGGAAAAACGGGATTTAGAGAAAGCATCTAAACAAGAAATTGCTCAGCAACTTGTTGAGGCAATTCATGATGCCTTACATCATGAAATAGAACCCGTTTAATACGATTTAATATTTTAATGATTGAATATTTTAAGATGTATTGCTTAGGTGAAATAAGCTGATCATAACCAAAGAAAATGCAACGAATTCGTTGCATTTTTTATTTGCAATTTTCAATGATTTTAAATTATGTTTAAGCATATAAATGGACAATAAATATAACACTATTGCGCTATTTAATTTTTATTTACAGCCACAGTTTTAAAGGATGATCGAGATGATCAAAAAAACTTTAGCCACGATGATACTTGCTTCAACATTTGTCATGAGCTCAATGAGCTTTGCTGCAAGTCTAGAAGATAATATGAAAACCCTTGCGAAAAACTATAAAGCATTTAATCAGAGTAATAACGCTGCTGATGCCAATAAAGCTTTAGATAATATGCGTGTTGCAGCAAATGATGCTAAAAAAGTTAAACTTAAAGGTCGTGGTGATACACAAGCTCTAAGCTCAACACAATTATATGATCAGATCATTGCAGAAATTGATAAAACTCAATCATTGGTCAAAGGTGGTCACTTAGATCATGCCAAAATAGAAGCAAAGAAAATTGCTGAGATTCGTGATCAAGGGCATAAAATTTATCGTTAAATTGATCATCAAATTTGAAAGTTAAATCTGTCCCTTTTAAAGCCGCATTGAGATGCGGTTTTTTATGGTATGAAATATTAGAAAAGTGCGCATGATCTGGATTTATTTTTATCTTTTCGGTTGATAAGGTGGTTTAAAAGCAAGACGAAAAAGGAGAGCATGATGCAGCAACATATACAGTTTGAGCGTATTGCCAAAGCCATCGAATATATTCAACAGCATTTTAAAGAGCAGCCTAATTTAGATCATGTTGCGGCACAGCTTCATTTAAGTCCTGCACATTTTCAACGTTTATTTACAGAATGGGCAGGGACTAGCCCTAAAAAATTTTTACAATACATCAGCTTACAACATGCTAAGACACTTCTAAATACACCAAAATCATCTTCTATTTTAGATGCGAGTTTTGCGACAGGTTTATCAAGCTCAAGTCGTTTGCATGATTTATTTATTCAAATTGAAGGAATGAGTCCTGCTGAATATAAAAATGGTGGTTCAAATTTATGTATTGAATATGATCTGGCAGAAACACTTTTTGGAAAAGTCTTTATCGCTTCTACATCTAAAGGAATTTGTGCGATGAGTTTTGTGGAAAATAAAGATCAAGGTTTGCAAAATTTAAAAGAAAAATTTTCAAATGCACAGTTTTTGGAAAATAAGAATGAAAGACAAAATAATGCTTTAGATTTTTTTCATGCGATCAAGCGAGGTCAAGAAAAAGATCAAAAACAGCGTTTAGCACAAATAAAATTGCATCTAAAAGGTACAGACTTTCAACTCAAAGTATGGGAATGTCTATTAAAAATTCCTCAAGGACAATTGTCGAGTTATGGCGAAATCGCTGAGTATATTGGAAATCCAAAAGCCTCACGTGCCGTTGGAACCGCAATTGGTCATAATCCTGTGGCATTTTTAATTCCTTGTCATCGTGTCATTCAAGCTACGGGTGCTTTAGGAGATTATCATTGGGGAAAGACACGCAAGAGCGCAATGATTGGCTGGGAAGGAGTACAGTGTGATGAAACGTCTCGCAATGAATCATATTGACCCACAACAAAATTTATTACCCTATGACGGTTATGTCTATTATTTAGGTCAAATATTGACTGAAACTGAAGCAAATGATTATTTTGAAAAGCTACTGATGTCCATTGCATGGCAACATGATCAAGCCATTATTTTTGGTAAAACCCTAACGACAAAAAGAAAAGTGGCATGGTATGGCGATCAAGCATTTGAATATACATATTCCAACATTCACAAATATGCTTTGCCGTGGACACCTGAATTATTGACATTAAAAGCTTTGGTCGAAGCCAAGACAAATGAAACCTTTAACGCTTGCTTATTGAACTTATACCATACAGGTGACGAAGGAATGGCATGGCACAGTGATGCTGAAAAAGACTTAAAAAAGAATGGTGCCATAGCATCATTAAGTTTTGGTGCTATACGAAAATTTGCATTTAAACATAAACAAAGTAAAGAAAAGATAGATGTCATTTTAGAAAATGGTAGTTTATTGGTGATGAAAGACACTACACAGACGTTTTGGCTTCATCGCCTACCACCGACCAAGAAAATAAAGACAGCAAGGATTAACCTAACATTTAGAACGATTGTTGAGTAATTTTGTATGTTCTATGATTCGTCACGGCGAATTAAAAAGCCTATTCCACCAATTGCCAATCCAACCAAACAGCCATAAAAAATAAATGAATAAGGCACTAAAGTTGCCAGTATTTGCGTTTGACTGAGTGGGAAAAATGGATACATATCTGTATGCATGAGCGCATCTAAAAATACATGACTAAAACTACCAATGAATGCACTCAAGATTGCAGTTTTCCATGAGATTTGCCAGTTACTTTCTTTGAAAATGACTCTCAAGGTAAATTCGCTGATCGGCTTCCCGATCACGATGGCAATGCAGCCTATGAGCAATGCACCAAGTAAATGATGAGTGTAGAGGTGTAAAGTGTTCCAACCTAAAATCATGCCAAATAAGGGTTCCAAATCCATTAACACTTGTGTACCTGCAAAAATCATAAAACTAAATTGTTGATGAGCAATCGCTTTGCAGCTTGCACCTAAGCCTAAATGTAATGGGGTAAATGGCATGTTGAAGCCTTTATTTTTTGTTTATTTTCAAAATTATAAAATGGTGTTGTTGTGAGGAGTGTGAAGTTTAGGTGAAATCGAAAGCGCATCAAAATAAAAAAAGACCGCATAAAGCGGTCTTTTTAGCAAAGTCATGGCTTAAAAATTAAGCTTGACCTTCAACAGCAGCGGCTTGAGCACGTTCCATATTTGCTTCGAACTCTGCATCAAAATTGATTGGAGTAAGAAGTAATTGTGGGAAGCTACCTTTAGTCACTAAATCATTTACCGCTTCACGAAGGAAAGGGAATAAAATATTTGGACAATATGCGCCTAAGATGTAAGGAAGACGGTCTTCTTCGATTCCATCAATAAGGAAAATACCCGCTTGAGTGACATCAACGATAAATGCAGTTTCACCTGCATTGTTGGCTTGGACAACAACTTTTAAAGACACTTCAAAGTGAGTAGGATCTACTTTTTCTGCAGAAGAAGACAAATTGATGTTTAACTCAGGTTGCCATTCTTTAGTAAAAACTTGTGCTCCTGGTACTTCAAAAGATAAGTCTTTTGCATAGATACGTTCTAAAGCAAGTTGTGGTTGAGCTTGTTGTTCTTCAGTCATTCTTTATATTCCTTAAGATGAATAGCTAATGTACAGTTGTTTATGCCAATAAATCGTCAAGTTTGCCTTCTTTTTCTAAAGCGTAAAGCTGGTCAAACCCACCAATAAATTGATCTTTAATAAAAATTTGTGGCACAGTACGGTGACGAGTTTTTTGCATAAGCTCAACTTTCACTTCAGGTGCCTCTTGATCGAGATTGATTTCGGTAAAAGCAACACCTTTACGCTCAAGAAGACTTTTTGCACGAACGCAATATGGACAGAAAGTGGTTGAATATACGATTACTTCAGCTGTCATTTTATAACTCCTTAAGTTATTTCGCTTTGACCAAAGGTAAACCTTGGGCTTTCCAATTGCTAATACCGCCATCTAAACGATAGCTGTCGGTATGACCGACTTGTTGTAAAGCACTGCCTGCAACTTGTCCCATATTACAAATGAATACAAGTGGACGATCAGCAGTTTTTAACTCTTCGAGGTGACTGGTAATTTTGCTGTATGGAATATTTCGGCTACCACTGATATGACCTTCGCGAAAATCTTTGGCATCACGTAAATCAATCAACATTGCATTTTTAGCTTTAACTAAAATACCCAATGATTGTGGAGAGATTTTGCGACCGTTGCGTTGACCTTCGAAAACGAAGAACAAAACAACCAATACAGCTAAAATACCGAATAAAAAGGGGTGATTCCCCATAAATTCAAACCAACGTTCCACAATGCACCTAATTACAATCAAAATTTGTGTCGACGAGTATAGCCTATATATATGGTGATCAAAATCACTGCTTCAAGGCTACATTTAAAGAAAATTAATTTTTTTGTTGCGCCTCAGTAATTTCTTCAACTAAGCGTAAATAACTGTCTAAGCGTCGCGGTAAAATTTTACCTTCTGCTACAGCATTTTTTAAAGCGCATTGTTTTTCATGGGTATGGGTACAATTACGATACTGGCAATGCCCTAGAAAATCCGCAATATCAGGGAATCCTGCATCAATTTTCTCTAAATCTAAATGCCAAAGCCCAAATTCACGAATACCCGGTGAGTCAATCAGCGCACCATTTTCACCAAAGCGAATTAAACGTGTAGAGGTCGTGGTGTGTTGCCCTAAAGCTGAATTTTCAGAAATGATATTGGTTTTTTGTGCCGCATTAGGAACAATGACATTGATCAGAGAGCTTTTACCCACACCAGATTGACCGACAAAAGCAACCGTTTCATTATCAAGACGTTGTGCAAGTGGGCTTAAGTCGCCTTCAGATTGTGTAATGAGGACTTCATAACCTAAATCTTGATATTCTTTGAGCATATCTAAAATAGGATCATTTCCTTTGAGTAAGTCAGACTTATTGAGTACCAATAACACTGGAATATCTGCATCAGCGCAAGCAACGAGATAACGATCAATCAGTGTGGGTGCAGGCTCAGGTAAAGCAGCAAACACAATCACAATTAAACTAATATTTGCTGCTACAGGTTTAACCTTATGATAACGGTCAGGGCGGGTGAGTAATGATGTTCGTGGATGAATGGCTGTGATAATACCCAAACCTGTATTGGGATCAGCTTGCCATCTGACTTTATCACCTGTGACCAAAAGTTCTAAGTTTGTACGTGTGTGACAACGCCAAACACTGCCGAGCTCAATGGCTTTCCAAAATGGTTCAGGATCACCTGCTTTAACCTGCGGTTTTTCAGGATGTTGATCAGGAACAGAAAGGGCTTGTACTTCAAGTTGGCGTCCATAATGTTGGACAACCAAACCTTCGAGGTCATTTGAAGTGTCGATTTCTTCTTGACGTGTTTTATGTTGTTTCTGAATGCGACGTTGTTGCTGTTCAGTTAAACGACGTTTACGAATTAAAGCCATTCATGTCCTAAAAAACCATAAAAATAAGAAGGCAAAAATAACATGCTGAACGAATGAATTACAGCGCAGATGTCAGAAATTTGCTACTATTCATGTTTTATAGCCTAATAAGATTGCACTTTATGAGCAGCAGCACCCCAGATACACGCTTGATTTGGATTGATCTTGAAATGACAGGTCTTGATACAGACAATGATCAAATTATTGAAGTTGCGACCATTGTAACGGATGATCATTTAAATATTCTTGCGGAAGGTCCAGTGCTAGCAGTACATCAGTCAGATATTATTTTAAATGCGATGGATGAATGGAATACCAAACAACATGGTCAGTCAGGTCTGATTGAGCGTGTACGTCGTAGTAAATTGACTGCACGTGATGCAGAATTACAAACTTTAGAGTTTTTAAAGAAATGGGTAAATCCAAAATCATCGCCAATGTGTGGTAACTCAATTTGCCAAGATCGTCGTTTTTTACATCGTTTAATGCCTGAAATGGAACAATATTTCCACTATCGTAATTTAGATGTATCGTCTGTGAAAGAGTTAGCAAAACGCTGGCGCCCTGAGATTATGAGTGGTCTTAAGAAAAATGCCTCACATTTGGCAATGGATGATATTCGTGACTCAATTGCAGAGTTAAAATACTATCGTCAATATTTCTTTATCTCAAATCAAGATTAATTCGATATTTTGTAAGCGAAGAAGGGGCAGAAATTGCCTCTTTTTTATGCACTGTGTATTTTAAAAAATTAAGTTATACTGCTTTAGGCAATATTTTTGGTTTTGTTACAAAAAGAAGTAAGCTGTACATCAATTTTAAAATAATCCGTTTTACAATCCCTTTATATTTTAAATATTACAATGAGTTGAAATATGCAAAGTAATAACCCTATTTTAACCCGTGTGGAAACACATGCAGATTATAGTCAACCCATGACCATTCAAGGTGCAATCCAAAAGTCAGTATTATTGACTGTAATTGCGGCTGTGCTTGGTTTAGGTGTTTTTCTTTATAGTTTCGCCACTGCGAATTTTGGTCTTGCTTATGCAGCGGCAATGGTCGGTGCTATTGGTGGTTTAATCATTGCTTTAGTGGCAACTTTTAAGCCAAATACAGCGCGTGTTCTTGCAATTCCTTATGCTTTATTTGAAGGTGCATTTTTAGGTGGTGCATCTGTGATTTTTCAGTTGAAATTTCCAGGTGTTCCTTTACAAGCATTACTGGCAACTTTTGTAACGACTTTTGTGATGTTTGGTTTGTATCGTTTTCAAATTATTCGTGCAACTGAAAAATTTAAATCGATTGTGATGTCTGCAACAATCGCAATTGCTTTGGTTTTTGTTGTGCAATTCATCATGAATTTGGCATTTGGTTCAAGTATTCCTGGTCTATTTGAAAGCAGTTGGTTAGGCATAGGCTTTGCAGCTTTTGTTGCTGTAATCGCATCATTAAACTTGATATTAGATTTTGATTTGATTGAAAATGCTGCTGCGCAACGCGCACCGAAAGCATTTGAATGGCTATGTGGTATCGCATTATTAGCAACCTTAGTTTGGATGTATTATTCATTCATGCGTTTATTTAGCTTATTACAAGGCGATGATTAATCCTTGATGATGAACATTTGAGAAATCGCTCTTTATGAGCGATTTTTTTATGATTTAGTGAAAGATATAAAAAAAGATGCATTATGCAATTTTGTTCTGTCTTGAGTCTTGGCATTATGCATACAAACTTATTCGAGTGAGAATTTCATGGCACAAGGACTTTTGGCAGGTAAACGCTTCCTGATCGCAGGTATCGCAAGTAAATTATCGATTGCATTTGGTATTGCTCAAGCACTTCATCGTGAAGGAGCAGAGCTTGCATTTACTTATCCAAATGAAAAACTGAAAAAACGTGTAGATGATTTTGCTGAACAATTTGGTTCAACACTTGTTTTCCCTTGTGATGTTGCTGTTGATGCTGAAATTGATCATGCATTTGCTGAGCTTGCTAAGCATTGGGATGGTTTAGATGGTGTTGTGCATTCGATTGGCTTTGCACCTGCACATACTTTGGATGGTGACTTTACGGACGTAACTGATCGTGAAGGTTTTAAAGTTGCGCATGATATTAGTGCGTATAGCTTTATTGCAATGGCGCGTGCAGCAAAACCATTATTACTTGCGCGTCAAGGTTGCTTATTAACATTGACTTACCAAGGTTCTGAGTCAGTCATGCCAAACTACAATGTAATGGGCATGGCAAAAGCATCTTTAGAAGCAGGTGTACGTTATTTGGCATCGAGTTTAGGTGCTGAAGGGATTCGTGTAAATGCGATTTCGGCAGGTCCAATCCGTACTTTAGCAGCATCAGGTATTAAATCTTTCCGTAAAATGTTAGATGCGAATGAAAAAATTGCACCGTTAAAACGTAATGTTACGATTGAAGATGTCGGAAATGCCGCACTTTTCCTTTGTTCACCTTGGGCAAATGGGATTACAGGTGAGATTTTGTATGTAGATGCAGGTTTCAATACTGTGGGTATGAGTGCATCAATGATGGATAGCGAATAAGTTATTCATGACTTGATGGTAAAAAGGCACTGAATTCAGTGCCTTTTTTATATGAAATTTATGGTGTGACTTCAGTGATGTTGGTATTTGGTAATTGCTGAATCGGGCTACCACCGAGTGCTTGCATTAAGGTTACATAAGCATTGTATTGATTTTGCTTGACTTGTACTAAAGACAGTCGTGCATTACGCGTGGTTTCTTGCGCATCTAACAGATTTTTTAAAGCAATTGCACCATTGCGATAACGTACATCTGTTAAACGTTCAGTTTTCTCAGCCAATTCTAAATTTTTCTGCTGCAAAGCAACTTGTTTATCTAATTCAATTCGATTAGAAAGTGCATTTTCAGTATCAGCAAAAGCTTGATATAAGGTTTGTCGATATTGAATAATGGCTTTTTCATAATCCAATTCACTGATTTTTAAATCCTTTTTCATATCATTATATTGCAAGAAGGGCAGGCTTAAACTTGCACCTAAAGTCAGGGCAGGATTTTTCAGTAGATTGGTCAGTGAAGTACTGCTTGAGCCTAAATTTCCAGTCAAACTTATAGAAGGATAATAACTAGCTTTTGTGGCATCTTTAGAAGCCAGAGCTTCACGTAAACGTAATTCTGCGGCACGTAAGTCAGGACGACGTGACAAAATATCGGCAGGCAAACCCGCTGTAATATTCGGTAAGCGAATACGTGGTAATTTTTTTGGTTCTTGAATATTGAGTTGCTGTACAGGAATTTGTAATAGCACCGCCAAAGCAGTGCGTGTTTCTACTAACTGCTGCTCAATTTGACTTAAACTGGCTTTTTGACTTTGCACAGATTGTTCTGCTTGAGTCAGGTCTAAGCCTGAAACTGCACCTGCACGATATTGAGTACGTACCAGTTCATACAGTTTTTGTGTGGTGGCTAAACTTTGCTGTGCGACGGTATAGCGCTCATTTAAATAACCTAATTGCCAATATAGATTTGCTGTCGTGCCAATCAGCGTTTGACCTGTCGCTTGTAGATCTTGCTCAGTAGCTAAAGATTCCCATTTTGCCGCTTCAGTTTGCCGTGCTAATTTTCCAAATAAATCGACTTCATAGCTGACACCAGCACTTAAGGATAAACCTTTTGCACTGTCATCACCTGAGTTTAAGTCAAAGCTATGTCCTGTAGAAACGCCTGAACTTACACGTGGACCTTGTTGGTCACGTGCTAAACCTGCTCTTAAACGTGCAGTTTTTAAATTAATCCCTGCTACCGCTAAGTCCGCATTTTTAGCAACAACTTGCTCAACAAGTTGATTAAGCTGAGCATCATCAAATAAAGTCCACCATTGGTCTGCATAAAGACTGGCTTGAATATCCTTTTGATTGGCTTTGTTATAAGCAAAGCTATTTGGAATATCGACAGTAGGGGCTTGATATGGGGTTTTGACCACGGCAGCGCAGCCAACGAGTGAACTGCCTAAGATCAATGCACTTAAAAGTTTGGTGACATTCATTTGCATGGTTATTTCCTTATTCTCTAGACAGGGCATCAACAGGGTCAAGCTGTGCTGCATTACGTGCAGGAATAAATCCGAACACGACACCAATTAAGGTTGAACATACAAAAGCTGCAATGATGGAGGTTGTTGAATACGCCATTTCAAAGGAACCTTTAGCAACATGACTGATAATCTGCCCAATACCAAGCGATAACAGCACCCCTAAAATTCCACCTAAAATACACACCAAAATCGCTTCAATTAAAAACTGTTGTAAAATATCACTTTGACGTGCGCCAACAGCCATACGTACCCCAATTTCTTGTGTTCGCTCAGTGACGGAAACTAGCATAATATTCATTACCCCAATTCCACCAACAACCAATGAAATCACAGCAATCGCAGAAACCAACAAGGTCATGGTTGCAGTAGTTTGCTCAATGGTTTCACGAATACTGTCAGAGTTTTGTGTAAAGACATCCTGTGCGCCATGACGCTGTTCTAGCAAGCTGAGAATGGCATTTTCTGCCACAGCCGTAGGATATTCATCTTTAATACGGACAATAATACTTCGCACGTTAGATTGTCCTAACATTCGACTCATCACTGTTGAATAGGGCAAATATACATTTAAACTGTCAGAATTGCCCATCATGCCTTGTTGAGCATCAACAATCCCTATAATTCGACTAGGTACAGTACCTAGTAAAATGACTTGACCTACAGGGTCTGTACCATCAGCAAAAAAAGTATTTTTTGTATTGGTATCAATGACAACATCTTGAGCGCGTTGAGTCACACTATGTTTATCAAATGCTTGTCCTGCGGTAAATGACATTCCTCTAACATCAAAGAAGTCTTCGCTAACACCATTGACTGTAATGGCTGCTTCAGTATCTTTATAGCGTCCTGTTAAACTAGAATTCACAGATGGACTTACACCTTCGACATAAGGCTGCTCTGCTAAAGCATCAGCATCTGCGGGAATTAAAGTTTTGACTTGTGCAGTTTTAGAATTATCACCAAAGCCGCGCCCTTGGAAAATGGTAATGGTATTGGTGCCTAAACTGCTAATATTCTCCAAAATTTGCTTTTGAGAACCATTGCCTAAGGCAACCACCGAAACCACCGAAGCAATCCCGATAATAATCCCGAGCATCGTCAAAAAAGTTCGCATACGATGGGCATTCATTGCTAATAAAGCCATGCGAAATGCTTCACTAAAACGATCTAATGCAGCTCGCCAAACAGAAGATTTTTTTTGCTTTTCAATGCCATCAAGTGTAGCTTCAGGATCTCGAATAACTTCTGTTTCAGGTGTATTTGGTGTATCTGCAATGATATTACCATCACTGATTTCAATAATACGAGTCGCATTTTTTGCCACATTCATATCATGGGTGACAAGAATAATGGTATGACCTTTGGCATTAAGTTCACGCAAAATTCGCATCACTTCAATACCGCTATTTTTATCCAATGCACCTGTTGGTTCATCAGCAAGAATAACATCACCACCATTCATTAAGGCACGAGCAATAGACACACGTTGTTGCTGACCACCTGACAATTGGTTTGGGCGGTTTTGAGTTTTTTCAGCTAAACCCAGTTCTGTGAGTAGTTCTTTAGCGCGTTCTTGGCGTGCTGTTGGATTAACACCTGCATAAATTGCAGGGACTTCGACGTTACCTGCGGCATTAATATCACCTAATAAATGATAACGCTGGAAAATAAATCCAAAATATTCACGGCGTAACTGGGCTAATTCATCAGGTTCTAATTGTCTGGTTTCACGTCCTTTGACCTTGTAACTACCAGAAGTTGGTTTGTCCAAACAACCTAAGATGTTCATTAGGGTTGATTTACCCGACCCAGATTGACCGACAATGGCGACCAATTCACCTGCATAAATCTTTAAGTCGATGCCTTTTAAAATCTGAACTGTAGAATCACCCGCAGGAAATTCACGGATCAGATTATTCACCTCCAGAAGAGGTTGCTGATTTTGATCCATGTTTAAAATCTCATTCCGCCACGATTACTACGTTTTGCTGAGTCATTGCTTGTGTCTGAACCATCAGCGATCACCACTTGATCTCCTTGTTTTAGACCACGAATGACTTCAGCAGTTACACGGTTATTTAAACCAATAAGGACTTGTTGACGTTTGGCTGTACCATCTGCTTGTACAACACGAACAGTGGCAATAGATGCTTTGCCTTGATCAACTAAAGCTTTTTCATCCGCAGTAAGTTCTAGACGCTGTGGACGATCTGCATCGGCTTGATTTTTTGTATTTGTTTTATCTGCATCAGATTTTTTATCAGTATTACGTTTGGCACGTTGTGGGCGGCTTTGTAATGCAGAAGCAGGGACAGTCAGTACATCTTTTGCTTCAGCCAAAATAATATATACCTGCGCTGTCATATCAATACGCAATTTTCCATCATCATTAGGAACATCAAATAAAGCATTATAGTAAATCGCTGTACTCGAAGAAGAAGATGAGTTATTTGAATTTTCTGTATTAATTGACTCTGGTGCAGGTTCAACTTGACGTAAAGTTGCGTAACGTTTTTTCTCACTATCTCCTAAGGTTGTAAAATAAACTTTTTGACCTTCTTCAACTTTCATCACATCTGCTTCAGAAATTTGCGATTTAATTGTCATCGTGTCAAGTTGTGCTAATTTTACAATTGTAGGCGCGCTTTGGTTTGCATTTACCGTTTGACCTTCTTCAGTCACAATAGCCACAACAGTACCTGTTATTGGCGCAACAATTTGGGTATAGCCTAAATCTTCTTTGGCAGTTGCAAGAGTGAGTTTAGATTGCTCAATCTGTGCATTCATAGCAGTAATTTCAGCTTGTGCTGTTTTAAATGCCGCTAATGCACTTTCGTATTCAGCTTTAGAGGTTGCATCTTGGGCAAACATACTTTTTTGACGATTATATTCAGCTTCAACTTTCGCTAAATTGGCTTGTTTCGTGGCTAATTGGGCTTGTTGATTTTTAATACTCGCTTCAGCCGTTTTCAAATCATTGGTTTGGCGTACTGAGTCAATTTGTGCAATCAGTTGACCTTGTTTCACTTGGTCACCTAACTTGACATACATTTTTTTGACCTGACCTGATACCTGCGCACCAACACTGACCATTTTAGTGGCTTCTAAATCACCCGTTGCTAAGACCGAGTCTTCAATATCACCGCGGACAACTTCTGTGCTAATAAATTGTGGTTGTTCATTTTTAGGTTTTAACATAAACCAAGAAATTGCTGCAATAATGGCAATACCAACCACAATTAAAATGACTTTGGATGATTTTATTTTAGGCATATTGGTCTTGAGCAAATGAGATAATTGCTTAAATTATAAGGGGTAAATAAGGATAAAAAGTGAATTTTTTTAACAAATATAAATGATAATTATTTTCTTTAAGCTGGTTCAAACAAACTGTACCCACATAATAGGGCAACTGCTTGCTGAATTAAATGTTCAGGTTTTTCTTGACTTAAGCCTTTTATCGCTGCATCAATACGCAATAAAACCGTAGGCCAAACTAAAAAAGACTGTGGCTTTAAGCGTCTGAGCGCTTGTTGGTAATTTGCAACTTTATTCTTCCAAATACCAAGCTGTAAAGCATTTTGCGGTTGTTCATAGAGTTGCATCAGCAAACGCATTTCTTTACTTAATGTCCATAAAATTAAACTTGCAGGCTCACCAGACTCGATTAAGTAATTTAAAATTTTAGCAGACTGCGCATAATGACCAGCGAGAACAGCATCACTTAAATCAAAACTACTATAACGAGACTGGTCTTGTAAGCATTCATAGAGATGTTCAATTTGAATATGATTTTGTTCTGGAAACGTATCTGCAACACGCATCAAGCTGTTTTTAGCTGCGAGTAAATTATGTTCATGATGCTGTTCAAGCCAAAGCCAAGCGTCTTGATCGAGTTGAATACCAAGCTGATCGGCTTCTATTGATAAAATACGTTGACGATCTTTGGGATAATGAGCAGCGAGTTGTACCACAACGCCATTAGCTTCAACGGTTTGGAAAAAACTAGATTTTAAGCTGCTCGCATCTTGTTTTGGCATCACAATCAAAAGAAGATTGTGCTCATTGTGTTGAATATATTGCTTAAGCAGTTTTAGACCATTTGCATCAGGTTTGATATTGCCATGGACTTCCACAGCTAAGTGCTGAGAAAATAAAGATAAACTGTCTAAGGCATTAAAAACTTGCTTCCAGTCACTGGTATTATTTAAGTCGTAACGTTGCCGCTCAACTTCTTGAGCATTCCATTCCTTACGAAAAGCATCTAATAAATTTTGCTCAAGCAGTGGCTCTTGACCATGCATAATCCAAGCACCACGTGCTTCCTGTGTACGTTTAAGGGCTTGGAGATAGTCGAGTTTCATAATCTAATCAATTTACTGTGCTGTTTTTGGTGTTGCAGTACTTGGTAAGTATTTGGCTTTAGGTAAGCGATTTGCTGAAATTTGACGGCTAATTTGCTGTGCAATATCGTCAATAATGACTTGTTTTAAATATTTCTCTTGTTGATCATCTGTATTCACAGTTGCAACATCATACTGATAACTACGCGCTGCTGTTAAAGTACGTGCTTCAGTAACAGGATTACCTTGCTGATCTTCGATTTGAAATGTCACACTTAAACGTAATAATGTTTCAATCAATTGACCATTTAGCTCATGGCGAATTGGTTTGTAGTCTAAAATACGTAAGACATAAGCATCACTTGCTTGACCTAATTGAACACCTGACGCAGTTAAATAAACACTCAGCTTACTTTCTAAGTCTTCTGTATTTTTAGGAAGCTGTAAATTTAATTTGGTATAAACTAAAGGAGTTGCTTGCGGATTTGTTCCTTTTAAGTGAAAACCACAGCCGACTAAGCCTGCACTCAGCCCTAAAGTTAAGACAATCGCTGCAACACGTTGAACCAAATGCATGTGGAGTCCTCTAAAACTTCCTGAATGGAAAATAATTTTAAATCTTGAGTTAGATTGTAAAGTCAAAGCCCGTTGATTGACAACGGGCTTTGTTTGGGTTTTGTTTTTATCCTTAAATTCCCTCTCCTTTTAGGAGAGGGTTAGGGAGAGGTAATTTATTTAAGAACCCTCATCCCCTTGCGGAATATATTCCTCATCCCAGAGGGAGAAGGGGGTGTAAGGCTTTTAAACCACCAAATTCACTAACTTGTTTGGTACCACAATTTCTTTCTTGGTTGGACCTGTCAAGAATTGTTGCACTTCAGGTAAAGCTTTGGCTTGTGCCAAGATGTCATCTTTAGATGCATCCACAGAAACTTCCAACTTACCACGAAGTTTACCATTGACTTGAACCACAATCGTTTGCGTATTACGCGTGAGTGCAGACTCATCGACAGCAGGGAATAACACTGAAGTTAAATCAATGTTGAACTGTGCCAATAAAGTCTGACTTAAATGCGGTGCAAATGGAGCAAGCAAGGTTAATAGCGTGATGATCGATTCACGAGCAACCGCGATATCGTTGTCATCTTTTGCTTCAAACTTGTTGTTGGCATTCAAAAGTTCCATTAACGCAGCAATTGCTGTGTTAAAAGCATGACGACGTTCAATGTCATCACCTACTTTTTGGATGGTTTCATGAGTTTTACGACGTAAATCCTGAGCACCAGTCGAAAGTTGTGCAGTATCAATCGCAGAAGCATTATTGCTTTTTTCAAGGAAACCAGTCGTTAAACGCCAAACACGTTTTAAGAAACGGTTTGAACCTTCAACCCCTGCATCAGACCATTCAAGAGATTGATCTGGTGGAGCAGCAAACATCATGAAGACACGTGCAGTATCTGCGCCGTATTGGTCAATAATCGCTTGCGGGTCGATACCGTTATTTTTCGATTTCGACATTTTTTCCTGACCGCCAACAGTCACATCCTGACCATCACCTTGGTATTTTGCTGAAATGATACGACCTTTTTCATCACGTTCGAGATCAATATCAGCAGGGTTGAACCAAGTTTTTTTGCCTGAATCTGCTTCACGGTAGTAGGTATCCGCCAATACCATACCTTGAGTTAACAAGTTGGTGAATGGTTCATTACCTTGAACAACACCTTCATCACGCATCAATTTATGGAAGAAACGTGCATAAAGTAAATGAAGAATTGCGTGTTCAACACCACCAATATATTGATTCACTGGTAACCATGTTTGAGCAGCTTCAGGCTTAACCAAACCACCTGTAAAGTCAGGAGATGCATAACGTGCATAGTACCAAGATGACTCTACGAAAGTATCCAAAGTATCGGTTTCACGACGTGCGTCGCCACCACAGCAAGGACATTGGGTTTCGTAGAATTCAGGCATTTTATTTAAAGGATTACCTGAACCATCTGGAACAACATCAGTTGGAAGTACAACAGGAAGTTGTTCTTCAGGAACGGTGACCTGACCACACTTGTCACAGTTGATCATTGGAATTGGACAACCCCAATAACGCTGACGAGAAACACCCCAATCACGTAAACGGAATTGAACTTTAGAATTTGCTAAAGTTTGTGGTTCCAGTTTTGCAAGGAATGCATCAAATGCAGCTTGGAAGTCTAAACCGTCAAATTCAGCTGAATTGACCAATTTACCTTCTTTAGAACCATACCATTCTTGCCACTCAGTTGCAGAGTAATCTGCATCATCAGCGCCTTTGGCATCAATTACTTGTTTAATTGGCAAGTTGTATTTATTGGCAAATTCAAAATCACGTTCGTCATGCGCAGGAACAGCCATCACCGCACCTGAACCGTATGACATCAACACATAGTTGGCGATCCAGACTGGCACTTCTTCACCCGTCACAGGATGCTTCACTGATAAACCTGTTGCCATACCTTTCTTTTCAGCAGTGGCAAGATCAGCTTCAGCGACTGAACCCATACGACATTCTTCGATGAATGCTTTGAGTTCAGCATTATTTTCCGCAGCTTTTAATGCCATAGGGTGTTCTGCTGCAACCGCAACATAAGTCACACCCATTAAGGTATCGGCACGTGTGGTATATACCGTTAAACCATCGGCATAAACTTCTGTATTCGCTGAAGGGAAAGTAATTTCCATACCTTGTGAACGACCAATCCAGTTGCGCTGCATGGTCAAGACTTGTTGTGGCCAACCGTCTTTTAAAGTATCTAAATCATCTAATAATTCTTGTGCATAATCTGTGATGCGGAAGTAATACATTGGAATATCACGTTTTTCTACCAATGCACCTGAACGCCAGCCACGACCATTTTCAACTTGCTCATTGGCTAAAACGGTTTGATCCACAGGATCCCAGTTTACAGTTGAGAGTTTGCGATAAATCAGACCTTTTTTATACAGTTGAACAAATAACCATTGTTCCCAGTGATAGTATTCTGGAGTACATGTCGCAAATTCACGATCCCAGTCGACTGAAAGACCGAGTTTTTTCAATTGGTCACGCATGTAGGCAATGTTTTCAAATGTCCATTTTGCAGGCGCAACTTGATGGGCAATTGCCGCATTTTCAGCAGGTAGACCAAAAGCATCCCAACCCATCGGTTGTAGAACAGTTTCACCTTTGAGACGGTGAAAACGGCTGATCACATCGCCAATGGTATAGTTACGCACATGACCCATATGCAGTTTGCCACTTGGGTAAGGGAACATCGAGAGAATATAACGACGTGGACCTTCTACAGTGTCGGCAACTTTAAATGATTTGCGATCTGCCCAGTCTTGCTGGACTTGAGGCTCAATCGCACTCGCTTGGTATTCAGGGTCAATATGAGTAGTCATAAACGTATTTAAGAAAAAAGGTTAAAAAACTGTGTTGCACAGCATAGCTTAAAAATCGTGTAAATGTCAGTTATTCAGCGCGGATTTTGTGTAAATAGTCATTATTTTAGAAAGTAAACCAGATAAAGCATTCGATTTAAATTTATAAATAAAATAATTAAAATGAAGTAATCTAGGGATTAATTTTGTATTAAAATTAAACAAGAAGGCTGAGGTTAAATAATACTCATAAAATAATAACTTTAATAAAAAGTATAAATGTAAACTTTGAGATTATTTATAAATCATTTTTTAATTCCTGTGTGAGTAGGTTAATTTTTTCTTGGTATGCATTATAAGCGATTTCACCATACTTCTTTTTAACCTTTTCAAGTAAGTTATCTTTTAAAATTGCTAGCTCATTTATATCGCTGGCACGTTCAAGTTTAAGAATTTGGGTAAAAGATAATATGCCAAAAAACTCTGGTATTTGAATGGATAAAAATGCATATAAACGATGAAACGGACTACTATTTTCTAAAGGTGGTAAAGCTATATTTAATTTTTGTTGTATAGGATCAGCTGTTATATCTTGTTGGGGTATGTTTTGTGATACAAGAGTTGGTGACTCTCCCCAATCTGAAATTTCTAATAATTTATTTTGTAAAAGAGAATTTACTGTATCAAAGGGAACACCTAGCATGGTGATGATTTCTTGTATAGTAAGCTGACCATTGGCAATAATTAAAAAATTACGTTCAGCACGTGTGAGTTGAATCGCATGACTTGAAATAATCATACGTCCTTGGTTTGATTTTTTAACGATTGTATTCCTGTTTAATTGTTGTTGAGACATCGTGTTTCTATCCTTGAGACGTATTTTTTCTAGCATTTATATTCAAGCATTTGCTTGTAAAAAATAATATTAAGTAAGTTTGAGAACTTGTATTTTATTTTTTAAAGTGAATAAAATAATTCTAAGTTTTGATCATTTAAAATTATTATTAAGATATTTTAAATAGTAAAGTTTTTTATAGCAAATAATTTTTTTAAAAATTATAAAATATTTATTAAGTTTTTGAATTTTAATTAATTATTTGATTGTTTCGAGTGTTTCTCATAATTTTTAAAGTACATTTTTATTTTGCTTTTGTGATGTATATCACATTATTATTTTATGTTTAAAGTATTTGAATTATTGAAATTTTATTTGAAAAATATATTATTTTTGACACGGTAAATCTATATACCCTTAAATTTGTAGTTTTTATTCTTAAATTTATCTAACAAGTAAAAAGTGTTTATGTTATCTTTGCGGTAGATTTCATCTGTAAGACACTATTTAAAATAATTGCAATATCTAATAAGTAAAAATTTTTAAGTGTGATGAATTCAGGGGATTAATAAAATGTTTTCATAAGATTTAATAAAAATAGTTATTAAAACATTTTTATTATGCAGTTTTATTTTAATAAAAATGAAAGGAATAAATAAATGCATACAAGCACTAGGGGAGTGCCAGATCAGAAAATGACAAAGGAAGAGAAAAAAATCATTTTCGCTTCAAGTTTAGGAACAATATTTGAATGGTATGACTTTTATTTATATGGTGCATTAGCACTTATTTTGGCTCAGCAGTTTTTTACCGATCTTGATAGTACAACAGGGTTTATTTTTGCCTTACTTGCATTTTCCGCAGGTTTTATTGTACGACCTTTTGGGGCATTAGTTTTTGGTCGATTAGGAGATAGGGTTGGGAGAAAATATACATTTTTAATCACTATTTTAATTATGGGAATATCAACTTTTTTGGTTGGATTATTGCCTAATTATAATGCAATAGGAATTGCAGCACCCATAATGCTAATCATATTACGTTTAATACAAGGTTTAGCATTAGGAGGCGAGTATGGTGGGGCAGTAACATATGTTGCTGAATATGCACCTCAACATAAACGAGGAGCATATACTGCATGGATCCAGATTACAGCGACGACAGGATTATTGTTATCGTTATTGGTTATTTTAAGTGTACGAACATTGCTTGGAGAAGAAGCTTTTAGTGCATGGGGATGGCGAATTCCTTTCTTATTTTCTTTTATTTTACTGTTTGTAAGTGTTTGGGTGCGTTTATCAATGAGTGAACCTCCTGCATTTAAAAAGCTAAAAGAAGCAGGAAAACTGTCTAAAGCACCTATTTTTGAATCATTAGGGCAGTGGAAAAATTTAAAACTGATTTTATTAGCATTGTTTGGTTTAACCATGGGACAAGCTGTCATTTGGTATACAGGTCAATTTTATAGCCTATTCTTTTTAACCCAAGCATTAAAAGTAGAAAGTGCGACAGCTAGTATTTTGGTGGCATGTGCTTTACTGATTGGTCTACCTTTCTTTATTTTATTTGGTTATTTATCGGATCGAGTTGGGCGTAAACCTATTATTATTTTGGGTGGGATATTAGCCGCAGTCACATATATACCGATTTATCATGCCTTGACCTATGCAGCAAATCCTCAGCTTGCAACAGTCTTAAAACAATCTCCAATCGTGTTAAGTGTTGATCCTTCTGAGTGTTCATTACAATTTGACCCAATTGGGCGTAAAACATTGGAAAGTAGTTGTGATATTGCCAAGAAGCTGTTAGCAACAAATGCAGTAAATTACTCCATTGAGCATTTACCTCACGGTGAAAATGCAAAAATTTTAGTGGGTCATACTTTAATTCAAGGTTTTTCACCTTTGCATATCACAGAAGAAAGTATTTTTGCTGCACAAGGAATTGCACAGCAAAATCAGTTTAAAGCCATGCAGCAACTTGAGTTGGCAGAACAAAATGGTGATCGAAAAGCGATTTTACTTGCTCAGAGAGAACAAGCTTTAACAGCGAAAACTTTGGATGATTTTACCAAAGATGCAAAAGCAACCGCAATTAAAGTGATGGAGACTGACTTTAGAAATCAGGTCAGTGCGGCATTGATTGAAGCGCAATATCCAACGAAAGCAGATCCTAAAGAAATGAATAAACCACTCATTGTCTTGTTACTGTCTTTATTGGTGATCTATGTTGGTATGATGTATGCGCCAATTGCAGCCGCATTGGTTGAAATGTTTGCAACAAAAATTCGTTATACTTCAGTAAGCTTACCTTATCATATTGGAAATGGTTGGTTTGGTGGTTTATTACCGACAATTTCTTTTGCCATCGTTGCGCAAACAGGCAATATTTATAATGGTTTATGGTTCCCAATTATTGTTGCTGTTATTTGTGTGATTATTTGTGCGTTATTTATTCAAGAAACGAAGAATATTGATATTTTTAAAGATGATTATAAATAAGATTCTTATTGCTAAAAAACCTTTCATATTCGTATGAAAGGTTTTTTTATTGCTGATATTTTTTAATTTGAATTTATTGAGGACGCTCTTGACCACGTTGTAAAGCTGCATTGGCTTCACCTTGCTGATCGACTTTGGGAACATCTGCTCTTTCATTATGATTTTGTACAGGTTGAGAAGTTACTGGTGTTGCAGGTGCCACAGGTGTTACAGATGATGTTGATGGTGAAGCATTATGCCCATAAGTTGTCACTGTGGTTCTGCTCTTGGCATTTTTAGGTGGAGGTGTTTCGGTATAGTGAGTTGCGCCTTGATGATCGACCCATTTGTAGTATTGTTTTGCAAAGCTTTGCGACGTTGCACTAAGGCTTAAAACTAAAAATGTGGTGGAAATAATCTTGGTGTATAAATGTTTTGGTTTTTGCATGACAGAACCTTTGAAATGAGGATTTTTCCATTCTTCTAAATATTATGCGGTAATTGTACACATAAAATAAAGAATACTTATTGTGATTTTATTTTGTGTTTATTTTAATCGTATTTAGAAAAAATGATAGATTTTTATTGAAAATTTATTAAGTTATAACTTGCTGAATTTTTTATTATAAATCGAATAAAAAAAAGTAATAGTTTAAAAAAAATGCGTATGGGAAATAAACAATAAAAAAGCGAATAGAAACCTTGACTTTGCTTGCTAAAACAACAAAAATGCTGATTCAGTTTTGTATGTTTTTATTCGATCACCCTTCGGATAATGGCATCGTAAGCAATATCATTTTTCTCTAAACCGAGAAAGTGACCCCCTTACATTAAATATGTTTATCCCAACATATTTTTGTTATGAACATCATTTAAACAGTGATGTGACTATAAAATTTTTATATTGCTGCAAAAACTAGTAAATATGTGTGCTATAACAGAGCGCACAAATCAATGAATGAAGCACAACTTGTGTCTCCCATAAGTTGTGGAAAAAAGATTAGGGTGAATACGTTGGAACTTTTATCTGGTGGTGAAATGCTCGTTCGTGCATTGGCGGACGAAGGCGTTGAGCATGTTTTTGGGTACCCAGGCGGCGCAGTTTTACATATTTATGATGCGCTATTTCAACAAGAGAAAATCAATCATTACCTCGTGCGTCATGAACAAGCAGCAGGTCATATGGCTGATGCTTACTCACGTGCGACAGGTAAAACAGGTGTGGTGCTTGTCACATCTGGTCCTGGTGCGACCAATACCGTAACGCCAATTGCAACAGCTTATATGGACTCAATCCCAATGGTGATTTTGTCTGGTCAGGTTGCAAGCCATTTAATCGGTGAGGATGCGTTCCAAGAAACGGATATGGTCGGTATTTCTCGTCCAATCGTGAAGCACAGTTTCCAAGTGCGTCATGCAAGCGAAATTCCTGCAATTATTAAAAAAGCATTTTATATTGCTGCAAGTGGTCGTCCAGGTCCAGTTGTTGTTGATATTCCAAAAGATGCAACAAATCCTGCTGAGAAATTTGCATACGAATACCCTGAAAAGGTAAAAATGCGTTCGTATCAACCACCACACCGTGGTCATTCTGGTCAAATTCGTAAAGCAATAGATGAATTGATTAATGCAAAACGTCCTGTCATTTATACAGGTGGTGGTGTGGTTCAAGGCAATGCTTCTGAACAGTTGACTGAACTTGCACATCTTTTGGGTTATCCAGTGACCAATACTTTGATGGGCTTAGGTGCATTCCCAGGCAATGATCCACAGTTCATTGGCATGTTGGGTATGCATGGTACATACGAAGCCAATATGACCATGCATAATGCGGATGTTATTTTAGCGATTGGCGCGCGTTTTGATGACCGTGTAACAAACAATCCAGCGAAATTCTGTCCAAATGCAAAAGTCATTCATATTGATATTGACCCTGCAACAATTTCAAAAACGATTATTGCGCATATTCCAATTGTTGGTGCTGTAGAGCCAGTTCTTCAAGAGATGTTGGTTCAATTGAAACAAATGAATGTTTCAAAACCAAATCCAGAAGTAATCGCAGCTTGGTGGGATCAAATCAATGAGTGGCGTAAAGTTCATGGCTTACGCTATGAAAAAGCAACTGATGGTTCAATGAAGCCTCAGCAAGTTGTTGAAGCTTTAGACAAAATAACTAATGGTGATGCCATTATTACTTCTGACGTTGGTCAGCATCAAATGTTTGGTGCAATGTACTATAAGTACAAACGTCCACGTCAATGGTTGAACTCTGGTGGTTTGGGCACAATGGGTGTGGGTTTGCCATACGCAATGGCTGCTAAACTTGCATTTCCAGATCAACAAGTTGTCTGTATTACAGGTGAAGCATCGATTCAGATGTGTATCCAAGAGCTTTCGACATGTAAGCAATATGGCTTAAATGTAAAAATTCTTTGTTTGAATAACCGTGCTTTAGGTATGGTTAAACAATGGCAAGACATGAACTATGAAGGGCGTCATTCAAGTTCTTATGTTGAGTCATTACCAGACTTCCCTAAATTGATGGAAGCATATGGTCATGTTGGTATTCAAATTGACCATGCAGATGAGCTTGAATCTAAACTTGCAGAAGCAATGGCAATTAATGATAAATGCGTATTTATCAATGTCATGGTTGATCGTTCAGAGCATGTTTATCCGATGCTGATCGCAGGTCAATCAATGCAAGATATGTGGTTATCTAAAGGGGAGCGTACTCAATGAGACATATAATTTCTGTACTCATGGAAAACGAAGCAGGTGCGCTTTCTCGTTTGGTGGGTTTATTTAGTCAACGTGGTTATAACATTGAAACATTAAATGTTGCACCAACAGAAGATCCAACTTTGTCACGTTTAACATTAACGACCTATGGTGATGAGCACAAAATTGAGCAAATTACTAAACAACTGAACAAATTGGTTGAAGTGGTAAAAGTGGTTGATTTGTCAGAAGGTGCACATATTGAGCGTGAATTAATGCTCATTAAGGTCAAAGCTTTAGGTTCAGCACGTGCTGAGATTAAGCGTACAGCCGATATTTTCCGTGCGCAAATTGTTGATGTAACACCAACGACTTATACCATTCAAATTGCTGGTACAACTGAAAAAATTGATGGTTTTATTGATGCGCTTGCTGAAAATACCATTCTTGAAGTTGTACGTTCAGGTGTGTCAGGCATCGCACGTGGCGAAAAAGTTTTAACTATTTAATTTATTCACCTATAATCCTCTCCTAGAAAAAAGGAGAGGGCTTAGTTGATCAGTACACAATAAAGCCGTACCAACTAAGTAAAGGAAACAAAAGCATTTAAGCGGAGACAGCAATGCAAATTTTTTATGATAAAGACTGTGACTTATCTATCATCCAAGGTAAAAAAGTAGCAATCATTGGTTATGGTTCACAAGGTCATGCGCATGCGCTTAACCTTAAAGATTCTGGCGTTGATGTAACTGTAGGTTTACGTGCAGGTTCTACTTCTTGGAAAAAAGCTGAGAATTCAGGTCTTAAAGTATCTGAAGTTCCTGCTGCTGTTGCTCAAGCTGACGTTGTTATGATCTTGACTCCAGATGAGTTCCAATCACAACTTTATCGTGATGTGATTGAACCAAATATCAAGCAAGGTGCAACTTTAGCATTTGCTCATGGTTTCTCTGTTCTTTATAACCAAGTTGTTCCACGTGCTGACTTAGACGTAATCATGGTTGCACCTAAAGCACCTGGTCACACTGTACGTTCAGAATATCAACGTGGTTCAGGTGTTCCTGATTTAATCGCAATTCACCAAGATGCTTCTGGTAATGCACGTAACGTTGCACTTTCTTATGCTTCAGGCGTAGGTGGTGGTCGTACTGGTATCATCGAAACTTCTTTCCGTGAAGAGACTGAAACTGACTTATTTGGTGAGCAAGCAGTTCTTTGTGGTGGTGCTGTTGAATTGGTTAAAATGGGCTTCGAAACTTTGGTTGAAGCTGGTTATGCACCAGAAATGGCTTACTTCGAGTGCTTACACGAGCTTAAATTGATCGTTGACTTAATGTTCGAAGGCGGTATCGCTGACATGAACTATTCAGTATCTAACAATGCTGAATATGGCGAATATGTAACAGGTACTGAAGTGATCAACGAACAGTCTCGTGAAGCGATGCGTAATGCACTTAAACGTATTCAATCTGGCGAATACGCGAAAATGTTCATTAACGAAGGTGCATTGAACTATCCTTCAATGACTGCTCGTCGTCGTCAAAATGCTGCACACGGTATCGAAGTAACGGGTAACAAGTTACGTTCAATGATGCCTTGGATTCAAGCGAACAAAATCGTAGATAAAGAAAAGAACTAATTTTTAGTTTTTGACTTTATAAAAAGCCTATTCTATTGAGTAGGCTTTTTTTATGATAAATTACTCATTATTTTGCTGTTTTTGAATGTGGTGAAATTATGAAATTTAAAATTTTCTTAGGTATGGTTGCTATAACATTTTCAAATTTAAATCATGCCGAAACTGTAGTAAATTCAAAAGACTTCAAGCCCCTTAATGAAGTTCGGGTATCTATGCAGCGTATGTTGCGTTCTACTGAAGGGCGTTATTTTTTAAGTCTTTATGCGGGTATTTGGAATCCACATGCTGTGATGACGGATTTAGTTGAAAATAAAAATATTTCATTTAAAGGTTTGCAAAAAGCAGATCAATTAACGCTAAAATCAGTAAACTCTGAAACTGATGCAACAGAAAATAGCATGTACCAACTTACAGGTACTTTAAATGCAAATACAGGTTATTTTAAAACTTTACTCTCAGAAGGCTCGGACACTTTTGGTAAAAATATTCAGTTTGAGCCAGCAGTTAAAGTCAACAATAAGCCTTCATTTGTCTTCAAATTTTATAGCGGTGATCAAACTACAACGTATGGCGCACCTTTACAACGTGTAGATGTAGTCAATAAAAATAATAATCAGACGATTCAGTCTTTGACAGGATTTGCAGCATATCCAAAAAGTATAGGTTATATGGATATTAATTTTGATGGTTATTATGACATTATTTTATCTGACATTTCACAGTCTTATTCTGTAGAAGATAAGCGTTATATTTATTGGATGTATAACCCAAAAACAGGGCAATTTCAGCGTTCGCCACAGCTTGAGAAAATTATTGGTTTCCCAAATCTGCATGGTGAAAAACAGCAAATTGATTTTGGAGGGGGCAAGATTTATCAGGTTGAAAATGGTTTGTTAAATCGAATTTAGTTTGTTTTTAATTCAAATCATAAGTATAGAGTCTTGATGAATCGGCACTTTTTGGTCTGGAAAATATTTTCTAGTGCATGGACTGAAAATGGTTTTGATGCTCAAGACTTGACTCATTTTTCTGAAATAAAACAAAATTATCCACATTGGTCAGATCTTCGCACAGTTATTTATCGTGATGTGTTTGGATATTTCGCTTTGCCTAGTTTTTGTATGTTATTTGTTTGGATTCCTATTGTTGGCTCTCTATTTTTAATTGCTGCATTGCCTGATTGGGAGTTTGAAAATACGTGGCTGCAAAGAAAGATGCAAAAATGGTATGCCATTCCTTGGTGGATGCATTATTTAAACCCATTACGTTGGATCGGATATTTTATTGCATTTGGAATGGCGTATCGTGTGATCAATTGTTTAAAGCGGTATTATAAAGCTGAAAATATATGATCAAAGTTGCATGATGTTTGGATCTGTTTGAGGCATGTTTGATATTGAGTCATGATTTTTTTATGCTCTTATTTTTTATTGAATTATAAACGGAATATTGGTTCGACAGGTTGGTGCTGTTTATCTTTATTTTTGTATTGGGAAATAGTTAAACAATTTGATGAAAATATAGTTTCAAAAAACCGTCATCTTAAAATCATCAAAGTGTAAAAAAGATCGCCTACACTTATAAAAAATGAAGAGAAGATAGAGGTAATCGTATGACAAAGACGTACGCAGAAGCCTTATTATACAGACAACGAGATTTTCCTGATTATTTTAAATTTTATTTAAAGAAAAATAATAAGCAGCAACATATTTCTGAAAATTTAAATATTCTTCAAGAGCTTGTACGTCCAAGGCTGAAAATTGCAATTGTGACAGAAACATGGCCTCCTGAAATTAATGGCGTAGCAATGTCATTGATGCAATTGTGTAAAGGTTTACAGAAACAAGGGCATAAAATTTTACTGATTCGCCCAAAACAAAAACATGTATGTGATGAGTTTTCGCCAAATAAAGAGTGCTTAGTGACGGCTCAAGCAGTACCTAAATACCCTGATATGCGTTTTGGTTGGCCACAATATTTAAAAGTATCCCAAGCAATTTCTGATTTTGCACCGCATGTTGTTCATATTGTGACAGAAGGACCTTTAGGTTTTACGGCACTACATGCAGCAAAATCTAAAAAAATCCCTGTTTCTAGTGGTTTTCATTCACCATTTCAAGAATTTAGTCGCTTTTTTGATTTGGCATTTTTGGTGAAACCTGTACAGCGATATTTGAAGTGGTTTCATAATCATACTGACTTAACTTGTGTACCGAGTTGCGATACAGAACAAGCTTTAAAGCAGTTTGGGGTAACTTGTCCGCTAGTTATCGTTGGGCGTGGTGTTGATGTAGAAAAATTTTCATCCAGTCATCGCTCAGAGCAGTTACGCCGCAGTTGGGGCGTTGATCATGACACGACAGTATTGCTTTATGTTGGACGTTTATCTCCTGAAAAAGAGATCAATGTTTTGATTGAGGCTTATGTTGCACTTAAAAAGTGTTCACAGAAAAAAGTGCATTTTGTCATTGTGGGCGATGGTCCAGATCGTAAGCGTTTAGAAAAAATGCTTGGTGCAGAAGATATTATTTTTACAGGTAGCTTAAGTGGTACAAGCTTAGCGCAAACTTATGCAAGTGCGGATGTTTTTGTTTTTGCAAGTCAAGTGGAAACGTTTGGTAACGTTGTTTTAGAAGCAATGGCAAGTGGTTTGCCTGTTGTTGCTTATGATTATGCAAGTGCGCAACTATATTTGAAACATCAACAAACAGGTTGGTTGAGCCCATTGGGTGCAACTGATCAATTCATTCAATCTATTTTACAGCTTCCTGACCATGTAAGTTTGCGTGTAATGGGGCAGCAAGCTATGCACGATGTTCAAAACATTGGCTGGCGACATGCGGTACAACAATTCGAACAGGCACTTTATCAGGTTACACAAGATCAGGTTTTAGTAACGTAAATCATCTCGTCAAGAGAGGAGAGCTAAAATGAATTTTAAAGAAACTAAAATAAAAATACTCGATTTAGATTTGAGAGGCTGTGTATATCTAAATAATTTGTCGCATATGCAATATGTGGCTTTGTTTTTTAAAATCATTAGTCGTTTAGGCGATGGCGCATTTTGGTACTTGATGTTGCTGATTGTGTGGCTGAATAAAGGCTTTGCGTATGGATTAAAGTTAATTTATGTCGTATTAAGTGCTTTGATTGGTACAGGTATTTATAAAATATTAAAGCATAAAACAGTTCGTCCACGTCCTTATCAAGTACACCAAGTGATTATCTTAGGCGAACGACCTTTGGATCACTTTAGTTTTCCATCTGGTCATACTTTACATGCGGTGATGACTACCGTGGTATTAGGTTATATCCAACCTGCGCTTTTATTTTTAATGATGCCTTTTACAATTTTAGTTGCATTATCACGCATGATTTTGGGTTTGCATTATCCAAGTGATGTGATTGTGGGGGCTTTAATTGGAGCGACAGTGGCAAGCATGATTTTAGTCGCTGCACCATTTTTGCATATTAGCTTATAAATTGTATTTTAAAATGAATTCTATTTTGGTAAATGGCTAGATTTTGCTAAAGTAATTGCCAAGATGGAAAAGGATAGGATGACCTCAATGGGTTTACGTTGGACAGATACAATTGATATCGCGATTGAGCTATATGAAGCTCACCCAGATGTTGACCCACAATGGGTGCGTTTTACAGACTTACACACATGGATTTGTGCATTACCCGATTTTAGCGATGATCCAACAAAGTCCACAGAAGGCTTATTAGAAGCAATTCAAATGGCTTGGATTGATGAAGCTAGCTAAAAAAATGTCTTAATCTGTCTAAAAAATCATTTTTTTACAGTTTAAAAAGCGGAAAATCGCGCATTATTCGGTATAATGCGCCAAAATTTTCATGTCAATTTGACTTAAGGAGCCAATCATGGCTATTGAACGTACTTTATCTATCGTAAAACCAGATGCAGTTGCTAAAAACCACATTGGTGATATCTTTGCTCGTTTCGAAAAAGCTGGTCTTAAAATCGTTGCGACTAAAATGAAACACCTTTCTCAAGCAGAAGCTGAAGGTTTCTATGCTGAACATAAAGAACGTGGTTTCTTTGCTGATTTAGTTGCATTCATGACTTCTGGTCCAGTTGTTGTTTCAGTTCTTGAAGGCGAAAACGCAGTTCTTGCTCACCGCGACATCTTAGGCGCTACAAACCCTAAAGAAGCTGCTCCTGGTACAATCCGTGCAGATTTCGCTGTAAGCATCGATGAAAATGCTGCTCACGGTTCTGACTCTGTAGCTTCTGCTGATCGTGAAGTTAACTACTTCTTCGCTCAAACTGAAGTTTGCCCACGTACTCGTTAATTCTGAGTCAATAGGGTCGTCTTAAAATTCACAGAAGCGTTTTACGTTTTGTAAATTGTTAACAGACCCTGAACCAGATAAGTGTTATACTACTTGTCTGGTTTTTTTATTTTTAATGTTCGAAAATTGAACAATCCTCATCCATTGACATGTTTTTTAGGTAATACACATGAATTCTGAAGTTGTCGCTTCATCATTAACTCAAGATGAACAGAAGCCTGCATCATCAAAATCTGCACAGCAAACACATGTACAGAAAGTGAATTTACTTGGCATGTCACGTCCGCAATTGGAAAAATTCTTCGAAGATTTGGGAGAGAAAAAATTCCGTGCAGGGCAAGTGATGAAGTGGATACATCAATTTTTTGTAACAGATTTTGCTGAAATGACCAATATTTCAGGAAAGTTGCGTGAAAAATTAGAAAAAATTTGTGTCATCGAAGCACCAGAAGTTGTTCATCGTAACTATTCAAAAGATGGTACTCGTAAATGGGTATTTCGTGTTGGTGAAGGCGACGGTTCACTGGTTGAAACTGTTTTAATTCCTGCCGAAGACAAAACAGGTTCTCGAAAAACTTTGTGTATTTCTTCACAAGTTGGTTGTGCACTTGATTGTTCATTTTGTTCGACAGGTAAACAAGGCTTTCAACGTGATTTAACACCAAGTGAGATCATTGGTCAGTTATGGATGGCTAACTATTCTTATATGGAAGAAGTGCCTGTTGCAGAGCGTGAACGCTCAGTGACCAATGTCGTGATGATGGGTATGGGTGAGCCATTACTCAACTATGATGCTGTTTTAAGCTCAATGAATATCATGTTAGACGATTTTGCTTATGGTATGTCAAAACGTCGAGTGACCTTGTCTACATCGGGCGTGGTGCCAAAAATTGATCAATTAGCACAAGATATTGATGTTGCTTTAGCCATTTCTTTACATGCGCCAAATGATGAGCTACGTAATGAACTTGTGCCGATTAATAAAAAATATCCATTAGAACAACTCATTGCAGCATGTCAGCGTTATATTGCTAAAGATGGCAATGAAAGCTCACGTAAACATGTCACCATTGAATATGTCATGTTAGATGGTGTAAATGATCATCCTGAACATGCACAACAAATGATTAAGTTATTGAAAAATTTACCAAGTAAAATTAATTTGATTCCATTTAATCCTTTTCCACATGCACCTTATGGTCGTTCAAGTCGTAATCGAATTATTTCTTTTCAAAAAACTTTGTCTGATGCAGGATTTGTGTGTACGATTCGTCAGACGCGTGGTGATGACATTGATGCTGCGTGTGGTCAATTGGTCGGTCAGGTGGCTGACCGTACTCGCCGTGCAGAACAATGGAAGAAGAAAGTTGCGCAGCAGAACGAGATTTTGCGTTCACAAGGTTGACCATTTTTAAAATTAAATATGGGGAACAAGCTTTGAGAAATAATATGTACACAAAAATGATCACAGTCACTGCTATCAGTTGCGCTGTGTTCTTGACTGCTTGTCAAACCACACAAACAGGGTCGGTTTTAAAAAAAGATCCCGAAAAAGCAGTCAAAGTACGTACTCAATTGGCTGCAGAATATATTCGAACACATGATTTAGATGCAGCAAAGCGTTCACTTGATCAAGCTTTAGAAATTGATTCAGGTGATGCAACAGCAAATATGATGATGGGTGTCTTACTTCAACAAGAAGGAAGTAAGCACAGTATGGAAAGGGCAGATAGTTACTTTAAACGTGCTATCTCTCGCGATCCTGAAAATGCTCAAGCACGCAATAATTATGGTACTTACTTATATTTGATGAAGCGTTATAATGACGCGATTGCACAGCTTCAAATTGCAGGTGCGAGTTTAGGTTATGATCAGCGCTATAAAGCTTTGGAAAATCTTGGCAAAGTTTATATGGTGATCGGCGATAAAGAAAATGCTGAAAAAACGTTCAAGCAAACCCTGCAAGTGAATCGAGACTCTGTTATATCTTTAATCGAGTTGTCAGAACTATTATATTTAAAACAACAAACTGCTCAGGCAAGTCAACTTTATGAGCAGTTTGTGCGTTTAGTGGGTCAGAAAAATCAAGATCCAAGGGCGCTTTGGATCGGTATTCGTATCGCTAGAGCCAATGGTGATCAAATGGGATCGCAAGTATTGGTTAACCAATTACGCGCATTATTCCCTGAAAGCCAAGAATATCAACGTTATTTGCAATTACAGTACAGTACTGAGGCCGTATGGAAGTAAATCCTAATTCACAGCAACCTACTGGTTCAAACGTAGCACCTAATGGTTTAGGAAATGTTCAACGTCCGGGCGAGTACTTACGTCAAGTTCGTGTTTCACAAAATCGTGATATTAATGCTGTTGCAGCGGACTTAAATATGCCTTTAAAAGCGTTACAAGCTTTGGAAAAAGATGATTATAAATCTTTGCCTGAAGCGACTTTTATCAAAGGTTATTATCGCTCGTATGCAAAATATTTAAAAGTAGATGCAACTGCAATTATTCAACGTTTTGATGATATTTATCAAAATGATACTGGATTATTGCCAAATCATGCTTTAAATAATTCTCCGATCAAAATCATGGGTAAGCTTCCAGGTTCAAATAGCGATCGCAATAAAAAATGGCTAAAACGAGCAGTGATTGCAGCGATTGCAATGCTGGTGATTTGGGCTGTTATTGCGGGTGTTCAGAAATGGTCATCAAATAAAAATGATGATGCTGATGCAAAACCGCAGGAATCGAATGTTGAAGTTTTATCAATGAATAATAATGGTACGACAGCAACATCTGGTGATCAAATGGTGCTAAATTTTAGTCGTCCAACATCGATTAAAATTGTGGACAGTACAGGTAAAGTATTGGCTACAGGTCGTCAATCTGAGGCTTTAACATTGACAGGTGAATCTCCATTCCAGATTCGACTTGATGATGCATCAGCAGTGTCATTAAGCCTTAATAATGAGCAGATTTCATTGTCTCCATATACTGTGAACGGAAAGGCAGAATTCCGTTTATCTCGTTAATCAAATTGAGTCGAGCGGTACAATGATTGAAAATCCTATAAAACGTCGCCCAACACGAAAAATTCGTGTTGGTTCAGTCTATGTCGGTGGCGATGCGCCTATTAGCATCCAAAGTATGACCAATACAGAAACATGTGATGTTGATGCGACAGTTGCACAAATTCAGCGTTGTGTTGATGTAGGTGCTGACATCATGCGTGTTTCTGTGCCAACCATGGAAGCTGCAAAAGCCTTTGGTGAAATTCGCAAACGTGTACAAGTACCATTGGTTGCCGACATTCACTTTGATTATAAAATTGCTTTGGCTGTAGCAGACTTTGGTGCAGATTGTTTGCGTATTAACCCAGGCAATATTGGTTCTGAAGCTAAAATTCGTGAAGTGGTTGCAGCAGCAAAACATCATGATATTTCAATGCGTATTGGTGTAAATGCGGGTTCACTAGAAAAAGACATTCAGAAAAAATATGGCGAACCTACTGGTGCTGCTTTATTAGAGTCTGCAATGCGCCATATTGATATTTTAGACCGTTTAAACTTTCATGAGTTTAAAGTATCAGTCAAAGCATCAAATGTATTTTTAACCATGGATGCATATCGCTTATTATCTCAACAGATTGATAATCCATTACATTTAGGTGTAACTGAAGCAGGTGTATATCGTACTGGTTCGGTTAAATCAGCCATTGCACTGGGTGGTTTATTGATGGAAGGTATTGGCGATACCATGCGTATTTCTTTGGCAGCTGAGCCTGAGGAAGAAGTAAAAATTGGTTTTGATATTTTAAAATCATTAAGCTTGCGCTCAAATGGGATTAATTTTATTGCTTGTCCAAGCTGTTCACGCCAAGAATTTAATGTCATCAAAGTGATGCAAACATTGGAGGAACGTTTAGAAGATGTTCGCGTTCCAATGGATGTATCTGTGATTGGCTGTAAAGTGAATGGACCAGGTGAAGCCAAAGAAGCAGATATCGGTGTTGTTGGTGCAGCACCACGTTCGCTAGTTTATCTTAATGGTGAAAAAAGCCATTTAATTGATACAAACCAGTTGGTTGATGAAATCGAAGCTATGGTTCGTCAACGTATTGTAGAGCTTGAAGAAGCTAAATCTAAAGAGATAATTCGTACAAGTTTTTCTGAGTAAGTCATGAGTTCAATAGTCGCAATTAAAGGTTTTAATGACGTTCTTCCATCACAAACAGCTGCATGGCGACGTCTAGAGCAACATTTAGCATCATTAATGGATGCTTATGGCTATCAACAAATCCGTTTGCCCATTGTTGAACAAACGCATTTATTTAAGCGTTCAATTGGTGATGCAACAGATATTGTTGAAAAGGAAATGTATACATTTTTAGACAAAGGTAATCCACCTGAGTCTTTAACTTTGCGTCCTGAAGGTACCGCAGGTTGTGTTCGTGCAATGTTGGAACATAATTTGTTACGTGGTGCAAATCCACGTGTTTGGTATGTGGGTCCAATGTTCCGTTATGAAAAACCACAAAAAGGTCGTTATCGTCAATTCCATCAGTTTGGTGTAGAAACATTTGGCGTGGCAACACCTGATCAAGATGCTGAGCTCATTCTCATGACAGCACGTTTGTGGAAACGCATGGGTGTTGCAGATAAAGTTCGTTTAGAATTAAATACTTTAGGTGAGTCAGAAGAACGCGCAGAATATCGTGCAGCTTTGGTTGAATTTCTAAAAGCACATCAGGCAGAGTTAGATGAAGATTCACAACGTCGTTTAACGACAAACCCGTTGCGTATTCTTGACTCTAAAGATGCGCGTACCCAAAAAATTTTGGAAAATGCACCAAAATTACATGATTTTATGGGTGAAGAAACCATGCAGCATTTTGCTCAATTAAAGCAATATTTGAGTAATGCAGGTATTGAATTTGTAATTAATCAAAAACTCGTACGTGGTTTAGATTATTACAATAAAACAGTGTTTGAGTGGACAACAACACATTTAGGTTCACAAGGTACGGTATGTGCTGGTGGGCGTTATGATGGTTTGGTTGGGCAGTTAAAAGGTAAACCAGAACAATCTGTTCCTGCGGTTGGTTTCGCAATGGGAATGGAACGTTTATTGTTACTCCTTGAACAAGTTGAAGACAATACATCTACACGTGAGTGTGAAATGTTCTTGGTTTCAGATGCTGCGACTCAAGGTCAAGCTTTGGTACTTGCTGAGCAAATCCGTGATCAGCTTGAAGCTAAAAATAGTACAATACGCTTAAAAGTAGGTTCACAAGGTTCAATGAAAAGCCAGATGAAAAAGGCGGATCAGTCAGGTGCTGTTTATGCTTTGATTTATGGTGAACGTGAATCAGAAGCACAACAAGTCTTGATTAAAGAGCTTGCAACCGCGGAACAGCACGAAGTGGCGGTAAATGATGTTGTACCGTTCTTTATAGAAAAATTTTCTGCAAAATAAGTTAAAAACATTAGGAAAAGGGCAATCAGATGAACGCAACGGCTGACGAAGAACAACTAGATAGTTTAAAGTCATTTTTAAAAAAATATGGCTCAGCTATGGTGAGCGGTGTCCTCATTGCGTTGATTGCCTTTTTTGGATGGCAGTATTGGCAGAAAAATGACTTAGCAAAGGCTCAAAACCAAACTGCTAAAGTTCAACAACTGCTTGACCAAGCTAAAGTTGCAAGTGGTGATGCAAAAGCCAGTGCTGCTTTAGTGACTGCTGCGGATAAGTTAGTTAAAGAAGATCCAGATTCAATTCAAGCCATTCAAGCTCAATTTGCGATGGCAAAATTGGCATATGAACAAGCAGATTATGCAAAAGCTGAACGTGAACTGAAAAAAGTTGAAAACTCAAAAATAGATGATCAAGGTATTTTACAAGCTGTTAAAATACGTTTATCTGATGCTCAGTTTGCACAAAATAAATATGATGAAGCATTAAAAACTTTATCTACTGTGACAGAACCAACGTTTAAAGCAACAGCAGATGAAATGAGAGGTGACATCTATGTTGCTAAAAATGATCTTGAAAATGCTAAAAAATCATATCAAGCTGCATGGGCTGCGTTGTTAGAACGTAAACAAGAACGTCAAATTTTACAAATTAAACTCGAAAGTGTTGGTGTATTAGTAGATGATCCTGAATTCGAACGCCCAATTTTAGAAACACAAGTGGATGAGTCTTAATGGATAGAAAATATAAAATACCTTTTGCTTTAGCAATTTTATCAGCAGCACTTATGGGCTGTTCAAGTAATAAGGTCAAAGAGGAAAAAGTTAAGCCCAATCCACTTCCTAAGATTGTGCAAGCAACAGGTCTTACACAAGTATTTTCACAAAGTGTTTCTTCAACCAATAAAGAAGATCCATTACGTTTAAGACTTGATGCTGATAATGGTACGATTTTTTTACTTGATCCAAATGGTAAAGTTGAAGCTTATAAAGGCAAACAACGCTTGTGGTCAACCAAAGTCACTAAGAATGGTCTCAGTTCTGGTGTAGAAGCTGCACAAGGCTTGGTTGTTGTTGGTAATACCAAAGGTCAGTTATTTGCTTTGGATCAGGCAACAGGTCAACAAAAATGGGTTGCACAATTATCAGGTGCAATTATTAGTCCTGCGCATATCCAAACAGGTCGTGTCATTGTGGTTGCCAATGATGGTACTGTTTACGCTTTTGATCAAGAAACAGGTCAACAAGCATGGACATATAAACTTTCAAATGCATCTTTCAGTTTACGTGGGCAAGCATCGCCTGTAGAACTTGATCCAAGAACAATTGCTGTTGCGACTTCAACAGGCTATGTTTATGCCATTGATAGTTTGTCTGGTATGCCACGTATGCAACGCCGAGTTGCAGTGACAGAAGGACGTTCAGATATTCAGCGTTTAATTGACGTTGATGGTGATCCTGTTGTGGTTGGTCAATTTATCGTGACCAATAGTTATCAAGGACAGGTCACTGTACTCGATTTAGCTTCACAACGTGTTATTTCAAGTGTAGATGCGGGAAGTTCAACTCGTCCAGAAGTTTATGATAACAAAGTGTTTGTTGCACAAACGAATGGTAAAGTTGCAGCATTTGATTTGACATCAGGGCGTGTGCTTTGGTCAAATGACCAATTATTAAATCGTCAACTATCTAATCCTGTAATGTTAGGACAATACCTCGTTGTAGGAGATTTAGATGGTGTCTTACATATGATTGACCCAAATACGGGCAATATTGTTGGACGTGCAAAAACAAGCGGTGAAGTTCGTACTTTACGGGTGATTGATAATCAACTTTTTGTTGCAACACGCACAGGTAAATTAACTGTTTGGCAGAATCGTTAATTTTCTTTGCGCTTATGTTAAACTAATACATATTCGTATTTATAAAGGCTCGGGGTGATTGAAGATTCAACGCCCCGAGTTCTTTGTTTTATTTTAGCTGATCGAAAGATCTTGGAGCATTTGCTCTTACCTTCTTCCTCACTATCTGATGTTCAGACCAGTCCAACTGGCTGATCTTGAATTAAGGTTAATCTATGAAACCCGTAATTGCGCTCATTGGACGTCCGAACGTCGGAAAATCAACGTTATTCAATCAAATTACTAAAAGCCGTGATGCGCTTGTTGCAGACTTTGCAGGTCTAACACGTGACCGTAAATATGGCGATGCTGTCTATCAAAATAAATCTTTCATTGTTGTCGATACTGGGGGTATCGGTGAAAATGAAGGTGGTATTGACTCTTACATGGCTGAGCAGTCTAAAACAGCCATCAATGAAGCAGATATTATTGTATTTGTGGTTGATGCGCGTGCAGGCTTATTGGCTTCCGATGAGCAAATCGCACGTGAGTTACGTACACTTGGTAAAAAAGTTTACTTAGTTGCGAACAAAGTTGATGGTGTTCATGCAGAAGCAGCTTTGGTTGAATTCTTCAAATTAGGTATGGGTGAACCATTACAAGTGGCAGCAAGCCATGGTCGTGGTGTTCAGCAAATGCTTGAAGATGTTCTTGCTGATGTTCCTGAAGATGAAAGCGAAGAAGAGCATGATAAAGCGACTGGTCTACGTTTAGCAGTTATTGGTCGTCCAAATGTGGGTAAATCTACATTAGTTAACCGTTTATTGGGTGAAGAACGAGTCGTTGCTTTTGACCAACCAGGTACAACACGTGATTCGATTTATATTCCCTATGAACGAGATGGTCGTAAATATACCTTGATCGACACCGCGGGTGTACGTCGTAAAGGTAAAGTCGATGACATGATTGAGAAATTCTCAATTGTAAAAACTTTACAAGCGATGAAAGATGCGCATGTTGTTGTGATTGTGGTCGATGCACGTGAAGGTATTGTTGAGCAAGATTTGCATTTGATAGGTTATGCGCTTGAAGCAGGTCGTGCAATGGTGATCGCCATTAATAAATGGGACAACATGTCTGAGTATGACCGCAAACAGTGTAAGCTCGATGTTGACCGTCGTTTTGACTTTATTCCTTGGGCGAAAATTCATTTAATTTCTGCATTGCATGGTACAGGTGTAGGTGATTTATATCCTTCAATTCATCGTGCTTATGACTCATCACATTTAAAAGTTTCACCTGCAAAATTAACCCAAATTTTAAATGATGCAACTGAGGCGCATCAACCTCCTATGTTTAGTGGCAAACGTATTAAAATGCGTTATGCACATATGGGCGGACAAAACCCACCAACGATTGTGATTCATGGTAATAAAGTTGATAAAACCCCTGCGGATTATCGTCGTTATTTAGAAAATGTATTCCGTAAAGTCTACAAGTTAGAAGGTACGCCTGTGCGTATTGATTTTAAAACTTCAGAAAACCCATTTGAAGGACGTAAATCACAAATGGATGAACGTACTGCTGCACGTAAGCGTCGTTATATTCAGAAGTTTAAGAAAGCGGAAAAGAAATTTAAACGTTAATATTTTAATTGATCATTGAACCATAAAACCCAAAGTCTACTTTGGGTTTTGATCATTAGAATGATAGAAAATACAAATAATCGTCCTCGATTTTCTATGCGTTTTTTTTTTATAGCAGTGATATAATCTGCAAAGTAATTTTAGATTTTTCAAAAAAAAATATAATATTGATTGATAGACAGGGTATATGATTTTCACATGATTCAATTTAATGTCTCACAACTTAAACTCAGTTGTGCAGGAGAGACATATCCTGCACTTGAGCATATCCCTGCTATGCAACGTCGACGCTTATCAGCGATTGCCAAGTTGGCACTGAATAGTGCAATTGAGTGCTTAGCAGAGCAGCAAGTTGATTATATTGTGTGGGCATCTCAATATGGTGATGAACATAAAACCTATAAAATTTTAGAAGATGTTTTACAAGATATAACGCCATCACCAACACAATTTTCAACTTCTGTTCATAATGCAGTTGCAGGCTTATATTCAATTTTATGTCAGGACGCGACACCTTCAACAAGCTTATGTGCAGATTGGTCTGAAGCATTGATTGAGGCTTATGTATATTTAAAAACAATGGCACCTACTGGGCGTGCTTTAGTGATTTATTATGATGAACCATTGCCGCAAGTTTATGTAGAACATCAAAATTTTAATGGCTTTGCATTGGCTACTTTAGTGGATTTAACTTCACCCAATATGGCATTAGATGAAACTCAATTGCTACAAGTGGAACCTAAATATTTAGATGCACTGAGTTTTTATAATTTTTGTGGACAATCTACGCAACAAAGTTGCGGTATATGGTCAAAGATCTAAAAGATGAAAACATTTCGTAAAAAATTAAATTATGCTTGGCGTGTTGGCGCGACAGGTTTTAGCTTTGCAAGTTTTGGTTTAGGTGGTGTGGCAATCGGTAGCATCATTGCACCTTTGGTAAATTTATCCAGTTCAGATGCTAAAATCAGGCAAGATCGTGCTCAGCAAGTGATTCGACACAGCTTTAAGGGTTTTGTCGAAATGATGGTCAAATTGGGCATCATGACCTATGAAATTGAGGGGCTAGAAAAACTACAACAAAGCCGTCAGGAATTGGTGATTGCTAATCATCCGACATTGGTTGATGTTGTGGTCTTAATTGGTTTAATGGAAAAAGCCAACTGCGTGGTGAAAGAGGCTTTATGGTCAAATCCCTTCACTCAAGGACCTGTGCGCTCAGCAGGTTATATTTTAAATGCTGGGTCTGAACAGTTTATCCATGATTGTGTAGAACGTTTACAGGAAGACCAGGCGGCTTCATTGTTGATTTTCCCTGAAGGCACACGGACTGCCAAAGGGCAGACTTTAAATGACTTTCAACGTGGCGCTGCCAATATTGCTTTACGTGCAAATGTGCCGATTCGCCCAATCATCATTCGCTGCACACCATCAACGCTGACCAAAAATGAAAAATGGTATCACATTCCATCCGAACCATTTCATATTGAAATTAAAGTCCTAGATGCGATTTATATTGATGAAATCTTAGCAGAAACCCAAGTTTCACCTAAGCATGTTCGTCAATTAAATCAAAAACTTCAACAATTTTTTAATCAAGAGTTATCGAATCATGAGTAATCTTGCTGATGAGCTAAAAAAAATGATCATTGATGTACTTGCCCTAGAGGACATCAGCATAGAAGATATCGACACTGAAGCCCCTTTATTTGGTGATGGCTTAGGACTGGATTCCATTGATGCATTGGAATTGGGTTTGGCTTTGAAAAAGCGCTATAACATTCATCTCAATGCCGAATCTGCTGAAACCAAACAGCACTTTAAATCGATTCAAAGTCTGGTGGCTTTGGTTGAAAACCAACAAAAAGCATAAGAGGTTCAAATGTTAACGCAACCACAAATTTTAGAAAAACTCCGTGAGTGGATGGAAGAATTATTTGAAATTGAAGCGGACGATATTCAGCTTGATTCAAATTTATATTCTGATCTGGATGTAGACAGCATTGATGCCATTGATCTGGTGGTTAAAATTAAGGAATTGACAGGCAAACAAGTACAGCCTGAAGATTTTAAAAATGTAAAAACCGTACAGGACGTGGTCACTGTCATTCATAACATGTTGGCTGAATGAAGCAAGTCATTAAGGGAATTATTCTCCTTTGCATGATTTTGTACCCCTTTCTGGTTGGATGGGGACTGTCACAGGGGTATTTTCTCTGGGTGAGTGTTTTGCTGATCACTTTGGGGGTGGTCAGATTATTCAGTCAGGGCAATGCATTGCTGTTGCCACTGACATGGTTTGCGATACTTTGCGGTACATTGAGTGTGTTGTTAAAAGATCACGCATGGCTGAAAATGTACCCTGTGTTTATGAGTGTGGGTGCGGGGATCATTTTTGCCTCGACCCTGATTCGACCACCCTCCATGATTGAGCGTTTTGCCCGTTTGGTGGAACCTGATTTACCTGAGTCAGGCATCCTCTGGACACGTAAGGTGACCATGGTGTGGTGTGGTTTTTTTGTGGTAAATGCCGCCATTGCGCTGTATACCGTTGTGTTTGCACCCATGAAAATATGGGTGATTTATAATGGTTTTATTTCCTATGTGTTGATGGGCATTTTATTTTTAGGTGAATTTGTGTTGCGTAAACGTCATCAACGTTTAAATCAGTCATGAATACAGCCCCATTTACCTGACGATTAGTAAGAGTGATCTCCATCATGTCCTGTCATTTCCAGACGCATATTTTTTCTTCACATGTATTGTCCATTCGAGATGACCTGAGTGGCATTGCTTTTCGTGAGTTTTGGCAGGATGTAGGACAGCAAAGCCTTGCCATTGCACAGTTACAGGCTGAACAGTACGCCTTGTGGGAAAATGACAGCCATGAATTTCTGGTTTTATTTTTTGCAGCACTATTGGCAAATAAGCAAGTGCTGATTGCACCACATCGAGTGAAAGCATTGGAAGAGGAACTGGCACAGCAGGGCATTCATTTCTTGAGTCGTCAGTCTGAGTCGTTATTGGAAAATGGAACATTTGAGTTACAACATCTTGATCTGAATGAGCAGTTTCTACAACAGGCACAGGTTTATTTTTATACCTCAGGCTCTACAGGACAACCTAAAAAAATTCCAAGAACATTGCGTCAACTGCTGAATGAAGTACAAGGTCTGGACCAAAGTTTTGATTTGTTGCAAGACAGCATTGCCATTGCAACGGTCAGCCATCAACATATTTATGGCTTATTGTTTAAATTATTGTTGCCTTTGGCAAGTGGACGCAGTTTTTATATTCCACAGCTCGCCTTTCCCGAAGATGTGGTCGCAGTACAGCAAAAATTAAAGCATTTGCAATGTAAAAATTATGTTATTTCAAGTCCTGCTTTATTAAAGCGTTGGACAAGGGATGTGGTATTGCAAGATTGTCAGTCTGTATATTCTTCGGGTGGAAAATTAGAGTCAGGCATACGTCCCCATCTGAATCGTCCTGTTGTTGAGGTTTTAGGCAGCTCTGAAACAGGTGGCATTGCCCATCGTCAGCAGGATGATGCCTTGTGGACACCCTTTGCCAATGTCAACATTCGTATGGCTGAACATGAAGAACTGGCAGTGCAAACAAATCACGCATTTACCGAAGACTGGATTTTAACGGGCGACCGTGTCAGTGTGCGTGATGCGACGTGTTTAAAAACCCTATTTCAATTGTCAGGGCGTTTGGATCGTTTAATTAAACTGGAAGAAAAACGCCTAAGTCTGGATGCGATTGAACATAAAATTTTGACTTTGGATGAGATCGCAGAATGTCATGTCCTTGTCACCCAAAAGGATCATCGGCAAATTTTAGCTTGTGTGGCTGTGTTGACGGCATCTGCTCAGCACGTTCTTATGCAGCAAAATAAAGCCCAATTTGTGGCAAAGCTCAAACAACAGTTGACTGAACAATTGGAAACGATTGCCATTCCAAGGCAGTGGCGCTTTTTATCACAGTTGCCACGTAACAGCCAATCCAAACTGAATAAACAGATGATGCAATCTTTGTTTCAGCCTTTATTAACCCCCGTTGTACTGAGTCAGACCTATACTGAAGAATCTGCACAATATTTATTGGAATTTCCACCTGAGTTGGCGTGTTTTAAAGGGCATTTTCCAAACTTGCCGATTTATGCAGGCGTGGGTCAAATTGGTTTTATTCAGCATTTTGCCAAACAACTTTGGACAGCGTTGGATTGGTGTAATGGCTATGAACAATTGAAGTTTCAGGACTTAATCAAGCCCTATGCTGTTGTGCAATTAAAACTGCAACGTCAGTTGCATAAAGTGCATTTTGAACTCTATACACAGGATAAAACGCTGGCTTCAGGGCGATTATTATTTATGCTTCAACAGCAAACAGATACGGTCTAGGGGATGGATATGGCGCAGTATGGATTTGTCATTCCTGTATATAATCATCCGCATTATATTCAGGCATTGCTTGAGCATCTGAATGTTTTTGCTTCGCCCATCATTGTGGTCAATGATGGCAGTGATGAACAGTGTACGCAGTTGCTTCAAGATTTAAAACATCAGTTTGCACAGATGATTTTGCTTGAACATGAAGTAAATCAAGGCAAGGGACAGGCAGTGATCACAGGGCTGAATCATGCATTTGAGCTGGGTTTAAGTCATGCCTTACAAATTGATTCAGATGGTCAGCATGATTGGCAGGATATCGCTAAGTTTTTACAGATCTCACAGCAGCACCCAAAAGCGATGGTGATCGGTCAGCCCATTTTTGATGAAACTGTACCGAAAAAGCGTTTATATGGACGTTATGCGACGCATATTTGGGTATGGATCAATAGCCTGTCTTTTGAAATTAAAGACAGTATGTGTGGCTTTCGGGTTTATCCATTGGCAGTCACCCATCGCATTTTAAATACTGCAAAATTTCAACCGCGCATGGGTTTTGACAGTGAAATTTTAGTCCGTTTAAAATGGGAAAATGTGTCTTTTATCAATGTTCCAACCCATGTGATTTATCCTGAACAGGGCATTTCACATTTTAATGTCTGGCGTGACAATGTCGGTATGAGTACAGCCCATTCGAGACTGTTTGCAGGAATGTTGCTGCGATTACCTAAGCTGTTAAAACAGAAATATACAGGTTCAACGGATGTCTGAGTCAACCCGTCCACAATGGAGTGAACTCAGAGAAAAAGGGGGAATGTTCCCCCTGATGCTGATGCTTTGGTTTTACCGTTTGGGTGGGCGTTTTTTATGCCGTATCGTCTTGTACTTTGTCATTATGTGGTATTGGTTATTTTCCAAAACTGCTAAACAAGCTTCTTTGCAATATCTCAGTAAGTTGCATCAATTTGCGGGCGAACAGTCACCTTTTCCCCATGCACCCACGCTTGCAAATAGTTATAGCCATCTCATGCAATTTGGGGAATGTCTGCTTGATAAAATTGAAGGATGGCTTGGGCATATTCCTGAACAAAAGTTGAACTTGCATGGACATGAACACTTTCGGGCACATTATCAAAAAGGTGCAATTATCATGGTATCGCACTTTGGTAATATCGAATTGTTACGTGCCATTAAGTCGGAACATGCCCAAAAAATTAATGTCTTGGTCTATCAGAAGCATGCCACCAAATTTAATGATTTTTTAAAAAAAATGAACGACAAGGCAGATGTTCATTTGATTTCTGTCGATGAACTGGGCATTGAAACAGCGATGTTGTTGCAAGATAAACTCGATCAGGGTGAGTGGGTGATTTTAGCCGCAGACCGAGTGCCTGTGCAGTCAGAACGAATACAGCAAGTTTGCTTTTTGGGAGAAGATGCGCCATGGCCACAAGGTGCATGGATTTTGGCAAGTTTACTGAAAGTCCCTTTATTGGCGGTGTTTTGTTACCGACAACACGATCATTTTGATGTGCACATTCATTTGCTGGCAGAAAAGTTACATCTGCCACGTGCTGATCGTTTGGCTGCCATGCAGGTCGTGACCCGAAAATATGTCGCCATTTTGGAGCAACATTGTCTGCGTGCCCCTTATCAATGGTTTAATTTTTATCAATTTTGGAACAAATAATTGGAAAATAATAAGATGCAAGTTTTAGTGATTGGGGAGCAGGCATTAACAATCGAACAGATTGTGGCTGTGGCGCAGTATCGTTGCCATGTGGCATTGCCTGCAACGGCAGAATGGCGTCAGTTGATTCAACATGGTGCTGATTTTCTGGATCAGTTGCTTGAAGATGAAGGCGTGATTTATGGCGTGACCACAGGTTATGGCGACTCGTGTCTGGTAGAAATTCCAACGCATCAGGTACACGAATTACCCCTGCATTTGTCACGCTTTCATGGCTGTGGTTTGGGGCAAAATCTTGATTTAATCACTGCACGTGCTGTGGTGGTAACACGTTTGTGTTCTTTGGCACGTGGTTATTCAGGTGTGTCTTTGGCATTGTTGGAACGTCTGGTTTGGATGCTCAATGAAAATATTATTCCTGTGATTCCATCTGAAGGTTCTGTCGGGGCAAGTGGTGATTTAACCCCTTTGTCTTATATTGCAGGTGCTTTGGTTGGTGAGCGTGATGTGTATTTGCAGTCACAGCAAAAAATCGTTCCCATTGCAGAAGTCTATGCTGAACAGAAAATTGAGGCTTTGGTACTGCGTCCAAAAGAAGGTTTGGCACTGATGAATGGCACTGCGGTCATGACTGCCATCGCATGCCTGAACTATAAAAAAGCGGAACAGATTTCACTCAGCAGTACCTTGGTCACAGCCATGAATGTCTTGGCTTTAGAGGGCAATCCGAGCCATTTTGATGAAGTTTTATTTGCACAAAAACCGCATCAGGGGCAACAACAGATTGCAGCGCAATTACGCCATTGGTTAAACAGCGAAGTACAGACAGCGCACCAAAGCCCACGTTTACAAGACCGTTATTCACTACGCTGTGCACCGCACGTGATTGGGGTATTTGAAGACTCTAAAGTATGGCTGCGTCAGTTTATTGAAAATGAATTAAATTCAAGCAATGACAATCCTTTGATTGATCCTATCAATTTACGGGTATTACATGGTGGGCATTTTTATGGTGGACACATTGCCCAAGCCATGGACAGTTTAAAAATCATGATCGCTAATATTGCCGATTTAATGGATCGACAGCTTGCACAATTGGTCGATCACAAAATGAACCATGGTTTGCCGCGTAATTTAACAGGTTCAAGCCTTGAACGTTTGCCACTCAATCATGGCTTTAAAGCTGTGCAAATTGGGGTATCTGCATGGACTGCGGAAGCCTTAAAACAAACCGTTGCTGCTTCAATTTTTTCACGTTCGACCGAATGTCACAATCAAGACAAAGTCAGTATGGGCACCATTGCTGCACGTGATGCAAGCCGAGTGATCCTATTGACCGAGCAAGTGATGGCAGCACTCAGTTGTGCCGCAGTACAAGCAATTCAACTCAAAGGGTTGAATACACAATTGGGGCAGGTGTTAACGCAGTTCCAACAGTGGGTGCTTGAAAGCTTCACCTTTGTAGAGGAAGATCGCCCTTTACAACAGGATTTACAGCATTTGGTTGACCGTTTTGAACAGTTTGATTTACTCAATGATCACGATCAACAGTTGAAACGGAGCTGAGTTATGCATGCTGATGTAATCATTGAAATTCCATTTCATGATGTTGATACCATGAACATTGTGTGGCATGGGCACTACATTAAATATTTTGAAATCGCACGTTGTAAATTACTCGATGCATTTGAATATAACTATGTGCAAATGAAACAATCAGGTTATGCATGGCCGGTCATTGAAAGCTATGTACGTTATGTGCAAGGCATCGAGTTTCAACAAAAAATACGTGTGCGTGCCATTTTAAAAGAATGGGAAAATCGTTTGAAAATTGAATATCAGATTTTTGATGCAGACTCAGGCAAGCGTTTGACCAAAGGCTTTACCTCACAGGTTGCCGTTCATATTGAAACGCGTGAAATGTGTTTTCAATCGCCACCTGTCCTGTTTGAACGTTTAAATGCATGGTCGGCTTTTCAGCCTGCTTAGTGTGAATTTAGAGGAAATTGTCATGCAAAATATGAAAGTCGCATCGCAAGCATTGGCGCTACAGCAGACGAAATTTACATCTGCGCTGCTATTGAAGTTGTTGTGGATGTGCTTGTGTGCGATGGTGTTGAGTATGGCATTTTCCACGACAAGTTTTGCGCAAAATACTCAGGTCACACAGATCTTTAAACAATTGTCAGCCACACCAACAGTGCGTGCGAATTTTCAACAGCAAAAGAAATTGGTATCTTTGAATAAAACCTTTGTGTCCAATGGTGAGGTTCTATTTTCCAAACAAAATGGTGTGTTGTGGCAAATTCAACGTCCTGTACAAGCCAACTTGATTGTGACCCCAAAAAAACTGGTACAAAAAACTCAGCGAACCTATAGTCAGATTGAAATTGATAAATCACCCTATGGTTCTGTAGCCACCATGTTTTTACAGTTGATGTCAGGCAATGAAACAGCGCTCAGTAAAAACTTTAATATTGTGTCTGCAAACTATTCGGCAACGCAGTGGAATATCAGCCTGACACCAAAAAGTGGCTTGTTTAAAAAGCTGTTTGATCGTGTCGATGCACAGGGTCAACGCTATGTCGATCGCATTGTGATTACCGAAAAGGGCAATAACATGACGACTATTCAGTTCAGCCAACACACCACTCAACCCGTCCAATTAACGGCGACTGAAGATGCACTTTTCAAACTGGCAAAATAAACTGACCGCACTGTGGTTAACCGTTTTACTGATGGTGGCAGCAAGTCTTGTCACGGCATGGCTGAAACAGGATATTCATGTTCAGACCAATATTTTTGCGCTGCTACCCAAAGAACATCAGGATCCACGACTGGAAAAGACGCAGGACTATGTCAGTCAGCAACTGAACAATCAAGTCTTTTTGGTGGTGGATGCAGACAGCAATCAGCGTTTGGCACAAGCCACTCAATTGCTTCGGCAGCACATGGCTGCATCGACCTTGTGGCAACCGTTAAAACCGCAGTTGGATACAGAAAAATTTGCTCAGGTGCTCTATCAGCATCATGCTGGGCTATTGAGTCTGGATGATATTCAATTACTGAAAAATCAGGATTATACGGGATTGACAGAGCAGTCTCTGTTACAGGTGATGAGTCCGGGCATGCCCTTAAGTGCTGAATTATTCCAAAAAGATCCCTTATTGTTATTTCCACGTTTTGCTGTCGGTTTATCCAGTCAAAATAATCATCAAAATATTGAAATGGAACAGGGCTTTGCCACCATTCATGATGAAAAAGGCAGTTCACGATTTTTTAGCCTGAATTTGACAGAAAGTCCTTATAACATTGACTATCAACAGCGTACAGCCGAATGGATGCAACAGCTGGATGCTGACCTGAAAAAAATAGGTGTGCAAAGCCATTGGACAGGTACCTTATTATTCACCGCTTTTGGAACTCAGTCTGCGGAAAAGGAAATCTCAACCATTGGGCTTGGCTCAAGTCTAGGCGTTTTGTTATTGGTGTGGTTTGGTTTTCGCTCATTGCGTCCTATGCTGACCGAATTTATTGCTGTCAGTAGTGGGAGTTTGGTGGCATTTGCAGTTACACATTGGTTATTTGGTGAAATCCATCTGATGACCTTGGTATTTGGTGCCAGTCTGGTCGGTGTATGTGTCGATTTTTCGTTTTATTTTATGGCATTGCAATCACAGCATCGACAGGTGGATGGTTTTAAGGTTCTAAAACCTGTGCTACCAAGCTTATTTATGGGTTTAATGACCACCTTGGTGGCTTATGTGTTTTTGACCTTTACACCATTTCCGGGCTTTAAGCAGATTGCGGTTTTCTCCATTGTGGGGTTAAGTGCTGCATGGATCACCAGTATTTTGCTATTGCCCCGTTTAAAGGCACTCAATGCACAGCCTGCAATTGATACCTTGCGCTTTATTGGGCGTGCACGAGACTTTATGCTTAGTCACAATACCTTGCGTTTTGGCATGGTTGCGGTGATTGCGCTTGTGTCCATGAGTAGTCTTTATTTTCTAAAAAGTAATGATGATATTCGTAATCTGCAAAGTATGGATCAACGGCTGAAACAAGAAGATCAATATGTACGGCAACGCTTTGGACAGCAGCAAAGCAGTGATTATTTTGTGGTGCATGGACAAAATCAGCAGCAATTGGAGCAACAGGAACAGCAACTCCTTGCCCAGCTACAGATATTACAAGTACAGGGAAAATTGCAAAGTATTCAAGCCATTGGACAGTCGATTCCTTCCATGCAGACACAGCATGAAAATATTCAGTTGCTACATCAGATTCCTGTCAGTGCGCTGACAGATTATGCAGCAGCCATGCAGTTAAATCTTCAGGATGTATTGAAATGGCAACAACAACTTGCCATGCAAAAACCATTAACATTGGCCGATTTTTCGCAACACCCATTGGCATTTTTACAGCCAAATGCCCATGAACGCTTGGTGATGGTTCAAGGTACAATTCCAGCGCAACAACTGAAATTGTTGGAAAATAGTCAGGTTCATTTTGTTCAGCCAGTTCAGCGTTTATCGCAACTGTTTCAGCAACATCGGATTCAGGCGCAGTATTTATTGCTGTATGCCTTGCTTGCGCTGAGTATTGGCTTAGCCTTGATTTATGGTTTGAAGTCAGTTGTTGCTTTGGTTTTACCGGTCAGTCTGGCATTGCTCAGTACCTTTGCAGTACAAGCATGGCTTGGTGTAGAAATCAATTTGTTCAGTATTATGGGCACATTCTTGATTATTGGGATCGGGGTGGATTATGCGATTTTTTATCGACATGGGCATGATCATCCGCATGTAGTAGGTATGGCATTATTTTTATGTATGATGTCGACTTTATTGGGATTTGGATTATTGTCCTTTAGTCAAACCTATGCCATTCACTGTTTTGGTCTCACGGTTTTATTGGGTGTTATTTTTTCATTCATTTATGCAACGCTTTTAACTAAAGCAGATCATCAATATAATATTATTTTAAAAAATCAGCAAGATAGCTGAAGAAATTAGGGGGAATTCAATGCAATATACAGATATATTAATTATTGGTGCTGGACCATCAGGAAGCTCAGCCGCTGCATTATTACGTCAAAAAGGCTATGCTGTTACGATTATTGAAAAACAATATTTTCCTCGTTTTACGATAGGAGAATCTTTACTCCCCCAATCTATGGTTTTTTTAGAGGAAGCAGGATTACTCGATTGTATTAAAAATCATGTAGATGAATATGCATTTCAATTTAAAAATGGCGCAGCTTTTTTAAAAGGTCAACAGCGTAGTTTTTATGATTTTACTGAAAAATTTAGTGATGGACCGGGCACAACTTGGCAAGTAAGACGCGCGCATTTTGACCATTTGTTGGCGAAACAAGCTGAGCAATATGGTGCAGAAGTTCGTTTTGGGCATGAGGTGATTGCAGTTGATGTCGAGTCAAAACATCCGATTTTAACAGTTAAAAATGAACACGCTGAACAGTATCAGATTCAAGCCAAGTTTTTACTCGATGCCAGTGGTTTTGGTCGTATTTTACCTAAATTTTTAGATCTTGAAAGTCCATCAAATTTCCCTGTACGTCGTGCTGTATTTACACACATTGAAGATGGTATTTTGGATGATCCTGATTTTGATCGTGAAAAGATTTTAATCACCGTACATGAAAAAGACCCACGTGCTTGGTATTGGCTGATTCCATTTGCCGATGGTCGTGCATCATTTGGTGTAGTTGCAGAGCAAAATTTTTTTGATCATTATCAAATTGATGATACAAGCCCTGAAACTTTACAAGCAACTTTTGCACGTATTTTAGCGGATGATCCTGCTTTATCACATGTATTAAGAAATAAAAAGTTTGATACACCTGTACGAACTTTGGTTGGCTATTCTGCTAACGTAAAGCATTTGGCGGGTCAAAATTATGCGTTATTGGGCAATGCTGGTGAGTTTTTAGATCCTGTATTTTCTTCAGGAGTGACGATTGCTTTAAAATCATCGAGTTTGGCTGTACCTTTGATTGAGCGTGTCATTCAAGGAGCATCAGTAGATTGGATGAAAGAGTATGAACAGCCTTTACGTAAAGGGATTAAAGTCTTTCGTGCTTATGTTGAGTCTTGGTATGAAGGTGAATTTCAGGATGTGGTATTTTCTAAAAACCAAAATGATAAAATTCGTCGTATGATCGCATCGCTTTTAGCAGGCTATGCATGGGATGATCAGAATCCGATTCATAAAAATGCGAAGCAACGTTTAAGCACTTTAGCCGAATACTGTCGTGAAGGTCAGTCACAAACGGTTGTAGTTGGAATTAAGTAATGCTAAATCAATGGACAAAATATGCTTTTATTCTCTTGTTAATGTTGAATTTAAGCGCATGTCAGCAGATGTTACCTAAAGCACAGGGCTTAGTCGGTTCGCAATGGTCTGCACAGCAGTATCAACGTCAAGATCAGGTTGAAGTGCAATGGAAAGAACATAGCTTTAGCTTCTTGTTATATCAACAACAGCAAGACCAAAACTTAGATGTGCTAGCATTAAGCCTTACAGGACAGCAATTATTTAAGTTACATTTTGATGGGCAAAAAGTGACTGTAGAGCAACGTATTGAGCAAATGAAATTATTACCTTTTGATTTTTTAATGCGAGATATTTTATTTGCGACTTATCCTGATTTTATTCAGCATCCTCCTGAAAAAGTAAGTATCAAGTCAGGACAACAAGGTGAAATTCAGACACAAGACGTTGAAATTAACCAACAAAAAGTATTAACCATACAGCGAAGTACTGCTTATATTGAACTGAATAACTTGCAAGTTCCTTACCAAATGGTATTCAGCACTGTACCCAATACGCTGGAAAATAATGAGTAAAAATCAAAATGCCTGAAATGATTGATTTAAAAAATCCTACGGTTGGTATTCAGTTAAGTGCGGCTTTATCTGCTTTAGGTGCAAATGCAGAACAACTACAGCATGCATTGACTCACACAGAAAATACACTCAGTTTAAGTTCAGATTTTATTGCTGAAAAAAAAGTGTGGGTCGGGGCTTGTTCAGTACCTTTACTGGTGCATGTACCTGAAATTTTAAAAACAGTTGAAACTCGAAATTTACGTTTTGCTTTAACCGCTCTGCAACAGATTGAAGCTGAACTTAAAGCTTATGTTGCACAGATCCCCGTAAAACGTTTAGCAATTATTATTGGTACATCAACTTCAGGAATTGCAGATAATGAAGACCAGCTTCAGGGCTATATGCAAGGGCATACAACTGCTCAAGTGATACAGAAAAAACAAGAAATGGACTGTTTAGCCAAAGCATTGCAAATTTATTTAGGTTGGGAAGGTATTGCTTATACGATTTCTACAGCTTGTTCATCCAGTGCAAAAGCTTTAGCAGCAGGACAACGTTTACTCAATGCTGGATTAGCAGATGTGGTTTTAGTTGGTGGTGTCGATACATTATGTAAGCTTACATTAAATGGTTTTAATAGCCTTGAAAGTTTATCTCAAGGTATTTGTCAGCCTTGTGGGCAACAACGAGATGGTATCAATATTGGTGAGGCAGCCGCTTTATTTTTATTATCAAAACAAACAGCGCCAACCTTGTTGATATCAGCTGGAGAGTCTATGGATGCGTGGCATATTTCAGCACCACATCCTGAAGGGCAAGGTGCAGCCAAAGCCATGCAAGCTGCTTTGGATTTAGCACAGCTAAAAGCACAAGATATCGGTTATTTAAATCTGCATGGCACAGCAACCCCACAGAATGATGCTATGGAAATTAAAGCTGTACAGCAGGTATTTCAAAACTATCCTGTGCCTTTGAGTAGTACCAAACATAAAACAGGACATTGTTTAGGTGCAGCAGGTGCCATAGAAGCATTTATTTGTCAGCAAATATTAAAAGCACAAACATGGTTGCCTTTACATCAAGCGAGTCTTTTAGATGCAGAATTAGACACACAAAACTATGTAGAGCATGCTGAATTATCTCATAAAATTCATTATGTAATGTCCAATTCATTTGCCTTTGGAGGCAGTAATATCAGCTTGATTTTTGGAACATCATCAACATGACAGCTATGCAAGCAATACCTGCCATTCATGTCATTCCACATGAAAAACCCATGGTTTTTATTGATCATGTCGTAACGATCGGTGAGCAATTTGTTGTTGCAGAACTTAAAATATCGCCTGAACTGATGTTTTGCGAAGCTCAAGGGCTACCCACATGGACCAGTATTGAGTTGATGGCACAAACCATTAGTGCCTATGCAGGTATGCAAGGTCAACAATCAGGTCAGGCACCCAAAATTGGCTTTTTATTGGGAACACGCAAATTACAGTTGCCGATTGCTTATTTTGAAATGGGTCAAATCGTCACAATCCGTGCAGAACGACAGTATCTACATGAAGGATTGGGACAATTTGCCTGTGAAATTCTTTATCAGCAGCATACAATTTCAGCCATGCTGAGTGTCTATGAGCCTGAATAACAACAGCAAATTTAAAAATTAGGATGTAAATGTGACAAAAAGAATTTTGGTAACGGGGTCAAGTCGAGGTATTGGAAAAGCCATTGCTTTACAATTGGCGGCAGCGGGTTTTGATGTGACTGTACATGCACGTTCCAAGCGGGCAGAAGCAGAACAGGTGGCAGCACAAATTCAGGCATTGGGTCAACGCAGTCATGTATTGCTCTTTGATGTGACTGAACGTGAAAATGTACAACAACAACTCGAACAGGATGTTGCTGAACATGGTGCATTTTATGGTGTAGTTCTCAATGCAGGCTTAACCCATGACGCTGCATTTCCAGCCTTGACTGACAATGATTGGGATGAGGTGATCTCCACTTCACTTGATGGTTTTTATAATGTTTTAAAACCGTTAATTATGCCTATGATTCGTCTGAAAAAAGGCGGGCGCATTGTGACAATGTCTTCTGTTTCTGGTGTGATGGGCAACCGTGGGCAGGTGAACTACAGTGCTGCTAAAGCGGGACTCATTGGTGCGACCAAAGCATTGGCACTGGAATTGGCAAAACGTAAAATTACCGTCAACTGTGTTGCGCCCGGCTTGATTGAAACAGAAATGGTCAGTGAAGAAGTGCAGGAACATGCACTGAAAATGATCCCTATGCAGCGCATGGGGCAAGTCGAGGAAGTGGCAAAAGTGGTTAAATTTCTGTGCAGTGATGATGCCAGTTATATCACCCGACAAGTCATTTCAGTCAATGGAGGTTTGATCTGATGAAACGTGTCGTGGTGACAGGAATGGCAGGTATTACCTCATTAGGTGAGACAGCAGACTCTATTTTTGAACAGTTTGCGGCAGCAAAAAGTGGCATTCGCTACATGCCTGAATGGGAAATATTTACCGATTTACGCTGCAAGATTGCAGGACCTGTGGAGTCTTTTGAAGTTCCAAAACACTTTAACCGCAAAGTGACACGTGGCATGGGGCGTGTCGCTCTAATGTCCGTGATCTGTGCAGAAAAAGCCTTGATGGATGCCAATTTGCTACACGATCCGATTTTACAAAGCGGTGATACAGGTGTGGCATTTGGCTCATCTGCGGGCAGTGTTGATGCGGTCGCTGAGTTTGGTTCCATGTTGTTGGAAAATAACATGAACAAAATGAATGCAACCACCTATATACGCATGATGTCACATACCAGCGCAGTCAATATGACTGTGTATTTCGGTTTAAAAGGGCTGACATTGCCAACATCAAGTGCTTGTACTTCAGGCTCTATGGCCATAGGGCAAGCCTATGAAGCCATTAAATATGGCAAGCAAAAGGTCATGCTGGCAGGCGGAGCAGAAGAGTTGAGTGCAGCAGGCTGTGCAGTTTTTGATGTATTGCTTGCCACCAGTGGTATGAATGATCAAGCTGAAAAATCACCACGTCCCTTTGACCAAAAACGAGATGGTTTAGTCGTGGGTGAGGGTGCGGGCTGTTTAATTTTAGAAGAATATGAACATGCCAAAGCACGTGGCGCCACCATATATGCGGAAATTATCAGTTATGGCAGCAATACCGATGGGCAGCATGTGACCCGTCCTGACTCAGAGATGATGGGGCGTTGTATACAATTGGCATTGAAGGATGCCAATATTGATGCTGATCAGATTGATTATGTTAACGCGCATGGAACTTCAACAGATCAGGGTGATATTGCTGAAACACAGGCAACTGCACGTGTGTTGGGGCATAAGCCAATCAGTTCGCTGAAAAGTTATTTTGGACATACATTAGGGGCTTGTGGTGCAATTGAAGCATGGCTAAGCTTAGAAATGATGCAAAGACAGCAATTTATTCCAACATTAAATTTAGAAAATATTGATCCACTTTGTGGAGATTTAGATTATATTGTGGGGAAAGCTCGAACAATAAATGCCGAAATATTGATGAGTAATAATTTCGCTTTTGGAGGTATTAATACTTCCATTATTTTCAAAAAAATAGATCACAAATAAGGGTAACCACATGTCTATTAAAAATATCTGTATCGCTTTAGCATTAGGTGTGAGTGGCATTGCTTCTGTACAAGCAGCTGATACAATACATCAATTTAATTTTAAAGAGGCTGTCGATCGTGCAGTTGCTGATGGTGTCTTAGATGGCACTGTAAAATTTTATTTGGCAGGCACTCAAGCAGGAGGACAGGTCTTACAAAAAGGTTTGGTGACCAATAAAAAGACCAATGGATTTGGTAAAACAGCAGAAAATGCCTGTGATCATGTTTTACGTTCAGCATTGATTCAATTTGAAAAAACTGCAAAATCTCGTGGTGCAAATGCAGTGACAAATATTACAAGTTTCTATAAATCGAATGAAACACGTAGCACAACAACGTATGATTGTGCGAAGGGAACTGCTGTAGCAGGTGTTGCGTTGAAAGGTGACATCACTAAATTCTAATTTTTATTTGATATGAGTATGATTGAGCCAGTGAAAAACAGAACAATTCAAATCCACGTTCAGCCATTGGCTCAATTTATTGAAGGTACTCAAACAGACTTTACTTCTTTGCCAGAATTTAATTACTATAAAAAAAATAAAATTTATCAACAACGTAATCAATATCTTTCCGATTTTATAAAACAGCCCATTCAAGATACAGATATTGTAAAAACGGAATTTGGTAAACCCCATTTAGTGCACTTTAAACATGTCGCTTTTAATCATTCCCATAGTCAAAATCATTATGCTTTAGCAATTTCTCAGCAAATACAAGATATTGGTGTAGATATTGAAGATTTAAAGCGGAAAGTACGTTTTGATGCATTGGCAAAGCATGCTTTTCATCAAGATGAATATCAGAAATGGCAAGATTTAGACGGTGATATCGAATATTGGTTTAAGGTATGGACAACCAAAGAGGCGGTATTAAAAGCATCAGGTTTAGGCATTCGTTTAAGTTTAAATGAGTTAAATACTCATGCTCATCCTTTAGAAAATGGTGGAATGTGTTCACATCCATTGATTGGTGTTTTTGCCTATCAAAACTTTCAGTTAGCACAGAGTATGTTAAGTATTGCTTGGCGTTCAGAATACTCTTGTAAAGGTTTTGCATTTCCAATGATTGATATTATTCAGCATTAATTTTTTCTTTTTTTCAATTGAGCAATAAAAAAGCCCATCCGAAGATGAGCCATTTTCAAAACTTTGTATTAGTGGGGAATTTGTTCTTCATCTTCAAATTCAGGTTTAACTTGAACAACAAAGTCCTGACGGCTCAGACCGCGCCATAAAGCGAAGGCTGTACCAATATAGATAGAAGAATATGTACCTACAAATACACCAATGAACATTGCAACAGAGAACCAATGTAAACCATCACCGCCTAAGAACATCATTGCCATAACAACAAGCAAAAGCGTCATAGAGGTATGGATGGTACGACGTAGTGTTTCCGTCAATGCAGAGTTCACAACTTCAAGTGGTGTTGCACCACGAATCTTACGGAAGTTTTCACGAATACGGTCTGAAACAACAATGTTATCGTTGAGTGAGAAACCAATTAACGCAAGAATTGCCGCGAGAACTGTTAAGTCAAACGGCCACTGCATCATGGCAAAAATACCCACGGTCACAATAACATCATGAAGTAAAGATAAAACTGCACCCAGTGCGAGTTTAAACTCAAAACGAATAGTGACATAAACGAGCATGAGCAGCATTGCGAGCGCAACAGCACCCGCAGAGCGGATATAAAGCTCATTACCGACTTGACCACCAACAGAGTCAACTTTATGTACTTTAGCTGGGTTATCTGGTAACTGTACTGCTTTAGTTAATGCATTATTAAGATCTTCAACATTAATGTCTTGTACTGGCATACGTACAATTAAATCTTTGTTAGAACCTAAAGTTTGCACAACCGCATCTTTAAAGCCTGCTTTATCTAATGTTTTGATTACATCAGTAGTTTTTGCTTCATGTTGATAGTTAAGTTCAGCAGAAACTCCACCCGTAAAGTCCAAACCTAAATTTAGACCTTTGGTGACAATAAAGAAAATACTGGCAATGGTGAGAATGATCGAAAGGATTGCTGCAGGTTTTGCAATCTTCATAAAGTTGATGATTTTTTCATCATCAGGGCGACCATACTTTTTGGCTTTTTGCTCTTGAGGTTGAGTCACATCAGTCATCATAGATCTCCTATATGCTCAACTTTTTCAAGTTGCGTTTTTTACCATAAATGATCTGTACGATAGCGCGAGTAACTGTAATCGCAGTAAACATTGAGCAAACAATACCAATCATCAATGTCACAGCGAAGCCTTTAATCGGACCTGTACCAATCGCAAATAAGATAAATGCAACCAAAAAGGTGGTTAAGTTGGAGTCAAAGATTGTGTTATAAGCACGATCATAACCTGCCACAATCGCCTGTTTAGGGGAGGCGCCCCATCGCATTTCTTCTCGTATTCGTTCACAAATCAGAACGTTCGCATCGACTGCCATCCCGATGGTGATGACGATACCCGCAATACCAGGTAAAGTGAGCGAAGCACCAATCCAAGACATCACTGTTAAGAGCATTGCAAGGTTAATCACTAATGCTAAATCTGCAATAACACCAAAGACACGGAAGAATACAACCATCCAAATTGCGACAAGAATGAAACCAACTTGAGTTGAAAGTACACCTTTATCAATGTTTTCTTGACCAAGGCTTGGACCCACAACACGTTCTTCAACAAAGTACATTGGGGCAGCTAAAGCACCTGCACGTAACATCAAGGCAAGTTCAGCCGCTTCTTGTGGTGAATCTAGACCTGTAATACGGAACTGAGCACCTAGCACAGCTTGAATCGTTGCTGCGTTGATGACGACAGATTCGGTAAATGGCGTACGAACTTCTGTTTGAACACCTGTAGTTGGGTCGGTTATATATTCAATTTTTTGTTTATTTTCAATAAACAATACCGCCATACGTTTACCAACAGCATTACGTGTCGCATCTGCCATGAGCTTACCACCAGCGTTGTCTAAAGTAATATTTACTTCAGCTCCGCCAGTATCTTGGCTAAAACCACTCGATGCATTTTGAACACGTTCACCTGTTAAAATACGGTTACGGTTTAATAATAACTGTTTGCCACTGTCTAAAGTTTCATAAGCAAATAGCTCTGTTCCTGGTGGAACAGGTTGACCATTAGACTGACCATAAGGTGTTACATATTGATCATTCAAATCAGAAACTAAGCGGAATTCTAAGTTAGCAGTACGCCCCAAAACACGTTTTGCTTCGGCTGTATCTTGTACACCAGGCAATTCCACAACAATACGATTACTACCTTGGCTTTGTACTAAAGCTTCAGCTACACCTAACTCATTGATACGGTTACGTAAAGTGGTCAAGTTTTGATTTAAAGCATAAGACTGAATCTCTTGCTTTGTTGTATCATTATAGGTGAGTTTTAAAGTAGAACCTGTATCGGTTGCAAGTGCTTGCTGAGTATATTTATTGCCATCACGACGTAGAAAATCCATAGCAGCAGCACGATCATCATTATTTGCAAATAACAAAGTAATCGTATTGTTGTTTAGCGTTAAGCTATTGAATTTAATTTTTTGCTCACGTAAATCACGACGTAAATCTGTTGCTGAGGTTTCCATACGTTGTGCAATTGCTTTGTCCATATCTACTTCAAGTAGAAAATGAACACCACCACGTAAGTCCAGACCTAGTTTCATTGGCTTAGCACCAATTTTTTGTAACCATTCTGGTGTGGTTGGCGCAAGGTTTAATGCAACAACATAATTATCACCTAAACCTTTGCGTAAAGCTTCTTGTGCTTTAAGTTGGGCATCAGATGAACTTACACGCAACAATGCAGCATTGTTGGTAAAAGTATTATCATGAGTGGCAATATTGTCACTTTTTAATATTTGCTCTGCTTTTTGTATGACAGACTGATCAATCTGAGTACCAGCCTTGGCACCAGAAATTTGAACAGCAGGCTCATCAGGATACAAACTTGGCAGTGCGTATAATGTACTGACCACGAGAACAACGAGGATCAGTAGATATTTCCATGCAGGGTAACGCATTCGCTTTCTTCTTAAAATGAAAAAGTCGTGCGAGGAGCACGACTGCTTTATGATTAAAGGTTATTTAATGTGCCTTCAGGAAGTACTGAAATGACACTAGCACGTTGTATTTTTACTTCATTACCGCGATTTAGCTCAATAACAGCAAAGTCACCTTCAAGTTTGATGACACGTCCCATTAGACCGCCAGCAAAAACAACTTCACTACCAACGCCTAAACTGTCAATCAGTGTACGGTGTTCTTTGGCACGTTTAGCTTGAGGACGCCAGATGAGAAAATAGAAGATTGCAACAAAAACAGCAATCATCAATAAGTTAGCCATCATGCTTGGACCTTGTGCAGGTGCCTCAGCTGCATGAGCAGCAGAAATAAATAAACTCATTTTAGTTTCCTAAAGTTAAATAACTGGTGTCAAAAACATGACATTTAAATTGACTTGTTCTGCAATTTACCTTGTCTTGTGGTTCAGCGCAAATCCTGTTGAATGAAAAAACATTCCTATTTTAGTGATTAGTCTTCTGGACAAGGTGGAACGTCTAAACCACGGCGTTGATAGAAATCTGTTACGAATTCATCAAAAGTGCCATTGTCTAAAGCATCACGAATATCTTGGGTAAAACGTTGGTAATAGCGTAAATTGTGAATCGTACCTAACATTGAACCGAGCATTTCACCACATTTTTCTAAATGGAATAAATAAGCACGAGTAAAATTGCTACATGTGTAACAATCACAATGTGGGTCGAGTGGACTTTGGTCATGGCGATATTTTGCGTTACGAATACGCACCAAACCATCAGTCACAAAATAATGCCCATTACGTGCATTACGGGTTGGCATAACGCAGTCAAACATATCAACACCACGACGAATGGCTTCAACGATATCTTCAGGTTTACCAACGCCCATCAAGTAACGTGGCTTATCTTCTGGCATTTTTGCAGGCAAATAATCCAAGACTTTAATCATTTCTTCTTTTGGTTCACCAACAGATAGACCGCCAATGGCAAAACCATCAAAATCAATTTCTTTCAAACCATTGAGTGATTCTTCACGCAGGTCTTCGTACATTCCACCTTGAATAATGCCAAATAATGCATTTTTATTTTTTAATACGTCATGGTGCTGAGTTTTACAACGTTTCGCCCAACGTAATGAAAGTTGTAATGATTTTTGTGCTTCTTCATGTGTTGCAGGGTAGGGCGTACATTCGTCAAAAATCATCACGATGTCTGAGTTCAATGTATGTTGAATATCCATTGAAATTTCAGGTGATAAAAAGACTTTTGAACCGTCGATAGGCGAGCGGAAAGTAACACCTTCTTCTTTAATTTTACGCATTGCGCCTAAACTAAAGACTTGGAAGCCACCTGAGTCAGTGAGAATAGGTTTTCCCCATTTCATAAACTCATGCAAGCCACCATGCTCACGAATGACATCTAAGCCCGGACGTAAGTAAAGATGAAAAGTATTGCCCAAAATAATCTGAGCTTGAATATCTTCAATATCACGCGGTAGCATACCTTTCACTGTACCGTATGTACCTACAGGCATAAATACAGGCGTTTCAACCACACCGTGCTCTAAGGTTAAACGACCACGACGAGCACGTCCCGACTGACCTAATCTTTCAAATTTCATAAATGACCTAAATCTGGCGAAAAAACAGTTCGCTGATTGATTGTTGCAAAAGGTGACTATTTTCCCATGTTTTTATGGTGAATTGCTAGTCATCATAAAGACTAAATATGAATTGAAAATGAAGGCAATCAACGGCCTTGATCAAAGCTGAATGACAGCAAGCGCACTTGCTGTATTTTAGAGGATGCGTTTAGTAAATTGATGAGTTTGAAAAATTATGGATTAAATTCAAATGTCTCTGGGTTTATATGCTGAATAGAATCATGATTTAAGTTGTATTCTTTGAGTACATTGCTGATATTACTGCTGATATAGACCAAATCATCGGTGTCAGCCGAATAATAACGAAGACCATTTTCATCAGGTTCAATGTCTTGATAGGGAAATTTTACAACTAAAGCTTGTAATTTTTTCAAAATAGCACGTGTTTTTAAACCTTGCATGGCTTGTAAAACTTGAATGAGTAGAGAAGGTTCATTACTGTCTAAACCATGTAAAAACTCAGTCTCATAGGGTTTTTTATCATTTAAAAAAGAAAAGGTGTAAAAAGTACTTTTCCTTATTTCAAAATCAGGATGCTGTACAAATGGTTTTAGCTGCTGAAATTGCTGTTGTTCATCTTTTTGTAAAATGTAGCATGCAAAGCGAAAAGTTTCTTCATCCTGAACATGAGGCAGATATTCATAAATGCGTGAAATCCAATGTGGTAGGTCTTCTTCAATATACCAATGAATCAGTTTAACCGCAGTATTGAGTTGGGTTTTGAGTAACTCTTCCAAATAAGGCACAGCACGTTGAGCATCATGCTTTGAAACTAAAGACAAAATCATGATTTGATTTTCATTATTTTCATCAGGACAATATGCTAAAAGCTGTTGCAATGTATCTTGAGTTAAACTTTTCTTGAAATTTAAACCTTCTAAAATTTGATACTTCAACTGATGGTCTTGTGTATTTTTATATCTTTGCATTAAATCGGATTCTGTTCCTCCCATTTGATAGCCAAACCACGCATGCGTATTTTGTAAATTGCCATCAATGACCTCATCTAACCAACGCTCATACCAGTCTAAAAAATGAGCTTCATCGCTAAATTTTGGTTTGTCATGATCAATGCTTATATTGACCACTTTGCCTGTATATATCCCATTGAGAATAAGGGCATGAGAATAACCACAGCCTTGAGAACCAATCACAAATAAACCACCAAAAATTTTGGCTTCTTGCTGCTCATACTCATAATCACTTAAATTTTCTGCATATAATTCTTGGATTTGAGCTTGCCATATTTCATGGGGGGTATCGGGTGTGAGCAAGGTTGGATTGGTCAGTAACGCTTGGTCAAAATCATTAGAAAATAACTGATATTGTTCCCCAAAAGGGTAGATCCCATAAAAAGGACCTGCCGCAGAATTTGAAAAAGATTCACCTGCATGACCAATTTCAGTTAAAAAAAGCTTATATTCAATTGGAAGTTGAATGCCATGTTGTTGTTCAAAATCAATAATTTTTTGCATGGGAATGGGCGCATTCAATTGATATTGATGTGCATCAGCACCAAAGACTTCTAAATCTGGATCGGCATGTTGAGCAGCGATTAATTTTGTTTTTATACGTTGAATTTGTGTTTGATAAGGCATCATTGTTATAAATGGGTGTGATTGAAAAAATCACACCCATTCTAAAGTTAAAATTTAAAAGTACGCAAGCATGAGCTGCAAAATTTAACCAATTAAATGGCAGCTTTTTCAATCAACATCGCATCACCATAACTAAAGAAACGATATTTACTTGCAACAGCATGCTGATAAGCATTGAGAATATTTTCTTTATTTGAAAGTGCAGAAACTAACATCAGCAAAGTCGATTCTGGTAAATGGAAATTTGTAATTAAACGATCAACTGCACAAAACTGATAACCTGGATAAATAAAAATTTGTGTATCACCTGTCCAAGCGCCAATTTTTCCGCCACACGCTTGTGCAGCACTTTCAATTGCCCGTGTCGCAGTTGTACCAATCGCAATCACTTTATTGCCACGCGCTCGTGTTTCTTGAATCATTTGAGCAGCATGTTCTGACACTTCGCACCATTCACTGTGCATAATGTGATTTTCAATATCTGTGGTACGCACAGGTAAAAATGTTCCTGCGCCGACATGTAAAGTCACAAAGGTTTTTTGAATGCCTTTTTGTGCTAACTTTTCTAATAAATTTTGATCAAAATGCAAACTTGCTGTTGGCGCAGCGACACTTGCCAGTTTTGTTGGATCATTAAATACAGTTTGATAGCGCTCAGTGTCAATTGCTTCAGCCTCACGATTAAAATAAGGTGGAATAGGTAACTGACCATATAAATCTAAAACTTGTAAAATTGGTTGAGAAAATTCAACAACAAATAAGTTTTCATGTCGACCTGTGACAGTCACTTTGACTTCATCTTTTCCAATAAATAGTTCTGCACCTGCTTTTGGTGAATTACTGGCTTTGATATGACAATGCGCTGTTGTTTGATCAAAGATACGTTCAACCAAAATTTCAACAGCACCTCCAGTTGCACGTTTGCCTTTTAATCGTGCTTTCATCACTTTGGTGTCATTTAACACCATTAAGTCACCTTCTTCAAAGAGATCAAGAATGTCTGCGAAATGGTGATCTTGATATGTGCCATCAGCATTTAAATGAAGTAAGCGAGATGCGCTACGAGTTTCTAATGGATAGCGTGCAATAAGTTCATCAGGGAGATCAAATTTAAAGTCAGAGAGTTGCATAAGTACAATAAAATATAGGCAGTAAAACTGGATGTAGTATAGTCTTTTTTAAAATAAATCGTTCGGATTGAGTTTTTTTTAATCTAAAAAAATAAAAATGAATTAAAAATATACAAATAAAAAGCTTGTCGATTGACAACATTCAGAAAAACGCTATTATAGCCACACAACCTTTCCCGAGGTGGTGAAATTGGTAGACGCGGTGGATTCAAAATCCACTATCAGAGATGATGTGTCGGTTCGAGTCCGACCCTCGGGACCACAGATATAAAATTATATGCCAACATACAGCATATAAGCTTCGAAAGCCCTGATAATTCAGGGCTTTGTTGTTTTTAAATGCTGAAACATACAAACATATACCACTATACAGCGTAAAATAATAAGGATACATTTGAGGATATATCCACTGCGGTCAACTTCCGTATCCTCATTCGGAGTGAAATCCTTATGGCTAAACAGATTAAGCCACTTTCTTCTACTCAATGTGATAGCGCAAAACCTAAAGAAAAAGATTACAGCTTGTATGATGGGCAAGGGTTGATTTTATTCGTCCGTAAAAATGGCTCGAAAGTTTGGCGATTCAAATATAAAAGACCTAATGGTAAAGATGGATTAATGACATTGGGCAACTACCCAGCCCTTACGTTAAAAGAAGCTCGGGAACGTAGAGCCATTTATTTAAATCAATTAGCCAATAATGTTGACCCCATAAATCAAATAAAAATTGAAGAAGCCAAAAATAGTGATGAGTTTAGCTTTGAACGAATTGCACGAGATTGGCATGAAGCTTATGTGGCGACTGGTAAGTGGAATCAAGCCACGGCAAGAAAAGCCCTAAGCAATTTCGAAATGTACGTTTTCCCTGTTATTGGTAGTAAACAGATAGACACGATTAAAACCCGAGATTTATATAGCGTCCTGAGTAAAATTGAGGAAAAGGGCTATTTAGAAATCGTGAGTAAAACACGCCAAAGATTTTCAGGCATTTTCGCCTATGCCATCACTAAGGGTTATATCGACCTTAGCCCAGCCGTGGCATTGAGTGATGCAATTACGATTACAAGAAAGACAAAGCACTATCCTAAATTGCCATTGGTACGATTGCCTGAATTTTTCAGCCGTTTAAGGAATGACGGAGGCAACCCAATTACCAAGCTGTGCTTAGAATTTGCCTTGCATACTTTTGCCCGATCTAGTGAGCTACGATTTGCACGCTGGAATGAGTTTGATTTTGATAAAAAGATATGGACCATACCGCCCACTAGGGAATTGATTACAGGATATAAAGATTCTCACAGAGGCGCAAAGATGAAAGAAAAGCATCTTATCCCTTTATCCCCGCAAGCATTGAAACTCATTAAAGAAACACAGGTTTATAGCGGTATTTCCTTAAATGTATTTCCTAATAGCGTAGATATGGGTGGTTTTCTGAGTGAAAACACAGTCAATGACATGATTAGGCGTATGGGTTACAGCACCCAAGATGATGTATGTATTCATGGCTTTAGGGGCATGGCATGTGGTGCATTGATTGAAAGCACTTTATTTACTGAGGATGCCGTAGAGAAGCAAATGAGTCATCAAGAACGAAATGGCGTTAGATTGGCTTATATGCACCATGCTGAATTTATGGAAGAACGCAGAATGATGCTTTGTTGGTGGAGTGATTACCTAGAAGCCAACCAAGAGAAATTTATTAGCCCGATGGAGTTTAGCCTTTCATTGATGGAGCAGGCAAAGCAGGGCGTAATTAACATTAAATATGCGAAGTTGATTAAGCTTAAATTGGCTGAAATGACAAATTCTTTCATTGCTTAATTAGGCGTAAATGGCATACGCAAAAACAGCCTTTAAATTGTGAATTTTGCCAAAACTCTAATTCTTATGTTTTACGGATATGGTGTTTTTTTGAGTGTTACAGGTGTTACTAGGTTACATTATTGTTTTATAAGGAATTAATTATAAATAGCTGTAACACTTTTTATTTAATAGGTTACACATTTGTTTTTATTGAATTATTTTAAATTTTAAAACCTTTTTTTTGTGGCTGTAACCTACTTTTAAACAGGATTTTACGTCATAAAATGAATGTTTTTCATTACATAAATTACTGTTTTATAAGTGTTAAATTTAAAATCTAGGCTGTAACCACTTTTGTAACCTATTTTTTGCTGAATTTTGCATATGGTGAATGGATTACATAATGGGGAATTGCCAGCCATATGAGTGCTGGAAAGTCTGAATACTTGGATGGAGGCTTATTTTATTGACCCAAATGACAACCTTTAAAACAGTCCTTTGTATCTTGGATAGGCAAGATGAATGATTTAATTTTTTGTGGAATGTATCTAATATATGCCACTATATCGAAACTAATTTATTATTTTTATTGATAAAACAGGCGGTAAGACTGATGAATTTTCAAGAAAGGGAAGACCAAAACAATTTTATTGAAAGTTTACCTGATGGGTTGTGGTTGTATTTATTACAGTTATGTAGAACAACATTGGATTTTTATTCATCAAAAAAGCCTGAATATAACACTGATAGCGATGTTGGCTTTTTTTTGGATTTATTAAAAGGTAAAGAAAAAAGTATTGATGAGTTTAGAGATAAATTTAAGGTTTATATTGAAAATAATGGTGGAAAATTTAAAGAATTAACGCTATTTCCTGAATATTTTCATCCTAGAGATAAAAAAATAAATAATTTTGAAGCTGATAAGATTAGAACAACCTTGTATTTTGAAAAAGATAAAACAAAGCGAGCTGAATTAATTGAGGAATTAAACAAAATAAAAGAAGAAGATAATCCAAATTATCAAACCTTAACTAAAATTGAAGAAGCTGAACATTGTCTATTTTGGGCTATTCAGTCATGTAGATTTGAATTTAAAAATGATAATTTGACAGATTTTTTAGGTTTACCAAAAGCAACTCTTCTTTATGGTTATGCTTGTGGATTATTGGGATTGGATATATTTGGTACTTATTACAAGCTTAACGAAGAAAGTAGCAAAGGTGGAAAAATAAAAGCTCAAAATGACAGAGAAAGAAAAGACCCTATTTATAAGAAGTTAGAACAACATTGGGATAAGGATGGTTGGACTAATCAGAAAAAGAAATATGCTCGTTTTGCTGAGTGGGCAATCCATAGTGAGGAAAATGGCTGCCTAGGATATGAAGCAATAAGGAAATACATGAGTAAATATGATAAAGCAAAGTAAATCAAAAAAAGGTTTATGCTAGCAGAATCCCAAAATTGCTAGCATTGAAAAAGGTTGTACTAGCATACAATATTTTGATCATCATAAATCAATAACAAAATAGCCTCATAAACCGATATGAGGGCTTATAAATGCAAATTCATGCTTTACCTACTCATGCACAACCGCTACGAGTATCTCAAAAAACCACTTGTCAAATGTTAGACCTCACTGCCGAGGGACTACGCAAACTTATAGCTAAAGACCCAACATTCCCTAAGCCTTACAAAGCTGGAACTACACGCCAAGCCCCTGTTTATTTTGATTATGCGGAATTGGTGCAATGGCATAACAGCCAAAAACAAACCAATACGATGCAATCGGCTTAATCGGGAGAATTGTCATGTATGAATCAAATCAGCCAATTCAAAACCAACACGGTACAGGGTGTTATTACCGTATGAAAGATCTTGCCAACATTCCCGAACGCCCAGCACGTATCCATCAATATAAGTCAGGCATTAACAAGGGCAAAACCCGAGTAATTGGCGAACGTAGAGCCAGTAAAGGTCTAATTGGTGTATCTGAAAAAACACTATGGGAGTGGGTGCGTAAAGGTGAATTTCCACAGCCATTGAAACTTAGCCCAACTATCACCGTATGGCGTGCGACAGATATAGCTGAATGGATGAAATCCAAAGAAACTGAGGCTAAATCATGAAAAATGAAACGCCAAAAGAAATTAAATACAGTCATATCAATATCGGAGATAAATTTCAGGCACAAGCCTATATTTATTTAACAAAGGCTATTTCACACATTGCCAGTATTGGGAGGAAATCTGAATTTTGTTGGTTGGTCAGTTATAAAGCCTTGCCTGATGAATCCCACTCTGCCTTTGCGCACCAAGAGTACGCTGTGTTTAATCCTGAGTTAAATTATATTCAAGATGGTTTTATTTTTTCTAATGGAAAGCAGATAGCCATAGAAATAACGGCTTATGTACCTATCTATAATGCAGAAACTCTAATCGATTGGCGTAACAATCAAGGGTTTCACCAACTTGAAAAAGCTCTTATTTTGCCATTAGGGGTGATTAAAACTGTCATCAACTATGCTGAGCTTGCACAAGACCGCCATGATTATATTCACTTAGGGCATACGCTAAATAAAAATCCGCAGCATAACAGCCCTTGTATTGGTGTGGATGGTTGTTTGTTCAACTTAATCACCCATAGCATGCGAGCAGATGCACGGAAATATCATATTCAAGGGCAAGACAGCATTGCTTTACATTTAAGAGCCATCAAACGATTAAATCAAGCGGTAAAAGCCCATGCAGAAAATGGAGGGCTTTTTTAATGCTTACCATGCCATTACTGCAAAATCACATTGCAAACAACAGTAAAGCTTTATATCCTAAATATGCCCAACAAAAAGCAGTTGGGTTAGCTTTGGTCGGCTATTTTGTAAAAGGCGCACAGTCCGCTTATCGGGCTTTTTTTGTGCGTACTATCTCTATGCGTTCGCATTTTATGGTGAGGCTGGAGAGGGACACGTTTACGTGTGCAGGTTTCCTTTTACGCCTGTCGACCAACCCTTTTCAGCTTTGCCACCCTCATTTGGTCGTGAATGGTAAAGCTCCAAAAAAATGTAAAAGGAGCGCATTAAACATGCCTAATCAAAAAACAATTTTAGAAGATCATTCAATAGATTTATCTGACTTGGCAACTCAAGCCAAAGGCAATATTGCCCACCTTGCTTTTTTATTTGATGAAGTACAAGAGCGTATTTATCAACTCAAAAGCCATATTAAAAATGGTTACTCCCTAAAGCTTGAACATTTTGATGAACTGGACAAACTCATGAATATTTCTATTGAGCTAGCCCATGTTTATGAAACCCGCTTTCGTGATTTAGAAAAAGAATACGAGGGCGAATAAATGAAAAAAGCGCACCCTACGCTAGGGAAATACCGAAACACCAATACCGATAAGCCAAAGAAATTTGGCTTAAATCGGGCATTACTTCCTGATCCTATCGAATATTTAACCGCTAGAGGCTACGCCGTCAAAGGTCGTGGCGAATGGCGAGAAATGATTTGTCCTTTTCATAATGACAGTACCCCAAGCCTACGCATAAACAGCCGTAAAGGTTGCTTTAAGTGTATGGCTTGTGAAGCCAAAGGTGGTGATTTGATTGCATTTCACCAGTTGCTAACAGGCAAGTCTTTTATTGAAGCATGTAAAGACTTGGGTGCATGGGAGAATGACAAATGACTGAATTTTTAGATTATCAGGAAGTCCAGGAACAAGCTTTTATCCATGCTCAAAAGTTGGCGGAACGGGAGGTTAAAAACGGCTATCAGTTTGAGTACCTATTCAGCTATACCGATGGTCACGGCATGCCAGTGTATTGGAAAGTGAGAGCCAAAAACTACCATACTGGTGATAAATGGATACGTGTATTCTCAAGTGGTGAACGTGGTTTTAAGTTTGGTGATCCTGATTTCAATGAGCTGTATCCAATTGGCCAAGGTAAAAAGCCGTTGTATGCCCTTGAGCAGGTATTAAATCTTGCTGAAAAACAGCCGATTTATATCGTTGAAGGTGAGCAGAAAGCTGATTTTCTTAATTCAATGGGTTTAATAGCGACAACATGCGGAGGCAGTGGCAATACGGATAAAACCGACATAAAACCATTGGCCAAGCATGACATTGTGATATGGGCAGATAACGACAAGGCAGGGACCAAGTTTTTTAATGAAATTGCTCAGCAACTCGATGTATTGGGTTGTGATATTCGATATATCGTCTTGGATGGGCTTAATTTGCCTGAAAAAGGCGATGTAATGGATTGGGCAGACCTACGCAAACAACAAGGGTTAAACACGACAGCAAGCGATATTACAGCGTTAATCACAGCACAGTATCAGCCACCATCACCAAGCGATAATTTACCTGATGGCATGCTTGCAGAGCCAATGGAATGGGAAAACGGCAGTTTTGAGGTACACGATAAAGGCGTGTTCTACATCGAGAAGCTAAAAAATGGTGAATATCGGGAACGCTTTATCTCCAGCCCAATTTTAGTAACAGCTAAAACGAGGGATAACACCAGTAATAACTGGGGGCGTTTATTGCAGTGGCAAGATGATGCTTTTATTCACCATAACTGGGCTGTACCGAATGAGCTATTTCAGGGTGATGGAACCGAGTCACGAAAAGCCCTATCCAATCAAGGCGTGATCATTACCCCTGACCGCAGAGGCAGAGAGCTTTTTCAAATCTATTTAATGAGCTATCCAGTCGATAAATTTGCCTTATGTGTGGATAGTGTCGGATGGCATGGTCATCGTTATGTATTGCCGACTGAAACCTATAGCAATCCAGCCACTAAACATGACGAGGTTATTGTCTATCAGCGTACAGATGGGCTAGATAACCGCTTTCAATTCAAAGGTGAGCTAGAAACGTGGAAAAATGGCGTAAGTTTATTGCTAGAAAGTCATTCAAAGCTGGTATTTAGTGTGGCGTGTGCCTTTGCTGGGCAATTACTTGAACCATTAAACCAGCAAGGTGGTGGCTTCCATATTAATGGCACATCATCAAAAGGCAAAAGTACTGCTATTTATCTCGCTTGTAGTGTATGGGGACACCCGAAAGAGTACTACCGTACTTGGCGATCTACAGGCAATGCCCTAGAGCAAACCGCCTTTATGCACAATGATGGCTTCTTAGTGCTGGATGAGATTGGCGAAGCCAGTGCTAAAGATATTGGGCAAACCGTGTATATGCTTGCCAATGGTCAAGGTAAGGCACGTATGGCAAGAACAGCGATAACCAAAGCCCCACAGCAATGGCGTGTCTTATTCTTATCCAGTGGCGAAAAGACCTTTAAAGAGATTCTGAACGAAATAGGGCAAACGGCTAAACTTGGGCAAGAAATCCGATTACCTGAAATTAGCTTAGACGCTTGCGAGTATGGTGTATTTGATCTTGTGGACTTTGCCCCTGATGCTTCACAGCAAGCCAATATGCTGTATGAAAATTCAATCAATGCTTATGGTGTGGCTGGTAAAGCATGGCTTGAATATTTGACCAATGATAAGGGGCAAATTACTGAAACAGCCTTAAAAATGTATCAGCAGTTTAAAGCCAAAATTACCCCAGACAATGCACAAGGGCACATTGCCCGAGTAGCTTCACGTTTTGCCGTTGTCGCCGTGGCTGGCGAGCTGGCAACACAAGCCAATATTACAGGCTGGAAAAAGGGCAGGGCTTTAGAAGCTGTAATCAGCGTATTTAAGACATGGTTAAATAGCTTTGAAATGGTCGGGGACTTTGAAGATCGGCAGATACTCCAGCAAGTCAGAGCATTTTTTGAGGCGAACGGAAATAGCCGTTTTGATACCTTAATTGAGGGCAATAAGCGTGCAAGCTATGGCAATTCAGATCATGCCGATGATGCAAATACCGATACCAAGAGCTTTAGAGAAAAAACCATGTATCGAGTGGGCTATAAAGTGGTAAATGCCCAACAGCGTGAAACCTTGCGTTATTTGTTCTTTAAAGAGCAATTTAAACAGGAACTTTGCACAGGTTTTGACCCTAAGAAAGTAGCGAAGGTGCTTAAAAAACATGGCTGGTTAGACTGTGCTAATGGCAAAACCACCAAACAGGAACGTACTCCCGAAAGTAAAAATCCAGTTTGGCTATATGTGTTCAACACTTCAATGTTTAGCTATGACATTGAGAAAGCCACCAATCCATATACGGATGACGTAAACACAGGCACAACCATAGATATTTAACTCAATTACAGGCTGTACGAGTGTTTAACGCCGTGCAGTCTTTTTATTGGTGATCTTAAATAATGAATATTGCACAGTTAATTAGCCAAGTTTTACAGCACTATGGCGCAAGTCTTGAGTTAATCAACAATCAAGTTTTACGCTTACATCATTCTGATGATATCCCCCAGCAAAGCACAGACCTTGTACGTAAATACAAACCACAGCTAATACGCCGTTTACGGCTTCAATCATGTTATGAGCTATTAGAGCATATCCAGCAAGAGGGTGTAGAAATAGAACTAATAGACAGCCAAACCGTGCGTTTACATCATGCAGAGCGCATCACAGATATTGAAATACAGAAAGTTAAGCAGTCTAAAGCAGAAATCATCGAAATACTAAGTAATGCAACTGCATCAAATGCCGAAAGACTGGATCAAGATATACAGCAAGAAGTGATGCAGACTTATTTTGATCGGCTGGAGCGACACCGTAGCAACTTGCGTAAAATTAATAATCCTGTAGAAAATGCCCTAGTAAAACCTGAGCATATACGGCAAGACCTGATACATAAATTTTTACTGAATCAAGAGCAAGCCCAGTATTTGATTAATGCCCTAATTGAGCAGAACATCTTTTATTACGACAGCAATTTTAGATTCTATTTATTCCCTAATTTTACCCATCCAGCGATGAAAGCTTTTCAGCACTACAATAGCTTTGCCCCAGCTCATTAAATCGATCAGATTTTGAATTTTCGCCGTAGGGTGGCAAGGGCGAGGATATTCATTCCGAATTTTTGGCACTGTTTTGTAATGTAGGTGAGAATCCTAGATAAGCCACAAATAGAAACTCATAAAATTTATTCAAAACTGCCAAAAGATAAATAATCTTGCCCTAATTGTCCCAATGTTTATTTACTTTAATCGAAATTGGAAATTTTTTTATACGTGAGAAAGAGGGGCGGTGTCCGCTTAAGGCGAATTGAGATATTTTTCATGCCCCCCTGACCCTAAAACGTACCCCATGTAACATGATTCAAAGGCTCAAAGTGTTACAGATAAATTTATATAAAACAGTCTTGTAACCTGTGTAACACTTGTAACACCTCAAAAATAATAGATATGTGTAGCAGAGTAGATATAACTATAATCAATTGAATGAAAACCAATTAAGATATTGATATATAAGTAATTTTATAAATAAAAGTAAGTTTATATATGTATGTGTATTCATCACTATTTAGATAGGTGAATTGAAAAATCTATATAAAACAGTCTTGTAACCTATGTAACACCTGTAACACATAGAAAATATAGATATTTAATTATTGGCAAAACCTACCATATTCTTAGTGTTTCTCTATTTTTGCACCAATATGAACCGCAAAAATGATACCCCCTCCCTCCGACTTTTGACCAAGAGAAAATTTCATGGGGGGACGGTCTTTTAAAGGGGCAGGCTGGCGACTTTTGACCCCATATCCCCCTTGCAATGTGAGTAGGTCCGACCATGCTTGTGGTCAGGTGGTCAGGTGGTCAGGTGGTCAGGTGGTCAGGTGGTCAGGTGGTCAGGTGGTCAGGTGGTCAGGTGGTCAGGTGGTCAGGTGGTCAGGTGGTCAGGTGGTCAGGTGGTCAGGTGATTGCATCACAGTCGAAAATTTTGGAAAGGTATTTCCCCTTGCCAAAGGGCACACCACGGCAAAACCATCAATGTGGTTTTAAGAGTGAACATAGGCAGTTACGGCAACAATCTTCATCGACTATACTTAATGATTATCCCTTATTTTCAAAGAAGAGCATTTGATATGGATGGACTTCAATTACTTATTGAACAACAAAATGAATTTGAAGCCTATAAAAGCGAGAAAGCTAGACAGTTGGAAGAGCATGTAAACCATCTAAAGTATTTGATTACAACAGAGTTCCTTTCTACCTGTCCCGATTTCGATCATGAGATTAAAGAAGATAATGTTTTATCCTTTAAGTACAAGGAATTAATCCTTTTAATTCAGATTGTTAATCCTATAACGGAGAAGCGTAATGAGAAAGAATATAATTTTGCTGAGCGTGCTACTAAAAGATTAAAAGTTAAAGTAACTATGAAAAGAAAAAAGGAAGCGCATCCAGAAATCTTTGAAATATTAGATGTAACTCAGTATAAAAAGAATGGACCTTACACATATAAATATGATGATAAGACCACTGAAGATTTTCTCGAATTACTTGATTTATTCTTTAAGTACTTTGTTGTTAAAAAAGTTGAATTCAATCAAAGTGAATTTACAGGGGGCTTTGGTTTGTAGACCTTTACCTATCATTAGACTATACCCAAAAGATAAATTGATAATTATCTATCACAAACTATCATTTAACTAATTTACTTTATTAAATGATAGTATTATCATAATTCTTATTAATTGATAGTTAAATGATAAAGGCTTGATGATATGACTATTCGTATTTATGTGAGAGCGAGCACCAAGGATCAGGATGCAGAAAGAGCGCTGAGTGATTTGATTGCATTCAGCCAAAGCTATGGCGATCAATACAGCACGTATATAGAAAACTATTCAGGTACTAAGCTTGAGCGTCCAGAATTAAGCAAATTACTATTGGAGGCAAACAAGGGCGACATTCTACTGGTGGAGAGTGTGGATAGATTAAGTAGATTATCCCAAGATGATTTTGCAACCCTAAAGGAAAAGATCAAGGCTAAGGGATTGCGTTTGATAGTTGCTGATCTGCCGACCACACACACAACCAATGACGGAATGACAGGCGAAATATTAAATGTGATTAATGCCATGCTGATTGATCTATTGGCAACAATGGCCAAGCTGGATAATGACAAACGCAAAGAACGTATCAAGCAAGGACTGGCTCGTTCAGGATATGTGCCTAGTGGAAAGAAAGCCAATACTGTAAAGCATGATCGTATTACTGAGCTTTTAAAGGCTGGCAATATGACTAAAGAGGAAATAGCCAAAGCTGTAGGCGTAGGAATTGCAACAGTATATAGAGTGGCTAAGGGGCAAAATAAGTAATAAGGATACGTTTAAGGATATAAATTTACAGATATGAATATAATTTATTTATATCAATATCTTATTGATATAACCGAGTCTGACCCTCGGACCAGATATATGGAAAAGCCTTCAAGCATATAAGACTTGGAGGCTTTTTTTATTGTCTAAAAAATTAAATTATATAATTTTTAATCCATATGCTTGAACTACTTTAGTTACATCATCCTCAGATGAAACGTATCTTTTATGGCTAAATAAAGTTCCATATTGATGAAGATAGACATTATTTTAAGGCTAAAAAAGATTTTAATCATAAGGAAAATAGAATGAAAAATATCACAATATTGGGTGTATGGACGCTAGTGCTGATATTTGCTGTGATTCATCCTGCACAGGCTTAAAACATCAGCAAAATTTGATCATTCAGCTATTTATTCAAAAATTTGGTTATAAGGTGCAAGAAGATTGAAAAAGCGTATAGCGTAAATAAAAAAACCGATGCCTTAGCATCGGTTTTTTATATCTCTGTATATTGAGATAAGTTTTTTACTTAAGCAGAAGCAAGTGCTGCATTAAGCGTTGCACTTGGGCGCATTACCGCATCAACTTTTGCTGTATCTACTGCGTAGTAACCACCGATATCAGCAGCTTTACCTTGCACTGCAGCAAGTTCAGCAACGATTTTATCTTCGTTGTCAGCAAGTGTTTTAGCAAGTGGTGCAAACTTCGCTTTAAGTTCAGCATCTTCATCTTGCGCAGCCAAAGCTTCAGCCCAGAATTTAGCAAGATAGAAATGGCTGCCACGGTTATCAAGTTCACCCGTACGACGTGATGGAGATTTATCGTTGTCGAGAAGTTTACCTGTTGCTTGGTCTAATGTTTTAGCAAGAAGTTTCGCTTTCGCGTTGTCTTCTTTAATGCCCATTTCTTCAAGAGAAACAGCAAGTGCTAAGAACTCACCTAAAGAATCCCAACGTAAGTGGTTTTCTTCTACCAATTGTTGTACGTGTTTAGGCGCAGAACCACCAGCACCAGTTTCGTACATACCACCACCCGCCATTAACGGAACGATCGACAACATTTTCGCAGAAGTACCCAACTCCATGATTGGGAACAAGTCTGTAAGGTAGTCACGTAAAATGTTACCCGTTACAGAAATTGTATCTAGACCACGCGCGACACGTTCAAGTGTATAACGCATTGCACGTACTTGAGACATGATTTGAATGTCTAAACCAGCAGTGTCGTGATCTTTCAAGTAAGTTTGAACTTTCTTGATCAATTCATTTTCGTGTGGACGGTACGGGTCTAACCAGAAGATAGCAGGCATGCCAGAGTTACGCGCACGCGTTACAGCAAGTTTTACCCAGTCACGGATTGGTGCGTCTTTCACCTGACACATACGCCAGATATCACCTTCCTCAACATTTTGAGACATCAACACTTCACCAGTTTCGATGTCAGTGATGTTTGCAACACCAGCAGCAGAAACTTCGAAAGTTTTGTCGTGTGAACCGTATTCTTCAGCTTTTTGCGCCATCAAACCAACGTTAGGTACAGTACCCATGGTACGTGGATCGAAGTTACCATTCCATTTACAGAAGTTGATCATTTCTTGGTAAATACGTGCAAATGTAGACTCAGGCATAACTGCTTTACAGTCGTAAGGTTTGCCGTCAGCACCCCACATTTTACCACCACCACGGATCATTGCAGGCATAGAAGCATCAACAATCACGTCATTTGGTGAATGGAAGTTTGTGATGCCTTTTGCAGAATCTACCATTGCCAAAGCAGGACGGTGTTCTTGACAAGCATGTAAATCTTCGATGATTTCTTCACGTAAAGATGTTGGTAAAGTTGCGATCTTTTCATAAAGACCCGCCATACCGTTGTTTACGTTAATGCCTAATTCAGCGAATAATTTAGCGTGTTTTTCAAACGCTTCTTTATAATAAATTTTCACACAGTGACCGAATACGATCGGGTGTGAAACTTTCATCATGGTTGCTTTAACGTGTAAAGAGAACAAAATGCCCGCTTCTTTACAATCATCTAATTCTTTTTCATAGAAGTCGCAAAGTGCTTTTTTGCTCATGAACATTGAGTCGATGATTTCGCCGTCTTGAAGCGCAACTTTTGGCTTAAGAACGATAGTTTCACCAGACTTAGTGATCAATTCCATTTTGACATTACGCGCACGATCCAAAGTCATTGACTTTTCGCCGTGATAAAAGTCACCTTCATCCATATGAGAAACGTGGGTTTGTGACCACTGTTTCCATTCATTCATAGAGTGTGGATGTTTTTTCGCGTAATTTTTTACAGCAGTTGGCGCACGGCGGTCAGAGTTACCTTCACGTAAAACTGGGTTTACAGCAGAGCCTAAGCATTTGCCATAACGTGCTTTGATTTCTTTCTCTTCATCAGTGGTTGGATTTTCTGGATAATCAGGAATCGCAAAACCTTTAGATTGAAGTTCTTTGATACATGCTGTTAATTGAGCAACAGATGCACTAATATTTGGAAGTTTGATGATATTTGTATCAGGATCTTGAGTAAGACGACCTAATTCTGCAAGGTTGTTCGGTAACTTTTGCTCATCTGTTAGGTAATCTGTAAATTCTGCAAGCACACGAGCAGCGACAGAGATATCTGTTTTTACAATCTCTACGCCAGCGGGCTTAGTAAAGGTCTCAATGATCGGTAGCAGCGAATAGGTCGCTAACAGTGGCGCCTCGTCGGTCAATGTGTAAATGATTGTTGACTTTCCACCAGCCATATATAGCCCCTTGCTTTAGATTATGTTTTTGAGGACCAAACTTTTGGTTCAGTCCCTACGAACCGATTTGCTTAAATAAAAACACTGAAAGTATCAAGGTTCATTGCATTGCAGTCAATGTACGATCGAGTGATAACGACATTTCGCTAGGAAATGATGCTAAAGCGATGTGATGAACCTTTTGTTAAAGATAATTTCTATCTTGGGTTTCACATATTCATTTCTTTCAATGATTGTCATCACGTTTTATTTCAGTGTTCTAGAGGGTTCAAATGAACAATCACTGTACTGTTTTGAAGCATGCGATGATCTACTAAAGTGACTGCATGGGCTTTTAAAAACTTAAAAGAGAATTTCGCAGACTTGCACATGCGTTATAACATTACAAGCATTGGTTATTTCAAACCTAGAACTCAAATCAAAACCTGTTAAACAACAAATTGTTAAGTTGTTTGTTAAGGTCGTGGTGATGTGGGTAGCGTTCTCATTTTATTTAAACAAAACGATGCACGGGGTATTTTAATGAAAAATGTGTTTTTAATCTACTGGTGAGCGGTGGTTATGAGCTTAAATAAGAATTATTGCTTTTTAAAAAAGATATGCGTTTAGTAAATTGAAAATAAATCATCATCGAAATAATAAGATAAATATAGATTATGAATAGATAATATGAATGGAAGTTTTTAAAATATACCGCTGTTTAACTTTAAAAAAAGCTCAGAGAAAAATAAATTTAAGTAAATAAAAAATTAAAATGTAATAAAATATATTTTATCTTCATTGAGTTATTTTTATTTTATCTTTTGGTTTTATTTAGGTGTTTAAAAGGAATTGTTTTAAATGAATTTTATATGCTTTTTAAAAATTATTTTTATTTAAGAAGTTGAAAAATACCTCATTAATATAACTCAATATTATTGACCAGTGACTATATAATTCGCTAAATATTGTTGTTATATTATAAAAGCGTAAAATCATGTAAAACATTGTAGGTCGTTATCTTTTTGTCATCTAAAAACGAGGCAGCCATGAGATTAAAGCTCTTAGAGATGGGTCAGGCTGACAAGCTGAGCGCATGTAAATTATCATTACTACTCGGCGTATTAAGTCAAGAAAACTCTGTTGAGCGGTTTTTAAAAATAGCAAGAAAATTACTAAATGTAGAAAATGCCATTATCTCATTTGCCAATGAACCTTATGTTTGGTATTCAAATCAATCTGAATTTAAAGCTTTTTTAGCAAGTCCAGATGCCAATTTGCATTTTTATTTTGCGGGTCATCAGAAAATAGACCCTACACATCCAAATTATGCGTCATTTTCACAGCATCTTATTGATATTGGTGTAGATCATCATCGAGTTATTTGTTTTGATATTCAAAAAAATGAGCAAGAATCACTGGGTAAAGTGACTTTTTTTGATGATAAAACAGAAAATTTTGATCAAGAAAATGATGTATTTGTGCAGGATTTTATTCAAGGGCTGATTAAAGTCATTGAAATGAACAGAGAACACGAAGAATTAAAAGACTTATATGAACAACAACTTGCATTAAATTTTAGTAAAACTAAATTTTTTCAGATTATTGCTCATGATTTAAGAGCACCATTTCACGGTTTGTTGGGTTTTTCAGAAGTATTAGCACAAGAGCGCGCAAGTTTAGATGAAGAAAGTGTGCATAATATTTCAGAATATTTATATGACACAGCTCAGTCTACATATAATTTATTAGAGAACTTATTAAATTGGGCAATGGCAGAAGGTGGACGTTTTGTTTATCATCCTATTAATTTTAAATTAAAACAAAGTTCTAAAATTGTTTTTGATGTTTTAAATAGTTTGGCTGTAAATAAAAATATTTTGTTAATTGATGATATTCCTGAAGAATTAAAAGTATGTGGCGATATTAATATGATTACGTCATTATTACAAAACTTGGTTTCTAATGCGCTTAAGTTTACCCATGTAGATGGTTCAGGGAAGGTGCGCATGTCTGCAAGAGAAATTTCAAACGGCATCGAAATTCTGATCCAAGATACAGGATTAGGTATGACAGATGCGCAAATAAAAAAGATTTTTGAGCCAGAAATTAATGCAAGTTTTAAAGGGACAGCAGGAGAAAAAGGGACAGGTTTGGGTTTGGTCTTATGTAAAAGATTTGTAGATTTAAACCATGGCGAAATTTCTGTGACTTCCCAACAAGGTAAAGGTACAACATTTAAAGTTGTATTACCCATCGCTAAAAACGCACATCAATCATTGATGAATGAACACGATAGTCCTAAAGAACGAGTGAAAGTTTAAAGCTCAATTTTACTTTGATTTCAAGCGAAAAATATTGACCACAAGAAGGCTGTAACTGATATAAAGATAAAAATAGATTAAGAAATATAGGCTTTTTCGATGAACGCTGAGCAATTGCAAAAAACTTTAGGTGCAAGTCAGTATGCAGAACAGGTTTTAAGTTTACATCAAGCAATTTTACAACAAGATTATGCCTTTGATGCATTTAAACAATCGTTATCAACGGCGCAATTACAGCATCTCGTTCAAGACACGTTAAAAAATTTACAAGAAGAAGCCGAGTGGATGAAAGCCATTCGTATTTTACGTGCTCGGTTGATGTTTCGTTGGATTTGGCAAGATGCTAATCAACTTACAGATGTTGTTACATTGACACGTGAACTTTCTGATTTTGCTGATGCGAGTATTAATGCAGCCAAAGATTTTGCAAGAATTCCATTAATTGCCAAGTATGGAGAGCCGATTGGCTACAATGGCAAAGAGCAAGATCTGATTGTGATTGCGATGGGTAAACTGGGTGCGCAAGAGCTGAATTTATCAAGTGATATTGACCTGATTTTTGCTTTTGATGAACAGGGAGAAACCAACGGTCGCAAATGCGTTGAAGTTCAGCAGTTTTGTATTCATTGGGGACAAAAGCTGATTTATTTGTTGGAGCATATTACCGCAGATGGTTTTGTATTTCGTGTCGATATGCGTTTACGCCCTTGGGGTGATGGTTCAGCACTGGCAATTAGTCACGTCGCATTAGAGAAATATCTCAGTCAGCATGGGCGTGAATGGGAGCGTTATGCATGGATTAAGGCGCGTATCGTGTCTGGTGGGAAAGAAGGGGATGAGCTGTTAGAAATGACGCGACCTTTTGTTTTTCGCAAATATGTAGATTACACCGCTTTTGAAGCGATGCGTGAAATGAAAGCCATGATCGAGCGTGAAGTTGCTCGTCGTAATATTGCAGATGATATTAAGCTAGGTGCAGGTGGAATCCGTGAAGTTGAATTTATTGTTCAAGTATTTCAACTCATTTATGGTGGTTCAAAATTAGAGTTGCAAGATCGTCAATGTTTAGTCAGCCTAAAACATTTGGGTGAAGTTGGGCTATTAGACCCTCAATCAGTTTTAGACCTTGAGGATGCTTATCTTTTCCTTCGTCGTGTTGAACATGCGATACAAGCTTTAAATGATCAACAAACCCAATCTTTACCTACAGAACCTGAACTACGCAAACGAATTTATCAGACTTTAGGTTTTGCAACATGGGAAGCATTTTTAGATTTTCTCAATCAAAAACGTAATAAAGTAATTTATCAATTTGAGCATTTGATTAAAGAAAAAGGTTATGACTCACCTGCTGAAAGTTTTAGTCAGCTCGAAAAAAAATTGGATGAAGTATTAGATGCTGATGCTAAAAATCTCGTACATGAGTTTTGGTTTGGGCATGCGATTAAAAAATTACCAGCAAAAGCGGTACAACGATTAAAAGAGTTTTGGCCACATTTGATTGAAGCGATTTTACAGTCAAATAAACCACAAGTGGCTTTGATGCGTCTCATGCCCTTAGTCGAATCGGTTATGCGCCGTACCGTGTATTTGGTGATGTTGATTGAAAGTAAAGGTGCATTGCAACGTCTTGTGAAAATGGCAACAGTAAGCCCTTGGATCTGTGAGGAATTGACGCATTATCCAGTATTGTTAGATGAATTTTTGTCTATGGATTTTGAATTGCCAAAACGCAAAGATCTGGAAGATTCATTACGTCAACAGTTACTCCGCATAGAAATTGATCAAGTTGAAGATCAAATGCGTGTCTTGCGTTTATTTAAAAAATCCAATGTCTTAACTGTTGCAGCAAGTGATGTGCTGGCGGAAAGTCCACTCATGAAAGTATCGGATGCCTTGACTGATATTGCCGAAGTATCTGTCATTGCAACTTTAAATTTGGCTTATCAAACTGTGGCGAAACGGCATGGTTATCCATTAGACGCAGAAGGGCAGCGTTGTTCACTTGATCACATGGCTTTTGTTGTTGCAGGCTATGGTAAATTGGGTGGAATTGAATTGGGTTATGGTTCGGACTTGGATTTGGTCTTTATTCATTATATGGATGAACAAACCGATACTGATGGTATGAAAGTCATTAGTGGTTTTGAGTTTGCTATGCGCGTTGCACAGAAATTTATGTCTTTAATGACCACACAGACACTCGATGGACGAGTTTATGAAGTTGATACTAGATTGCGTCCATCAGGTGAGGCGGGGCTTTTAGTGACGAGCCTAAAAGCTTTTGAACAATATCAATTAAAAAATGCATGGTTATGGGAGCATCAGGCGATTGTACGAGCGCGTTCTATCGCAGGTGAAGTCACCTTAAGAACCAAGTTTGAACAACTACGTTGTCGGATTTTGACTTTGCCCCGAGAAGAGGAAACTGTCCGCAGAGAAGTCTTGAACATGCGGCAAAAAATGAAAGATTATCTGGGTTCATCTAAAGAACAGAAAAAAGATGGAATTTTTCATTTAAAACAGGATGCAGGTGGTATCGTTGACATCGAATTTATGGCACAGTATGTTGTATTAGCCTGGAGTGGGACGAATCCTGATCTCGCCCATTATTCCGACAATGTACGAATCCTTGAAGATGCAGCCAAGGCAGGTTGCTTATCCAGTGACGATGTATCTGCATTGATTCAAGCCTATCTAAGCGAACGCGCCGAGAGCCATCGCCTTGCACTTGCCAATCATAATATGCAAGTCAATGCTGCGGATTGGCACGATACCCGAGAGGTCGTTTGTAAGTTATGGCAAAGATTAATTGATCCAACTGCGACTTTCGCATTGGAAAGTGAATAATTGTGTAAAAATTTGGAGTGTGCGCCATGAACTTGGCTGATCGTGATGGTTTTATTTGGCAAGATGGACAAATGGTTGACTGGCGTGAGGCGAAAGTCCACGTTTTAACTCATACATTACATTATAGTATGGGTGTGTTTGAAGGTGTCCGTGCCTATGAAACTCCAAATGGAACAGCAATTTTCCGTCTTCAGGACCATACTAAGCGTTTACTGAATTCTGCAAAAATTTATCAAATGAATGTTCCATTTGATCAAGCAACTTTAGAACAAGCTCAGATTGATGTTGTTCGTGAAAATAAATTCGCATCTTGCTATCTGCGACCAATCATTTTTATTGGTTCGGAAAAACTCGGTATTGCTGCAACAGATAACGCCATTCATGCAACAGTTGCTGCATGGGGTTGGGGTGCATATCTGGGTGAAGATGCGATGGCGAAGGGTATTCGTGTAAAAACCTCATCATTTACGCACCACCATCCAAACGTGACCATGTGTAAAGCAAAAGCTGCGGGTAACTATACTTTATCTATTCTTGCACACCAGGAAGTGGCAAAAGCAGGTTATGACGAAGCAATGCTCATGGATCCACAGGGTTATGTATGTCAGGGTTCTGGCGAAAACGTATTCTTGGTCAAAGATGGTGCATTACATACACCTGATATCGCAGGTGGTGCATTGGATGGGATTACCCGTCAAACGATTATTACCATTGCCAAAGATCTTGGTATTGAAGTGGTTGAGCGTCGTATTACACGTGATGAATTCTATATTGGTGATGAGGCGTTCTTCACAGGTACTGCTGCTGAAGTGACACCAATCCGTGAGTATGATGACCGTCAAATCGGTTGTGGTGCACGTGGTCCAATCACTGAAAAAATTCAAAAAGCATTCTTTGATGCAGTTCAGGGCAAAGACCCTAAATATGCGCATTGGTTGACTTACGTAAAATAAGTTGATCGGTTAAGATAAAAAGGCGGAACTTGGTTTCGCCTTTTTTTATGATTTTTATGGCAGTTAAATAAGGGTTTTCATGCATATTGTCTACGTCAGTGATGGAAAAGCAGGACATCGTTCACAGGCAATCGGCTTGTTTAAAGCGATGCAAAGACAATCTACGCAAGCTGTCACTTTTGAAGAGATCTCAATTGCGGAACTTGCGATTTTTCCTTTAATCATGGGAATAATGCAGCATAAAATTCCTCAGCTTCAACAAACACCAGATTATATCTTTGGAGTGGGAAGCCACACTCAATTCAGGGTTTTGTTATTAGGCAAAATCTATAAACAGGCAAAAACAGTCATTTTGATGAAGCCAAATTTTCCATTCTCATGGTTTGATTATGCTGTGATTCCTGAACATGATGGTGTGGCAGAACAGGGCAATGTGATTGTGAGCAGAGGCGCGCTGAATCCCATTGTGGATGAGCAACGGCATATTTCAGGTCGCATTTTGATTGCATTGGGTGGTTCATCAAAACGCCATACATGGAATGATCAAAAAGTTTTAACTGCAATTGAAAATATTGTTCAGCAAAATCCTCATGGCGATATCATTTTAACCACATCAAGACGTACACCCTCAGATTTTTTGAGTCAATTAAAGCAAAAAAAATATGCAGAAACATTGCAAATTTTTCCTGTAGAGCAAACACCACAAGGCTGGATTTTTGAGCAAATGCAACTGGCAGAAGCTGTTTGGGTGACAGAGGACAGTGTTTCAATGATTTTTGAGGCATTGACAGCAGGATGTAAAGTCGGGACGATTTTAATTGATCGCAGCAAGCAAGATCGAATCACGCAATCTATAGATCAGATTTTGACAGCGCATTTAATTTCCACTGCTGAAAACATTGCCGATTTACCACAAGCACAGACTTTTAAAGAAGCAGATCGTGTGGCAACATATCTTTTAGCAAAATAACTGGTCATGACCGTGATTTATATTCTCATTTTACTGTTGGTTTTAATGATTGCATTCAGCATGAAATATGCATGGTGGAAACCTGCTGTAGACTGGAAACGTCCGCGTGTTCTGATGTATCACATGGTACGTGAGCATATAGAGGGTGCGAAGTTCAATAAATTACGGGTCAAGCCTGCTGAGTTTGAAAAGCAAATCGCATGGATGAAAGCACAAGGTTTTCGTTTTGTGACCATGCAGGAATTACAGCAAAATTGGGGCAAACACCCTGAAAAAACGGTTGCCATTACCTTTGATGATGGCTATCTGGATAATCTGGAAAATGCCTATCCTATTTTAGAAAAATATCAAGCCAAAGCTACGATTTATGTGGTGGTTGATCGTCATGATCGTGATTGGTCTACTTATAAAAAAGCCCATCATAATAGTGGTGAATTGGCACGTGAGCCTAAACTTAATGATGAACAAGTCCGCTTTTTGGCACAAGGTGCTTTGGTTGAAATTGGTTCACATACCTTAACTCATGCCAATTTGGATAAATTGACGGATGAGCAGTGTCTGCATGAGTTACAGGACTCAAAAATACAACTGGAGCAACTGACTCAGCAAGCGGTGACAAGTTTTGCTTATCCCTTTGGAATCTATTCACAGCGTGATGTTGATTTGGCAAAACAGGCAGGTTATCACAATGCAGTCACCACCAAAGAAGGCATTGATGGTCTAAGCCCTGACTTTATGCAACTACAACGGATTAAAATCAGCGGTAAGGATTCAATGTTTGCAGTGAAGTTACGTTTGAAGTTAGGTAAACGAGCTTAATCTTACAAAGCAATTATTTATGCTGTTTAAAGGCTTTTCTTGGATGAAGTAAATAAAGCCATAATTTATAAAGTATTTGGTTAAATGTGTTGAGCTTAACCACAGGGTTGATTTGTAGGCGGTAGTGATTTTTATTCACCACAGTTGTATCTGCATTGATATAAATCAGCCCAAACTGACCAGCAAAACGTTCATAACGATATTTATATTGTTGTGTTTGAATTATTTTTTCAATAGCAATGGAGTAGGGCACAGGTCCTGTAGTGTTCAGTACACCTTTACGTCCCACATGATATTTCATTGGGGTATAGTCATGGATACGAAAACTAACTTCATCTATGACTGCTTTTAAAAATGGTGAATGTGGTTTTGCAATAATATTCCATTGTTGATATTCGCCATATTTTAAAAATTTTAGATGTTTGTTAATGCCATAACCTTGATACTGTTGTCCTTCTTCATTTTCCCAACCGCAAATAATAAACTCATCATCTGCACGTAAAATGTCATTAAAAGGCACAGCACATGAACTTTTTAAATCAAGATAAACTCCACCTTCTTGATACATGAGTAAATAACGAAAAAAATCAGAACGAGCAGCAGCATAATTCTCTTGGATCAATAAATAAGTATCTAATGTTTTTTGATCATAATATTGTTGAATATAGTCCACAATTTGTGTTTCATCATAAAGGCGATATTCCCAATCAGGATTACGTTCACGCAATTCAATCACTGATTTTTTGATATTATCAGGAATATTATCTTCACCTTGTAAATAAATCTGGTGAATCACTTTAGGAATGGACATGGAATATATTCTCGAACAGCTCATCAAATAAAAGCAGAAAAATGTATTAATCAGTTATGCACGTGGTTTGCGAACATGATCCAATTGAGAGAAGTAAGATTTAAGCTGCTCAGCACGAGAATTCCACCATTTTTGTGGATTTCTTTTGGCTAAAGCATAATAAAAAAACTCTTTTAAACTTTTTTGATCACGGGATTTTAGACTTTTCCAATACGTTGACAAAGCCTTTTTCTTGAGCAAATTTTGTTGAATTTGATCAAGTGGATAATCGTTTAAAAAATCATAAATAGTAAAAAACATATCATGATGTTGTTGGTTTAAATTTTGAGATAAACGGTTATCACCCCGTTTAGTTTTGGTTTCTTCAGCATCTAAAATTACAAAAACGGTGGCAGTTTCGGTAAATAATAATTTCTGTGCAACTACACCTAATTCTAAAGCCAGAGATTCATCTTGAATAAATAAGCTTGAGTTACAACCTTGAGATTTTTGCCAGACCTCTTTTGAACACATGACACACATTTCCATGATGTTGTGCTGAATCATGTAGGTCAGTGGTTGTTCAATAGTCGAAGTATCCATTGTTGGATAGTTTTGAATTTCTGCTAAATCACGGATTTTGACTTTATTACCATAAAATAAATCGCAGTTTTCAGCTTGCATCAATTCGACAATTTGTTTCAAACGATTGGGTGCAAGCACATCATCAGCATCCATAAAAAATAGATAATCACCTTGTGCTGCGTTGCCTCCTTGATTGAGACGGTTTGCAGGACCTTTATTATCGATATTGTGAATAATTTTAACTTTAGGATATTGTTGTTCTAATTGTTGGGAAAAATTTTTCCAATTTGGATCAGTTGAAGCATCATCAGCTACAATGATTTCTAAAAGTTCAGGCAAGTTAGGTTGCAAAGACTCAATCGTTCTTTGTAAAAGAAGACCTTTATTAAAATGAGTTAAAACAACCGAGATGGAAACTGTTGCCATATCTAGTTCACCTGCTTGTATTTAAGGGTTTTATTTAACCATAAAAAGAAGGTTTTTAAATGCCCTGTAAAACTATTGGTTGCTAAAAATTGTACTTGGACATAAGGAATATTATATTTTCGGCAAAAAAACATACGGTGATGACCTTGATGTAGTTTATCTTTTACACCTAAACCACGGCATAGCATAATTGCCATAGGATGATTTTTATCATAACCATGTTCTTTAAATGAAATATCAATATCGTGGAAACGACTTTGGCGTTGATCTTTAGGCACGCCCCATTTATTGCGATCACTATAATTATAAGCGGTTTCTTCGTTTTTTAAATTACGTTCAAGGTGATTATCAATAATATCACTGAGTGCAATTTCATAGCTTTGTGTTGAAAAGTCTAGATATTTTTTACGAATTGGTTTAAGTAGGGCTAATAATCCAAGTTGTGGTGCTCGTTGTTCAAACATGATCCATGTGGGAAAATGAGTTAAACCTTGTTTTTGTGCTTGAATTAAGATGTCGCGACCTTTAAAGAGCACATCCGAAATATTTTTAGACTCTTGACCAATGAGTAAAATAACATCTTGATTTGTCATTGTTTTAGTATTCGTTGAAGATTCAGTCGGAGCATCATTAAGATTTAATAGTTCTTCAATCTTTATATGATAATACTCAGAAGAAAAACCAAATTGTTCCATATTGCTTAAATCATAAAAAAATAAAAACAGATCATAATCTTCTTACTACAAAAAATCTATTCATACTGGCTATATGGCATTACTATTTGAGTGATGAATGAAATATAATAATGAGGTTCCAAATAGTTATTTTAGGTTTGTGCGGTGAAGAAATATTTAATTAGTATTGAAAAAACAGATAGTCCTCGTTTGGCTGGTTTTTTTGCGCAACCAACTTTTGGAAAATACCAAAATGAATTTAAAAAAATAGGTGTAATTGGTGCCCAATTACCAACAGCAGAATATTTTAAACTTGCTGTTGCAGGACGTAAAAAAGCATTAAGTCCTGCAGAATTAGGCTGTACATTATCACATGTGACTGCATTTAAAGATTTTTTAGCTTCAGATGAAGAATATGCTTGTATTTTTGAAGATGATGCGATTTGTTTACATGATTTAGATTTAAATGATTTAGAAACTCAGGTTAAAAGTTTGAATTTAAATCCATGCTTTTTTTTAAGTATGGGGGGAATACAATTAAAAAGTAGTGCTAAAGTTCGTGGAAATTTTTTAATAGAAAAAATAAATCATACGCCTGTATTAAAGTTACATCCTATTTATTTCGGACGTTTATTTTACACTTATGCTTATATTATTGACCGAAAAATGGCAGAGTTATTAATACGTTATCATGAAGTTCCAAAAGGATGTGATCATTGGTCACAAATCCGTGATTATGATTCAACATGTCAATTTTATGCGACTTTTTTATTTGATCATCCAGAGCTAGATGAAATTTCAACAGGGCAAAGCTATATTGAGCAAGAAAGAAAATTATTAAATAAAGAGGAAAAAGTACAAAAAACGATACTTTATAAATGGAAGGTTTCGATTTTAAAAAGAATTTTTAAAATAATGTTAAGTAAGTACCCAAAATAGGTCAACTCAATGTCAATTACAATTATTACTGCTTTTTTTGATATTGGACGAGGAAGCTGGAGCGTAGAAAATGGGCATCCTTGTTATTTAGAGCGTTCTACAGAAAAATATTTTAAGTATTTTTCTAATTTAGCTCATCTTGAAAACCATATGGTTATTTTTACCAGTACAGATTATGTGGCTAAAATCAAAGCGATTCGAAAAGACAAGCCTACAACGATTATTGATATCTGTTTAGATAAAAAGTTTTATGCATGTAAACAAGCTATTGAAGATATTCAAAAAAGTGAAGATTTTAAAAAAAATATTGGCGCTGAACAATTAAAAAATCCTGAATATTGGTCGGCTGAATATGTTTTAGTGACGAATTTAAAATCATATTTTGTCAAAAAAGCCATTAAGGAAGGGTTTGTGAATTCATCTTTAGCTGCATGGGTGGATTTTGGGTATTGTCGAAATTTAAAAACTTTAAATAAAATTAAAGCATGGAATTTTTCTTTTTCCTTAGAAAAAGTTCACTTTTTTTCGATTAAAAAAGTTTTTGATATTAATCAAGAAAATGTAAATTATGCAATTTTTAATAACCAAGCATTTATTATTGGTGGTGTAATTGTTGCAGCTCCTGAAAAGTGGCTAGCATTTTCAAATTTAGTATATCAATGTCAAATCGATATGCTAAATCAACATATTGTTGATGATGATCAAGGCGTTTATTTAACGACACTATTAAAAGAACCAGAACTTTTTGAAATACACTATTTAGGTGAGGATCAATGGTTTGATGTATTTAAACTTTTTGCAGATCAGCAACTAGATATAATAGATCGTATAAAAAAATGGATGGGTTTTTAATGTCACAGAATAAAATAAATAATCTAGCCAATCAAAGCCTTGATCTAAATATGATTAATTTATTTTCTCAAGATGAAGTTCAGACTGTGCGTTTGAAACGTCTCAAAAAACAGCCTTGGCGAACATTTTATTCAATATTTGTACCTAAAAAAAAGCGAAAATTGCAAAAAAAACAAGCAAATATTTTACAGAAGCAACATGTAGCAAAACTTTGGAATATTTTTTTAGACCAATATTTTGATGGAAAGTTAGATCATTTCCAATTAAAAGCTAAAAAGCAATTTACTGATCAAAAAATCATTTGGCAATACTGGGGGCAAGGCTTGGCTGCCGCACAGCAAAATGATACGGTAAAACTATGTTTTGCTTCTGTTGATCGTTTCAAAGGTGATTATCATGTCATTCGACTGGATGAAAAAAGTGTTCAGGAATATTTAGATTTACCTGACTTTATTTGGGAAAAGAAAAAAAATGCCCAATTTAAACCTGCCTTTTTTGCAGATTTAATTCGTCTGGCATTATTAGATCTTTACGGAGGAATTTGGATTGATGCAACGATTTTATTAACAGCACCAATTGATCCTGTGATTTTAAAACAAGATTTTTTTATGTTTCAGCGTGTTAGTTCTGCAGAAAATCAAGATTTTTGGACAGCTTTTAACACTGATTATTTTGGTTGGGGTGAAGAACATGTTGTAAATGTTCTAAATAGTTTTATTGTTGCTAAAAAAGAGAATAAAGGAGTACATATTTGTTTTGAGATAATGATGAATTTTTGGAAAACTCAACAAGATATTCCACATTATTTTATCTTTCAAATTATGTTTAATGAATTATTAAAGCGTCCTTCGTTTGAACAATCATTTTTACTGATTGATGACACTTTTCCTCATTTATTACAAATTCAACTTAAAGAGGAATATAATGAAAATAATTTCGAGCGTATTTTATTAAAAACCAACATTCATAAAATAAACTATATGCATGGATTAAATGACTCTAGTTATTTTGAGCAATTGAAAAAGAAATATTTAAAATGACTCAATCATCAAAGTAACGTATGAGTAAATAAAACTATTTATTCATACGTTTTAAAAATTTATTTTTGATCTGCATTACCTTTGATCACTAAATAAATCAGCGATCCCATAATAAGGAAACCACCGCCAAAACAGCTTAAGCAGAATAATAAAATACGTTCATATTTATCTAAATCAAATAATTGATGATTTAAAATATATAAGACAAAGCCCCACTGAATTAGTGCAAATGCAATAAGAACAATCGTATGACGACGAACATCGGGACGCATAGCCATTGGAGAATTACCTGTAAAATGAACAGTTGTAGTATGCCATTTTTGAGAACTTATCTCAATTGAATATCAGGTAAAGCATCTTCAATCATTTTTTTAATGTTTATGTTCTAAAATGCAAACTTAATGTGATTTTTGATAAATATTGCATTGGTTAGATAAGCGACGGAAACGTTTATATGACCAAATATATTGTTCAGGTGCTTGGTTAATCATCCTTTCCATTTCTGTATTAAGTGTATCTACAGAAAGTTGAAGATCTTTTGATAGAATTTCATTTGCAATTGGTTGACAATGAACAGAATATTTTTGTGGTTGCTGCTCGTTACGAATGCAGCTTAAGCCTAAAACATTACACTGAGTTTTACTTGCTAATTTAGATACTAAGGTACTACTGAGTGCATGCTGTCCATAAAAATCTGAGAAAATTCCTCCAGATGGTTTTGGTACATGATCAGGTAATATAACGGTTAATCCACCTTGTTTGAGGTGTTTAAAAATGGCACGAATTCCACTTTCATCTGTAGGAACTAAAGTGGCGTTGGCTTTTTGACGGGCTTCGATCAAATAACGATTAATACCTTTATTTTTATTAGGCTTATACATAATCACTGGGGCTGTGTATAAATTGAGCCAAGCATTGAGTAATTCCCAACAGCCAAAATGTGGAACAACAATAATGCTCCCTTTTTTATTGTTCAATGCGTCGAGATAATGCTGTTCACCATGAATTTCACTTAATAAATTTAGGCTATAAGCTGGTGTAGACCCCCAACATTTAATAAATTCTAAGTAAGTCATACACTGACTTTTTAAGCTTCTTTTGACTAAGTCATTGTGCTGTTTTTGTGTTAAATCTGGATATGCAATTTTTAGATTGATTGCAGTGATTCGTTTCATGGAACTATTGATGAGGTTGAGCCACCAAGCCACCCAGCTTGCAAGAAGTTGTAGGAAAGACAACGGAAGTAGGGCGATAATTTTTAAAATAAAATACATAAGTGACTCATCAAGCCTGCTAAAAGTTTATGCAGGAAAAAGGGAAAAAAGAGTCATAAATGAAACTTTGTTCAATATTTTGCATCATATCTGAAAAAGTATATAAAGTGACTGTTTAAAAGTTTCAAATCGAAAATAAAAATTAAAGAGAGTCAGTTATTTATTAAATTTAAGATTTATATCAGACAGTTGAGATCAGGTCATTTATCATTAAAAAAACCCTGCACCAAGGCAGGGTTTTATTACGCAAATAAAGAATTAAGCGTCTTTATTTTCAGCTTTTGGTTTTTCACGTAAGCGAATACCTAAATCACGCAATTGATTTGGTTCAACTGGTGCAGGTGCTTGAGTCAATGGACATTCAGCAGTTTTGGTTTTCGGGAATGCAATCACGTCACGGATCGAAGATGAACCAGTCATCAACATCACCAAACGGTCAAGACCAAATGCTAAACCACCATGAGGAGGCGCACCGAATTTCAATGCATTTAACAAGAAGCTGAATTTTTCTTCGGCTTCTTCTTCACCAATGCCAAGCGCTTCAAAGATTGCTTTTTGCATTTCAAGGTTGAAGATACGCAGAGAACCACCGCCAACTTCAGTACCGTTTAGAACCATGTCATATGCTACTGAAAGAGCAGCACCAGGGTTGTTCTTCACTTCTTCAACACTTGATTTTGGTAGTGTGAATGGGTGATGCACAGAAGTCCATTTACCGTCGTCAGTTTCTTCAAACATTGGGAAATCTACAACCCAAAGTGGTGCCCACTCGCAAGTTGCAAGTTTCATGTCATGACCGACTTTAATACGTAAAGCACCCATTGCATCATTTACAATTTTTGCTTTGTCCGCACCGAAGAATACGATGTCGCCATTTTCAGCACCAACACGTTTCAACAAATCAAGCACGATTGGCTCAATGAATTTAACGATTGGAGATTGAAGACCTTCGATACCTTTCTCAAGTTCGTTGACTTTGATATAAGCCAAGCCTTTCGCACCGTAAATACCCACGAATTTAGTATATTCGTCGATTTGGCTACGTGGTAATGCACCAGCACCTGGTACACGAAGTGCAACAATACGACCTTTAGGATCTTTTGCAGGACCAGCGAATACTTTGAATTCAACGTCTTGCATCATGTCTGCAACGTCAACCAGTTTCAAAGGAATACGCATATCTGGTTTGTCAGATGCATAGTCACGCATTGCGTCTGCATAAGTCATACGTGGGAATTTGTCGAATTCAACATTTAAAAGTTCTTTGAACATTTTAACAGTTAATTTTTCCATCAAATCCATGATGTCATCGTCACTCATGAACGATGTTTCAACGTCGATTTGGGTGAATTCTGGCTGACGGTCTGCACGTAAGTCTTCGTCACGGAAACATTTAGCAATTTGGTAATAACGGTCAATACCACCCACCATCAACAACTGTTTGAACAATTGTGGTGATTGTGGAAGCGCATAGAAGCTACCGTTAGAAACACGACTTGGCACTAAATAGTCACGTGCACCTTCAGGGGTTGCACGTGTTAAAACAGGAGTTTCAACGTCTAAGAAACCATTTTCTTCGAAATAGTTACGAATCAGGTTGGTCAGTTTCGAACGGAAACGTAAACGATCAATCATTTCTGGACGACGGATATCGAGGAAACGATATTTCAAACGAATTTCTTCAGAAATATTTGAGTTTTCATCATTTAATGGGAATGGCGGTGTTTCAGATGCAGCAAGAACTTCAATTTCTTTACCTAAAACTTCGATTTGACCGCTGACCATATTGGCATTTTCTGTGCCTTCATAGCGACGACGTACACGACCTACAATCTTTAATACGAATTCAGAGCGTGCTTTGTCTGCTGTTGCAAATGCTTCAGGTGTATCTGGATCGATTACAACCTGAACAAGACCATCACGGTCACGCATATCTAGGAAAATGACACCACCGTGGTCACGACGACGATGTACCCAACCGCATAGTGTAACGGTTTGGTCAATTTGAGCTTCGGTTAAAGAACCGCAGTAATGAGTTCGCATCATAGCGTTAGAAATCCAACTATATGGGTTAAGTTCAGCGAATACGTAAACAGCGCACCGCTTTTATTCGAATGTAGGATTATGCCTCTTTGGGCATTGAGTCACAAGGACTTACAGTAAAAACTACCACATTGCCTGATTAATTTAAGCGGATACAAGTGAATTTTTAATGACTAACTGATGTTACGCATTGGATTTAAATTAAATAGCTGAAAAAAAGCAAAAGCTAAATTTACACGACGGGATCTTACATCTAAAGTTAAAATTTGGGATTCGCCTTCGGCTCGACCTACTTTTCTTTCGGGAAAAGTAGGCAAAACCATTGTCATCCGCAAAACTCGTTGACCACCGCAAATTGATAAATACATCGCAGAAACATTTCTACCTAAAGTAGTCCTGCCTCAAACACGTTGCGGATGACGTTTCCGTGTATCCACATTTTTCTAGCTCCAAAGTTTAATTTTAGAGTTACTGCGTAACATCAGTGACTAAATAGATTATTCATGCACTGAATCAAAATATTTTCGATATTTAAAATAGTGGAATAAAACACAACCTAAGGTAAAACAAACCATTGCACCTTGAGTAAATGCTTTCATAAAAAAGCCAATAAATATATAAAGATCTGTTTGTTGTGGTACAAAACCCATCTTTTTTGCAAAATAAATGTAATAAGCACAGCCACTAAAGAACGAAATAAAAGCCAAAAGAAAGCAAAATGTTTGGAGCTTCGCATTTGGTTTTTTATGGATACGGTATTTTGAAAAGTAATGCAGACCCATCCACAATAAAAATGGTAAAGCGACAATTGAACAGCCGATTTGTAAGATGCGATGCATTGGATAAGTCTGATGGAAAATATGAATAGGTTGAGCAAGAAAATTTTGAAAAGCAAAGGTTCTAAAATCTAAATGTGTCAGTCCATCCCAAATAATATGGGTTGAAGTACCGATTAAAATCGCGATGACCATCCAAATAAAGAATTTTATAAATGATGAAAATGAGTGAATGTTAAGCGGTTTATCAATCGCTAAATATTGAAAAATCATTGGACGATAAAGGCAATACCAAAGAAAGCAAAACATTAAACCAACAAACAAATCTGGATAGATTAAGCCTTTAAATTGATGATTAAGATGAATTTCAGTTTTGACTAAAACACGATACAGGTCAGGCGTCATCGTTCCGATTGCGAGAGCAGCAACGGGTAAACGATTGCCTGATAATTTTGCCAGTGGAGGTGCTAAAACTGCATGAGAAAGTGTAAAAGGCATATCAAAACAATGAAATATAAAATCCTGTGAGTCTAACGATTTTTTATAAAAGTAATGTTTTTTATTGCAAATTAAGTGAAATGTTATAATATAACAATTATTTTGAAAGTATAATGCTTTGCGAGCAATCACATGTCTTTTTCTAAACATATTTTAGCACTTTCTATTTTAACTACATTTTCATCTATGAGTTGGGCTGAAGATCAACAGGTAGATTCAAAGCCAACGGATAAGATCAATGAAGATGGAGTTCAACTATTAGATGCCGTAACTTGGACAGCACATCCTTTAGAACAAAGTACACAGGATTTTGGTGTTGCCGATCAAACGATTTCACGTGAAAAATTACAGCAGGGAGGAACAACTTTAGGAGAAGCACTCAAATCTGAGCTAGGTGTATATTCTAGTAGTTTTGGTGCAGGTTCGAGTCGACCTGTGATTCGTGGACAAGAGGGCGCACGAGTAAAAGTCACACAAAATGCAACTGAAAACATGGATGTATCCAGTTTGTCACCAGACCATACCGTCACTGTAGACCCACAACTGGCTGAAAAAATAGAAGTGATTCGCGGACCATCAACTTTACTTTATGGCGCAGGCTCTGTCGGTGGTTTAGTCAATGTTGTTGACTCTAAAATTGCGACAAAAATGCCAAAAGACGGTTATGCAGGGGATGTTGGAGTACGTTATAACTCAGGTAATGATGAAAAATTAGCACATGCAGGGGTAACAGTTGGCTTAGGCTCAAATGTCGCTTTACGTGTGGAAGGTTTAAAGCGTGAAGCCAATGATTATATTACACCCAATTATATCGTCACCGAAGATCATGATGATCATACACACAGCACGAAAGAGCGTCGTGTTGGCAATACATTCTCTGAATCAGAGAATATCAATGTAGGTTTATCTTGGATTGGTGAACGAGGTTTTGCAGGCGTGTCTTATAGCAATCGCCAAGATCAATATGGTCTGCCAGGTCATAGTCACGAGTATGAATCATGCCATCCACATGGTGATCATTTACATTGTGGTGGACATGATGATCATGACCATGAAGATGAATCTGCACATGAACATGAAGGACATGATCATGATCACTCAGGTGCGGGTCCATGGATTGATTTAAAAACAGAACGTTATGATTTTCGTTCAGAGTTAAAAGACCCATTTGCAGGTTTTAAAAAATTACGTGCTCAAGCGAGTTATACAGATTATCAACATGATGAAATTGAAGGTGATGAAGCAATGACCACTTTCAAAAGTAAAGGTTACGAAGGGCGTGTTGAGTTAGTCCATAACCCAATTGCACAGTGGGAAGGTGTATGGGGAGTACAAGCCAGTCAGCAAAAACTGGATATTTCAGGTGAAGAAGCGATTTTTGCACCCAATAAAACTCAAAAATATAGTCTATTTGGTTTAGAGCATCGTCAGTTTGGTGATGTGCATTTAGAGTTGGGCACACGTTTGGATCATCAAAAAATAGAGATTGATTCAACTCAAAAAGACTTTGATGGCAATGCTTTTTCTGTTTCAGGTGCAGCAAATTGGGAATTTAAGCCAGATTACACATTATCTTTATCGGCATCACATCAACAGCGTTTGCCTTCTGCGCAAGAGTTATATTCAAATGGTGGGCATTTTGCGACCAATACGTATGAGTTAGGCAATGAAAATTTAGATAAAGAAAAGTCAAATAATGTCGAACTTGGGCTGCATTATGAGGGTGATCAGCTCAGTTATCATGTTCATCTGTATCATAACTGGTTCGATAATTACATTTATGCACGTACACTTGATCGTTATGAAAATTTCCGTCTTATTCAATATAGCCAAGATGAAGCGAAGTTTTATGGCACTGAAGCAGAAGTGGCTTATCAGTGGAATGATATCTATAAAACAACGATTTTTGGTGATTATGTACGTGGCAAAATTGACAATGAAAATGCGCCTCGTGTGCCTGCAGGTCGTTTAGGAACACGTGTAAATGCAACTTTTGACGAAAACTGGTCAGGCTCTGCTGAATATTCACATGTGTTTAATCAAGATAAGTTTGCCGCTTATGAGCAAGAAAGCAGTGGATACAATATGGTTAATGTTGGGGTTGCTTATCAGCATCCATTTGCAAATAAGCAAATTGCCAAAGTGTACTTCAATGCCAATAATTTGCTAGATGAAGAAATTTATGAACATAGTTCATTCTTGGCGAATATTCCACAAATTGGGCGTAATTTTGTGATTGGTGTAGATTATAAGTTTTAGTTGAATTGCTTTTATTCACCAAACCCTTATTGAAAAATAAAGAGATTAGACCTAGGCTGAATACATTAGTCTAGGTTTTTTCTTATGCGTATTTTCAATAAAATTCACAGTAAGCTGAATTGGTCAAAGCGTCGTTATTTCAGCATTCTTTTAGGTGTATTGGCTTTAGGATATTTATCTTCAGCGATTTATCATACCTATAAACCTGTCGTAAAAGGTTTAGATTTTACTGGAACACTGCGTCATGCCAATGTGAAATTTATTGCAGATGAAACCTATATCGATGCACAGGGTAAACAACAGCTTGATCAGTATATTTTTGATCAAGTTTTGGCTTTGATTAAGCAAGCAAAAACGACCATTGTGATTGATATGTTTTTATTTAATCAAGAGTTAGGTGATTCAAAAGCTCAACATCGTCAATTAACTGAACAATTAACTCAAGCATTGATTAACCAGAAAGTCGTTAATCCAACCTTAGAGATTAAATTTATCACAGATCCGATTAATTCTGTTTACGGCGGTATAGTACCTGAGCAGTATCGAAAATTACGTCAGGGCGGAATTGAGGTGATTGAAACGAATCTTACACCACTACGGGCTTCAAATCCGACATGGTCTGGTTTTTGGTATTTATGCTGTCAAGATATAGGCAATAACCCTGAGAAAGGTTGGCTCAATAATCCATTTGGGCAAGAAAAAATTACGGTTCGTAGCTATCTAAACTTACTTAACTTTAAAGCAAATCATCGTAAAACCATTGTAGTTGATACTGATGAGGGTTGGAAAACCATTGTCACTTCAGCAAATCCGCATGATGGTAGCTCGCGTCATTCAAATGTTGCACTCATGGTTGATGGTGCGACAGCAACAGATGTTTTAAAAACTGAACAAGTTGTTGCACATTTATCAGGTGGTGATGCTCCTTTTGTGATTGTGGGTAAACTGCCTGAAAGCCCAGTCAATCCACAAGTACAAGTGCTGACTGAAAAAGCAATTTATGATGCAGTTTTAAAGATGCTAGAAACAGCAAAAGCCAATGACCAGATTGATTTGGCGATGTTCTATTTATCTGAACGTCAAATTATTACAGAACTCATTGCAGCAAAAGATCGTGGCGTAAAGTTACGCATTTTACTTGATCCGAACAAAGATGCGTTTGGTCGTCAGAAAAATGGTATTCCAAACCGTCAAGTGGCTTCTGAACTCAATGATGCTGGCATAGAAGTACGTTGGTGTAATACGCAAGGTGAGCAGTGTCATAGCAAAATGATCATCAAACGTAATGCGCAATCTGCCGAATTGATATTAGGTTCTGCCAATTTTACTGCACGGAATCTGAAAAACTATAATCTGGAAACCGATCTACGTGTTGTTGGTCATCCGCAACAGCAAGTTTTTCTTGATGCAACGCAGTATTTTAATACAGCTTGGTCGAACTTGAATGGTCGCAATATGAGTGTGGATTATTCTAAATATGCTGATGAATCTAAACTGAAATATGGCGTATATCGTTTTATGGAATGGAGTGGCTTATCGACGTTTTAATCATTTTTTCTTTGCAAATTCAAAAGATTTGCTCAGGATTTTGATTTTTATAAGTAGTGAAAACAATCTTCACCTTCTCCTTTTGGGAGAAGGTTGCAGTTTAGATCATTAAGGTTGCGGATTTGGCGGTACGATTTTATCCAAATCTTTATCCGTCATTTTGTCTAACTCTTTAATATCTGTTTTGATTTTCCACTGACTTTCATCTTCGATAGGCTGTGGCAAACGCGCTTCTAACCAGTCACAGATGACATCAGGTGGAAATTCAGCATGATTACACTGAATCACCCAAGCTAGAAATTGTTTTGCTTCACCATTCATATAAGGTGGAGGAGAGACAGGTAAAAACTGAGTTGGGAGACGCTCATTTTTAGAAATATAATTTAAAACGTGCCCAAGTTCTTGTACAGTTTGCCAAGCAAGTGGATGATCAATATTAATCTGAAACTTAAACCACCATGCAGATTTTCCATCTGTACCATAACTGTCTATAAATGCTTCTTGTACACTTGGTACTTTACAAAAAAATTGATGTAAACGGTCAAAACTCAGTTCAGCCACAACATAGCATCCATCAGATTTAAAAATAATATCTTAGCAGATTGTGTGATCAATAGACCTTATGATGTATTGAAAAGCCATCAATAGCGTTTAAAATTGATTATAAAATATCCATTATTTATCTTTAATTTGGCTTTAAAATATAAAAAACTTTTGAACGTATCCATGAGGTCATGATGAATAGATTAGCTTTAGTACTCTCTCTGATGGTGACCACATTATCAACAATGACGTGGGCAGGAGCACAAGATTGGTCAAACTATCGTATGAAAGAGCGTCATCAACATCAGATTCCAACGCAAACGTATCAATACACTGACCAAAATGGTTTAACTCAAAGCAAACAGATTCCCATTCGACCACCACAAAATTATGGGCAATGGGGAAATTCTTATCCAAATTATCCGCATTACCCACATCAAAGCTATCCAAATCAGCCTTATCCTGTTTACCCACAACAAAATGGTGTAACGATTATTTATCAACAGCAATTTCCAACCCAGACGCAGTATTCGGGCAGCAGTTATGGTTATGTTAATGGTGAGGGTGGGCGAATAGAAAGTTCACAATATATGCTGATCAGTGATTGGCGACGTTATGGTTTGCCTGATCCTCAGGTTGGTATGCATTGGATCTATGAAAATGGGCGTTATATTCAAATCCCTAATGATCGCTAGATCAATAGATATCGACCTCCAACATAATTCCCTCTCCTTGATTTAAGAAGAGGGTGAGGTGGTTTGTCGTAAAATGATAGATTTCTAAAGTGGTTTTTTTCTAAGCCAGTTCATCATCCTCTGGGCGTGGCGTTTTGCCATGCGGTACAGGGTGATCGTGCTGTTTTTCCCGAATCACCGAAGGAAATTTCCATGAAGCAAATCGCACAATTAAAATGGAAATCGCTAAAATTAAAATAGAACCTGTGATAATAATTTGGTCCATATCCGCTTTATGATCATGTTGAATGTCTGAAATCAGTAGCCGAGTCAGTGCTGTAATGGCAATATAAATCAGAAAGCGTACAGGCATATGGTTGGTTTTAAAGTAAATTCCAACCATTGCACCGAGTTCCAGATAAATGAATAATAATAAAATATCATCAATACTGGCGTATTTTTTAACCGTTAAAATTTCTACAATGGTATGTACCGCAGACCATGCAATCATACAGCCAATAATAAAAAGTGCTAAATAATGAAAGGCTTCAACAGCAAGATTGCCAAATTTGTCGAGGATTTTTTCAATTTTCTCTATACGCGGGTCTTTGTTCATGTTGTCCTCCATTTTTGAATTAAAAAAGTTTCTTTCATTAAACTTCTTGGGGAAGTGGGTTTGTGATTAATAATTAGTTCACAAAGGAAGTTCCCTCTCCTTTTAAAGGATGAGCGTAGTTACGCGCAAGAGGGAGAGGATTTATATGAAATTTCCCTCATCCTCTTGCGTAGCTTTGCTACTCATCCCTGAGCCGTATACGGCGCAAGAGAAGGGACTTTTAATACAAATTTCTCTTTCAATTAATGATCATTTTTGACTTTTGCAAGAAGTTATTAAAAACCATGCAAATTTCATACACATGAAAGCCAGTTGAGAAGCAAATAAAATTTTGAAAATATTAATCTGTCATTTAAGATCAATACAAAGATCAATTTTGATAAAAATAAGGACAAATATGTATTTATATCGCCCAGTTGGATTATTTGAATATCGTTTAATTGAAAGTACAAATTTTCGAGCATTTCCACCACGTTTGTATTGGCAACCCATTTTTTATCCTGTACTCAATCAAAAGTATGCTGAAAAGATTGCATTAGATTGGAATACCAAAGATCAAGCGAGTGGTTACATTGGTTATGTCACACGTTTTGAGTTGGCAGATGAGTATTTGGCTCAATTTGAAGTACATACTGTAGGTGATGATTTTTGTCAGGAAATGTGGATACCTGCGGAACGTTTGGATGAGTTTAATCAGCAAATCATGGGTAAAATTGAAGTTGTAAATATTTTTAAAGGTGAGGCTTTTACTGAAAATGCCGAATTACCTGAGATATTTAAAACCAGTCCAGACGGCTCTAAAGAGTATTAATCAAAAATGTACTTACCAACGGACTTTAAATAAAAACACCCCCAATTTTTACAAATTGAGGGTATTTTCAAAGTCTAAAACCTATTTAAAAGGTTTTGAACTTAAGCCTGATTGGTAAAGTAATCTTCGCTAAAGCCCATAATCACTTCTGCACCAGATTTGATTTTAGCAATACGTGAGCTTAGGTCAGGCAGCACACGTTGAATGAAGTAATGTGTCAATGCCAATTTGTCTTGGTAGAATTGACCTTCTTTCGCTGATGCCGCTTTGGCAATACGTGCAAACATATAAGTAAAGCTGAGCAAACCAACTGCATGTAAGTAATCAACCGCTACAGCATTGGAAAAATCAGCATGTTCTTTAGCACGTTCAAGAATACGCTGTGTCACCACTTCAATTTCAGTTGCAACGTCTAAAGTTGCATCTTTAATGAAGTTTAAGTCCGAATCCAAGTCATTGGCAAAATCACGGATTTCAGCAATGTATTCTGCAATAAATGCACCATTGCATTTAATGGTTTTACGACCAATTAAATCCTGAGATTGAACGCCGTTGGTTCCTTCGTAAATTTGTGCAATACGCAAGTCACGAACACATTGTTCCATACCCCATTCACGGATAAAGCCATGACCACCAAAGACCATTTGTGCATCAATGGCAGCATCAAAAGCAGTATCAGTTAAATAGGCTTTAGCAATTGGAGTTAGTAATGCAACACGGTTATTTGCAGCTGCTACAGCTTCTGCATCTGTAGAGAATTTCGTGATGTCGAGCTGTTGACCTACATACACTGCAAATGCACGAGAAGCTTCGTTATTCGCACGAGCATTGAGCAACATACGACGTACATCACCATGAACAAGGATGCTGTCCGCAGGTTTGTTTGGATATTGAACGCCTTGTGCACTACGACCTTGCAAACGATCTGTCGCATATTGCGCAGCATTTTGGTAAGCGTATTCAGAAGCACCTAGACCTTGAATCCCCATTGACAAACGTTCGTAGTTCATCATCACGAACATTGCAGCTAAACCTTCGTTTTCTTTACCTACGAGATAGCCTTTAGCACCATCAAAGTTCATTACGCAAGTAGCAGATGCTTTGATGCCCATTTTGTGTTCAATTGAGCCTGCACCTACAGCATTGCGTTCGCCAAGTGAGCCATCTGCATTGACAATAAATTTCGGTACGATGAATAGCGAAATACCTCGTGAGCCTGCAGGCGCATTTGGTGTTTTTGCTAAAACAAGGTGAATAATATTTTCAGAAAGGTCGTGATCACCACCTGTAATGAAGATTTTTGTACCTGTAATGTTGTATGTACCATCTGTATTTGGTTCAGCTTTGGTTTTGATAATCCCTAAGTCTGTACCTGCATGCGGTTCAGTCAAACACATAGTACCTGACCATTCACCTGCGTACATTTTCGGTAAATAGGTTTCTTTTTGCTCTTGTGATGCATAGCTGTTTAATGCCATACCTGCACCAATAGACAGAAGCGGGTAGAGCATGAATGATGGGTTTGTTGCAAAGAGCATTTCATCAGAAAGTACAGTCAGCATTTTAGGCATTGCCTGACCGCCCCATTCTTCGTCAGCACCTAAACCAATCCAACCGCCTTCAGCATATTGTTGGAATGCTTCTTTAAAACCAGCAGGTGTAGACACAGTGCCATTACTATAGCTTGCACCTTCTTCATCACCTGTACGGTTTAAGGGAAGGGTGACATTTTGTGCAAACTTCGCCATTTCTTCTAAAATTGCTTCAGCTGTTGCAGCATCAACATGAGCAAGTTTTTCATTGGCTTGCCAGAATTGCTCTGCATTAAATACGTCATTTAAAATGAATTTCATATCCGCAAGTGGCGCATTATAAATTGGCATGTTCGTTCACCTGTTTTTTGTTTGAATCTGTTGACCTAAATCAGTATAAGCAACGATTTTCAATGTTGTTAGACGACTTAAGTAAGTTAAATTACGGTCTATTTATAAAGAAAAAGGACGGTTAAAGCTATGACCGTCCTTTCTGTATTTCTGCACTCAAGAGTACAGTTTTTTAATATCTGTTAGATATTTAGCATCAGAATGCGAAGTGTTCAGCATCTAAAGCCATTAATGGGTCTAAGCCACCTGCGATAACGTCAACATGTGAGCGTACACGTGGTAAAATTTTCTTAAAGTAGAACTGTGCAGTGGTAATTTTTGCTTTATAGAAATCAGCATCATTTGTACCTGCTGCCAAAGTTTCTTGTGCAACTAGTGCCATACGCGCCCATAAGAATGCCAGTGTGATATAACCTGAGAAATAGAGGTAATCAACAGCCGAAGCACCCACTTCATCTGGGTTTTGCATCGCTTTCATACCAATTTGCATGGTCAAATCACCCCACTCTTTGTTGAGTGCAGCAAGTGGTTCTAAGAACTCTTTTAACTCAGCATTGTCTTTGTTTGCTTCGATAAATTTATGGATGATCTTAGTGAAGTCTTTCAACATTGCACCTTGAGTACCTAAAACTTTACGACCAAGTAAATCAAGTGCTTGAATTTCAGTTGTACCTTCATATAAGCAAGAGATACGTGTATCACGTACAATTTGCTCCATACCGTGTTCAGAAATAAAGCCGTGACCACCAAATACTTGTACGCCATGTTTTGCAGATTCTGAACCTGTTTCAGTTAAGAATGCTTTTGCAATAGGTGTTAATAAAGACAAGATATTGTCAGCAAATTTACGTTCTTCTTCAGTAACACCTTGCTCAACAACATCAGCGTATTGAGATAAGAAATAAACTAAAGCACGACCACCTTCAGCAAATGCTTTTTGCGTCATGAGCATATTACGTACAGCAGGGTGCACAATGATTGGATCTGCTTCTTTTTCAGGTGCTTTAGGACCAGAAAGTGAACGCATTGCTAAACGATCTTTTGCATAAGCAAGCGCACCTTGGAAAGAAGATTCAGAAGCAGTCAAACCTTGAACAGCAGTACCAATACGCGCAGTGTTCATAAATGTGAACATGCAATGTAAGCCTTTGTTTTCAGGTCCAATCAGGAAGCCTTTTGCATTATCAAAGTTGATCACACACGTTGAGTTACCATGAATCCCCATTTTGTGTTCAATTGAACCACAACGTACACCATTACGATCTGCAATAGAGCCATCTGCATTCACATTGAATTTAGGCACGATAAACAATGAAATACCTTTGGTGCCTTTTGGCGCGCCTGGCAGACGTGCAAGAACAATATGAATAATGTTCTCAGCCATATCATGCTCACCCGCTGAGATAAAGATCTTCTCACCCGAGATTGCGAAGCTGCCATCGGCTTGTGGTTCAGCTTTAGAGCGGATAATACCTAAGTCAGAACCTGCATGAGATTCTGTTAAACACATGGTACCTGTCCATTCACCTGAAACCAGTTTTGGTAAATAAATTTCTTTTTGCTCAGCAGAACCGTGATGCTCGATGGTACGTACTGCACCATGAGAAAGACCAGGATACATACCCCATGCCCAGTTTGCAGAACCCACCATTTCAGAGATAACTGTACCTAATGAGCCAGGTAAACCTTGACCGCCATGTTCTTCTGGTACAGAAAGCGATGGGAAACCAAGTTCAATATATTTTTGATACGCTTCTTTGAAACCTGTTGGTGTTGTTACAACGCCATCATTCCATGTACAACCTTCACGGTCACCCACTTGATTGAGTGGAGAAAGTTCATTTTCACAAAAGTCAGCCGCAGCCTCTAAATATTGATCAACCAACTCACGGCTTACGGTTTCAGAAAATGCAGGGAGTTTAGCGTAGTGTTCTTCGACATTTAATAATTCATGTAAAACGAATTGCATATCACGTAAGGGCGCTTTGTATTGTGGCATATCGGTTTCCTCAATACTGGTTAAACCAGATTTATAATCCTAATAAATACGATGCGTGTCTTCATCGACACATAGTTGTTATGTACATCGTGCAACAACTTATAATAACGTACAAGTATTTCTGTGTGATTTCTCTGTGACTGTAAAGTCAAAGAAAAATAGTGTCAATATTGTAAGTGCTTTGAGTGTAAACAGTTTTATAGTGAAAATAAGGTAACAAATAGTCAAAATCGTAAAAAGATATTTCTAGTCATGATTTTGTCAGGATGACAAATCACACAATATAAAAGTAACGCTATTTGCTCAGAGAAATTTTTAAAATAGAAAAAAGCGAGCCTGTTTTAGTGAAATAAAACCAACTCGCTCACAATCTTTCAATCAAGCAAAATTATTTTTTAATATTTTTCATAATTTGTTGAAGCGCGGAAATATCTTCAAAAATAATGGTCGCTTGAGTGTCTGTCTTTTTGATTGTCACTGCATTTTTAAGTGGAATATATGTGCTTTGATAATATCCTTGCGCATTTTTTGTGTAACCATGTAGACTCGCAGAATACTGCTGATATGAATAAGTCTCGGGTTGTTGAGTCCACCAATTTACAGTGTTGTAGGTGATGGTTTTCGGTGCATTAAAACTGAAGTCTTGCTGAAGTGCGAACAGTGTCATTTTCCCTTGATCATTCACATATGCAGCATGATTATTGTTAAAACTATCCGTTCCAAAGAAATAGCCATTTGCCTGAATTTTGATACTCAATACTGCTTGAATCAAAGCAATTTCTTTAACATCAACACCTAAATCCATAAATTTCTTTAAGGTATTCTGGTTAATGCTAAATTTAGCATTTGGATCAGAGGGATGAGTGAGTTTTAAAATCGCAGTTTTTTCAGCACTTGAGAGTGAGCTAATGTTATCTAAAAGTATAGAAAGTTCAGCTTTGGTAAAGCCTTTTGGCGCAGTAATATAAACTTGCGTTGGAATCTCTCGAGATGTTTGCAGTTGTCCTGTAATATTGATATTCACTGTATTACATGAGTTTGCTGCTTTATAACCTTGTCCCACTACGGTATTGTTTTGTTTGACTTTAAAGGTGATTGCTCGATCTTGAGGTGCATTAGATAAACCTTTAAATTCGTTAGAATTTTTGACATAGAAGGTGTTATAAACACCAATATTGGCAATATCGACTTCGATTTTTAAAGGTTGATGAGTATTAAACTGTTTGTTAAAGGTAATCGGCAGCGCAGGTGAGCACACACGACTATAATGCCAATCTAAATTCCAATACGATAAATGTGAAACTTGGTAGCTCACATCAAAATTACCTTGCGCATTTTGTTTAAACTTGCCCACAAGTTCTTGTTGCCATAGACCTGTTGTTTCACTATGACTCCACACAGGAATCGTATCACCATCTTTGACAGGTAAGTTGGTTTCAGGATTCAGTAGCCCCGCAGGTGTTTGAATGGTCATGGTACCTTGACCATTACTGAGTAAATGAGCTTTACGTCCTTGCGCGTCTGTAATATCGACTGCCATTAAACCTGCTGTGACAAAATAACCCTGTTGTAATTGCCATTGATTATTTTCAAATACTTTGACCTGATCTGGATTTAGACCACCAGGGAAGACGGCTCCAATATTCTCAGTTTTTGGACTAAAGTAACCAATACTGACTTTTAAATCACCTATAAGTGCTTGTCCTTTTTCATCTTTTAAAATGGTGTTAGCAGCTAAGCTAAAACTCGCAGCCGCACCTTTTGAAGCGACATCAGTTGTTTTAGCAGTAAGTTGAATATCTTTGAGTAATTTACCTGAAGTATCTGTTTTAACATCTTTTTGTAATGCAACAGCAATACCCGCAGGTGGGGCAGCCTTGCTGACTAGACTGATTTTTTGTAGGCTGATTGGATGACCTGTATAAATGATATCTGTGCTTGTTGTGAAGTAGCCATCCGCAGAAATGATCACTCTGAGTTTGACAGGTTTATTGCTTGATGCACTTTTTGCCGCATCGGCTGTGAGATAGATGTAAGCATAACCATTTTGACTGTTCTGTTGCGTAGGATCTTCATAGACATTGCTTTGGGCGATATCATCTTCTGCATGAAGCGAGATTTTTTCTTGAACGATTTGACCTGTTTTCGCATCTATAAATTCTAGTGGGATAGCAACACGCCCTTGATTTAAATCTGCTGTGACGATGGTTTCCTCTGGCATTGGAGGTAAAACTTTATCAATAATGGCGTCAATAATATCGTCTGTACCTCCACAGGCAACCAAAGTTGTTGCACATAAAATAGAGCAGGTGACAGTACTGAGTTTAAATTTCATATCTTTTCCCCTAAATTGATATCCATATTTTTAATATGATGAAAAATTAAAAATCATCTTTATTTTTAATGAATTAGAAATGAAACCGATCAAGTAAAATAGATGATGCTCTAAATTGACTTGAGGTGAATGATTTCATTATTCACTTTGAATATTAAGGAAAATATTGATGAATACTATTCCTCAAATGAGGACTAAACTTGTTGAATTTTAAAATATAAGACAGCAATGGCTGAAATATAGATGTAAAAAAATCGCTCCGAAAAGCGATTTTGATGTAGAAAAAATACTTAAAAAATTATGAAACTTTTAGATCATTGGTAGGAACCAAAGGTTGCATCGGTTGAGTTTGTTTTTGTGCTTGGAATTTAACAAGACATGTGCCATTTACAGTCTTATCGCCTAATTTCACTTGAATGGCTTGACCATTGTTTTGACCTACACATGCTTTTTGCATGGTTTCCCATTGCGCTTGTCGTTCAGCACGTTTTTGTTCACGTTGCTGTTGAAGCTGAGCACGTTGTTCTTCGGTCATTTGTTGCATATGGCGTTCACCTCTATGATGCCCATGCATCATACGACCTTGATCATGTCGAGCATCACGCATTTCGTTCATGGCTTTACGATCAATTTTAAAAACCATATTGCATGAGCCATCCAGTGTTTTTTCACCTGCTTTAATCTGTACGGCTTGTCCTAAAGCTTTACCATCGCATGCTTTTTGAATTTGTGCATGCATAGCTTTGCGCTCTTCGCGCATTTGTTTCATTTGTGCGCGTTGTTCAGGTGTCATTTGGCGACCATGCTGATGATGTCCCATCATACGAGCATCATGATCATGTTTAGGAGTATTTGTAGATTGACAAGCAGTCAATGCTGTCATACTCAAAATACTTGCGGTTACAAGTACAATTTTAGAGGTTGCTTTCATTGAGGCTGCTCCAATAACAAGTTTCAAATATTTATCAATGCTTAAAGATTAAATAATAATGATGTAGAAACAATGGAGAGTATTTTGAGTCCCTGTTGGTTACAATACAAAACAGAGAAGAAAATGTGTGAGCCTCATTTTGAATATACGCCGAGTTCCTATTGCGTTACGTCTATTTTTGACCGTTTTGCTCACGACTTTATTGATTACGACGGTCAGTTTAGGTGTACTTCATTGGACGATGCAAAAAAACTTTGCTAAATATGTTGCCGATGTCGAAATGCAAAAACTCGATTATTTAATCGATAACTTAGCTGATGTCTATGGTTTATATCATGATTGGGGCAATGCAGTTCAGGCTCAAATTTTGCAAATTGAGGGTGATGCAGCGCCTGATGATTATGATAAATTGTCACGTTGGTGGTTAAGACGTCAATATGATATTGCGTTGCAACAACGTTATTTTAAAGAGCATACGCTAGTCAATCAGATTGCACACGATACAGCAACTAACCAAAATAAGATTGATCCTGTTGAGTTGCAAATCTTACAAGAAAATTTACCTTCGCAGTTTCAACCTTTTGAGGGTTTAAAATTTCCATTAAGTGCAAATCAAAACTTTTTTAAACCGCCTGAAAAAAATAATAAAAGCCAGACTTCAGTGTCTACATTGAAGCAAGATGGCAAAAAACGTTTTATTTCTATGCCAGATCGTTTGGGTTTAAGTTCACGTTTATCTTTGTATGATGCAAAACATCAATTTATTTTAGGTGAGCCTTCAGAAGATCCAGTGTCATATCGCCCAGTGATTGTAAATAATAAGGTGGTGGGTTATTTGGGTTTAAAACCTGTTTTAGATCAAGATGATGCATTAAGTATTAATTTTTTTAGTAATCAAAAACGTTATTTGGTACTGATTTATATTTTGACTTTAATCAGTAGTTTGGTTGCAGCATTATTATTGGCAACGTATTTTAAAAAGCCAATTCAACGCTTGCTAAATGCAACTCGTGAGTTAACAAAAGGTAATTATCAGCATCAAGTGATTGTAAATCGTAATGATGAATTGGGAGATTTGTCTAATGAAATTAATCAATTAGCGATTATTCTTGATCAGCATGAAACCTCACGTCGCCAATGGGTCGCAGATACTTCACATGAGCTCAAAACGCCATTGGCTGTGTTACAAGCTCAAATTGAGGCAATGCAGGATGGGATTCGTAAACCAACGCCTGAACATTTTGCATCTATGCTACGTCAAGTCACAAGTTTGAAAAAACTGACGCAAGACTTGGCAGATTTGGCACAAGCCGAAGCACAACAATTGAAATGTTATTTTGCTGAAGTTGATCCTTGGTCAATGGTCGTGCAGGAAGTAGAAAATTTTAAACCTAAATTTGAACAGGCAGATCTATCCGTTGAAGTTCAAGGTGATGGTGCGAAATTACAATTAGACATAGACCGCTTTAAACAAATTATGGTCAACTTACTAGGGAATAGTATTCGTTATACTGAAGCAGGTGGTAAAGTCCACATACATACTGTACAAGATGCACAATTTTGGACAATTTATGTTGATGATAGTCCATTTGGTTTAACAGATGAGCAGCTAGAAAAGTTGGGTGAGCGTTTCTATCGAGTGGATGATTCACGTACACGTAGTACAGGTGGCACAGGTTTAGGTTTAGCATTGTCAGGTAAAATTGCACAAGCTTTAGGTGGTGAGCTTACATTTGACCATTCTCCTTTAGGCGGTTTACGTTGTAAGTTGACTTTCCCGAAACAAACAAAGCATTAAGAAGGAAAAAGACAGCATGAAACATATTATGCTTGTAGAAGATGAAGTGGAACTTGCACAGTTAGTGCGAGATTATCTTGAAGCAGCAGGCTTAGAAGTCAGTATGTTTCATGATGGGCAAGAAGCATATGATAGCTTTTTGCAACGTAAGCCAAGTTTGATGATTTTGGACTTGATGGTGCCGCGTATGGACGGCTTAACGATTTGCCGTAAAGTACGTGAACAATCTGACTTGCCCATTATTATGGTCACTGCCCGTACTGAAGAAATTGACCGTGTGTTGGGTCTAAATATGGGCGCAGATGATTATGTATGTAAGCCATTTAGCCCTAAAGAATTGGTGGCACGTGTACAAGCTGTTTTACGTCGTTTAGAGCGTAAAGCTGAGCCTGAGGAAAATAACTTATTCCGTATGGATAAAGCACAACAACGCATTTGGTATCAACAAAAATCGTTGAATTTAACACCAACTGAATTTCGTTTATTAGAGTTATTCTTAGAACATGTCGGACAGGTTTATTCTCGTGCACAACTTTTAGACCATATTAATCCTGATAGTTTTGATGTTGCTGACCGTGTTATTGATAGTCATATCAAAAACTTACGTCGTAAAATATCGGATGCTGCGGAAACAGGAAACCGTCATGAATGGGTGCAAGCAGTTTATGGTGTAGGCTACCGTTTTGAATATCCAGAAGATTAAAAAATTTACAAACTGAAACATATATTGTGGATAGACACAGGTTTATCCACAGTTTTTGGGTATAAAAGTGTATAACTCTTCTTAAAAAATGATCATTTAAAACGAGAGAGAAGATAAAAATATCAGCTAAAAACTTTGTTTATTTTGCGATTATAAAAATTAATTTAACCATTTTTACATTATAAATAAGAGTATTGAATGTTAAATCCATCAGATTATTATCATCTTCGTCGATTTCTTGCAGTACTGTGTTTTCTGTCAGCATTTGGCTGTTTGATTGCATTTTTTAGTACAGGTTCGCAGTATTATATTTTGCTTGTTATTATGGTCATCCTGTTTGTTTTAACCTATTTTATTGCGCCATATTCACAAGAAAGACGAAGTTGGAAATCTGATGTAGCAGAAGAAGTTCTACTTGATCAGTGGTTTATTGAAGGCTTTTTTCATATTTTTGTTTTTTTAATTCGTATAGTGATTTCTTTCGTTCGACACATTGTAAATTAAAAAAATTATTAAATGGTTGAATGTATCGCGAGAGCTTGTTTTTGCTTTTTAGTCAGTTGTTCTGTCACCAACTGATACGATGTTTTGACTAAATCTTCGATCAACTGCGCATCAATTTTTTCACCTGCATAAATTGAAATCCAATGTTTTTTATTCATGTGATAGCCCATTTTTATAGAAGGATAGAGTTCACGTAAAATTTCAGATTGTTCAGGTTGTACTTTTAAATTGACAAAAATTTGTCCCTGTGCGGTAGATGTGAGTAAGAAAATTTTATTCATGACTTTAAAAACATGGATATCTTCACCAAAGGGATAACTTAATTCAGCAAGTACTTGCTGAGTGGCAATTTGCATTGCATATTGTTGAATTTCAGATTCATTCATGCGAAGTTCCTATATTGAGTACATATCATTTATGGATAAATTGTGATGATGGTTCCATCATCCACCAATTTCCAGATTTCATCCATATCCACATTGCGTACTGCCATACAGCCCCATGTCCAGTCATTACGAGGTAAATAATCCATCAATTTCGGTAATTTTTCTACTTGAGCCGTTGTCGCTGAACCATGAATCATAATATCACCGCCTGCGGAAACGCCCAATTGTTTGGCTTTAGCTTGATCCTGTGCATTGGGATAGGACACATGCAGGGATTTATAAAAAGCACTTTTCGGATTACGCTAATCTAAAACGTATTGTCCCTCAGGGGTTTTTCCATCACCTTCTTGGACTTTATGCCCAATCGGTTCAAAACCTAAGCGCATAGGATAGTCACGGATGACTTGCTTGTGATGTAATAATTGAATGTGACGTGCTGATTTATAGGCTTTAACTTCAGTGATGGGCGTTTCTTGGCGAATTTTATTGATTTCAGTTGGCGTTAAATTTTGTACATGAATCGCAGATGTTTCAGTAGGTAGATAGCGGGCATATTTTTGATAAACCAATATTCCGATGATAATGAAAAGCAAAAAGAAAATGAAAAATATAATTTTTTTATTCATTGTTAAAATAACTTATCGATCTAATCAATATTTTACAAAAAATAAAAGCTTATGTTGTGGTGATATTGTTTAAATTTTCTTTTGAATGACAAAGGGTAGAACAAGCTACCCATTGGCAAGTTAACATTTATTTATGATGAACAACTGACCATCACTTCAGGCACATCACTTGGTAATGGTGCTAAATCTTCAGCTTTTTCCAAATCGACTTGTTTGATGAATGGTTGACTGAGTAATTTAAACAGACGATCGACTTCTGAAAAATCACCACGTTCCGCAAGTTCGATTGCTGTTTGTGCCATATGGTTGCGTAAAATATACACAGGATTGGCTTTAAACATTTCTCCATCAAGTTCGTCAGTCTCTTGATTTGTTCGAATACTTTCATATTGTGCCAAAAAGTCTTCAAACTGACGACGATCCAGACAATCATCTTTAATGGCTTCATATTCTTTGCGTTGCAGACGAAGAAAACTGTCGGTGTAATCGAGTTGCTCTGTTTGTAAAATTCTTAAAAATGCCATCCCACAATCAAAGCTGTCTTTATGAAAACTTGGCAGTCCGAGTTTTTGACATAAACCATGCGTGTAATATTCTAAAAATGTTGGCTCAAAATGTTCTAAGCTATCAGCAAGGTCTTGTTTAAATTGTTCTTTATTTTCAGGTGTTGCCAAAGGAATTAAATGATTGAGCCAATTCCATAGATTCCAATGGGCAATACTTGGTTGGTTTTGGTAGGTATAACGACCATTATAATCACTGTGATTATTGATCCAATTCGGGCGGAAACGCTCCATAAAACCATAAGGTCCAAAGTCTAAAGTTGAACCTGTAATGTTTAAATTATCAGTATTCATCACACCGTGAGCAAACCCCACCAATTGCCATTTTGCAATCATGATGGCTGTGTTTTGAATAACTTTAGTGGCAAATGCCAAAATAGGATTTTCAGCTTTTAAGCATTCAGGATAATGCCATTCAATGCATTTTTCGGTAAATTCTTTGAGTAGTTCAGGTTGGTATTGATTGATCCATTCAAAATGACCCAAACGAATATGACAGTCAGACGTGCGGAGCATCATTGCGCCAAGTTCCAGTTTTTCACGCTGTACGCCTTGTTCAGATGTCGTGAATCCGACGGAATTGCTTGAAGGTACACCAAGCGCATTCAGTGCATGACCTGCCAGATATTCACGGATGACAGAGCGCAGTACTGCACGTCCATCACCCATACGAGAGTAAGGCGTTGAGCCTGCACCTTTTAAATGCAAGTCGATGGTTTGATTATTTTTATTTAGAATCTGAGCAATCAGTAAGCCTCGTCCATCACCGAGTTGTCCTGCCCATTGTCCAAATTGATGTCCTGCATAGACCATTGCCAGAGGATGAAACTCAGGAAAAGTTTTTTGTCCGCTACAGATTTCAACCCACTCAGCTTTTTCATCTTCTGACCACTGTAACTCATCTGCCAAAGCTGCATTAAAATGTCCTGCTTTTGCGCCTTTGAGGGGTGAGGGCATTTGTTCATGGTAGAGTTTAGAATTTAAAGATGGATAGCGAGAGTTGAATTGCATAGTCAGTCATCAAAATGGTTTTATCTGACTATAACAAAGTTATAGGATAAGCTGTGCAAAATAGAAAAGAATGACAACATGATTGAACACGTGGAAGTAGAGCAATTGCCAACTTTTGCTAAATATAATAAAGAAAAGCCCCATTTCGGAGCTTTTCAATCATTTAAAAACCATTAAGATACAGTGGTTTTTTTAATATTACGCATTAAGGTTTCTAAGCGTGAACGGTGAAAACTTAATTTTTGTTCAACCAGTTGGAAATCAACTTTTAATTTTCCATCCATTTGATGAAGCTTTTCAGCCATTGACGCTTTTTTCGCTTGAAGCTCTTGCTCTTTTAAAGCCGCCCAGTCATTTAAAGTATGGGTAAATGCTTCATATTCCTGTGCAACTTTTTGTTTCATCGCTAAAATATCAGCATTTACATCATGCCCATAAACGGCTAAATCTTGCTGTGCATATTTAAAACGCATTGCCAATTCAGCTTTTTTAATATTAAAGCTTGGGATACGACGTAAATTTTTTGCTAAGCCGACTTTAGAGCAAGACCAGATGAGCCATTTTGTTGGATCATATTGCCACCATTTCACACCATTACGATAATCGTACTGGAAAATGTGATGATAGTTATGATAACCCTCACCCCATGTTGCAATTGCAAGAATGAAGTTATCACGTGCTGTATTTTCATCTGTATAAGGGCGTTTACCCCACATATGACACAATGAGTTGATGAAGAATGTCACATGATGACTGAAAATCAGACGCAGTAAGCCACCAAGCAGTAAGACACCCCACATATCACCAACAGCCCAACCAATAGGCAATAAGATTGCAGCATGAACTGCAATGACAAGAGGAATATAGTATTTATGTTGGAACATTACTAATTTGTCATTGAGTAAATCGGGTGCATTTTTATAGTTGGGTTCTGCTGCTGGATAATTACGAAGCATCCAGCCAATATGTGCATACCAAAAACCATTGTTAATAGAATATGGGTCTTGATCAACGTCATCAACATGACGGTGATGGGTACGATGTCCTGAAGCCCAGAACAAAATACTATTTTGAATGGCAAATGTTCCCATAATCATTAAAATGATTTTAAGTGGGAGAGTCGCTTCATAAGCACGATGTGCCCACAAACGATGATAACCTGCAGTAATGCCTAAACTGCTTAAACCGAGTAAAACAAATAAACTGATCCAAGCTGCTATACTAAAATCATGGTGCCAAGCATAGAAAGGAATCGCGATCAGTGCAATGATAGGCAAAAAAACTAACGCAAAAACACCGATCCAGTTAATTGGGGCTTTGGGTAGGGGAGCATTCATCTCCAACAGCACTCCTAAAAACCTTAAAATAGTAGGTAGAAAATAAATACAGCCGACTATTTTTTTTGAGGCTGTAGTGTGTGAATATTAACATGCTAAAATAGTTATTCACCAGCATTATTGTACAACTGTATTGTACAAAACAGTAACAGAATAAATCGTATTTTTGGTGGGTTTGATCGAAAAAAATGAATTAAGAATCTTTTGAAAAATTAAGTAATTTTATGTCGGTAAAAGGTGAGTAAATACGACCTTTATCATTGACTTAAACAATAATATCGCATTTATGTTTTTTAAAAAGTTGAAGAAATAAACAAATCTTCAACAAATTTTGAAGCTTTTATTTGATTTGTTGTAATGCGGTTTGCATGAGTTTTGGAAAATCGGTAATTAAACCATGAACGCCAAGTTCACGTAAGTGTTGTGCTCGCTCAATTTCATTCACCGTCCAAATACTGATATTTAAATTTGCTTCTTGGGTTTTTTTGATGATCTGATCGGTTGCGAGCTGATTCATCCAACCCATTTGACAACACTTTAATGAGATTGCCTGTTCAATCGCCTGTTCACCAATATCGTCTTCTATCAGCAAGCCATGTCTAAAACGACTTTTTTGCAGCAGCAGTGCTTGATGAATTTTTAGATCAAAACTGGTAATAATAGCTGTTTGTTCAAAACCCTGTAATTGTTTTTCCAGTTCAATGACCAGCATTTCAGCGTGTTGCTCGGTTTCAACAGCTTTAACTTCGACTTCTAAGTGTTCAAAGTCGTGCATAACTTTTAAGCTTTGTTTGAGCGTTGGCGTGATTTGTTTTTCCCAATCCATCCAAATATGCGCTTGGTTATAGCTTTCAAGCTCTGTACTCTTTAATGCGTATAAAGGTTGATCTGTGCCTGTAGTACGCAGAAAATTGTCATCATGCATGACAATCAATTCATGGTCTTTGAGTTGTCGAACATCAAACTCAACAGCACGAATACCTAAGTCATGAATGTATTGGAAACCTGCTAATGTATTTTCAGGTGCTTCGCCACGTGCGCCACGATGTCCGATGATTTTCATAATGAGCTCTGTTTGGTTAATCTAACGAGAAAGATGATTGTTGTTCTGCCTAGAATATTCAATAGAGATGATTAAATTTCTTGTATGTCGAGTTGTCATTAATATTTAATTTATAATGGAAGTTCCCTCTCCTTTTAAACGGAGAGGGCTAGGGAGAGGATTGCTATAAAGCATCCCACCTAATTTATATCAATTTTCGATCAAATCGTCTCGTTAATATTTTTTTGCCACAGCACTTCACTGCCACCTTCAGCACGTTGCAGGGTACGTGATGCCACAAAGAACCAGTCAGACAAACGGTTGAGCAGTTGTAAAGCTGTTGCTTGAATGTTTTGGTCGCGTGTATGTACTGTCATTAAACTGCGCTCTGCACGACGACAAACAGATCGTGCCTGGTGCGTATAACTACATACGATTGTGCCTGATGGCAGAATAAAATCTTTGAGCATTGGCAAATCTTCATTCATACGGTCAATTTCTTTTTCTAAAAACTCAACACAAATCGGTTGAAGCATGGTGTAGTTTGGAATACAGACTTCACCACCTAAATCAAACAACCAGTGTTGAATCAGGCTTAATGATTTGTCCCAATGTGCTTTATTTTCAATCGTACTGAGTGCGATTTGCGAGCGTAATACACCAACAATGGAGTTCAGTTCGTCGACATCACCCAATGCAGCAATACGTAAGTCATCTTTAGCGACACGAGAGCCATCACCTAGACCTGTAGTGCCTGAATCACCTGTACGAGTATAAATTTTACTTAAACGATGTCCCATGTGAGTTCCTTGAAAGTTTAAAATTTAAGGCTGAAATTAAAAAAGGATAATGCCATAGTCATGACATTATCCTCAAAGTTTTGTTGCTTTAAATGCTCTTAGTATTTAAATGTAACACCGACTGAAGCTTGACGCCCTGTATTGATATACCAATCATTTGCAGGGTATGTGTTTAATACTTCACGATATTCAACATCACCGATATTTTGGATGTTAGTGAAAAGTTTCACATTTTTTGTCGCATTCCAGTAAGCATTTAGGTCTACAGTGGCATAGCCCGGAACACGCAAGGTATTTTTAGTGTCCGCATAAGCTTTAGTACGCGCGATGAGAGATGCACTGATCCCATATGTTGCATTTTCCAAACCTGTGCTTAGGGTTAGCGTTTGGCGAGGACGATAGACAAGCTCTTTACCGTTCTCTTTATTTTCAGAGTCTACAAAAGCATAGGCAGTTGATAAAAATAAATCATCTTGATGCCATTTAACTTCTACTTCACCGCCAGTAAATTTAGCTTTGTTAATATTCATGTTTTGACTGACAGGGAATGTATTTACATAGTCGCCATCGCATGTTGCAACACAAGTATAGGTAATTAAGTTTTTAACTTCAGTGTGATAAGCAGAAAGGCTCGTGCTGATATTTGCATTGATGTCATAATCAAAACCAAGTTCATAAGAAATACTTTCTTCAGGTTTTAATTGATCATTGCCACCCCATTGTGAATACATTTCATTTAATGTTGGCGCACGGAAAGCACTGCCAATGTTGGCATATACACTAGCATTAGGTAAGAAGTGATAGCGAATAGCACCTTGCCCTACAGTATGAGTACCAAAGCGTTCATTATCTTCGACACGCGCACCAATTTGAGTATCAAAACGATCATTTTTAAACTGATGCTGTACATAATAACCTGTGCTTTCAACACTTTGGTCATTGTTGACAATCGTATTGCTTTGGTAGTTTGCATCATTATAAGTTGCACCAACCAAAATATTTTGGTTTGGCGTAAATTTCCACTTAAGGTTTAAATCACCTTCATTATTTTCAGTATTATAATGTGAGGCATACGCAGGTACATTTTGTTTGTCTTGAACATTGGCATAATGTGCATTTAAGATCAAATTTGGCAGAATGTTATAAGCAACTTTGGCATTAATCACGCGGTTCTCAAACTCACGCGCTGCTGTGTTGACAATATAGTCATTACTAAAAATATTTGTGCCTTTATTTTCACTGATCGAAGCTGAAGCATCTACAACATTATCTTGGCTATAACCAAATTTTGCATTATAACCTTTTTGGTCATAACTGGCTTTTTCGCTTTTAGGTTGGCTTTCAAAAATACGAGTACCATCACTTTCAAGACGTTGTCCACCGACTTGCGCATAGAAACCTTGATCGTTGACCAAGCTTGCTTTTGCAATGGTTTTGTAAGTCTGGTTTTCGCCATAAATTCCTGTAAGTTCCGCACCTGATTGTGTTGGTTTCTTAGAAATTAATTGAACGACACCGCCAATAGCATCACTGCCATATTGTACAGAAGCAGGACCTTTTAAGATTTCAATTTGTTGTACGTCGGAAGTATCTAAAAATGCAGGATATAAAGGACCTAACTCATTTTGACTATTGAGACGCGCACCATCTTTTAAAACTAAAGTATGGACAGATTTCATTCCACGTAAACCAATTTCAGAAATTTGCCCCATGCCACCACTTTGCTTGATGTAAACAGCAGGGTCACGTTGAATAACATCTGAAACATTCAGAATAGGGTTTTTCTGAATGGTTTTTTCATCAATCACAGTAATACGTGCAGGAACATCTTTAATATTTTCTGCTGAACGTGTTGCTGTAAAAACAATTGTATCTAAAGTTGAAACTGGAGTTGACTCAGATGAAAGAGAGTCAGTTGCGAAAGCGGTAGAAGAAATCCCCATCGCAACAGCGACAGCACCTACAAGCGTCGTAGGTTTAAAAGTTGTAAGTTTAGCAACAACAGACATGATATGCTCCATACATTCACTCCCCGTGAATGATTGAGTTAAAGGGCACAACAAGCAGGTATCCGGACTTAAATATAGGGTGGCAGACCCGTATTATTCCACCTTCCCACAATGATCTATTGCAGTGGCGTAAACCTAAGGATTTATAAAGAATAATATTTCATTTTACCGTTGCGGGGGCAGTGTTGGATTTGCACCAACTTCCCTGAGCCTAAGCTATAGACTTGTTGCATTTGCGCGCAGTATAGTTGTGGTGAAAATAACTTACAAGATCAACATAAATACACTACAGCATTACATTTGAAAATTATGAATATATTCAGACTGAGTGAGATTATCAGTATTCACGTGATGGCAGGAAAACGATGAAAGCAGCAATCGTGCATCTTGTTTGGTTGGTGCTGATTTATGCTGTGGCATATTCACAAAGAACAGTTGTGTCTGAACGCCCTCAATCTCCTCCTCTACACAGTACAGCGCCAAAAACTCATACAGAACCATCAAAGCCACATGTTGAGCTTCGGAAACATCCACATTCTACAGAAGCATTATCCTCTGATGTAAATACAAATGAACATCCGCAAGCTGCGGTGACTGCGGTAAATCATTTGCCTACCATAGAGCCAGAATTTCCTCCAGAGCCTGAACAGAAAGTTGAGATTTTACATCTTGAAAATAATATGAGGACTTATGATTGTCAGGGGCAAGCGGTGCGATTATTTGCACCAGATGCTCAACTTCAATTTACAGGATATTGCCCATATTTAGTGATCAGTGGTCCAAATTCAAAAATTCAAGCAGATCGTGTACAGGTGCTCAAAGTCTATGGACCTGATACCGTTGTTTCGGTGAATGCTGTTGATTTTATTGATGTGGTCGCACCGAATTCAACAGTGTATTATGGACGTGAATTGAATAACAGTGCGCGAGTTAAAAGCAAAGTTTCTGGTCCAAACTCAGTTGTACAAAGGCGCTAGTATCAATGTTAAACATAGATTGTTTTTTGTATGGTCATAGTTTTCAGCAAACAGTTGAAAATTGCATTACAATGATTGCGCTAAAATAGAGATAACATCTATTTTATAAAATCGAATTAGAGTCAAAATCTATGCGTACCCGTGCCAAAATCTGCGGAATTACCCGCATTCAGGATATTCAGTCTGCTGTACAGGCAGGCGCAGATGCGATTGGCTTTGTATTTTTTGAACCCAGTCCTCGTTATGTATCTGCTCTGCAAGCGCAGCCATTGGCACAGGCGATCCCACCTTATGTCAATATTGTCGGACTTTTTGTCAATGCAAGCGCAGAAGAAATTGCACAAGTACTGAAACAAGTACCACTTGATATCATTCAATTTCATGGTGATGAAACGCCTGAACAATGCCAGCAGATTGCTCAATTCAATCAACGCCGTTGGTATAAAGCGATTCAAATCAAACCTGACATGGAAAATTCTGAGATTATTGCGACAATTTGGCAATATCAACAGGCAGGCGCAAGTGCTATGCTCCTCGATGCATGGCACCCCGAATTAAAAGGGGGAACAGGACACAGTTTTGACTGGTCACAGTTCCCTAAACTCGATATCCCTTTGATTTTGGCAGGTGGCTTAAACCCTGACAATGTTGAAGATGCAATACACACGACACAGGCGTATGCTGTAGATGTCAGTGGCGGCATCGAAGCCGCAAAAGGTATTAAAGACCAGCAACTCATTGAAAAATTTATGCAAGGAGTCCAACGTGGATCAGCAAAATGATAAGCAAAATAGCCAGGTGATCGACTATACCCAGTTCCCTGATGAACGTGGGCATTTCGGTATTCATGGCGGACGTTTTGTGTCAGAAACGCTGATGGCAGCATTAGAAGATTTAGAAAAACTTTATTTTCGTATGAAAGATGATGCCCAGTTTTTGGCAGAGTTTGATCGTGACTTGGCTTACTATGTCGGTCGCCCAAGCCCTTTATATTATGCTGAACGATGGTCAAAAGAGTTGGGTGGTGCACAAATTTATTTAAAGCGTGAAGACTTAAACCATACGGGTTCTCACAAAGTAAATAACACCATTGGTCAGGCACTGCTTGCTAAACTTTCTGGTAAAAAACGTATTATTGCTGAAACAGGTGCAGGTCAGCATGGTGTTGCAACTGCAACCATCGCAGCACGTTTGGGACTTGAATGTGTCGTGTTTATGGGTGCAGAAGATGTAAAACGTCAAGCGATGAATGTCTATCGTATGCGTTTACTCGGTGCAACCGTTGTTCCTGTAGAAAGTGGTTCAAAAACATTAAAAGATGCCATGAACGAAGCAATGCGTGACTGGGTGACCAATGTTGATTCAACTTATTATGTGATTGGCACAGTGGCAGGTCCACATCCATATCCACAATTGGTACGTGATTTCCAGTCAATTATTGGTCGTGAAGCCCGTAAGCAAATCCAAGAACAAGCAGGGCGTTTACCTGATGCACTTGTGGCTTGTGTGGGTGGTGGTTCAAATGCGATGGGCTTGTTCTATCCATTCTTAAACGATCAAGATGTGAAAATGTACGGTGTTGAAGCCGCAGGTTACGGCATTGAAACAGGCAAGCATTCTGCACCATTAAATGCAGGTCATGTGGGTGTGTTACATGGTAACCGTACTTACCTCATGTCAGATGAGCAAGGTCAAATCATTGAAACACATTCAATCTCTGCGGGTCTGGACTATCCGGGTGTAGGTCCTGAACATAGTTTCCTCAAAGATATGCACCGTGTGGAATATGTGCCAATCAATGACACTGAAGCACTTCAAGGCTTCCGTGATTTAACCCATATTGAAGGGATCATTCCGGCGCTTGAAAGTTCACATGCGATGGCTTATGTCACTAAACTTGCACCGACCATGGACAAAGATCAAATCATCATTGCGACTGTTTCTGGTCGTGGTGATAAAGATTTGATGACTGTTGCGCGTATTGATGGCGTGGAAATGGTTGAGATGTAAAACTCCTTCTAAGCCCTCTCCTTAGGGAGAGGGTTGGGAGAGGGGGAGTTTTAAAGTTTCTCATTTTAATCCCCCCTTGCGGAGCATGCTCCTCACCTTTTTCAAAGGGGGACTTTTTTTTGCAGAAGCTTTCATAGAGATTGAAAATGTCAAATTTATTTATCGTCATGCTCGGTGGTCGTCATGCACGTGCCAATACCGAAGTGCATGATGTAGTACTTGCGGTAGGTCATACGTTGGAAGAAGTATATCCACAACTAAAAAGTGCATGGTTTGGTGAGCAAAAAGGCTTACATATCGACGCTTGGATGAAAGTTTCAGGTCTTGAGTTTGAAAATAAAAAATATCAAATTCAGTGGAGTAATGCGCAGCCCAATGCATCTGAGCAAAAGCTATGGCTGATCAATCTTGGTGGTTACGATGCACATGAATTTGGTGAGTTGCATCGTTATGTTTTGGTGATTGCTCAAGATTCCGCAACTGCAAAAGAAAAAGGTAAACAGTATTTTGCAAGCCATTGGCAAAAACAACATACAGACCGTGTGTTGGATGTTGATGATTGTATTGCGATTGATCATGTGCATGGGCGTTATGTGCAATTGCGTGAAGTGGATATAAATACAGTCCTTCAAGACACGGTTTGGGAAAATACGTATATTACGATTTAGCTTTGTTCATCATGTCACATTTTTGATATTCAGCCTCAAAGCAACCTTAAAATATTAACACCCACTTAAGTTTAAACATTCCACACGAATCCTTGCAAAGTCAACGAATAAAGACTGAATTTACACAACAAATTCTCCGCAATGTTTACAGCATTTATGAATACACTGAAGACTCAAACAAAATGCTTTGGAGTAAAAACATGAGTGGCTTATTCGATGAATTAGGTGAAATTGCAGGTGCTATTGTTGCTGAACAAGCTGTCGATAAACTGGATCCAAATGCAGGTTTTTTAGAAAAGGCGGCAGGAGCATTTGCAGGTTATGAAGCTGCAAAAGTGGCAGAACAGAAATTAGAAAGTCATTCAGATGATGGCGCTCAAGAACAAGCACAAGATGATCAAAGCGAATAATGTGATCTTGAATTTGATCTCAAGTAAATTTTATCAAAAGTAAGTCACCGAAACAAAAAGGAACATTTTGATGATGTTTCTTTTTTGTTATCACAAATATAGATAAGCAATGAAGAAAAATATCAATACTGTAAATAAATTAGTGAAATGTTTTCAAAGCATTGCTGCTTATGTCTTTGCAATATGCTTATCAATAAAACCGCTATGAAATATGTAAAAAAAGCATTTCGCTGATAGATCAAATCTCGCTATATTGTGCATCGTTATAATGAAACTACTAGCTGTACGCCATGTATTTATATACTGATTTCGATCAACAATTGATCAATGAACGTGTTGCACAATTCCGTGATCAAACGGAACGTTATTTAGCGGGTAAACTCACTGAAGATGAGTATCGTCCATTACGTCTACAAAATGGTTTATACGTACAACGCTATGCGCCGATGTTACGTATCGCTGTGCCATACGGTTTGATGAACTCCAACCAATTACGCAAAGTTGCTGAATTGGCTCAGGAATTTGACCGTGGTTATGCACACGTTTCAACTCGTCAGAATATTCAGTTTAACTGGCCTGCATTGGAAAATGTACCTGATATGCTTGCTGAACTTGCGACAGTTCAAATGCATGCGATTCAGACTTCAGGGAACTGTATCCGTAACACCACCACTGACCAATATGCAGGTGTGGTTGCAGGTGAAGTTGCAGATCCACGTCCAACGTGTGAATTGATCCGTCAATGGTCAACATTCCATCCTGAGTTTGCATTCTTGCCACGTAAGTTCAAAATTGCGGTATCGGCTTTGGCTGAGATTGACCGTGCAGCAGTATCTTTCCATGATATTGGCGTGTACTTAACGCGCAACGAAGCTGGCGAATTAGGCTACAAAATTAAAGTAGGCGGTGGTTTAGGACGTACGCCAATCATCGGTTCAATGATCCGTGAATGGTTGCCACGTGAAGATTTAATCGCTTATCTGGAAGCGGTACTTCGTGTATATAACTTACATGGTCGCCGTGACAATAAATATAAAGCACGTATTAAGATTTTGGTTAAAGCATTAACACCTGCGGTATTTGCTGAAAAAGTCGAAGCAGAATTTGCTGAAACCATTAAAACCTTGAAAATTGATGCTGAAACTTTGAAGAAAATGGATGAAGAATTCACACCATTTAACTATCAAAACTATGTAGATGAAGATTTCACAGCACAATTTGCAGAACATCCAAAATTCAAACAATGGTTCAATATCAACACCAATGCCCATAAAGTGACAGGTTATCGTATCGTGACGATTTCACTGAAACGTGCTGGCGTTGCACCGGGTGATATGACTACTGAAGAAATGAATTTGATTGCTGATCTTGCAGACAAATATACTTTTGGTGAATTGCGTACCACACACGAACAAAACATTTCATTGGTCGACGTACCACAAAAAGATTTGTTTGAATTGTGGCAAGTACTTGAAAATAATAACCTTGCTCGTGCACATATTGGCTTCATTACCGATATTATCTGCTGTCCGGGTGGTGATTTCTGTTCATTGGCAAATGCAAAATCGATTCCAATTTCAGAAGCGATTTCACGTCGTTTTGATGACTTAGATACGGTATACAATTTGGGTCATATTGACTTAAATATCTCAGGTTGTATGAATGCCTGTGGTCATCACCATGTCGGTAATATCGGGATTTTGGGTGTAGACAAAAAAGGTGCTGAATTTTACCAAATTACACTTGGCGGAAATGCAGATCATGATGCTTCAATTGGTGACATCTTAGGACCATCATTTGCAGCTGAAGTGGTGCCTGATATTGTTGATGAAATTTTAAATACTTATCTTGACTTGCGTAACGAAGGTGAAGAGTTTATCGAAACTTATCGCCGTGTTGGCATTCAACCATTTAAGGAGCGCGCATATGCTTAATACAGCACTTCAAGTCCTCTCTAAAGATGGCACGATTGCAGACAACACTTACCAAGTGATTGGTGAAGAGGGTGTATTACCACAGGGTGATGTACTTTTAACTGTAGAACAGTTAGATCAGATTGCCAATGTAACAGGTAAAAAAGCCTTGTTCATTACGGTGGATGCGTCGCCTGAAGTGAATCAATTTCCACTTGAGCAACTTGATGCAATTTTTATCGAATTTGCGGGCTTTAATGATGGACGTGGCTATTCATTTGCTGCGTTGTTACGTCGTCAGGGCTATCAGGGTGAATTGCGTGCGACAGGTGATATTTTCAAAGATGTTTTAAACTATTTAAAACGTTCAGGTTTTGACACTTTCGTGATTAAGGAAGGCAAAGATATTGCTGAAGCGGCTGCGGGTTTAAATGACTTTAAAAATCCGTACCAGGCCTCTACAGCAGTGGCTCAGGCCAGTTATCAAACGGGCGCTTGATTTGTTTTGAAAGATTTAAACTACTGATTTGAAAATAAAAACCGAACAATAGTTCGGTTTTTTTATGCTAATATTATAATTTAATGGTGGCAAATTAATAATATTTTAATGGAATTTGAATTATGAATGAGGTAAGTGCTAATCAATTGATTATTGAAACTATAGGGGAAGAGCTTGGACACCTCTCTATTGATCAATTGGTAGTGCTCATTAATAGGTATAAGAACGGAGCTTTAGTAGAAACATTATTAGAAGAATTTGATCTTAATATTAAATCTACAATGCTTGTTAGATCATTTCCCTTAGTTCGAGTAGATAAATGTCCTAATTGTCCAGCTGACTTAGGTTGTCCTATTGCTAGTAAATCATCAAAAGTTTTTTTATCTTCTCATAAAGAAGAATGTTGGAATTGTGGGCATAAGCCTTATGTACTGAATTGTCAGTGTTCAGTATGTATTTCATTGAAAAAACAGCAAGAAATAGAAGCTGAAATTAAGGTTCAAGATAAGTTAAAAATTAAAAAAGAAACTATTAAAAATGAATATGGTTCGGAAAATTATAAAAAAGTTAAAGAAAGCAGTTTAGGATTAAAAGAGAAAATTTTTCTTAGTATTGTAGTGCGAAACTGTTTATCAGAAGATGGAAAATATATTAAGCCAATTAAATATAGTTTGGAGCCTTTGACTCCAAGTCAAGAATTGACAACAATGCTTATCAGACATTTAACGTCAAGAAAAATTCTTATCCCATCGATAGATTCTGATGTGGATTCTTTTGTATTTGATGAGGATTATAATACAAGTAGCTACTATACATATGAGGTCAAGTATTTATTAAATATTGAAACTGAGGATAAGTATAGTTTTTTAATTGAAAGACTACTTTATCCTGATATCGATATTGATGTTTTTTATGAAGATTTTTTAATGGTTTGGAATGAGGTAGCATTGCACGAATGCCTCAGTTATTTATTATTTCAAATGAATGATGTTGGCTATAATTTTTCTATCGGTGAGACAACAAAAACAACATTTGAAAAATTATTAGAAATTTTTTCAGTGGGACAAATTTACAATTTAATTTTTAGGGCTGTTTCAAATAGTACTAGAGCTTATCAGTCTAGAAATTATACAAAAACGCATGCGATGAATATGGTTATAGCTTCTTGTCGTAATCAAGGTGAAAAAGCTATAGCCGAAAAGTGGGACTTAAAACCTTATAGTAGAATTAAACAATTACCTGAGAGTGAATTATCGCGATTGTTATTTACAACCATACTTAAAGTGCCTTATGCAGGTTTTAGCGTAGCACCTACATTAACTAATTTATCAATGTTATTAGAGCAATAAGATGTGATTGATTTACTCGCAAAAATAAACCCAGGGGTAATTTGGTTACTCATTGCCATTGCAACAGACGTTTTATCGACTTTTTATTCGGCAAAGGGCAATGGTTTAGTCAATAAGCTTGACCAAGGTATTGCTTTGATTTTGTATATTATTTCTTTTGCATGTGCTGCTTATGCATTGAAATTTATGCAAGCAGGCATTCTATATGTGTTGTGGTCAGGGATTGGTGTGATTGCGACAGCACTTTTGGCAAAAGCTTTTTTAGGACAAAATATTGATTTGGCGGGTTGGCTGGGCATTGCTTTTATTACGATTGGCTTAACGATTATTGCTCAGTTTTCAAATATTAATGTGTGATATCGCTTTTCATTTATAACTATGCTAAGAATAGAAAAAGCCGATATAAAATTAGAATATGTTAAAATTTTTAAAAAACCTTTTACAGATAAATAAAGCAGATCCTATCGTCATACCTCAGACTAGCGTAAAAAATGATGCCAAATCTGAGATAAAACATGAGCTTGAGGAAGAAATGTCAGAGAATCATGAAGATAATTATTTATATGGTTTTGCTCAGAATAAACTTTCAGATTTTGAAATTAAGCTATATAAGCTAAGATCTTATGATGGTTTTACCAGACAAAGAATGCTTGAGCATCTAAAGCATTGTTTTGATGCGGAACTTTTTCCACATTTGCTTGAACGTTTAAGTGATTATGTTGAAATTAATCGACAATTAGCTGCTCAACATGTGTTGAAATGGAGGGAGCATGCAGAGTTTTCTCAATTATGTATACACCATTTTCTCCTCATTGCGACTTTACAAAATCGGGATCGTACAGAGCCAGAAGCATTTAAGCTTTTATTATCAGAAGTTTCTAAGCAAACACATTTTTTTTCAGAGATATTTAGCAAACAACAAGGCGTGTTGCCACGAACTTTATTAAAATTTATTTTACAATATCAATGGGTTGATAAGGAAAAGCTATTTGAGTTATGTCGTTTGGCAAAAGATCAACAGGTACGTAAATACTGGCTTGATGAGATTATTCAGAATCAAACAGAGGCTGAGCTTTTACAAGAACTAAAACAGAGTAAATTGAAAGATGTGCAATATCAATTATTTGATCATTTATATTAAAATAATGCTTTAGCTTTAGAGGATCTAATCCTATTTTGGAAGAGTAAATTTCCTAGCATGATGGATTATGCGTATTTTGCACTTCGACAAAAAGCTTTTAATTTTGATCAATATTTTATTGAAAATCCTATTAAAAGCTTAACTCGTTCTGATGCAATTATTCAGGCAAAACAATGGATATTACTCAAAGGAGATGATCAGACTTTCTTTGAAATTTTGAAGAAAATAGATTCAAAAGATATTATAAACGCTTATATTTTTAAAGCGCTGAAACAACAATATTTGAATATTGAACAGTGTTTAAAATATTATCAAAACACACAACAAAAGATTGAGTTTTGGTACTTGATAAAACTCAAAAAATCACACAACAGCAAATGACTATTGATGAAATTCAGAAACTTATATATTTAATTGAGTCTGAAATTTTGTTTACACAAAGATTAAGTCTTATTGAACATCATGGTATTTGGGATCAATTGTATTGGCTTGTATTACAAAAACAACATATAAAAAATTCACAGGATCAGGCGTTTTTTTGATCAGTTTATTGAGTGCCATTTACGTGATTTGCATTATGCAATTTATGGTGCGTAATGGACAGCTTCACAAAGACAGGAAATGGCATTGCTTTTGCCAACTTTTGTGCAGTCTTATCCTCAAATTTTTGCTAAACCTGAAGTGGAAAAAATTTTAAAACCTTATCTATGTAATGAAATTTAAAAATATTCAAATAAGATTTCACAAAAAGAAAGCAAGATAAAAAATCCCTGATGAACAGGGATTTTTTATTAAAAGCAGACTGATTTATTCAGAAATTATAAAATCTCGATCGCAACTGCAGTTGCTTCACCACCACCGATACACAGTGCTGCAATACCTTTTTTACCGCCAGTACGTTTTAATGCATGAATCAATGTCAAAATAATACGTGAACCTGTAGAGCCGACGGGATGTCCTAGCGCACAAGCACCACCATTGATATTGACTTTTTCAGCATCTAATTTGAAGTCATCAATTGGGCACATAGTGACCATAGCAAATGCTTCATTGATTTCCCATAAATCAACATCTTGAGCAGTCCAGCCTGCTTTGTCTAAAACTTTTTGAATCGCACCTACAGGCGCAATAGTAAATTCAGACGGATGCTGTGAATTTGAAGCATAAGCAACAATTTTAGCAAGAGGCTGTAAGCCTTTTTCTGCTGCAAGTTCAGCAGAAGCTAAAACTAAAGCTGAAGCACCATCTGAAATTGAGCTGGCATTTGCAGCAGTGATCGTACCATCTTTAGCAAAAGCAGGGCGCAGACTTGGGATTTTTTCAATATTGGCATTGAAAGGTTGTTCATCTTTATCAATGACCACATCGCCTTTACGACCAGAAACAGTGACAGGAACGATTTCGTCAGCGAAATAACCTTCAGTAATGGCTTTTTGCGCACGTTGTAAAGAACGGATTGCAAACTCATCCATTTGCTCACGGGTATAACCACGTGTATTTGCCATGTCTTGTGCAAAAGAACCCATTAGGCGACCTGTTTCAGCATCTTCTAGACCATCAAAGAACATATGATCTTTGACTTCGCCATGACCCATACGAAAACCACCACGTGCTTTTGGTAGTAAGTACGGTGCATTGGTCATAGATTCCATACCGCCCGCAACGATAACATCAGCAGAGCCAGCTTTGATCGCATCAGCAGCTTGCATGACTGCTTTCATGCCAGAACCACAAAGTTTATTGATGGTTACAGCGCCAGTTGAATCAGGAAGACCTGCTTTACGCATCGCTTGACGTGCAGGACCTTGTTTTAAACCTGCTGGAAGTACACAGCCCATAATGACTTCTTGTACATCGTTTGCTTCTAAGCCTGCACGAGCAATGGCTTCTTTAATGGTTACAGCACCTAAATCTGGCGCTGTAACACTTGCTAGACTTCCTTGAAATCCGCCCATTGCGGTACGTGCACCATTGACAATTACGATGTCAGTCATTGTTGTATTCTCCAATTCACTTGTTGTTGATTATTTCCAAAGCCTAAGCAGTATATAAAAAAAAGATATAGAATAAAGAAGAAAGTCTATAGAACTCTAGACGCTAGAGACTAGTTTTTAGCATGTTATGGTTGGAATCTGATTTAAAATTGCCATTTTGCCTAATTTAAAACGTAAATGTTGGTTAGGATTATCTAAACTACAATAATAAAAACTTCCTAAAGCACCTCGATTTAAGCCAGTATCACCCTGAAAAGAAATAATTTTTTGATGGGTAATGTTGCCATTCCACTTTAAACGACCAAATTTTAGATTTGTGGTGGTCTGTTGAAGTAAAAGTTCATTTGTGTCACGTATCTTATTATTATTTCGATCAATAAAAACTAAAATACCCCTATTCCACTGATCATCTTGACAAAATTGTAAGTCTTGAGATGAGCAAATCGCAACATGACTGTGATGTAAAATTGCATTATTTCTTGCAAATTTAATATGTTGGTCAAGTAAAGGAAATATATTGCGTCTTTCTTGGTCACGACGATTTTGAAGGAAGTGTGGAGCGGCTAAAGAGGCGATTATTGCTAAGATACAGATGCAAATAATCAGTTCGAACAAAGTCAAACCTTGTTGTTTACAATATAAATACATGATTAAATCTACTTTTTAATTATTTATGTTTATGAATTTAAATATTTTTCTATTTTTTTACACAGTTAAGAGCAACTTTGTAAAATATGTATTACTATCGTATTGTTTTGCTGTTAAAATATAGAAAGTGAAAAGAGTAAGGTATTCACAAATATAATCGAGTAAAAAATTACCGAATTACAACGGAAATTGTAAGTAATTTTGTCAATAATAAGCTTGATTAAAGTTATCAAGCACTTGGAAAAACTCTCAAGTGTTTGTATGATTCAACGTGAGTAGCTTAAAAATAATACTGGGGTATATAGAAGCTTATCTCAGGAAGCCAAAAAATTTTAGGCTGAGTTTGAACAACAATTGTTATCTCTGGAGGATATCCATGAAATTGAGTCGTATCGCACTTGCTATGCTTGTTGCTGCGCCATTAGCTGCTGCTAACGCTGGTGTAACTGTAACTCCTTTATTAGTCGGTTATACATTCCAAGACACAGAGCACAACAACCGTAACTTAACAAATAGCCATGAATTACAAGATGACTTATTTGTTGGTGCGGCTCTTGGTGTTGAATTAACTCCATGGTTAAGTGCAGAAGTTGAATATAACCAAGTTAAAGGTGATGTAGAGCCAAACGCTGGTGAATACAAACAACAACAAATCAACGGTAACTTATTAGTTACTTCTGATTTAATCACTAAAGACTATGACAGCAAAATCAAACCTTACGTATTAGTAGGTGCTGGTCACTATAAATACGATTTTGATGCGCCTGCATTGAAATATCGTGATGGTGAAGAAGGTACTTTAGGTAATGCTGGTGCGGGTGTATTCTGGCGCTTAAACGATGCTTTGTCTCTTCGTACAGAAGCTCGTGCTACTTATAACATCGATGAAGATTTCTGGAACTATACAGCTCTAGCTGGTCTTAACGTTGTTCTTGGTGGTCACTTGAAACCTGCTGCTCCTGTAGTAGAAATTGCTCCTGTTGAGCCAGTTGCTCCAACTCCAGTTCCACCTGCTCCACAAGAAATCACTGAGCCGCTTAACCTAGAGCTTCGTGTATTCTTTGATACAAACAAATCTAACATCAAGCCGCAATACAAAGGTGAAATCGCTAAAGTAGCAACTGCTTTAAATGAATTCCCGAATGCGACTGCACGTATCGAAGGTCACACAGATAACACTGGTCCACGTAAGTTGAACGAACGTTTATCTTTAGCTCGTGCTAACTCTGTTAAATCTGCTCTTGTAAGCGAATTCAACATTGATGCATCTCGTTTGTCTACTCAAGGTTTCGCTTGGGATCAACCGATTGCTGACAACAAAACTAAAGAAGGTCGTGCTATGAACCGTCGCGTATTCGCTGCGATCACTGGTAGCCGTACTGTTCTTGCTCAACCAGCTCAATAATATTGAGTAACTGAGTGATAAAAAAACGACTCTTCGGAGTCGTTTTTTATTGCATAGATTAAAGTAAAATTTAAAACCCCAATAAATCAGCATTTATTGGGGTTTTTTAGAGCTAAAAATACCTGTTTTAACTTAGCCTTTGATACACATCACTTGTTTTAAGGTATGTACAACTTCAATTAAATCTGTTTGGTTTGCCATAACTTCATCAATATCTTTATAGGCACTTGGAATTTCATCAACCACGCCTTTATCTTTACGGCATTCGATTCCTTCAGTTTGTGCAATTAAATCTTGTTGATTAAACAAATTCTTGGCTTTACTTCGGCTCATTTTTCGTCCTGCACCATGAGAGCAAGAGCAGAAAGAATCAGGATTACCTTTACCTTTAACAATAAAAGATTTTGCTCCCATTGAGCCAGGAATAATGCCATATTCATCTATACCTGCACGAATTGCACCTTTACGTGTTACAAAAACTTCCTCACCAAAATGTACTTCTTTCTGTACATAATTATGATGGCAGTTAATCGCTTCTTTAGTCATTTGAAAGCTTGGTAAAAGAGGGCGAATTGCTTCTAAAATGAGTCGCATCATTTCACGTCGGTTTTCATAAGCATATTCTTGTGCCCATTCTACAGCTTCAAAATAGTCATCAAAACTATTTGAACCTTCAGCAAAATAAGATAAGTCTTTATCAGGTACATGCCCAAAACGACTTTGTGCTTCTTTCTTAGCACGTTCAATAAAGTATGTGCCAATGACATTACCCAGTCCTCGACTACCTGAATGTAACATCACCCAAACATCATCATTTTCGTCTAAACAGAGTTCAATAAAATGATTACCACCACCTAAAGTGCCAATCTGTTTTTGCCATGTTGAATCAAAATGACGCAACATACGTTTTAAAGCAGGATGCTTGTCTGTAATCAGTTTTAAGCGTTTTTCTAAAGGTGTTAATGTGGATGCTTTGGCTTTGATTTGCTTATGCATTTCAAAACCAACAGGAACTTTACGTTCAATTGCATTGCGTAACGCACTTAAATTATCAGGCAATTGAGCTGCTTTTAAGCTTAAGCGCATCGCATTCATACCACAGCCTATATCGACACCTACTGCTGCAGGGATAATCGCATTTTTAGTTGGAATAACACTGCCAACAGTTGCACCTTTGCCTACATGAACATCTGGCATGACAGCAATATGAGAGTGAATAAATTGCAATTGTGCCATTTTGCGCAATTGAGTCATGCTTTCTTCATCAATATCTGTGGTATAAATTTTTACAGGAACGCCATAATCTGCTCTAGCGTTCAAAATTTTTTGTATGCCCATTTTAATTTCTCTAAGCAATTTTATCATTTGTCCGAATATTCTAAACACTTGATTTTTCAAGCATAAAAAAACCTAGCGAATGCTAGGTTTAGAATCTTGGCATTCGGACACTTTTTGGCAACAAGTGTCCGTGAGCGACATCTTGCTGTATTAGTTTGTTGTATTTTCCAATGTCAGCATGATGATGTCCTCCTATAAAATCTTTTGGAAAAAGATGAATCGAATTTTGCGCCATTTTAGAACTTAAATTAAATCTGTCAAGAATATTTTATTTAATATTTTTTTGTTGATGATAACTTAATGTTTTTATTTGATTTTAAAATAATAATGAATACAACATTTTATATTGTAAATAAATATAATGACAAAAAAACCTCATTAAAAAATGAGGTTCTTATGTTTAATTTAAATTATTCTTTATCTAAATCAAATGGTTTTACGTCCATTTCTTGATAAGAAATCAACTTAGTTTTGTGCTTCCATTTATAACCTAACCAAATAACCAAAAATAATGGAATACTGATATAAGTCGATAAAACTGATCCCCATTCTCCTGCTAAAAAGGCTTGATAGTTTTGCCCTAAAACCACAATAGTACAAAGAATGAAGGCAAACCACGGTGCAAATGGGAAAAATTTTGCTGTATAGGCTAACTCTTTTAATTGATAGCCTTGTGCTAAATAACCTTTACGAAAGCGATAATGCGAAATTGCGATACCTAACCAGACAATGAAACCACACATTCCAGACATGTTAAGTAGCCAAGTAAAAACTTGATTTTCACCAATAAATGTAGTTAAAAAACAAAAAGCTGCAATGAAAGTTGTCGCATAAAGAGCATTCATTGGTACGCCACGCATATCTAATTGAGCAAACCATTTTGGTGCGCGACCTTGGCGAGCCATATCAAATAACATTCGTGTTGATGAATACATCCCTGAATTACCAGCGGACATAATTGCTGTTAAAATCACAGCGTTCATCAAACCTGCGGCAAACGCTAAACCTGCTTTTTCATATAAAAGTGTGAAGGGTGAAAGGGTAATATTACCGTCACCTTCAGCAGCAAGTGCTAAGTTTGGATCCGTATAAGCAACTAATGTTCCAATAATGAAAATACATAAAATATAGAACAATAAGATACGCCAAAAGATTTGTTTAATGGCAACTGGAATTGTTTTTTTCGGATCTTTGGACTCTCCAGCCGCAACACCGACCATTTCAGTCCCTTGGAATGAAAACCCTGCAATCATGGCAACACCAACTAGTGCTTGGAATCCTCCAACAAATGGTGCTTCGCCTATTGTCCAATTTTTAGTAATTGACTGTGTTGGGTCTAACATGATTTTACCAATCATAAATAAACCAATCACAATGAAAAATACAATCGCAATGACTTTAACTAGAGAGAATAAAAACTCGCTTTCACCAAAACCTTTTACTGTTAAGGCATTGATAAAAAAGATAATGGCAAGAAAGAGTGCACTCCACCAAACCCCGGGGATTTCGGGAAACCAAAATTTCATAATGAATTGGACAGCAACCAATTCAAATGCAACCGTAATCGCCCAGTTGTACCAATAGTTCCAGCCTAGTGCAAAGCCGAAACCTTCTTCGACATATTTACTGCCATAAGTAAAAAAAGCACCTGATGTTGGATTATGGGTTGCAAGCTCGCCTAAGCTGGTCATGAGGAAATAGATCATCACTCCGATCAACGCGTAGGCAAGTAATGCTCCTCCGGGACCAGCAGTTGCAATCGTTTGACCTGATGCAAGAAATAAACCTGTACCAATAGAACCGCCAATAGCGATCATATTTAAGTGTCGAGCGCTGAGCTTACGCTGAAGTTGAGGATGATCTTTTCCGCTCATTATTCTTCCTTAAGATTTTTTTTAGTGTTGGCAAATAACACTTTAAAACCTTGTTGATCTGCTTTGGTTGTACATTGACCAAAACTTTGTTCAATAAGTAATGGGTAATTTAGAAAGCGATTTGCCACAATCCATAATTCACCACCTGATTTTAAATGTCGTTTTGAACTTTTGCACAGGTTTTCGCTGGCATTGTAATCAGTCTGAATACCTTGGTGAAATGGTGGATTACTCACGATAGCATGTAAAAAGAGTGGAGCATCATCAATGCCAGTCACTGCTTTAATTTCAAGCTGTTCTAAAGGTAATTGGTTTTTTTCAAAAGTCATTTGCGTAGAGGCTAAAGCAAAAGCATCAGCATCTAGTGCAAAAATACGATTTTTAGGGTTGATTTTAGATAGGTATGCACTGATTACGCCAGAACCGCAACCGAAGTCTGCAATTTTCCCAGAAGTCGCTTTTGACAAATGCGGCAATAAAACAGCAGTCCCAACATCTAAGCGATTTTGGCTAAAAACACCTGGGAGTGCACAAATGGTGAGCTCTCCAGCAGGCGTGGCAACTTGATAGGTTTGCGCCCATGCTTCAAGTGTTTTTGCAACAACAGTTTTATCTGTGGTGAGTTGCCACATTTGACAATGCCGAGCACTGTCTAATTTAATCGCTTGACCATAAGGTTGTAACTGTTTGGCTGCACGTTCAACGCCTCCTTTTTTTTCACCAACTAAAAAAATTGATGAAGCAATTGGAAGACGGCTGACAACCTGGTGTAAAACGTAATTCAGTAATTCTTTAGATTTTGGAACAAAAATCACTGCCTGATCAAAACCAGATTCGGGCAGATCTGTACCAAAATGTACTTCTGTATTTTGCTTTAGAAAATATTGAAACTCATTAAAGTTCCATGTCCAAAACGTTGCTTGGATATCAGCAGCTAAATGCGAATGTAAGTCATCCGTTGGTGCATTGATGAACAATACACGTCCAGAGAGATAGTCATGTTGTCGAATAACAACTTCACTTCTAGGCTCCATATTCACCACCCATTTTAAAAATTAGAACAATAATGCCCAGACAAAACTGGGCATTATAATGAATTACGGCATTACTTTTTAGTTTCAGGAAGAACAATATTTAAAATTAATGCTGCAATACCACCTGTTGCAACGCCTGAACTAAAAATATTACGTGGTAATTCAGGAAGATGTTCCAAAATTTGAGGAACTTGTGCTACCCCTAAACCAAGTGCTAAAGAAATTGCAATGATCAGTAATGCACGACGATCAAGGATTACACCTGACAAAATATTGATACCTGAAGCTGCAACTGCACCAAACATCACCATGACAGCACCACCAAGAACCGCTTGTGGTACAGCTTGGATTACACCAGCAACAGCAGGGAATAGCCCTAGAATGACCAACATGATGGCAATCCAAATCCCGACATAACGACTTGCAACACCAGTTAATTGGATAACACCATTATTTTGTGCAAAAACAGAACTTGGGAATGTATTGAAAATACCAGCAAGGAATGAATTTGCTCCATTTACCAATACACCACCTTTAATGCGTTGCATCCAAACAGGACCATCAACAGGTTGATTTGATATCTTAGATGTCGCAGTCACATCACCAATTGCTTCTAATGAAGTGACCAGATAAATAAATGCCATTGGAATAAATAAACTCCAAGAGAAGCTAATACCAAAATGCATTGGGGTTGGCACTTGAATTAAAGGCGCATCTTTTAAACCTGAAAAGTTTAAATAACCCATATAACCTGCTAAAGCATAACCAATGACTAAAGCAATTAAGATCGCTGAACTTTTGATCCAAACAATTTTAAAGCGATTTAATAAAATAATAATCGCTAAAACGGTACATGACATGATGAGATTATCTGTACTAGCAAAGGTTTTACTTTCCATCGCTTGATAACCACCACCCATACTAATTAAGCCTTCTTTGATTAAAGTTAGACCAATAAGTAGTACAACAATACCTGTGACCAAAGGCGTAATGAGTTTTTTGACCCAAGGTAAAATACGTGAAACACCCATTTCAATAAATGAGCCAGCAATGACTACACCGAAAATAGATGCCATCACTGCTTCCACAGGTGTGCCAGCAGCAACCATAGCAGAACCAATCCCAATAATAGGACCGATAAAGTTAAAGCTAGTTCCTTGAACGATCAGTAAACCTGCGCCAAAAGGACCTACTTTTTTGCATTGTAAGAAGGTTGCAATTCCTGAAATTACCAAAGACATAGATAAAATCATATTGGTGTCATGTGCAGAAACACCTAAAGCTAAGCAAATCAGTAGACCCGGCGTTACGATAGGAACAATAATCGCAAGTAAATGTTGCAGAGCTGCAAAAAATGCAATGAGTGGTTTTGGACGATCATTGAGTCCATAAACAAGGTCAATTTGCCCTTGTCGTTGTTCGTTGGGAGTATTTAAATCAGACATGGTCACAGCAGGAGAGACAGCAAGATGGCGCTATTCTAATCGGTTTACACACTATTACAAAATAAAAAGCGATTGTTGTAAAAAAAACTTGTAACTGTCAATGAACTGTCACTACTAAAATTTATATTTTTTCTGTATAATTTGCCCTCAAACTTTAGGCGTATCGAATTTACATGTCAGATATTAAAACTCTCCGCAACATTGCGATCATTGCGCACGTTGACCATGGTAAAACAACTCTAGTAGATAAACTTTTACAACAATCAGGTGCCCTCGGTGACCGAGCGGGCGAGATTGAGCGTGTCATGGATTCAGGCGCTATCGAAAGTGAACGTGGTATTACTATTCTTGCAAAAAACACTGCAATCAAATGGTTAGATAAACGTACAGATACTGAATATCGTATTAACATCGTCGACACACCGGGACACGCGGACTTCGGTGGTGAAGTTGAACGTGTAATGTCGATGGTTGACTGTGTATTACTTCTTGTTGACTCACAAGAAGGTCCAATGCCACAAACTCGTTTCGTAACGCAAAAAGCGTTCGCAAGTGGTTTAAAACCAATTGTCATTATTAACAAAGTAGATAAGCCAAGTGCACGTCCAGATTGGGTAATCGATCAAGTATTCGACTTGTTTGATAATCTTGGTGGTACTGATGAACAATTAGATTTCCCAGTTGTTTATGCATCAGGTCTTCGTGGTGTGGCTGGTCCATCTCCAGAAGAACTTGCTGAAGATATGACACCATTGTTCCAAACCATCGTTGATATCGTTGAACCACCAGCAGTTGATGTTGATGGTCCATTCCAAATGCAAATCTCATCACTTGATTACAACAGCTTCATGGGTGTAATTGGTGTAGGTCGTATTCAACGTGGTTCAGTGAAAACCAATACCCCTGTAACTGTAGTCGATAAAGACGGCAAAACACGTAACGGTCGTATCTTAAAAATCATGGGTTACCACGGTTTAGATCGTGTTGATGTTGATTCAGCACAAGCGGGTGATATTGTATGTATTACTGGTTTAGATGCCTTAAACATTTCTGACACGATTTGTGATCCAAAAAATGTTGAAGCTTTAGCACCGTTATCTGTAGATGAACCTACAGTTTCGATGACTTTCCAAGTGAACAACTCTCCGTTTGCTGGTAAAGAAGGTAAATTTGTTACTTCACGTAACATTCGTGAACGTTTAGACCGTGAGTTAATTCACAACGTTGCATTACGTGTTGAAGATACTGACAGTCCAGATAAATTCAAAGTTTCAGGTCGTGGTGAATTACATCTTTCAGTATTGATTGAAAACATGCGCCGTGAAGGCTTCGAGATGGGTGTTTCTCGTCCTCAAGTGATCATGAAAGAAATTGATGGCGAAACTCAAGAACCATATGAGAACGTAACTTTTGATGTTGATGAACAACATCAGGGTTCAGTTATGGAGCAAATGGGTAACCGTAAAGGTGAGTTGACAAATATGGAAGTAGACGGCAAAGGTCGTATCCGTATTGAAGCAACTGTTCCATCACGTGGTTTGATTGGTTTCCGTTCTGAATTCTTAACCATTACTTCTGGTACTGGTATCATGACTTCAAGCTTCTCGCATTATGGTCCTGCTAAAGCTGGTCAAGTTGCGAAACGTCAAAACGGTGTGTTGATCTCTATGGTTAACGGTACTTGTTTGGCATTTGCTTTATTCACATTACAAGACCGTGGTCGTCTATTTGCTGAGCCACAGTTAGAAGTGTATGAGGGCATGATCGTGGGTATGAACTCACGTTCAGACGACATGACTGTAAACCCAACTAAAGCAAAACAGTTAACCAACATGCGTGCTTCTGGTACAGATGAAGCATTAACGTTAACACCTGCAATCAAATTCACGCTTGAACAAGCTTTAGAATTTATTGAAGATGACGAATTAGTTGAAGTTACACCTAAATCAGTTCGTATTCGTAAGAAATGGTTAACTGAAAATGATCGTAAACGTAATCGTGCAAAATAATTTGTAATCGAATTATGTAAGTTCAGAGACCGCGATGTTGTTTACAACATCGCGGTTTTTTATACAAAAAATAATTTGGTTTTTTAAGAAAACCAAGTAAATTAAGCGGAAATGTACATAGAAAAATAATGTATACTTTGTCACAAAAATAGGGTATTCCTGAGCAGGAGTTGTAATATGAGTATTGTCCAAGAATTTAAAGAGTTTGCTGTTAAAGGCAATATGATGGATATGGCGATCGGTGTGATCATCGGTGGTGCATTTGGTAAAATTATTGATTCATTAGTTAAAGATATTATTATGCCTTTAATTACTGTAATCACTGGTGGTGGAGTTGATTTTACACAGAAGTTTTTTGTGTTAGGTGATAATCCAAATAATTTACAATCTTTAGATGAGTTAACTAAAGCGGGTATTAACGTTTTAACTTATGGTAATTTTATTACAATATTTTTAAACTTCCTGATCTTGGCTTGGGTTGTTTTTTTATTGGTTAAATTTTTAAATCGTATCCGTAAACCTGTTGAAGAAGCGCCTGCTGCAACACCAGAAGATATTGAATTATTACGTGAAATTCGTGATGAATTGAAAAAACGTCAATAAGAGAAGTTGAGTGGGAAACGACTTTATTAAAAAGCCGTTTCCTGTTATACAATTTTATGACACATATGTTGAATATCTAAAACATTATTTTATTTCTAAAAATATATTATTTTCTTGTGAGAATATTTCATAATGACCATCTGGGCTGATGATGGGTTGATGGATATTTCTCTTACATCTCATTTTAGAATGTTCACCTGAGTGCATTATAATTTCTATAGAGATTTTATATTGACCCAATGGAATATTTGCTAAGGAAAGCCCCGCATAACCTTTTGTACAAAAGTAAGATTTATCATAATTTACAAAGGCATCAGCATAATAATCTTTTGTTATAGATGGGCAATTACCTTTCGCTAAGTGTATTTTGATGTTTTGATGTGTGGATTCTAAATATAAAATATAATCTAAGTCAGAATAATGCGCACATGCAATTCCTCTTAAAAAGAATATTCCTTCAATATGAAATTTTGATGCATGATCAAATTCAAGTTTTTTAATCTCAAAAATAGGTTCTTTGGTGATTTTAGCTTTCTTATTTAAATCATCCCCAAGCGTTATACTATTGAGAAAAGCGGGTGTCATATTAAATGCTAAACAATTAATAATACTTAAAATAAGAGGGGCATTAAAAAAAGTCACATCTGGGTGGGTACGAACTAAGGGTGATTTGGCTTCAATATAATTGAAATTACTATATTTATTAAAAATGCCAATGAATGGTTTAATCTGATCTGCATGTAAATAATCTGATTCTGATGAAATTAGAAAAATATTTTTATCATAATTTTGGTCACTTAATAATTCATTTAAAATTTTATGATCAAATGTCTTTAAATTGGCATCATTGACGACACCATTACACATAAACTTAGCACATGGTTTAACAAGATCTTGGGGAGCAAGTCCCCCCACAAAAGAGCCTGCTAAAAGTGTGGGCGCTGACATCACAATATTTTTAATATTATTTTTTATTCCATAATATAAAGCACTGGCTCCACCTTTAGAGCATCCCAGAAAAGTACAATGGTTTTTATCTATACCTAAAAAAGCTTGAACTTCTTGGATAAATAGGTTGACTGCATTTTCTAAACTATTATTTCCTAAAGGGTTTAGGTAGTAAGTAGCACAGTTGTTATGAAAAAAATCATCTTTAATCCATAAAATTGCGGCTCGACAAGATTTTTTTAAAGCATTTTGGAAATCATAGTTAAAATCAGTGGTAGATCCAAAACCACTTAATACAATGATCAAGTGATTTGTATCATAAGATCGTGGTTTTAAAATATACTTAAATTCATAACCTGAAAAATAAATTTTTTCTTCTTTGCCTGAACTGATGAACATAGAGTGAGACATTCTATAAATTTTTTGATCATAGCAAAATTTATATCAAAGATGTATTGTTAACTAAGATATTAAAACCAAAGAATAAATTGACTATTTTTATCTTCGTTCAATAGTTTTATTGAGTTGTGGATTACAATAATTGCCATGAAAAGTCCCAATATTACTTAAATTCTGTGTACCATAAAATTTGCAGTTATTTTTAGGGAAAAAAGATGCAAAGAAAACTGATTTTAAGTGTAATGATCTTAAGTTTATTTGCATGTAGCAAACCTGAAAAAAATACAGTTGATCCTGAACTTGAGAAAATTCAACTACCTGAGCAAATTGAAAATACTAAAACGATGAGTCAAGGACTCACTTTTGATGATATTCCCAATGAGAAAACGGTATATGAAACGATAGAAGCAAATAATATTGATGAAAATGAAGTTTTAATGAATATATTGCAAACACAATTATTAAAAGACCAATTTGAATTATTTGAAAAGGAAAGTGGCAACGCATGGTCAGAAAATGATTGTCATCTGAATAAAATTATTCAAGTAAAAGGTCAAGGATTACGAACATATACCGCTAAAAGTAAGATTGGAATAGGAGATAAGAACAATATCTTCCCTGATTTTACTTTATTAGTCTTTGATTTTGATCATGAGCAACAGGCAATTCAGCATTTTGCAACCTTAGCATCAGCCGTGAGTTCAAATGGTTTTTGTAATGGCAAGGCACCTGAAAAAATTGTTAGACATCAAAATGAAATTTTTTATTTTACGACACGTGCTGAAATGTTTAGAACCTATATTAATCGTTATGCAGACTTTATTGAGCAGCAAAAATAAAAGAGTGCATCGTTGTATGAGGAATGGATTTTAAAAATCCATTCGAAATTTTATTTCTAATAAATGAAAACCAAATTGGCTTTTGATTGGACCATGAAGTTCACGTTCAGCCAAACTAAAAACAGCTTTGTCGATAGGTGCAACTAAATCACCTTTTTTAACTTCACCTAATTCACCGCCTTTTTTGGCTGATGGGCAGGTTGAATGCTGTTTAGCAATTTTTGCAAAGTCAGCACCATCTTGAATTTTTTGTTTTAATTGTTGGGCTAAATCTTTATCTTTGACCAAAATATGTCGAGCAATTGCAGTTTTCATTGGGATTTACCTTTTAAGGATGGCTTGGTCACAGAAGTTTTCTTTAATGGCTGGCACTGTGGACAGAATACACTGGCACGTTGTCCAAGTTTTAAATTTTCTAAAGTTGTTTCACAGTTTACGCACATTTCGCCTGCACGACCATATGCTAATAGGGTTTGTTGAAAATAGCCATTTTCTCCCATCGCATTACTATAATCACGTAAGGTCGAACCACCTAACTCAATCGCTTGCTTTAAAATACGTTTAATTTCAATGACTAAATTTTCAATTTGTACTGCTGAAAGATCTTTGGCTGCTTGTGCTGGATGAATGCCTAAGTTAAATAAACTTTCAGTTGCATAAATATTACCGACACCAACAACAACATGATTATCCATGATTGCGACTTTGATTGCTGTTTGTTTGTTTGTTAATTTTTTTATCAAATAATCTGCATTAAATTCGTTACTTAATGGTTCAGGTCCTAAAGGATCAATTAATTTATTTTGAGAATGTTCATCTAACCAAAGAATACAACCAAAACGACGTGGGTCATGATAACGCAATTGAATATCTTCAAATTGGATAATTAAATGGTCATGTTTACGTAATTCTTCATGTGATTCACATAAGCGAAAACTACCTGACATTCCTAAATGCCATAGCATGGTGTCGTGTTCAAACTGAGCAAAAATATATTTAGATCTGCGTGTCAGTTGAACAAGTTTTTGTCCAACTAATTTGTCCAGATCATTTGGTATAGCCCAACGGAGGCGAGATTCGCGAACCTGTACTGACATTACTTTTTGATCTAGTAATGGAAAAAGACTGCTTTTAGTGGTCTCGACTTCAGGTAATTCAGGCATTTTTCTCTCAAATGTAGCGTAAGCATCCTGATGAATATGGTAGTGAAATTCGATTTTTCAAGCACTTTGTAAATGTTGTGGCAAAGATAAAATGTTTATTGATAAAAAAAAGTTGGTTGACTAATAAAAATTATCATCTAGTAAAGTTTTAAAAAAATATGTAATTTTCACGTAATTAAATTGTAAATAAATATGTTGAGCTCTTTTGTTACATAAAGATTAAGTTAAATTTAAATGAGAAATTTCACATATTTAAATTGAGTTGATGATCTTATTTGTATAGAGCACCTTTAACATTTAGGCTCTACTATGAAAAATTTTGTATTTCCACTTTTGACAATTTCCATAACAACATGGTTCTCAGCCGCTCATGCTGATACTGCGTTTGATCTTCATGGGAAAACCTTAACAGGGGATTGGGGTGGTCAACGAACTGAATGGGCAGAACAAGGCATTAAATTTGATGCCAATATTGCATTAGATAGTTCCTACTTGGCTGATGGTGGCTATGATGCACATCAATCTCCTACATTTGCGAGTCAGTATTGGCTAGGTACAACTTTAGATTTGGATAAATTGGCAGGTTGGTCAAACACTACAGTGCGAGCAGTTGTAACTGCACGCCAAGGTCAAGGTACAACAGTCGAAGGTATTCAAGATGCGAGTGCGCCGCAATGGGCAAACTCACAAGCCAATTGGGGGAGAGGAAATTCAGGTAGCCGTTTAAGTGAATTATCCATTGAAAAGAATTTTCCTGAACAAGGCATTAATGTCAAAGTTGGACGTATGGGCTTAGGTTCAGACTTCAATGTTATGGCGTGTGACTTTCAAGGCAATGCATTTTGTGCAGCACAAATGGGTAAATGGCAAGGTAAGCTTTGGTATAACACACCTGTATCACAATGGGGTGGACGAGTGAAATATCAGGTTCAACCTGACCTGTTTGCTCAAGTTGGGGTGTATGAATATAACCCTGAAAATGCTTTGGAGCGTCAAGGTTGGAATCTGGATACCAAAAATGCAGATGGCGTCAATATCCTTACGGAAGTTGTCTGGTCACCTAAACACGCAATTCATGATTTAGCAGGAAGTTATCGAGCAGGTTTATTATATAACACAGCGGATGATGCAAAAAATCAATATGATGTTGCATATTCGGCAGGCTCAAGAGAGCAAGATCGTAGTTATGGTGCATGGTTGAGCTTCGATCAGCAACTGACTTCAGCAGGCGAAGGACGCCGTGGCTTACATAGTTTTGGTAACTTTACTTTTCACGATAAAACAACGACACAAGTTGATAATTCACAACAATTAGGCTTGAAATATATTGGCTTATTTGAGGGGCAACCTAATGATATTTTAGGTTTAGGAGTGAATCGTGTACATGTCAATGATCGTTTTCGTGATACCAAAGCGGTGTTAAATAAAAGTACAGAATATAATATTGAATTGAACTATTCTTACTATCCAACAGCATGGTTTATGTTACGCCCTTTAGTGCAATATGTCGTGTATCCCGGTGCTACGGATCAGGTAGATAATGCTTTGGTACTCGGATTATCAAGTAAAGTCATTTTTTAAAAATAGATGATGATTTGAAATAGAATATATTTCATTCTATTTCAAATCTTCTTTTTGTAAAAATTAATCGATAAAAATATGATGTTCTTAGGTCATGTATTTATTGTTTTTCTATTTATTTGAGCAGTGCAGTTAGTGAAATTAAAGTGTAAAAAGATAGCTTAAAACTAAAACAGGAGTTTAATGTGTCCTTATTATTTCAACCAATTCAGTTTGGGCAACTACAACTGAGTAATAAAATCGTGATTGCTCCAATGTGTCAATATTCGGCAACAGATCAAGGTAATGTGACCTATTGGCATGAACAACAATGGGCAAATTATGCTTTATCGGGTGCTGGACTCTGTATTGTTGAAGCGACTGCTGTACAGGCGGAAGGGCGTATTAGCTATGCTGATTTAGGGTTATGGAATGATAAACAACGAGATCAAATTCAGACACTTTTACAGAAAGTAAAACAGTTATCACCGATGCCCTTTGCAGTACAGTTAGCACATGCAGGGCGTAAAGCCTCTACTGATAAGCCTTGGCAGGGTAAAGGGCAGTTAGCCCCAGCAGATCCGCAAGGGTGGCAAACTGTTTCTGCAAGTGAGCTTGCTTTTAATGAGCGAGATGTAAAACCTCATGCTTTAACATCAGATGAAATTCAACGCATTATTATCGATTTTGCTGAAGCGGCAAAACGTGCTGTAGATGCAGGATTTGAATTAATTGAAATTCATGCAGCACATGGTTACTTGTTACATCAATTTATGTCGCCATTATCAAACGTACGTACAGATGAATACGGAGGCAGTTTTGAAAATCGTATTCGCTTAACTTTAGAAGTATTGAGTGCAATAAAAGCTGCTTTACCGCATGATTTTCCTGTGGGAGTCCGTATTTCAGCGACAGATTGGATGGATGAAGAGGGTGGTTGGAATCTTGAGTCTAGTATAGGGCTTGCAAAAGCTTTGCAACAACTAGGTGCAGTTTATATACATGTTTCATCAGGTGGCTTACATGTGCAGCAAAAAATTAAAATCGGCGTCAATTACCAAGTGCCTTTTGCAGCCGAAATTAAAAAACATGTCACTATTCCTGTAATTGCTGTCGGTTTGATTACTGAGCCAGAACAAGCAGAAGAGATATTAGCCAAAAATGAAGCAGATGCGATCGGATTGGCACGAGCAATTTTATATGAACCACGTTGGCCATGGCATGCAGCAGCAGCTTTGGGTGAACAAATTGAAATAGCGCCACAGTATTTACGTTGTCAGCCGCATACACTGAAAAATTTATTGATTCAATTTAAGTAAAATATTATGCCATATCGGTATTTAAGTTTTTGAGAGATATATTTTAGGATATATTTCTCTTTTATTTACCATGCGGAAAAAGGACTTGCCATAATGGTATTTAATGTACTCTTGCCTATTTTTATTTTGCTTTTTTTAGGATATTTGAGTGTAAAAATTAGTTTAATTAATAAAGAGCAGATTTCAGCTTTAAGTGCTTTTGTTATTCGTATTTCATTACCAGCATTGCTGTTGGTTGCGTTGGCATCTAAGGATTTGCATGAAATTTGGTATCCTTCATATTTTTTTGTTTATGCTGGGGTGTCTTTTGTTTTATATCTACTTGTTTTTTTAGTTTTTTATTATGTTTTTAAACATAAATTTAGTCATTCAGCCGTCTTTGCAATGGGTGGCGCAATGTCTAATACAGGTTTTATTGGTACCGCAATCTTAACTTTGTTGATGGGAAATCAGGCAACGATCTATATTTCTTTAACGTTAATTGTGGAAAATGTCATTATTGTTACGATGGTTTTAGCTTTAGCTGAGGCAGGTTTACAACAACAGAAAAATATTGCACTGCTCTTGCGACAAACGTTACTAAAGTTATTGAAAAATCCTGTGATTTTGTCTGTTTTATTAGGTTTAAGTTTGGCATTTTTACAGGTTAAATTACCCACCCAATTACATCAAGCCCTAGATTTACTTGGTAAGACCGCATCACCTATTGCACTTTTTGTGATTGGTGGTGGTTTGGTTGGCTTATCCATTGAAAAAATTGATATGGAAAGTATGTTCTTGGTTTTTGCAAAAATGATTATGATGCCTGTAGCAGTATTTACAGGATTATCCTTGCTGCCAAATGTCAGTAAAGAAATGCTCTATGCAGGAACAATTATTGCTGCTCTACCTATGCCTGCTGCATTTGCTATTTTTTCCCAAGCTTATCATTTAGATGATCGAAAAACGCTAACGCCGTTGATGATCAGTACATTTTTAGGTTTTGCAATCATTAGTATGTTGATTGCATTATGGTGGTGAGAGCGTAGTACGCTATACACATTTAGATATGAGATTTGAAAAAATAAAAAACCTCACAGGAGAGGTTTTTTTATCATGAATTTAAAAGCTCGGCTTGACGACAACTAAAATAACAACAGCCAATAAAATCACCGTTGGTAATTCATTAAAGAAGCGCCAAAATTTATGTGATTTATAATGTGGATGATCTATCAACTTTTTACGATAATAACCACAAACCAGATGGTAAATAACCAAGAGTCCAACTAAGCCAACTTTGAGATAAAACCATAAAGCTTCATGATAATGTCGCGTTGCATCACCCCAATCCACTAAAAAGTGAGCGGTGACAAGCGTTGCAATCATTGCAGGCCACATAATGCCACGATATAACTTGCGCTCCATCACTTGAAAGTGTTGATGGCTCGTTGCATCGTCACTCATCGCATGATAAACATATAAACGTGGTAGATAGAACAATGCTGCAAACCAGCATACGACTGCAATAATATGTAGTGCTTTGACCCAAAGGAAAGCCTCTGAAGGAGCATCCATCAATTTACCCTTTTTAGGGCAGTGTGGAAGTGGTTGACTTGTGTTTAAAACAAATCAACCATTTTCAAATTAGCCTTCCCATTTTTTGAAAATGAGGCAGGCATTTACACCGCCAAAACCGAAACTGTTACTCATTACAGTATTCAATTTTGCGTCACGTTTTTCAAGTACGATATCAAAACCTTTTGCACCTTCGTCTAACTCAGTGACGTTGATATTTGGTGCAATAAAGTCATTTTGCATCATGAGTACTGAATAAATCGCCTCTTGTACACCTGCAGCACCTAAGCTATGACCTGTCATTGACTTCGTTGAGCTAAGAGCAGGTACTTTACCTTCACCAAAAGCACGTTCCATTGCTTTAAGTTCAGTGACATCACCAGCAGGTGTAGAAGTACCATGCGTATTTACATAGTCAATGCTGTCTACGCCATGTTGTTTTGCTTCTTCTAAAGCCATCAAGATACAACGTGTTGCACCTTCACCAGATGGTGCAACCATGTCAGCACCGTCAGAGTTTGCAGCATAACCAACAACTTCAGCTAAGATATTTGCACCACGTGCTTGCGCATGTTCTAGTGACTCAAGTACCACGAAACCACCACCGCCTGCAATCACGAAGCCGTCACGGTCTGCTGAATAAGGGCGTGAAGCTTTTTCTGGTGTGTCATTATATTTAGAGCACAATGCACCCATTGCATCAAACAACAAGCTTTGTGACCAATGATCTTCTTCACCACCACCTGCAAGCATTAAGTCTTGTTTACCTAATTGAATCAGGTTGTAAGCATAACCAATGGCATCAGCAGAGGTTGCACAAGCACTGGTAATTGAGTGTGCAACACCTTGTAATTTAAATGCCACACCGACGTTTGCTGTAATGGTGTTTGACATATTACGTGGAACGAAAAAAGGACCAATTTTACGTGCGCCTTTAGTGTCCAATAATTCTTTCATTTCAACAACAGATGCTGTAGAACCGCCACCTGAACCGCCAGCGATGCCATAACGAGGATTACCACCAAGTTGTTCAGCTGTTAAGCCTGCATTTTCTACCGCAGCAACCGCAGCGTTATAAGCATACATTGCACAAACGCCCATAAAGCGTTTTAACTTACGGTCAATGCCATCAAAGTCTTGTTCAGCAGCAGCACTGACATGACTTTTAAAATTGAGTTCTTCGTAAGTTGGATTATGACGTGTTCCTGAAATCCCATTTTGCAAAGAATGTGTGACATCTTCTAACGAGTTCCCTATACAAGAGTTAATACCCATGCCCGTAATCACAACACGACGATTCATACAAAGTCCTTTATTTTAAAATAAGAGATACAATGGGCTCATTTAAGCGTTTTTAGTTTTACGCTGCAATGGCGAAAGATATAGATTCTACAAAGATTGACTTTAGTAACACTGTCATCTTATTTTTTGGTCAATTACGGTGTTTACGTTGCTTTGCTTGAGTTTGCAAAGGCATGTGAATCATAAAGTATTTGCAAAATAAAATGTAATTGCCCAATTCATCACATTAGAAATGGGCAATTGTGTATTGGTTGAGGAGAATGACTTGGTTTAGGCAAATTACCAAGGTGTTTTCTTTTCCCATTCTGGGTCAAAACCTGTACAAGCATCTGCCACTTTTAAATAATCAGCATAGCTTTCTGCTAATAAAATTGGCGGAACATCACTGAGCGGAAGGCTATTTGAACTCCAAGAGCGGCTGCCTAATTTGTCAAATTCCAACTCAAATAAGACTGCTGGAATATTTTCCTCAGGCACATAACTACCGCTAAAGACAATTTGTACATGAATACCCAATTGCTTAAATGGCTTGGTATAACGATCAAAAGAACCTGCATCTTCAATGCTTGCACGTTGATACCCCAGTTTGTTGACGACACCACGTAAGGTGAATGTGTCTGTGATCCAACCTTTACGATCCGAAATATCTTTGCTGTTAAGGTCAGTAATTTCAGGTAAATGATGGCTCATTTGCTCAAATAAAAATTTAACTTTATAGTCTTTAAAATGGTCAATCCATGCTTGAGCATCTTCTTTCCCGACTAGAACAGCATGCGCAATTTGAATTTTACTATTACTTTGAATCTCAATTTCATCATCCTCTAAATTGAGTAAACAGCCATCATCACTTGGACGGAAAGCGATTTTTTCACCAGATTCGGTGACTTCTAACCACACCAAACGTTGGATCAGGCGGCGTACAATTGGATGAGCGTGTAAGTATTCAAACCATTCATTTTGTAACCATTGACGTTCACTACACATCGCTTCGTATAGGCGTTGTGTTTGTAAATCAATCACTTGTTTTAGTTCTTTCTTGCTGCTGCTGAAAAGAGCTTTTGCTTCTTTGATTAAATCAGCATCATCATTTTGACGTGCCGCAGGTAAAGTTTTGACTTCTTTACCTTCTTCATTTTTAAGCACAAATTTATCTTTATCATCGACAATGGCTGTAAATAAACGTGAACCATATTCTAAATTGAGTACACCTTTTTCATCCAAACCAGCCGTTGGAATCGTTCGATCCGCCAATTCATCACTGCTCCATTGATTACGTTCTGCAATTTCAGTGACCAATTCTGTCGCTAAATTTTGTACTGAGGTTGTACGGTAACGACGCGATAAAGACAATAAAAGTTGAATAATTAAAGGATCATTACTGATTGAGAGTGCTGAGATCATCGCTTCAATTTGTGAGCGACGTTGATAATGTTGTTTCATATAGTCTTGCAAGGTTTTGACTGCAAAACTCCCTTGTGCAGGATAGGTCAGTGCTAAGATACCTTTGCTTTTAATCGCAGAACCTAAATAAATCGCAAGTTGCTGACGTTTAATTTCTTCAATCACTTCTTCAAGCGTAATGGTTGCATAATGTGCATAATATTCAGGATATTTATGACCATAATTTTGATAACTATCACGATATGATTGTAAGTTTTGAGGTGCTTGTTTGACAGCAACTTCAGTTGCTTGTTCTAAAGTTGGCGATAAAGTATCTTGTTGAATAAAACTATGCAGTAAATGGTTGGCAAGTTTTTGCTGACTTTTTTCATCAAGTAAACCAAGATAACGTTGAAACAAAGCATTGGCTTTAGGGTCTTTGAGTTTTTCAGCCAAAACAACCCACCAGTGAATAATATCAGGATTAACTTTTTTACCATTTTTCCAAGTAATCTCAGGTAAAGTTTTAGCATCAAACCAAGTGAAACTACTGGAAATTTTAGCTTTTAAGCCTTGTTCAGCTTCTTTTAATAACACTTTCTCAGACAAGTATGGGCTAATATCTTGTCCTAGTTTTTCTAGTGAGGTTAATAGGGCAGCACGTACGACTTCCTTTTTCTCTTTTTTCAGTAAAGCATATAAAGGTTCTACAGCATCTTGATTTTGTAAACGAGCAAGCCATTCAATGGCAGTGACACGAATTTCTTGTTTTCCTGACTCTAAAGCTTCAATGGCACGTAAATGGATTTCAGGTAAACGTTGTAAAGCTTGCTGTGCGTCAAAACGCAGACGTTTATTTTCACCTAAAGCAAATTCAAGCAAACGTGGAATGAATTGTTGTGGAATAGTAGGAAATGACTCTAAAATTTTAATCGCTTTGATGGGTTCAAATTGACTATAAGAGCTTTCTTCCAAAGAAGGGCTAAGTCCTAATGCTTCACTGATAAACTCAGGATGTTCGGCAAAGAAAGGCCAAATTTTTTCGCTTTGTACAATATACTGGTGTAAATCATGCCAATAGCTTGAAATGAGCATACCTTGTGCAATTTGACGAATTGAATTTTCATACCCTGTGTCATTAAGTGCTTGTGAAATTTGGCGTAGGTCTAAATTGTCATATTGGGCTGGTGGTAAATCGGCAAAAATACTATTCCAGTGAACAATATGATTTGCATGACGGGTGGCATGAATCCGCAAAGCATGTAATAACGAATACTCAGGATAATTATAAAGTTTAGATTGGTGAGTAATGATATCAACATCACTTTCAAAAGGGCTGCGTTTGGTATGACCATTAATTTGTGCTAAAAGTTGATCAATACTCGTTGCTTTGATATTTCTAAGACGGCGAAATCTTTTTTGTGCCCAGTCTGAACGGTAACTATTGGTTTTATTGTCTTCAATTTCAGCATTTGCTGCGATTTCTGCTTTGCTTACAAGTTGTTGATGATTTTGATGCAAGATTTCAGTGAAATTTGCAGGAATATCTCGAATTGCAAGTGGTGTAAATTCAGGTATTTCAAAGCTTTCATGATGACTGGATTGATTGACTGCTTTTAGGCGTTGAATTGCCATTAAAATAAGTTGTTGAACAGCTTTTTGTTTTTCATTTTCATAGGCTTGTTCTAAAACTACTAAGTTTTGTTCGCCTAAACGGGCAAGTAATTCAGCAGCAAAACCACGTTCTTTACTTGAACCTTGGAGCAAATATTGTTGTAGATAATGCTGACTATCTTCATCATTTAACTGGCTTAATAAACTTACAGCAAGGTCACGAATGGTTTTTGAACGCCCAATGGTGAGCTTAACAATCAACTCGGGGAGTTGTTGTAAAATTTCAGGTTTGCGTTTGAGATATTCTAAAAAGACAGTTTGACCATCAACACTTAAGTTTGGGATTTCTTTTTTTAAGGAATCTAAATGGGCAGCAATATAAGCATCGGTATCGGACAGTTCAAAAATTAAATCTAAACGATCTGCATAATAACTACTACAGCCTGCACGTTCAAAAATAAACACCACCAAATGCTGGGCTAATGTTGGTTCATCATCGGCTAAAAGTTGATGTAGTTTTTCTAATGTCCAAGACTGTTTAATGAGTTTTTTTGCACCAATTTCACTAAAGTTATGGTGCTGTTGTAAGGTAATGAGAGCATCGATGACAATATAATGAAACCATACAGGAACGGGTGAGTAGAGCTCTTTATAATTTTTTTGTTGGGTGATACTTTCATAGACTTTGCCCAAACGTCTGATTTGTTCATTACTGAGTGTGTCAAACAAATGATCACTGAGTTGTTTACGGGATTTAATGGATTGTTTTTTTAGTTTTTCTTGGGTTTTAGTGAGTTGGATTTGTGTCCAATACCATTCATAAGTCCCCGGATAGCCAAGTAAATCAGCTGCTTTTTCATCAGGAAGTTGGCTGAGTTGAAGTAAAAATTGTGGATTTGTCCCTTCAATAATAAACGGAATAATATTCTTCATCAGACTATCATCCACTTCATTCAGCACCTTAAAAATCTCATATAAAGGCTTAATGGTGTCTACAAGTTTTTGATTATATTCTTGTGGTTTTGTTGCTTGTTGTTCGATGTTTACTTCTTGTGTTGATTGTTGGTTTTGGTTGTTCTGCTTATGATCTGGACTGGAAAATAAGGATTCAATTTTAGACATCAATTGATTGAGCATGGTTAAAATTCCTATTCCATTAAAGGAGTATTTGTTATTTAAAAAAAGTGCAAAAATAAATACGTTGTCGATCTATCATAAAAAATAAAACAAAAAATTAAATAGCATTTTTGCAACTTCACGACATAACTTGTCTTTCTATCGGCAAGTGATAAGACAGGCGTTGTATTTGTAAAAATAAATGTCGCCATTTGAGTAAAGCTGCAGCAAGCGAAGACATTTCTAAACCTGAAATAAGACTTCGCTGTACAACTTCTAGTCCTAAATCTGCATAAAGTTGTGCAAGCTGTTTCAGTTTGGTTTTATCTTCAGGATCAAGCACTTCACGCCCTGTATTGGCATAAAACTCAAGTACAGACTGTGTTTGTTGTACCGCAATGTCTAAGGTGGATTGTTGAGGAGGTGTTTGCCATTGTTTTTTCTGTTGCAATAATTTTTCAATACGTCCTGTGATCAGTTCAGTCAAACTACTTTTTTTATAGCGAGGAGAGTGATAATCCAAGCTAAAAATTTCTAGCTGTTGTTTCTTTTCTAAAATTAAGCTACATGGAATCAGTTGAATATTTTGCTGACTGAGATCTAGACGAACTAAAGTTGCAACAATTTTTTCATTTTGATTGAACAATGTCGTGAGGCTTTTAATGCGAGCTTGATATTGAACCTCAATAGGTAAACTGAGTTTTAAAGCAGTACCATGAAGGTCTTGAATACGACATTCAAAACATTGTTCATGTTCGTTTAACTCAGGCGCAAAAATCTGCTGATGACGGAGTAAAAGATAGCGGTAAGGATTTTGCTCTAAACTTGACTTTGGCTGGATCCACTGATGCAGCATTGACCAATCATTTAAGCCGATGTTCATCTGTTCAACGTCTTCGAGGCTGAGTTTTTTAAAAGGATCAATTTGAATAAAACGTGTATCTGTACTTGGGCTAAGATTGACCTCAGAACTTACTTTTGCTTGAGTAAGTTGAATTTGATGTTGTAATAAATAATCTAAAGAACTTCCCCAAATCCCTGATTGTGCAGCACTCTCTTTAGAAAAAGTGCTATCCAAACGATGACCACGTGCTTGAGTGACTTCACGACTATGCTGCTGTTGTTCATCCCAAAAAGTGACTGTTAAACCTTGCGCACCGCTGTCTGTTTGCCACCATTCACATCCTAAGGGAATTAAACGTTGTGTACTTTGGGCTTGATAATCACGTTGAACAGCACCTTTTAGACGAGTAAATATTTCAGTTTGCTGTTGGCTCTGTTCTAAAGCAAATAGATAGGCATTTAAATATGCCAATTGTGAGAAAATTTGTTGTTCATCAGTTTGTATATCATGTTCGAGTAGTTGTTGCATCATGCCATGCAACTGTCTGAGCAGCGCTGCGAGTCGTGGTAAGTTTTGTGCTCGTGCTTGCATATTTAAAATATGTAAAGACAATACCGACTCTTTGGCTAAATGAGATAAACCTTGTTGGATAAATTGTTGGCACAGATTTTTTATTTCTGAAATAAAATCAATATCTTCTTTGTTCAAGGCATGTTGTGAATTTTGATGATACTGCTGTTGTAAATCTTCAGACCATTGCCATAATTCGGCAGATTGTTGCTGAAATAAATATGCAATACACGCCAAATGTACCGCATTTTTTTTATTGTCATCCATATCTGACAACATACCTTCAAAGCCTGTTTGAGGGTAAAACAGAATTGGATTTTCACTGAATTCTGTTTTGAAAATAATTTTTTCAGCCAATATTTCAATGTTGCAAGCAGGGTTGACTTGTTGCCAGTTTTGCCAAATTTCAAAAGCCAAACGTAAATTCGCTTTGCCCACTTTTTTAAATAGGACGCTATCTTTGAGTTGTAGTGCTTGATCTAAGGCAGAAGCTTGCACTGTCAAGGTTTGAGTAGGTTCTAATTGACTTTCATGAGTTGATGGGGAAGCTGAGTTCTGATCATTGCTTGTTGTTGCTTGATTTTTTTGTAACCAAAAAATACTACTTAAAATATGTTTACAGCAATTTTGAGCAGAGCAGTTACATTGTGCTTCAGTGATCCCTTGTTCAGGTAAATAGACATCAAACTCTTCAACTTTAAAGTGTAACGGTGCTGTATTTTCAATATATTGAACTTCTTCGATTGATTTTTTAGCACGTCGAATTAAACCTGTATTACTATGTAAAGTAAGGCTTTCTTCATCATATTGTAAATAAATTTGCCCAATCATTGCATGACCTCCGCAAACCAATTGGCTAAATGATCAGGTGTCATAGCAGCAATTTGCATCCCTCGTTCTTGTAGTTTTTGTGCAATATTGCTGTCATATACAGGATTTGCTTGACTGTCTAAAGCTGCTAAACCAAGTAATTTACAACCTTGTTCATTTAATTTTGCTGTGGTATTGAGTAAATGTTGTAAAGATGCGCCTTCTTCAAAGTCACTGATGAGTATCAAAATACTACGATTGGGTTGAGTGATTTTTTTGGCACAATACTCCATTGCCATACCAATATTGGTACCGCCACCCAGTTGCACAGTTAATAAAACTTCTACGGGGTCATGCGCTAAATGACTCAAATCAACGACTTGGGTATCGAACAAAACCAAACTAATTTTGACCGCAGGGAGTGCTGCTAAAATACTGGCACAAATGGCTGCATACATCACTGAATCTAACATTGACCCACTTTGATCCACGCATAAAACAATTTCCCACGACAAGTGTTTTTGTACTCGTGCATTGAAAATAGGATTTTGAATAATAATTTTTTTACGATCAGGTTGATAATTTTTTAAGTTATTTTCAATGGTACGTTTCCAGTCAAAATTTTGTGCTTGTTGAATATGCGAACGACGAAAACGGTTACGACGACCTTGTAAAGATTGTAAAAATTGGGTGCGGATTTTTTGTAAAAGTTCTTCAACGACTTTGCGAATCACTTCACGCACAGCTTCTTTAGCTTCGCTACTCAAACGACCACGCATACTCAATAAGGCTTTGGCAGTTGCAGGGTTTGGTTCAAGTTCTCGAATACTTGCAGGATCGTTCAGTAAGCCTTGTAATTGATATCGTTCCAAAGCATGCTTTTGCATACGTTCAAACGTTGATTTTGGAAAAAGCTTACGGCTTTGATTGAGCCAATTAATCGCAGTAAGTTGGGAACCTTCTAAACCCCCATGTCGATTATTTGCTTGCTGTACACCACGACGTTTATATTCATTTTGATATAAATAATCGAGATTACGCTCTAATTTTAACTGTTCACCTGAAAATCCAGCAGTAGATAAACTTTGGTCAGAATAACGTCCTAAAATGAGTCGCCAACGACGGGCACGATCTAAATCATCTAGGTCAGTTGCTGTTGTTTCCATAGAAACTGAAAGGTCTGAATCTTGTGTCATATTTCAACTCCTTTCAACCAGTTTTCGAGTTGATCATGTTGTAAAATTTGTTGTAATTGTTGATTTAAATGTGCAGCATTTAACATGTCATATTCACTAATATCACTATACACCTGATCTAAAATGACTTGACCTGATAAGCCCGCCATTTGGGCAATATGTTGTGAAACAGCCGAATTTTGCTTTGGTGAAAGCTGACTAAAGATATAACGCAAATCAGGCAAAATTTGTAAGAAAGTCTCTTCACGCCAATGTGAAACCAATTCATACAACGACTGAATTGCAATAGAGGATTGCACAAAAATCTCAGGAGCAATCGCAAACATACCTTGTACATATTGCACAGCTTCGTCTGCGTCACTGCCTATAGCAAAAGCAGTTTTTAAATAGGTTTTAAGTTGTTCTTGATCAATCTGATGGTCTAAAAACATTAAACTATCTAATGCACCTTTTAACTTATTGAGTCGAAACTCCTCTAATTTTGAACGCTGTATATGTTGATAAAATAACGTTAAAAATGAGCTTTGATCCTGTTCAGGTTTTAGCTTTTCGACGGATAAAACCAAGTCATGTAAGGTTTTAAAATGAGTGAGATTGGATTCAATTTTATCTTCATGTGTGTCATATAGCTGCTCTAGTAAAAAACAAGCTTGTTTGACTGCATCGAATAAACTACTTTGTAATATATGTTCAGGCAATTGAAGCAGTTTTCGACCACTCCATAAGTAATAGAGTTGTTGTGCAGCACTGACCACAGATTGTAAGTTTTGATCTGTTTGTAAATATTGATGTAACTGTTTTTGTAATAAATTCAGTTGTTCTTTTAAGCCTAAACGACATGCTAGGGTCAGCAATTTTGCTGTTTCAAAAGCCGATTGACCTAAACCATTTTTTTGATTTTCTTGCTGTAAAGCTAAAATTTTACCTAAAGCAATTTGTGATAATTGATCGCCTAATTCAGCAAGCTCAATTAAACGAGCTTCTACCGAAGGTGACCATGTGTAACGCCATTCTTCAAATAACAAGTCAAGTCCAGCACCTTGACTAAAATCTGGTCCTGATAGTTTTTGTGCAAAACCACAATCAATAAATTCAAGCAAATGTAAAAATTGACTGATATCTTGATGTAAAGACTTACGATAAATATCTAATTTTCGATTACGAGGAATCGTATCACTGACATTAAAACGATATTTTTCAATTTGTTTAAACACATTTTGCAATAAAGCAGGGCTATGCTGATGTGCGGCAACTTTGCCCAGTTGTTGACCACTTAAATAAGCATAAATTTCGGTGAATAGCAGTTGTTGACCATCTTCAAGTTCGCCTTTAACCAAAGCACTTTGTAAAGCATCTAATAAATCATAACGGCTAGGACGATAATGCCCACGCAAATTGGCTAATTGTAGAGCGACTTCGGCTGTGTTTTTTAAGGCAATATAAGCCGTTACATCTAAAACCTGTTTATTTTCTAGATGATGGCAAATGTCCGTTAAATAGCTTAAAAATTGTTGTTCTATAACGACATCATTTAAGTTTTCCTGATTTAAATCTTGCCAAAACTGTTGATAAAATGCAGGTGAAGGCATACCTGACGCATAACCATTTAAAGCATCTAAACGGTCAAAGCTATAACGGATGAGCCAAGCATTTTCTTGCCATTTTTGTTGCTTATTTTGTTGAATGGTATAGCGTTTAGCAGATTGATGCTGTGCTAAATTTTCAATTAAAGCAAGCGTATGAAAACCGCCTGTAACCACCAAAACTTTATGTTTAGGTTGCAAAGCTGCGTGTATTTTTTGCCACATACAATCTTCACGATGCAAAGAAGCATCTTGTAACAAGACATCATGCTCATAATCTAACCGCGCTAAAGAACACCATGTAAATACATCATTAAAAAAATCAGCAGGCTGTTTTAGTTGAGAAATATGTTGTAATTCAAATAAATGATCCCAAAGTTCATCATGGTCACGACAACGTAATTGTTGTGCAAGACCTTGAATAAACTGACTGTGTGCTAAATAACGTTCAGAAATTAAATTTTTTTGTGACCAATCCAATGCTGCATGGGCAAGTTTGAACACACTTTGTTCTTGCCATGACAAATCAATAAATTCAATTTGTGCTTGTTGAGCATGCCCTTGTTGAAGTGCGACCCATTCAGGTGAATATTCACAAAATGGATAATAGGCAGAAAAAAGAGAAGGGCTTTCTGTAACTGCTTCTTCATCTTCACGCTCATTTTGATTTTTAGTTTGCGTTTGCGCAAAAATTGCAATAGGTGGTTGGGTATTTTCCTCAAGTAAGGCTTCAAGTAAAAACTGAAAACTATGTGGTGCTTCAATCAAAATATGCGTAGGTTGCAGCGTTTGTATATAATGTTTTAAAGCAAATGCACAAGCAGGACTATGATGCCTGATGGGTGCAAAAAAAAGCTGCTGTTGTTCAAGTTGTTGTTTATATTGAAATGCCTGTTCAAGTCGTTCAGGCAGTTGGGTCTGCATAAACTGGCTCATACTTAAAACTCACGGCTAGCATCGAAAAAGGCTTTCCAATCTTTGTCTTGACGGGCACGTTCTTTCACAACGCTGTCTAGATAATAACGTAAACGTTTTGCATCCTCAGGATTATCCTTAAAGACTACGCCAACCAGTTGTTGTGCAATGTGTTCAGCTTTTAAGACGCCATCACCAAGATAAATGGCTTGTAGGCTTGCTGCATGTGCAATATTGACTGCCTCTGCTGTCGACATCACAGCATCAGGGGTCTTTAAGCTTGCACCTTGTAGACTTTGACCTGTACGTAATTCATTAAAAATAGTGACTAATAATTCAATGACTTGTGGCTGTACTTGAAGCTCAGAAAATAAATCACCAATTTGCTGTTTGAGTTGTAATTGTACGAGTTCAATTTCAAACTCACGATTTTTGATGGGTTTTACTGTTTCAAAATTAAAACGGCGTTTTAATGCTGCGGACATTTCATGCACACCACGATCCCTTAAGTTCGCAGTTGCAATTAAGTTAAAACCTTGTTGTGCAGAAATACTAAAATCTTGCCCCATTTCAGGAATCATCATCTGTTTCTCTGACAAAAGAGAGACTAAAACATCCTGTATTTCAGGTGGGCAACGGGTAATTTCCTCAAAACGTGCTAATTTGCCTTGTTGCATCGCAAAGTATAGAGGGGAGGGAATCAGCGACTTTTCTGAAGGACCTTCAGATAATAGCAGCGCATAATTCCACGAATACTTAATATGATCTTCGGTTGTTCCTGCTGTACCTTGAATGGTTAATTGTGAATTGCCACCAATTGCAGCACTAAATAGTTCAGAGAGCATTGATTTTGCTGTACCCGGTTGACCAACTAACATCAGTCCTTGATTACCCATAAGTGTGACCAATGCTCGATCAACTAAGGCATCATCACCATAGAATTTTTTTTGAATATTAAGCTGAGCATTGCCTAAAATAAAATCACGAACAGCATAAGCTGAGAGTTGCCATCCTTGAGGTTTACGTTTTTGATCTTGCGCTTTTAAGCGTTGTAATTCATCGCTATATTTTTGTTCAGCACTTAATTTTAGGGTCTGATTTAATTGTTGATTGTTATCCATTTTGCTTAAATAATCTTTTTAAATAGTGAAATAATCATAGCGCAGAGCTGACATCTATCACAGCGTTGTTAGCATGAATGCGACAAATTGTGACTTAAATATGTGTTTCATCGTAAAGTGATTGTGGCGTTTTTGTATTTTTAGCCAAACATACGTAATTTGAGTTGAGATAATTGCTCACAATCCTTAGTATTTGATTAAACCGATAAAAATGAGTGGAGTAAGGTTCAAATGACAGATTCTAATAAGAAACAATCAAGTGGTATATTATCGAATACATTTGGTCTTGCTAAAAAACTGGGTACAACAGGTTTAAGTATGTTGAACCATGCCGCACCAAATTCAGTGAATAAATTAGATCAGACCCCACAAAAAAATACTGTTATTGAGGGAAAAGCCCGTTCTAAAAATATGTTTGAAAAAAAACAATATGACAATCCACAGCAAATGATACGTGAACATTTACCTCAAGTTTCTAGTCAGTTATTAGGGCGTCACTACAAAAAAATTAATAATGTCGCTTCATTTATTTCACCTCAATTTAACGACAAAATGTCAGACTATTTTTTTGATAAATTAAATGATTTTGTTTCTGAAACAAGTTCGGTAGAAAGACTGTTAAAAGAAGTGGGTGTTAAAAACTTAAATGAACTGAGTCAAGATTCGGCACGCTCACAGCGTATTAGTGGTGCTTTAGCCAATCAAAATAAAATTTTAGCTGCAATTCAAGGTGCTTTAACAGGTGTGATTGGTTCAGCAATTGATGTTCCAACTTCAATTGCGCTTGCTTTACGTAGTATTTATCAAACAGGTCGTGCGCATGGTTTTGAATTAAAACCTGAAGATCATGAAATAGTCGAGTTTATCTTTAAGAAAATTGACCTAGGGACGGTAGCAGAAAAGCAGGCATTGCTAATCACTTTGCGCGCTGTTTCTACAGCTTTGCAAAATCATGATATAAGCCAATTTCAACAAGTTTTAGGCTCAAATTACTCTACAGATGTATTGAAAAATTGGTTAACCAATTCAGATGGTACTTTCAAATGGGCATGGTTAGATTACATTCCGCAACTCAATCTTATTTCGAAAATTACTCCTTTTATTAGTATTGGCGTGAGTGCGAGCTATAGCTGGAAGCTAGTCGAAGATGCGACCGACAAAGCCCAACTTGTATTTAAAGGCGCACAACAATATTTATTACAACACCCAAACGAAAATATCAGTGCATTAGCTGCATTTGAAAAGTCTGAAATTTTGCTTTCACAAGCAAGCCCATTGCTTCAGCCTCCAAAAGAGGAAAATGCACAGCAACAAGAAGCAGTTCTCGAAGCAAAAGCAAACCAAATTCAAAGCACTGAAAATGATACTATTCAAGAGGTGCAAGTCTTGAAAAAAGACGAGGCAGAAACTTTACTTGCACAAGAAGAAAGCAGTATTGCAGACTTAGCAAAAGCGCATGTTTCTACAGTAAATGAAACAGAAACTCCAGTTGAGGTAGAGCAACCAGTCACAGAACCTGTAAAGAAAACACGTGCAAAAAAACGTACATCTGACTCAGCATCAGAGAAATTGACCGAAAAATCGCAACAAAATGAAAAAAGTGCAACAAAAAAAGTTGAGGATAAACCAGTACAAACTGAGGTGGAAAATTCATCCGATGATAAACAGGACAGTCATGCTATAGCGCAAAACATTGAAGCTACAACAGAAACTGAAAAAGAAGAGCCTAAAGACTAAAAGTAATCACAATTTTACTTATTCTAGCGCATAGAAAAAAGTAAATTTAAAACTGAAAAAAATAGAAATGGTGAATATTTGATAAGTCTTCAATGTTGACCATTTTTATATCTTGACTTACAATTGCATGCCCTCAAAAAGTGGTAATTTTTTGGGGCTTTTTATTAACGGGAGAATTGCCAAATGGCAACAACAAATCAGTTGATCCGTAAGGGTCGTACTACTTTGGTTGAAAAATCAAAAGTTCCTGCGTTGAAGGCTTGTCCACAACGTCGTGGTGTTTGTACACGTGTTTACACAACTACACCTAAAAAACCTAACTCAGCAATGCGTAAAGTTTGCCGTGTGCGTTTAACTTCAGGTTTCGAAGTTTCTAGCTACATCGGTGGTGAAGGTCATAACTTACAAGAGCACAGTGTTGTTCTTATTCGTGGTGGTCGTGTTAAAGATTTACCAGGTGTGCGTTACCATACCGTTCGTGGTTCTTTAGACTGCGCTGGTGTTAAAGATCGTAACCAGTCTCGTTCTAAATACGGTACTAAACGTCCTAAGAAATAATTCTTTAAGAATTAAATTTTAAGATCGTAGAACTGCAATCCTTTATCGTCTCGCTTGTCTGATTTCTGCATTAATTTTGTGAAATTCAAGCGACGTGTAGTAAGGCCAGCGAATAGTACATGACACTTTGTACTGATGCTGGATAAACCTGAAGTGTCATATTTATAGGTAGTTTAAAATGCCAAGACGTCGCGTAGTCGCTGCTCGTGAGATCCTTCCGGATCCTAAATTCAGTAGCCAAACAATCGCTAAATTCATGAACCACGTAATGCAAGATGGTAAAAAATCTATTGCTGAAAGTATCGTTTACGGTGCTTTAGACCGCGTTCAAGAAAAAAACAAAGTAGACCCAGTAGAATTTTTCGAGACTACTCTTGAAAAAGTTCGTCCTATGGTTGAAGTAAAAGCACGCCGTGTTGGTGGTGCTACATACCAAGTACCTATGGAAGTACGCCCATCCCGTCGTACTGCCTTGGCTATGCGTTGGTTAGTAGATGCTGCTGCTAAGCGTTCTGAAAAAACAATGGCTTTACGTCTTGCTGGTGAGTTGCTTGATGCAGCTGAAGGTAAAGGTTCAGCGATTAAAAAACGTGAAGATGTGCACCGTATGGCTGAAGCTAACAAAGCCTTCTCTCACTACCGCTTCTAAGCGGCTAAAACAGTCCATCTCAGGAGAATACTCATGCGTATTGCAGCTCGATTTAACATCGCCCTCTATCAAAGTGGAGGATTCGCGGGTATTTAAGTTGCCCACTAGGTATGAGTATTCGTACGCATCAATACAATATTGATGCGTCCTGTTTTAAACAATAAAATTTAGGAATGCAAGAAATCATGGCTCGTCAAACCCCAATTTCTCGTTACCGTAACATTGGTATCTCAGCTCACATCGATGCAGGTAAAACAACTACTTCAGAACGTATTTTGTTTTATACAGGTGAGAGCCATAAATTAGGTGAAACTCACGAAGGTTCTGCAACAACAGACTGGATGGAGCAAGAGCAAGAACGTGGTATTACTATTACTTCAGCAGCAGTAACATGTTTCTGGAAAGGTATGGGCAACCAGTTCGAGCAACACCGTATTAACGTTATTGACACACCGGGACACGTTGACTTCACAATCGAAGTTGAGCGTTCTATGCGTGTTCTTGACGGTGCGTGCATGGTTTACTGTGCTGTAGGTGGTGTACAACCTCAGTCTGAAACTGTATGGCGTCAAGCAAATAAATATAAAGTTCCACGTATTGCGTTCGTTAATAAAATGGACCGTACAGGTGCGAACTTCTTCCGTGCTGTAGAACAAATGAAAACACGTCTTGGTGCTTCTCCAGTGCCAATCGTTGTTCCAATTGGTGCAGAAGAAAACTTCCAAGGTGTTGTTGACCTTATCGAAATGAAAGCGATTATCTGGGATGAAGCATCTCAAGGTATGAAGTTCGAATATGGTGAAATTCCTGCTGAATTAGTTGAGTTAGCGCAAGAATGGCGTACTAACATGGTTGAAGCTGCTGCTGAAGCATCAGAAGAACTCATGGACAAGTACCTAGAAGAAGGCGAGTTAACTAAAGAAGAAATCGTTGCAGGTATCCGTCAACGTACTTTGGCAAACGAAATTCAGCCAATGCTTTGTGGTTCAGCATTCAAAAACAAAGGTGTTCAACGTATGTTGGATGCTGTTATTGAATTCTTACCAGCGCCGACTGACGTTGAAGCGATCAAAGGTATCCTTGACGACAAAGACGAAACTGAAGGTTCTCGTGAAGCATCTGACGACGCTCCATTCGCTGCGTTAGCATTCAAAATCATGAATGATAAGTTCGTAGGTAACTTAACTTTCGTACGTGTTTACTCTGGTGTTCTTAAAGCGGGTAGCCCGTGTTATAACCCAGTAAAAATGAAGCGTGAGCGTGTTGGTCGTATCGTACAGATGCATGCTAACGATCGTCATGATATCGAAGAAATTCGTGCAGGTGATATCGCAGCGTGTGTAGGTCTTAAAGATACTACAACTGGTGATACACTTTGTGATGAAAACAATGTAATTACACTTGAGCGCATGGAATTCCCTGAGCCAGTAATTGCACTTGCAGTTGAACCTAAAACTAAAGCTGACCAAGAAAAAATGTCAGTTGCTTTAGGTCGTTTGGCAAAAGAAGATCCATCATTCCGTGTACGTACTGATGAAGAATCTGGTCAAACAATTATTGCAGGTATGGGTGAGCTTCACCTTGACATCATTGTTGACCGTATGAAACGTGAATTCGGTGTAGAAGCAAACATTGGTAAACCAATGGTTTCTTACCGTGAAACAATCAAAAAATCGGTTGAACAAGAAGGTAAATTCGTACGTCAAACTGGTGGTAAAGGTAAATTCGGTCACGTATACGTACGTTTAGAGCCGCTTGCTGAAGACGCTGGTAAAGATTACGAGTTCGCTGAAGAAGTTGTAGGTGGTGTAGTACCTAAAGAATTCTTTGGTGCGGTTGACAAAGGTATTCAAGAGCGCATGAAAAATGGTGTTCTTGCAGGTTACCCAGTTGTTGGTATTAAAGCGACATTATTTGACGGTTCTTACCACGACGTCGACTCTGACGAATTATCGTTCAAGATGGCAGGTTCTTACGCATTCCGTGATGGTTTCATGAAAGCAGATCCTATCTTGCTTGAACCGATCATGAAAGTTGAAGTAGAAACTCCAGAAGATTACATGGGCGATATCATGGGTGACTTAAACCGTCGCCGTGGTATGGTTCAAGGTATGGACGATTTACCTGGTGGTACTAAAGCAATTCGTGCTGAAGTTCCACTTGCTGAGATGTTTGGTTACGCGACTCAAATGCGTTCTATGTCTCAAGGTCGTGCGACATACTCTATGGAATTTGCTAAATATGCTGAAACTCCACGTAACGTGGCAGAAGGCATCATTACTAAGTTCCAATCTGGTGGTAAAAAAGGTGACGACGAGTAATCTTTCGATTACTATAAGCCCAAACTAATTCATAGTTAAAAAACCAAATGCTCATGTAGTTAACCCTACATGAGTAGTTTAAAAAGGAAAAACTCATGGCTAAGGCTAAGTTTGAACGTAATAAACCACACGTAAACGTGGGCACAATTGGTCACGTTGACCATGGTAAAACAACTTTAACTGCTGCGATTGCAACTGTATGTGCAAAAACTTTCGGCGGTGAAGCGAAAGACTATGCAGCAATTGACTCTGCACCAGAAGAAAAAGCACGTGGTATTACAATTAATACTTCACACGTAGAATAC
>NZ_PYIX02000040.1 GCF_003024515.2 Acinetobacter sichuanensis
AAATTTTTATTACAAATTGCAGCATCAATCTTTCCAGTTATTAACCAATCAGATAATTTGTTCATCTCTACAGTGACAACTTCCAAAGAAATTTTTGGTGCGATCTGCTCTAAACGAGAAAGGATTAAAGGCAAGAAATACTGCCCGCCAATGTCAGTTAACGCTACCCTAAAACAGCGATCACTACTGTGGAAATCAAATTCTTTCACATCATTGATAACATTTTCAATATCTAATAACGGTTGATTCAATGATTCATAAAGCTGAGTCGCATAAAAAGTTGGGATCATCCCTTCTTTTGTTCGAGTAAATAGTTGATCCTTCATTAAATATCTTAGACGTGAAAGACTGTGGCTTACTGAAGGCTGAGTAATATTTAAGTGTTCAGCCGCAATACTGACACTACGAGTATCAAAAATTGTAATAAAAACTTTGATCAGATTTAAATCGACCATAAAAACCTCCATGTCTTAGTTGCTAAGCGAGCATAATTTTATTTTTCAATTACAAATGTAATCACTTAAAAAGCTCTGCTGATCTACACCCCAATCATTATGAATATCCCAATAAAATCAACAAACTCACCTTTTTCGAAAATCGTGAATTTGTATTGTGTCCATCATAGCTTTTTTATTATAGATAATAATTATATTCAATCATATTTTTTATTAATTTGATCTATAGCCTTGATCCTCATAAGCTAATTTATGTAAATCAATACCTATGATTGTTAAAATCTATTCAGGCGAGGATGTCTGAGATCATCATTCATAAATTAAAATCAGTTAAATATTTATCTATATGAATTTTAATTATTTTTAATTTTGTTCAAAGGAAGGACTCGATGCAAAAAATTAATGCAACCACTCTGATTGATCAGGCTCCCTTAAATAAAAATCACAAAATTTTAGTATTTTGGTGTGCTGTAATTATGCTATTTGATGGTTATGATTTAGTCATTTATGGTTCTGTGTTACCTCATTTGATGAGTGAGTGGCAACTCACACCACAAATTGCAGGACTATTAGGTGCTGCTTCTCTCATGGGTATGATGCTAGGTGCTATGACACTTGGTATGGCAGCGGATAAATTTGGTCGTAAAAATATCATTATAGCGTGTACTGTTCTTTCAAGTCTTGCAGTTGTTATGAATGGCTTCGCTCACGATACAACTACTTTTTTTATTTGCCGTTTGTTGACAGGTATAGGTTTAGGAGGGGCAGTACCTAATTTAGTAACCATTATTAAAGAAATGGCGCCCAGTATGTATCGTAATCGTCTAATTAATTTTGTATTAGCATTTTATGGCGTTGGTGCAATTATTTCAGGTTTATCTGGTTTATTCCTCATACCTGCCTTTGGTTGGCAAGTTACATTCTGGCTTGCAGGAATTTGTATTTTTCTTATTCCTCTAATGTATAAAACTTTTCCAGAATCGATTAGTTATCTGATTCAAAAAAACCGACAAATTGATGTCATTAAAACTCTAGAAATACTCAATCCAGCACATCAGCATCAACCTACTATGCACTATATCGTTGAAACTACGGCTTCTAAGCAAAAAATTCCTCTTGTTGGCTTATTTACCGAACATAAAGCTGTCGGTACCTTCTTAATCTGGTCTGGTTTTGCCATGGTAATGTTGATGGTTTATGGTCTCAATACATGGTTACCAAAATTGATGAACGTTGGTGGATATTCTTTAGGTTCAAGTATTACCTTTCTAGTTACCCTCAATATCGGTGCGATCATTGGTACACTTATCTTTGGTGTACTTGCGGATAAATGGGGGACTAAATCAACACTTATCTTTGGTTACTTACTTTCTGTAGCATCAATCAGCTGCTTAGGTTTTCATCCACCTACATTTGTACTGAGTGCATTATTAGTCATTGCAGGTGGAGCAACTGTAGGCTCAATGTCGGTTATTCATACTTTAGCCGCTGATTTTTATCCAGCAAATATTCGCTCAACTGGTGTCAGTTTTGCTGCAGCAATGGGACGTTTTGGAGCAATCTCTGGTCCTTTATTTGGTGGTTATCTTTTAGCAATCAATCTTCCCTTTCAACAAAACTTTATTGTTTTTGCAATTCCAGGAATTATTGGTGCACTTGCAATTGGTCTATTAACGCAAAAAAAAGCTCTAGTAACTCAAAAAATAACTAAAGAACCAATACATAGCTATTCAAATAAAAGCCATTAAAAAATCTGACATAAGCATATTTTTTTAAGGAATTTTGGTAAAAGTGAAAATCTATTATTGAATATTATTCATCCTACTGGCTATAAGTATAAAGATTTGAATGAAACATTCAGATCTTTATTCATAGTGAGAGCGTAAAATCAAATCCCCAATCCCAATTTTACACTGGCTATGTCTCGTACAATGTTGAATGATCAACACTGGTCTCAGTTAACTGCTATTTTCCATAATTTAAATGTAATAAAGCGCATTATGTTCATATTTTCCCAATATTGTAGAATTCTTGATGTTTCAAAAATCATTCGTTTTAATAGTAGTAAAATTCTTAAAACACTAACCCGATCTACTCATTAAATTAAACTAAAGAAAATTCACTATAAATGCTTGGAAGTAGATAAATTTTGGATATTTGTAAATAGTAAAAAGAGTAAACACTCATTATAGTATATTGATGATAAAGAAAGTCAAAAAAATCATTGCTTTTGTGTAAGTTAAAATAGATGCAATGACAATACAAAAGTTAAAAACCGTATAGAATATACTAAATAGTACCTATGATAGTATGGTTGAGTGAGCATTTGGAAAATTTCATTAAAGCGCTTAATTTAGTCTTCTTTTACATTAATCATAGTTTTGTATAGTGGTGTTAAAATAATCAATACTCATTTTAAAACACCACCCTATTTTTTAGATGATAAGACCATTGCCAATCAAAAGTTATGATTTAAAAGTTATAAATCTGACATTGGCGGTTGAACTGTATGCCAATTCGTTGCCTCTTGAAAACTCCCCCCTGCACGTACTAATAAACTTTCTTGAAAATGTTGCGCAACAAATTGAAATCCTATAGGCGTTCCCAATTCAGTAAACCCACCTGGTAAAGTAATAGTCGGATGACCTGTTAAATTGAATGCTGTTGTATAGCGAACGATCCCCTCAAACAAATCTTTATCTTCACTAAATTTTTCTGATAAGTCAGTCAGTGATGCTGAGAAAGCAGATACTGGCATAAGAACTAATTCCACATCATCAAAAACGGCAGTTATCATACGTTGAAAATCATGTCTAAATTGAATCAACTCCAGATATTCTGTCGCTAAAAGTTTCTGTCCCATCTCAATAAATCTAGAAAAACTCGGACTGTATTGATCTTTAAATAATCTATAACTCTCTTCATGTACGGCAGCCGCTTCTACAGCACATAAAGGTGCCCAATTAATTGCAGCAGGTGTTGTATCAGGCATATCAATTTTGATCAGTTCTGCACCTAGTGATTTAAGTGTTTCAATCACATGCTGCATAACTCGCTGAGTATCAAGATCAGCTTTCTCCATTATAAAGTTGTAGTCAATACCAACTCTTAAACCTTTGATACCTTTAGTCATTTCTTTAAGGTAGTTAGGAACAACCTGTTCAAATGTAGTGACATCATTCGTATCTTGACCTGCAATCAGTTGTAATAATATGGCAGCGTCAGCAACACTTCTTGCCATTGGACCAACATGATCAAGTGAGCCTGCAAACTCAAAGACTCCAGCGCGACTCACGCCACCCCATGTCGGTTTAATCCCAGTCAAATTATTAGCAGCGCATGGAAAGCGAATAGAGCCACCTGTATCTGTGCCAAGCGAACCAAAACATAACCCTGCTGTCAGTGCGACTGCTGAGCCATTTGAAGATGAACCTACCCAAAGATGTTTACCCCATGGGTTCAAAGGAACAGTTATATTCGGGTGTGGGTCTGAAAATGCAGCTTCAGTAAGCTTTAATTTTCCGAGAATAATAGCCCCAGCATCAAGAAGTTTATTCACAACTGTTGCATTACTCTTTGGTATAATCGGATCAATTGTCATTCCATTGGTTGTTGGAACCCCTTTCATATCAAATATATCTTTTAAAGCAAGTGGTACACCATGTATCGGACTGCGAATTTTTCCTTGACTAATTTCTCTATCTGCTTGTTGGGCGGCATCTAGGGCTTGTTTTTTTAATACAGTCACATAACTCATCAGCTTGGGATCTAAACTTTCAATACGCTCTATTAAAGATAGTGTCACCTCAAAAGAAGAAATTTCTTGACGATGAATCTTCTTGGCAATATCCAATAAACTCATGTGAAAGATATCTTGCTTCATATTTTACTTCCCTGAAATAATGAAAAATTTATTTAGACATAACTCGTTTACATACTGTACTCATGAGTTAAATAATCTGTACTTAATTGTCTCACTGATGGACAACCGATTTGTGCTAAAGTGCGGTCTATATCTTGTTTAAGCAGTTGTATTACTTCATCCACTCCTACCTGACCTTTTGCAGCCAAACCATATAAAGTTGCTCGCCCTAAGCACACCATATTTGCCCCTAAGCACAAAGCTTTGATAATATCCGAACCACGTCTAAATCCACTATCAATCAAAATTGGAGAATCAATATGAGCAGCCACATTATGAAGTGTTTCCATTGGTGAAATACAACAATCGAGCTGTCGACCACCATGATTTGATAAAATTACACCATCCACTCCACATTCAATTGCTTTTAATGCATCATCAGAACGAACAATGCCTTTAACTAATAAGGTATGTGGCCATATGTCTCGAATTTTTTTTAGCTTTTCATGATTAAAACTCGTATCCATTTGTCGACTCATCAGCGCAGCTTGTACTTCTAGGTTATTGATTTCTGATGTTATAAAATTTGCCAATTGCGGTTTAGCATTACATATAAACCGCCATGACCAAGCTGGATGTAATATGCCATCTAAGACCAAGCTCGGTGAAAAACTTAATGGTAGAGCAAATGCATTGCGAATATCCCTCTCTCTATAACCATTCACACCAACATCTAATGCAATCACTAAAGTGGTATAGCCTGCTTTGAGCGCCCGTTGCACCATTTGTTCTGCCAATGCTTGATGCACCACATACAGTTGAAACCATTTTTCTCCATCACAACTTTTGGCAACCTCTTCAATTGACATATTCGAAGCAGTAGATAAAATAAACGGAATATTGACCTTAGCTGCACTTTTAGCAAGTAAAGCATCTCCATTCGGCCATAAAGAACCATTTAATCCTGTTGGTGCAATGGCAAATGGTGCATCCCATATTTTATTAAATAACTTACACGAAATATCACGCTGACTTATATCCACCAAGCGCTGAGGCTTAAAGCGCCACTGATCAAATACCGTTCGGTTACACCGTAAACCTTTTTCGTCTTCAGCCCCACCATCTAGATAATCAAAAATAATCCGTGGCAAATTGGCTTTTGCTAATTGGCGATAATCTTCTACATTAATCAACTGACGAGACAAGGTATTTTCCTTTTTTTAATTTTTAACTTACAAATTTTTCAAATTTAGAAATTACTGCCAATGTTTAGATTTACTAGTTTTTCCGATTCCTGGATTGAAAGTATTCGTTGGGTCTAATTTTTTTAAATGTGCCTCATAGCCTGAAGATGCATGATAAATATGTCCTACATTATGTTCTGCAGGATATTTTGCACCACGTTGTTCCAAATATGCGAGGACTTCATCCTTAAATTGCTGTGCATCGACACCATCTTTGAGTAAATAATCTTGATGAGATACAAAACAAAAAAAGTGTCCGCAACAACTTTCCATCATCACCTTCTGTTTGAGATGTTCTGGTAAATCAATTAACCATTGCGTATCATTTCTTCGAAAAGCGACATCAAAAGAAACCAAACGCATATTAGGATCTATGTTTTTACTTTCACAATAGTAAATAATGCATCCGCCTACAGCAAAACGAATGAGAAAAGCATTTTTTTCTTCTTTTTTGCTACATTGAAAAAACTGCTCGGTCTGACCCGCAAAAAAATCTATTAAGAGTTTTTTTAATTCTTCACTCTGTGACATATCAATTTTAAGCATGAGCAGATGCGGATAAGTCTGATGAAAATTTTGTAGCCGTGGTTCAATCCATGATGGCGCAAGACGATTAAACAGCTGAATACAGCGGTCTGCTATATTATTTGGAAAAAGAGGTATGCCTTTAAAAAAGCGATCAATTTTTGCTTTAAGCCCAAAAAGTGCAGGAATTTTTTCTGCACCCCAAATATCAATTGCTTTATACATATGTTTGGCATAGTGCTGAGTCAGCTCAAAAGCATTTTTATGAATATATTCTGCCTGACTTGGAAGTACCGATAAATGCTCTAGCAAATATTTACGCAACTGAATTAATTCAGTTTCATCATGACTACCAATTAAATATGTCGTTGCTTCGGCTGCTGCTTCAAAAGTAGGTAACCGTACAGCGAAGACAGCTAACTTTCCTGAACAACCTGCACTTTCATGTAAATACTCTGGGTTTCCGTTATATCTAGTCGGCGTTGGTGAAGTTGTATCTCGTAAAGTGTCTGCATAATTTTCTGCCCAAATTTTTCCATTCCATGCTTCACTCTGACCTGTACGATAGTGCTGTTGCTCTAAATTTTGAAAAATTTCTTCAGGCGTTTCACCTAAATCAATTCCCAAGTGATTCACCAATTGTAGTTTGCCCTGCGTATTAATTTGAGCAAATAATGATTTTTCTGTATAGGCAGGACCACGACGAATTAATGAGCCTCCTGAATTGTTACAAATTCCACCAATCACAGATGCACCAATACATGATGAACCAATAACTGAATGCGGTTCACGTTGGTAGGGCTTCAAGGCAATTTCTAATTCCGTGAGTGTGGTACCAGGAAATGCTAAAACTTGTTTAGCATGATCTAGTAATTGTAATCCTTTAAGTTTTAATGTACTGACCACGACAACATCACGGTCATAATCATTAGAGTCAGGTGTTGAACCGCCTGTCACACCTGTATTGGCAGCCTGTAAAATCATGATGACATCATGTTTGACACATAGTTCTAAAGTTTTCCATAACTCCAATAAAGTATTAGGAATAATTACTGCAACTGCATCACCTTTCCCAACCCGAAAGCCTTTGATATAAGGTGCTTTTTCGGTCTCTTTGCTCAGTACTTGTGCTGAACTCAAAGCTTGAGATAATTCATTGATGATCTGATGTTGCATAATTATTTTCCTCACTTTATTTTCAATGATGTACTGCACACTTACTTTAAGTCAGCCGTTATAACCTCAATCAATGTTGGCTTATCTGAATCGAGTGCTTGATTAAATACTTCAATAAATTTCCCATCAGTATTTATGCTATATGCTTCTACACCATAGCCTTTCGCAATTTGAGTAAAATCAATATCTGGAACATCCATGCCTGGTACATTTTCCGCATCGAGCACATCTGCAAACCAACGTAATGCACCGTATGTACCATTCTTTAAAATAATGAATATGACAGGAATTTTATACTGTGCTGCCGTCCATAAAGCAGTAATGCTATAATTAGCTGAACCATCGCCAATCAAAGCGATAACGCGACGCTCAGGTTGTGCCAACTGAATCCCAACTGCCGCAGGCATACCAAAGCCTAAACCACCTGCAGCAGCAAAATAATAACTACCTTGTCCATGCAAAGCTAAACGCTCCCACAAAATATTCGTAGTTGATGTCGATTCATTGGTATAGATAGCATTTTCTGGTGCTAGAAGATTAAGTAAATCAAATAAGCGTTCAGGTTTAATATATCCATCTGTAGTAGGTTCAGCCAATGCCAATTGTGTACGGGGTACTACAGCAATAGATTTTTCTTCAACCACTTCACTCAAGCGAGCCAAAGTATCATCTAAATCACAAACAAAACTCGTTCCTACCACAGCACGAGCAGCTTCATGCAAGTCGCAAGTGAAAGCCATTAGTTCAGTATTTTCAGCTAAGTATTGTCCTGCTTCATATTGATGATAACGAAAAACAGGTGCACCAAATACTAATACCAAATCATAATCTTCAAAAATCTTTGAAATTCCCATAATGCTTGCAGGAAGAATGCCTTGAAATGCCTTATGTGTAGTTGGAAATGGGCATCTTGGAGAAGAAGGCGCAACCCAAACAGGCACATTTAAAGCTTCGGCAAACTTGATTGCATTTTCATTAGCAAATTGACGATCTACATCCGTACCCAATACCAATGCAATATTTTTAGCTGCTTGGATTTTTTCTTTTATATATCTTAAATCTTTAGCCGATAAACATTGTGCACTGACTATCTGTTTATCAAGTAAATGTTCATTTTGTTCATCGACTTCAACATCCCAATCACTATAAGGAATAGAGACATAAACAGGACCTGCAGCTTCTGCTTTTGAAATATCAATAGCACGACGAATTGCATGTGGTACTTCATTGGCGCTAGCAGGCTCATGACTCCATTTCACTAATGGCTTCGGTAATTGGGCTGCTTCAACATTGGTCAATAATGCTTCTATGCCCATCATGGCACGCGTTTGCTGACCAGATGTAATCACCAAAGGTGTATGAGAATTACATGCATTGCTCAGCGCTCCCATCGCGTTACCAGTTCCTGCTGCAGAATGTAAGTTCACAAAAGCAGGCTGACCTGTAGCTTGTGCATAACCATCTGCAATACCCACTACAGCACCTTCATGTAAACCAAGGATATATTGAAAATCACTTGGAAAATTTTTTAAAAATGGCAGTTCATTTGAACCAGGGTTACCAAAAATAGTCTGAATATTGTTTTTTCTTAAAATTTCATAGGTATATTGATGAACCGTTTTCACAATAAATCCTTTTCTATGTGATTACTTTAGATTCATCATAGACACTTGTCATATATAGCTCAAATAAATATTACTAATGATTGTTTATAGATATTAATTATATTAAAGCTTCAAAAACCTAAATATTTTTCAATCTAAAAAGTCGATTTAAATATCCTATATCAATGAATTCATTTAATATTTCATAAATTAGATGCTTTCACAAGATTACAGATTGATCAGGATTTAAGATCAAACCAAATTGAAATATTTCTACATTTTGTCAAAGCCTAGTTATATAAGGAAAATAGGTTGTACAATAGATCTTGAGCACAGGCTTCTGCATTTATAAATTATATTGCTAAAAAAGCCTTCAGTGGCAGGTTGATGTAATAAAACTATTACGAGTCGAAAAAGTCTAATGATTTTGATACATATAACTTTTTCAACTCACTACAAATGTGCCTCACTTGTACTTTTAATCTGTAAGTGATAAGAATTATCTGGATATTAAGTTAATTTTCGACTAATAATCATTGCAATACCCTGTCCCACACCAATACACATCGAACAAAGTGCATAATTACCATCTATTACTTCAAGTTGATTCAAAGCAGTAGTAACTAAACGCGCTCCTGAGGCACCTAATGGATGCCCTAATGCAATTGCTCCACCATTTGGATTTACCTTTTTACAGCTATCTTTCAATCCTAAATCACGTATACAAGCTAAAACCTGAGCAGAAAATGCTTCATTCAGTTCAATAACATCCATCTGATCTAATGTTAAACCTGTTTGTGCCAATAGCTTTTTAATAGCAGGTGCTGGCGCATATCCCATAATCCTTGGTTCAACACCAATGGTAGTAGCACCTACTATTTTTGCTCGTGGTTGCAGATGATATTTTTTTATTGCTTCATCTGATGCAATCAATAAAGCGGCTGCACCATCATTGATTCCAGATGAATTCCCTGCAGTCACGCTACCCTCTGCTTTTACTATTGGTTTCAACTTTGCTAAAACTTCAGTAGTAGTAGATGCACGAGGATGTTCATCTTGATAGATGATAATAGGTTCTTCTTTATGCTGTGGAATTCTTACTGGAATAAGTTCTTTATCAAAAAAACCATTTTGTTGAGCTACTTCAGTTCTTTTTTGACTTTGTAGTGCAAAGGTATCTTGATCAATACGGCTGATATTAAATAGTTCAGCGACATTTTCAGCCGTTTGCGGCATGGTTTCTACACCGTACAATTCTTTGAGCTTTGGATTAATAAAACGCCATCCCATAGTAGTATCTTCTATTTTCTGACTACGATTATATGCACCTTCAGATTTACCCATCACAAATGGCGCACGTGTCATAGATTCAACACCGCCTGCAATTATTAAATCAGCTTCTCCTGCTTTTATTGCACGTGCTGCCATAGCAATCGCATCTAAGGATGAGCCACACAAACGATTCACTGTCGTCGCTGGAACTCGACAGGGCAAACCAGCCAATAATGCGGACATACGTCCGACATTACGGTTATCTTCCCCTGCTTGGTTCGCACATCCATAAATAACATCATCTACCAACTCCCATTGAATAGTCGGATTACGCTGTATTAATGCTTTAATTGGTAAAGCCCCTAAATCATCAGTACGAACAGCCGCTAAACCACCTGCATAACGACCAAAGGGAGTCCGAATTGCATCCACGATATACGCATTTCCCATTATTTTTCCTTTTAAATATCCTGTCTATTTATTTATAAAATTAGATATACTTTATGTACATAAAACATAAATTAATCTCTTTGAATATATTAAAAGCTATATTTAGCCAAAAGGTTTATTCTAGATAATTCCCCATATAGATCAGAGAATGTCGTCCGTTTTCCATATGTATACTCAACTCCCATATCTATATTGGAAGTTGGCGACCAAAATAAATTTGACACGACATTAATCATTTTTTTATTTTGCTCTAAATTATTTTCTGAAAAATCCGAATCATTTTCATATTTAAGTTGTGCGATTGAAAATGTTGATCGAAATTTATCATTCCATTTATGTATATAGCCTAATTGAAAAAGATTATAAGCACTTTGACTTATATCGCCTTTATTATTAATTAAAAAGGCATCATTATTTTTAGAATATGACATATAGCGATTATCTCCAACAACATGATAAGCATTGAGAATGAATGTATTAGATTGATCAAGTTGATGTTTTGCACCTATACCAATACCCCAAGCCCATTTTTTTTCATCTTGCTTTGAATCAACTTTAACTCTATTCTCATGTAACATTGCATGAACTTGAAAAAGATTTTCTTTCGTCCTAAACTCATAACGTGATGTTAAGGCAGGCAATCGGCTCCCTCCAGAAACTCTAGAATTTTCAATATCACCACCTTCTAATGCAGTAATTATATTTTGCTTATCATCAATCACACTTCGATATTGCAATTGTACATTACGTTGTGCTCCTGTACCCATAGCACCTGTAAAATCAGCAAGACTCGGGGTTGTATCGAGATTTACAAATGGTGATGTTGTTTGCCCAATTAGCCAATGACCAAGAGAAAAATATGCATGTCTGACTCTAACTGAACCATCTCCATTATCCCCATTTCCTCCCATGAAATCTGCTTCTAACTTACCACTCATCTTTCCTATAGATGTCTGCTTTATAATATCAACACCAAAGCGAGAAGTTGCCACAGATACATTTAATGCGTTTTTTTGAGAATTTACATTACTAAGTGGTACAGAACCTGTTTTATTTCCTACAGAACGTGTAGTCCCTTTAAAATCATATGCTGCATCCATTCTTATATTTCCATAAAATTTAAACTCAGCTTGATCTATTAATTTTTCCGTTTCATTTATTTTTGATTGCTGTTGATTATTAATCTCCATTTTCCTCGTTATTTCATTCATTTCAGCTTGAATATCATATAGTTTATTTTTCAACTCCTCATATTTAGTATCCTCATTTGCTTTTGATATTTGGGATATTAGAGTCAATAATACACAAAAATATAATCCATTATATTTCACGTTGGTTTCCTTCAGGCAATACTTAGCTTAAATCTGAAATTTAAAATAAATTTCAAACATTTTTAAAACGCATTTTATAAAAATCGAAAATTGAAATATTTTACATTTAATAAAAATTCATAATTATTTAGATGCAAAAAATGATAAAAGAATCTTATAAAGAAACTTCTCAAAGTTTTGTATCATTTTCAAAATGAAATCTAATTAAAAAAGAAAAAGTATCTCAAAAATTGAAATTGTCTAGGTAAATACTAACTTTCATCAAAAACCTCCTGACAATATTTTTTCAACGCAACCAAATAGTCTTGTTGATTTTGTTTAATTCTTCGTTCTGCACCAGTAATTGAAAATGCAAGAACTTCTCCATTTACTAGACCCGAAATTGCAATCGAGGCCAGCCCTTCACTTCCTTCGTTTTCAACATATACCCACCCTTTACTTCTAAACTCTTTTACTTGCTGAAAAAGTTCATCGGGGGTAGTTAACGTATTTGATGCAAGTTTTTCATAATTTTTATTACCTAATTCCACTTTGATCTGCTTTTCAGGTAACTTCGTGAGAATTGCTTTTCCAATTGAAGAAACATGTAAGCTAATCCGATCGCCTTGATTGAGTGTATAACGTAAGGGATCTCTGCCTGCAGCAAATGCTAATACAGTTATAATTTTGGATTTATGATGTAAAATTCCACATAATGCACTTTCCCCTGTATAGTCTCTTAGTGCATTGCATATATCCATAAGCTTTTGTGTTTTATCATCATTTTTATTAATTTCTGATGACATAGCATGAAGCCGACCTGTAGGATATAAGGTTCGTGAAATTTGTGATCTTTTTAAATAACCTTGATCAATAAGTGTATTTACCAAGTCGGAACAACTACTTTCTGCAACACCTAAAAATTTTGCAAGTTCTGCATTGGTCAAATCACGTTTTTCTTTTGCAAAAATTTCAAATATAGCTAATGTTCGAACAGCTGCAGGTACTAAAGCAGGCATAAATTAATCCTAATCATGATATTTTTTAAATTTCATCATATTTGAAATATATTTCAAATATCAAATACAACTCATTCACTGGTATTCTAAAAAGAAGAGCTTAAATATTAGACTTTAAAATTCATACATTTAAAAGTATTTATACTCTATAGCTCCACTTTTTATTACAACATGATCTAATTTACATTCAGGATAGTTGTTTTCTAGAGGAGACTGTTCTCATCCGATAAAATACAATACATAAAATTGCAGCCATCACACATGATCCTCCCATGAAATACAAACTTGAAGAATAATTACCTGAACTTGTTTTAAGGTATGCAATTACGATTGGACCAATAATTCCAGCACATCCTTGCATTACGGTAAGAATGGCATAACCTGTAGCAGCATGCTTTCCAACCAATACTTGACCTGGCATCGCCCAAGTCAATGCATAGGCACTTGCGATCCCAATCCATGTGATTGTCAAACATGCAAGTGTTAGCCATATACTATGAATACTGATATTAGCTAAAAATAAACCTAAGGCACCAATGAAAGCTGTAATTACGAAATGCCAACAACGCTCTCCAGTTGCATCAGAGTGACGGGCAATAATAATTGAGGCAATGACACCACATAATGCTGGAATACTTGAATACCAACCAATTTCTTTGATCGTTAAACCTAAAGTTTTCAACAAGGCTGGCTGCCAAAATGTAAGTCCTAACGTAGCTTGAAGTATGAGAAAACCAATTAACCCACAAATCCATATACGAACATCTGAAATTAATTCAATTAAATGTCTCTTTTCAAAATGGTGTTCAACTTTACCATCCTTATTGACCAACTCTTGAACACGTTGCTTTTCTTGATTTGTTAGCCATTTAGCTTGGTCAGGGGAGTCTGATAAAATATAGTACGCAAGTACTGCAAAAAGCAGACATGGTAGTCCCTCCCCGATAAAAAGCCATTGCCATCCACGTAATCCCCAAAGACCATCTAAACCTGTCATTAAAGAGGCAGCTAATGGTCCAGCAATAATTCTGGCTACACTAGTTGCTGTATAAAAAATAGCAACTGCCTGTGCTCTACGGTTATCTGGATACCATAAACTTAAGTAATATAATATTCCTGGTGCAAATCCAGCTTCGAATACTCCTGTCAAAAATCGTAATATATAAAATAATTCAGGTGTCGTGACAAAGCACATGGCAACTGTACATGATCCCCAAAGAATCATAATACGTAAAATAGTTTTTCGAATCCCAACTTTCGATAAAATAATATTACTTGGCACTTCAAATAATATTAACCCAATATATAAAGCACTTGCTGCAAGTCCAAAAACTACGTCATTAAAACCTAAATGCTGTTTCATTTCTAACTGAGCAAATGAAATATTAGACTTATCTAAGTAATTCAAAATAAAACAAAACCAAATAATAGGTAGTATTTTCCAGTTGATTTTCCTAAATAATTTGTTATCTGAATTTGTAACAATATTATTTATCTGAACATCCGTTTTATTATCCATCAAAGCTCCATGCCTATTGACTTTGATGAGGCTATTTCACACTCATCAAAGTTCTATATTTAATTTTTTCAGAAATTTTTTTTAATTAGTAAATCCGTTTACTAATTTTGTAAGTACACAACATGCGTATGGGTATATTCATACAGACCATGTTTTCCATCTGCACCGCCTATTCCTGATTTTCTCACTCCTGCATGGAAGCCTTGCATTGCTTCAAAATTTTCTCGATTTATATAAGTTTCACCAAAATCTAGCTCTTGTATAGCATGCATGGTATTCGACAAACTTTGAGTGTAAATTGAAGATGTAAGTCCATAATCACTTGCATTAGACAAAGAAATAGCCTCATCTAAATTTTCGACAATTTGAATTGGCAATACAGGACCAAAAATTTCATCCTTCATAATCTCCATATGATCTGAGCAATTCATGAGTACTGTTGGTTGAAAATGGAAGCCTTGATCAACTTGTGCTCTCTGCCCACCTGTTAGAACTGTTGCGCCTTGTTGAATCGCTCGATTGACCATACTTTCCACTTTTTCAAGTGCTGCTGAATTAATCAATGGTCCCATATCTATACTTTGATTTGATAATGGATCTCCGTAGCGAACTGTGCTCATTTGAGATGAAATTTTATCTATAAACTCATCTGCAACTTTCCTTTCAACATATACTCGTTCAACACAGTTACATACTTGTCCAGAGTTAATAATTTTCGAGTTCCTAATTGCTGTCGCTGCAAGATCTAAATCAGCATCTGCCAAAACAATAGCAGGGGCTTTTCCACCTAACTCTAAATTAACTTTTGTTAAATTATTTGCTGCTGCTCTCATAATGGCATGACCAGTTTTCACACTCCCTGTGAAACTCACCATATTAATATCTGAATGCTCAGATAGGTTTCCACCGACAAGACCTGTTCCATTTACAACATTAAATACCCCTGCTGGTAATCCAACAGATGCAACGATTCTTGCAAATTCATAACAGTTATTTGGTGTTTCTTCACTTGGTTTGATTACAACAGTATTACCTGTAATCAATGCAGGAGCCATCTTTCGAGCAATCAAAAAGAAGGGGAAGTTCCATGGTAAAATTCCTGCAATCACACCTAAAGGTTTGCGAAATAGCATTATTGTTTCATTTTGGCGATCGCTAGGTATAATTTCACCTTCTATACGTCTAGCCCACTCCGCCATATAATCTAAATAATCTGCAGTAAAACTGACTTCAATCTCCGCCAGATTTAAGGTTTTACCTTGCTCACGGGAAATTACATTCGCAAGACGACTCTTTTGCAGCCGAATTGCCGCAGCAATTTTATGTAAATAATAAGCTCTTTCAATTGCAGGGCGACGTGCCCAAGCTTTTTTTGCCGCTAATGCTGCCTCAACTGCATGATTTACATCATTAATATCACTTGATGAAACTTTTGAGATTAAAGCATGAGTTGCTGGATTTTTTACTTCATAATGTGATTTAGTCGCAATAAATTGTCCATTTATAAAATTTTCATATATTGGAATGATTCCATTCTCAACTTGGCTCATATTTCCTTTCCCTTAATTTGAGGATATCCATGTTTGATAAGTCACATTATTTAAACTGGTGATGGATTGCGTTCGCGATAAACTGATCTTTGGTGCCAATACGGATAAGGTGCAGATTTATGACTCGCTTTATCAAGTAATGTGATCTGCTCATTGGTTAGATTAAAATCTGAAGCTGATAAATTTTGCATTAACTGGGTTTCATTACGTGCCCCAATCACCAAACTAGCCACTGTTGGTCTTTGTAACAGCCAATTTAATGCAATATGAGACACTGGGCGTTCGTATTCATCTGCTAAAGATTGTAAAAGATCAATCAAATCATAAAATTGAGCATCATCCATGGATGTCCGAGCACCCAATGTTGCAACTCGACTGCCTTCAACGACTGGGCTATAACGGTTAATCTTTCCTGAAAGAAGTCCGGCAGACAAAGGGCTCCAGACAATTGATCCTACATTTTGATCAATGGCAAGTGGCATAAGCTCCCATTCAAAATCACGAGCAAGTAATGAATAATGAACTTGATGAGCAATATATTTTGGCCAATGATGTTCACCTGCTAATGCTAAAGCTTTCATAAGTTGCCATCCTGAATAATTAAAACAACCAACATGCCTAATCTTTCCAGCTTGAACCAACTCATCTACAGCAGATAGCGTTTCTTCTAAAGGTGTAAGCATATCGAAACCATGTAATTGCCATAAATCGATTGTTTCAATACCTAATCTTTTTAGACTTGCCTCACACGCATGAACCAAATGCTTCTTTGTTGCTCCAATATCATCTTTTTGATCACTCATTCGAAAGCCAGCTTTCGAAGCAATAATCATTTTGTTTCGACGCCCTTGAATGGTCTTTCCTAGTATTTCCTCAGACAAACCTCGCGAATACACATCTGCTGTATCAAAAAGTGTGACACCTGCATCAATTGCAATATCAACTAATCTCTTAGCTTGATGAACGTCTGTTTCACCCCATGCCTTATAAAACTCGCTTCCACCACCAAATGTTGCAGTTCCAAGACTAAGCACTGAAACCTGCAAATCAGAATTACCAACTGTTCTATACTTCATTTTCCCACCTCAAGTTTTAAGCTAATTACATTATTCACTCATGTAATCAATCATCTTTTTTTTCGGCTAAAACTAAATCCCAAACAGATTTTGCTATTGGTTTTTCTTTTTCTTCTAATAAATGTGCAAGTAACCCAGCACAACGTCCTGTCAACATCAAACCACGTCCAAATAGAGGATCAAGTCCCATATCCGCGATTATTGCTCCTAATGCACCTGCTCCATTTAACTCAAATTGCTTATTTTTAAGTTGTGATAATTCAGCAGCCAAGGTATCCATAATTTTCCAATGTAGTCCATAAAACCCATTGGTCTGAGCTAGATCGCGCATAACTTTCACGCGAGGATCTCCACCTTGATATACGCTACCAATACCTAAAACAGGCTTTTTTTGCACTTTAGATTCATTAATAAATTGAAGAGCTGCTTCTTTAATTTGTTGTTCATTCGGATCTTTTGGTAATTGATCTGCTATGTCCAAAAGAGATTGTGCAATATTTTGAGTAGGACCAAGATAAACACTTCCCCCACCCAGCAAACCTGCTGCTATCGCACCTTGTAAAGCTTCAGGTGCACCAAGATATGTCATACGTGATGCTAAAACACTTGGCGTGATACCATGTCCAGCCGCAGTGACCAAAATCAGATTTAACATAACTTTTTCTTGAGATGTCGGTACTCTTCCCACACTTGTTAACATCACTAAATCTACAAAATCTAGTTTCCCAAGTATGTCTGTCGCAAAATCATGCCCACGGATTACAATCGAATTACTTGTTGAATAGCCAATTTCACTTTTATTCATTATTACCCCCAACTTCAATATTTAATACCGCATCTAATGCAACTACACCTTTGCCATCTAGACAGACAGCTAGTGGGTTAATTTCCAACTCATGAATTTCAGGATGTACTGAGATAAAATCACTTAGCTTTACCAAAGTCTGAACGAAAGCTTCTGTGTCATATTTTGGTTTACCTCTAAATCCTGAGAGCAATTTTGAACTTTCTGTTTCATTAATCATTTTTCTAGCTCTGCTAGCATCTAAAGGTAATAATCTTCGACTGACATCTTTAAAGAGTTCAATTGCAATTCCCCCTAGTCCAACGGTACATATATGTCCAAAAACAGGGTCTTTATGAATTCCAATCACTACTTCCACAAATGACTCTTCAAGCATTTCTTCAAGCATTACACCATCGATAATATTGCTTGGTGCATTCTTGGTTACAGCATCAATCATTTGATCAAATACTTTTGATGCTTCTTCAGGTGAAGAAATACCTAAACGAACTCCGCCAATATCTGATTTATGGGTAATGGTTGCACTGACTATTTTCATAACAGCTTTTTTAAAGCCATATTGAGTAAATGCTTGCGCAGCACTTTTTGAATCCGATACAACAATAGATTTAGGAACAGAAATGCTAGCTTGCTTTAGAATTTCTTTAGCTTTATATTCTGTTAAATTATTCGATGAAGATCTGATTTTATTGTTTTTATTGAAATCAGTATTTAAAATAAGTGGATGCCATTCCCCCTTATATTCCGATCGCCACTTACCATACTCAATAAAATTTTTGAGTGCTTTTACAGCATTTCCAACTGAACGAGCTGGTACTAAGCCTGATTGAGCCAATACAGGAAAACCATCACCAGGTTTATCACTCATCCATACCATTACTAATGGCTTTGCTATCTCTTTTTGAAGTCTTACAGCACTTTGAGCTGCTTGATTCGTGATCTCACCATAATCAAACGGAATCGGATAAAGAATTGCACCAACATCTGGATCTAAAGCAACAGTTTTCAATGCCTCGTAACCAATTTCAGGGTTTGTCAGTACAATACCTGTTGTATCTACTGGATTATCAATACTCGCAAAATCTGGTAATTGCTCTTTAAGTTGTTTTTGGGTTATTTCATTAAATATTGCTAGTTCTAACTCTGCGCTTCCAATCTTGTCAGCGGCTAAAGCAGCCGTTCCACCTGAATAACAAAATACAGCTAACTTTTCTTTTCCAGTTGGTTGACTTCTTGCTAATAATGCTGCTGTATCAATAAGTTCATCAATATCATCAACTTCAATTACACCTAACTCTTTAAAAACTGCACTATTAACTTCGGCTGTACCTGAAATTGCTGCAGTATGAGATTGAGCAGCTTTAATACCGTATTCAGATTTTCCAATTTTCAAAGCAACAATTGGCTTACCATGTCGCGCTGCATGTTGGCATGCCTCTATAAAGCGCTGACCGTTACGTATACCTTCTAAATTTGTCACGATAACTTTAATATCATCAGCAGTCGCCATGTAATGAATAAAATCACTGACTTCAAGATCAACTTCATTACCACTTGAGCACCATAATCCTGTCCCGATTCCTCTCGCCATGGCTTGTAAAATGGTACGTCCCATTCCACCACCTTGCGTTGCTAACCCAATAGGACCAGGCATTTGATCGATTTTCCATGCTGGTGAAAAAGTCATACCAAGTTGTGCATTAATATTATTTAAACCAGGACAATTAGGTCCATAAATTCGCATACCACTTGATCGTGCAATTTCTAACATTTTTGCTTCTACAACTTTGCCATCTTCACCTGTTTCGCCAAAACCAGAGGTGAGAATAATGGCAAATTTTGTATGTCTATCCGCACATTCTTGTAATACTTGTAATACTTGTTCAGCTTTAACAGCTATAATTGCTAAATCCAATTCACCTGTAATTAAACTTACAGAGGGTAAGCAAGCCATTTCATTAATTAAACTTTTACTTGGATTGATTAAATATAAATCCCCTTTGAACTGTGAATGTTTAGTCAAGTTTTCAAGTGTTCTTCCACCTACACTTTGTGGTCGATCTGAAGCACCAATCAATGCAATAGACTTTGGGGAGATCAGTCTAGATAAATCCGAAAACTCTTTCATGATAAGCACTCCGTAATAGAACGAGTTTTCATCAGATATACCACGCGTGAATCAATGAGCGTTTCTCCTTTTTGATTCTTTGTTAGACGTCGAAAAATTGTTACTCCACGTTTAGGATTACTTGTTTCTCGTTTTTCAATCACACTTATATCAACGTGGATCGTGTCGCCAATCAATGTAGGCTTAACAAATTTAATAGTATTTTCCATTACTGCAATTTGTGTTGTTTCAATAAGTTGATGAACCATACTTCGTGTCGCTAAACCTACACTAATCGATGCAACCAATAATCCATGAGCAATTCGCTTTCCAAAAGGTCCTTGCTGTGCAAACTCTTCATCGACATGTGCTCGGTTAAAATCTGCTGTTAATCCAGCAAAGCCAACAACATCAGCTTCTGTAATTGTTCTTCCTGCAGTTGAAAACTCAGTTCCAACCTCGAGTTCGTCCCAATAAAGACATGTATGATAAATTTCTTCTAAAGTAGCCATGCTATTTCCTTTGCAAATGAAAAAATCAAGATGAGAAACGACCACCCGTTACCAATACAGTTGTCCCTGTAATGTAACGAGCTTGTTCTGAAGATAGATAAGCAACGGTATTGGCTATATCTTTTGGTTCACCGAGAAAACCTACAGGATTTTTAGTTAATGCTATTTCTCGTAGTTGAGGATATGTTTTTAGGCTTTTGATGCCATCGGTTTCAATGAAACCAGGTGCTACAGTATTTACTGTGATGCCATTACGTGCTTGTTCTAATGAAAGTGAGCGAGTAAATCCGACTATTGCCATTTTTGAAGCGGTATAATTCGTCTGTCCTAAATTACCAAACATAGATCTGGAACCAATATTAATAATACGTCCCCATTTACGCTCTTTCATATAAGGTAATACTGCGCGACAACAATGGAATGTCCCTTTGACATTGACATCCATTACAAAATCCCATTGTTCTTCTGTCATTTTTAGTAAAGTAACATCTCTCGATAGCCCAGCATTATTTACCAATACATCGATTTGACCATATTCATTATGAATATTTTGAATAGCATTTTGGACTTCATCTGCTTTTGTAATGTCACATACTTGCTTAATTGCAACACCATTTTTTTCTTCAATCATTTCAACAGTTTTTTGTGCTGCTACGCTATCAATATCAATCACAGCGACTCGCGCGCCCTCTTCTGCGAATGTTAAAGCAGCAGCTCGCCCAATACCTGTTCCAGCCCCTGTAATAATAACAACCCGATTATTTAACCCTAGATCCATCTAACACTCCAAATACGATATTTCGTAATATAAAAACGATTTCTCGTATTAAATTTATTACTATTGTTATTTGACTGTCAATGAATTTTTTTAATATATTGAATTTTTTTATTTTTAATAGATTTTTCATGATCTTATAGAACACAACTAAATCAATAAAATTTAAATCCTCTACCTAGAACCTATCCAGCATGATTTTTTATTTTTCGATGATTTAAAAATTTTGCTAAAATATTTCCATGAAAAAATCTTATCTCTAGAGATATTAGTCGAGAAAATTTTTAAGAAGTTGAACCATTTTTATTGATGGGAAGAAAAAAATTGACCAAGAATTATTGAGATTTATAAAGTCTTCTGTACACTGCTTTACATCTTAAAAAGTGACTATCAATCGAATATACTTCCGAGATACTTTCTACCTAAAAGTACTGTGCATTATTATTTTTAAACCTGAATTAAAAATCTTTAAAAATCAAAATCTAATACACTTAAACTATTTTTAAAAATGTGGTAGGCAAGGTCTATGTCAGTAATGAACTGAAAGAACACATGAGTTTTATCATGATTGATTTATAATGTGTAAAGCATATAGATACTGTAAAAAATAAAGGTGACGATACAAGCAAAAAGTTTTAGGAAGTATAAAATATGTTGCCGTAAACTCCCAAGATTTACCATATGGAATATTGGTGACAACAGCAAACTGTATAGATCATCAAGGTATACTTGATGTCATCAATCAACATCAAGAAATGTTAAAATAAATAGCGGTTATTTTTGTAGGTGGTGGCTAGAGTAATACTCCTCCTACAGAAACAGTACATCGCTGGATACCATCAATGGGTGATGTCTATTGAAAGTTGATGAGCCAAAACTTCACTATAAGTTCAATCATTTTGCTTTGAAGGCAAAGCTTTACCTAAAATACTTGAAAGCAGCCCATTCTAAAATTTCCATTTTAAAAGACGGCTGCATAACATTAATAATTAATGCTCATCTGCATAATCTAGTACAAACTAATTCTTTACCCTCAAAAACTCCAAGCACATTAGTAAACAGTTTGATGAGCACACTAGATACTTATATCTAAACATCATAAATCAAGTATGAGTAACTTACTTTTACTTCGTGAGCAACATGGTAAAAATTGATTATTGGCTTGCCTTTCTTCATCACTAAAATACATATCTCGATGATCAGGCTCACCTTCTAACACTCTAGTTATACACGTACCACAAATACCTTGCTCACATGACAAAGGAATATCTATGCCATTTTTTCCTAAGACTTCAATAATTGAATCATCTTTTTTAATTGTAAAAACATCACCTGTACTTGCAATTTTAATATCAAATTCTTGATTTAAATCAGAGTCTATTTTTTCTGCTGAAAAAAATTCTTTATGTAAATAATCATCTTTCCAACCACATTGTACAGCATTATCTAAAATAAAATTCATAAAACCTGAGGGACCACAAACATATAAGTGATGATCAGGTGCATTTTTCAATACATCATGAATATTAAAATCTTCTGCCCTTTCATCATCAAATTTTAAAAAAACATGTTTCAAAAATGGGCTTTGCTCAATACGATTTAAATACGCTGCATATTTTTTTGATTTAGAAAAATAATGTAATTCAAAATCAGCACCAATTGTATACAACCGTTCCGCCATACATAAAATGGGAGTAATTCCAATTCCACCTGCAAATAATTTGTATTTAGATGCATGGTTAACAAGTGGAAATAAATTACGTGGCTCACTGATAGTTAACTCTTCGCCTTGTCGTAATTCATGAACTGCAACTGAGCCACCTCGTGATACTGGGTCTTTTAAAACAGCAATTTCATAACGTTTATTTTCACTTGGACAATTTGAAAGCGAATATTGGCGTATTAAACCATTAGGTAAGTGTAGATCGATATGAGATCCTGCACTAAAATTTGGTAATATCTCATTATTTTTGGCTAAAAGCTCCAAACTAATAATACCTTCTGCTTCTTTTGAAATTTTATTTACAACCACATTGATCATTAAAGTGTTCCTTACTTAAATGAAATTTAATTTATTTCTGATCTTAATTTCTTACTCAAACAGATCAAAAATGTATACAATTACAGATATTAAGACCATATATCACAGAAAATATCTGTAAATTCATTAAAATTGTATACATATAACATAACAAGCAATGTATACAATTTTATTTAAAAAACAATATAAGATTAAATAAAAATCAATTTTTATTAAAATTGTATACAATAAATCTAGACAATAGTTTTTTTTTGTGGCATTTTTTTCTTACTAAATTTAATAAAACTTAGTAACTACCCCAATAAAAAATGAGTAATGATATGAAATTAAAAGGAAAAATTGCTTTCATCACAGGTGCAGCCTCTGGTATTGGTGCCGCGACAGCAAGAACATTTGCACAAGAAGGTGCAATTATCATTGGAACAGACTTAAGTCTAGAAAAACTGCAAAGTAGCTTATCTGATCTAGAAAATGTATTACTTTTATCAATGGATGTAAGTGATAGTCAGAGTGTGAATCACACATTTAAACAAGTCGAAGAAAAATTTGGAAAACTGGATATTTTAATTAATGCTGCGGGCATCAATGCACCAACAAAAGATGCTAATGATCGCTTAACACAAGCCAATATTAATGCTTTCAATGCGGCAAAAACAGGAAGTAGCTTTAGCCCTGACTTTATCGAATCCACAACGGATGAAGAATTTAAAAAGGTGCTGAGTGTGAATTTGATGGGAACCTTCTTTTGTATTCGAGCGGCGACTCCACTTTTGAAAAAAAATCAACAAGGTTCAATTATTAATATTTCAAGTGTCGCCGCATTAGTAGGACCACCAATGCCTTTGTATTACCCTGCATCAAAAGCCGCAGTTCTTGGTATGACCAAATCTGCCGCAAGAGAATTGGCACCTTATCATATTCGTGTAAATGCCGTTGCTCCTGGTGCTGTAGATACACCTTTTTTTAATGAGCAACCTACTGAAGTAACAGAGAAAATTATTCAAATGCAACCTTTAGCACGTGCTGCAACTCCCGATGAAATTTCAAAAACTTTACTCTTCTTAGCCTCCGAAGATAGTGCCTACTATACAGGACAAACCATTTCACCTTGTGGTGGCGTATACATGTAATTTATAAGGATATAATTATGATTAATAATGTAAAAGGACTTGATGTAACGGCTTTAACACGTTTACAAGAGGTGATTCAAAAAGATATCGACGACAATGTTTATGATGGTGCTAATATTATTGTCGCACGTCATGGTGAAATTGGTCTAAGTGCTGCCTTAGGATGGGCTGACAAGTCAGCACAAAGAGACACCAAAATTGATGATCTTTATACTATTTTCTCAATGACAAAAGCATTTACGAATTTTTTAATTTTACGTGCTATAGATCAAGGGCTTTTATCATTTACGACAAAAGTCATTGACATTATTCCTGAATTTTTAGGTCGAGATCGCTTTCGAGGTGCAAAAAAAGACCGTATCAATATTGGACATTTATTAACTCATCGTGCAGGTTTAATTACTACGCCTACCCCTGTTTCTTATGATGATTTAGGTAATTTGGATAAAGTGATTGATGCAATTTGCCAATTAGATGTCGTTGGTGAACCAGGAGTGACACAAAATTATTCCCCTGCACTAAATCATGCTTTATTAGGTGAAATTGCCAAGCGTGTTTTTCAGTATAAAACTGTCAATGAACTATTAAAAACTGAGTTGTTTGATCCTTTGGAAATGAATAGTACACGTTTGGGTGCACCAAGTGAGTGGAAATCTAAATATGTACCTGTAAAAGCGAAATTTCCTGATGGTCAATGGTTATCTGTACATGATATCGAAGTGATGAATGAGATCATGAAAGATGATACAGAAATGCCATGGGTAGGTGCTGTTTCGAGTGTTGAAGATATTTTCAAATTTACCGAAATGTTACGCAATGGTGGTACATACAACGGTAAACGTTTACTTTCTCCTGCGATTATCAATTTTGCCACTCAAAATCATACAGGATCGACACCAAGTGATTTATACGTTTATTTAGCACAAAGTCGTGGTTGGGATATTCCTCCTTCTAATATTGGACTAGGTTTTGCACTTGCAGGGGCAGGGCTTACGCCTTCATATTTTGGTCCACTCACTAGCCCAAAAACTTTTGGAAATTATGGTGCGGGGTCAACATTATTTTGGGTTGATCCTGAAACTGATCTGAGTTTTGTTTTCCTGTCCTCAGGCGTAATTGATGAATGTGACAATATTTTACGTTTTGAGAAACTTTCTACTTTAGCAGCTGCTTGTGTGATTTAAGGATTAATTATGAACGGATGCCCTTTTCATCAAACTCCTCCAGAAGGATTTGACCCTTATAGTGAAGCTTATCTTAAAGACCCTGCTTTTATTTATCAAAATATCCGTGAAGAAAAACCAATTTTTTGGTTTGAACCACTTCAAGTGTGGATACTAACACAACGTAAAGATATTGATCGTGTGTTGATGGATAGTGAAACTTTTTCATGTAAGTCCAACGGCAATAGAATTGAAATTCCAGAGAAATATCAACACATCATAACCACAGAAATGATGTCTGAAATCCTCATCAGTATGGATGCACCTAAGCATACGCTTGCTCGAAAAGTAGCACAGCGTGGTTTTATGCGACCAAATATGCTCGCTTTAGCACCCGAAATTGAAGTACGAGCACATAAAATTTTAGATAAATTAGTGGAAGAATCAAAAAATTTAGATCGAGTAGAATTTCTTGAGGGCTATTGTCTTGAATTAACGACACAAACGCTTATGGCACTTTTGAATTTACCACAAAAAGAAGAGCATATGATGCGCCAACTTCGTGATGATTTTTTCAAAATTTTAGCAAGTGCCCGTGAACCGATGGTAGAACCTGAGTTTTCTCAAGTTTGGGATAGATATACCAAAGCACACCTTAAGCTTCGTGAGTTGGTCAAAGAGCGTCGAAATAGCAATAATTTAGATATAATTTCAGTGATGTCTTCAGCTAAAGAAGCTGATGGATCTCCCTCTTTATCTATCGAAAGAATAGCAACTCATCTTACAGAATTTGCTGCGGCAGGCACAGATACAACAGCTCAAGCCATGTGTAATGCCATCATTTTCCTTTCAGAAAATCCTGAACAATGTGCATTAGCGCAACAGGATCCAACTTTATGGTCAAAAGTATTTGAAGAAACAGTACGCCGTAGACCTTCTGCACCCTTTGCTTCACGTGTAGCAACAAAGGATACAGAAATAGCAGGTGTTACAATTAGTCAAGGTCAAGATGTGTGGTTAGCACTTGCAAGTGCCAATACGGATCCTTCTTTAGGCGATGACTTAATGGATTTTAATATTAAACGTGAACCACTGAATGAGCAAAGTCATTATTCATTTACCAAAGGTCGTCATACCTGTTTAGGCGCTCCATTAGGTCGTACACAAGGTACCATCGGTTTGAAAGTCGCTTATGAGAGATTACCTCATTTAAAATTAGCACCTGAAAATAAATCTGACTTTATGCCTTTAGCTATGTTGCCCATTCGTAGAACATTGTATGTGACATACTAAAGTTTTATCCGATAAATTGTGAAAATTTAAGGATTTTCAAATCAAGATATGGATTAGAAGATACCTTCTAATCCAACAATAAAAAATGGTCTAGGTATGGATCTTGAATCTTCCCATGGAGGGAAAATATGAAATATGTACGCATTTCAAAATCATTTATCATCTTTTTTTTAATGTGCCTCTTTCAACATAAAAGTATTGCTGCTGAGTCAGTGACACTATCTGGTCCTATTGGTGGAACTGATATTAATTCTGCAATTTTACCGCCATCAGGCAATTACATAACTGCAGTCGCTGCAGGCATTAATATTGATAAATGGTACGATAAAAATGGTAATGAAATTGATACTAAAGGTCATGTTGCAATTGGTGGAGTTGGAATTTTGCATGTTTATGAAAAAAAATTATTTGGAGGAAATATTGCTTCTTCTATCTTTACAGGTATTCAGGAATTATGCTTCGGTTTTGATCAAGAGCAATGTTCACGCGGCTTTCAAGATGTATATTCAGACGTATTTATGTGGAATAAACATTACGCAATAAGTAGCGAGGCAAATTCAATGACGAATGGACTGAGTATACTTACAGGTTTAGGACTAAATCTTCCATTAGGTGAATATACCAAATCTAAAAATGTAAACATTGGTTCTAACTATCTTACAATTTCACCAAATATTGGTTTGACCTATACATTTAAGAGCTTTTTGCCTCAAGCATTAGGAAATTCAGCCCAACTAAGTGGTCGATTATTTTATAATTACTATACAGAAAATAAAGATACAGACTATTTGACAGGATCAGTTTTAAATTTGGATTTTGCTGCAACACTCATCAAAAATAATTGGCAATATGGAATTGCAGGAAATACATTTAGTCAGTTAACAGATGATGAAATTAATGGGCAATCAATTAAGGATACCAAAGCTCAAGCATTAAATCTTGGACCTATTCTAGGATACAATTTTATCTATAAAAACAAAAATTATAGTGCCATGCTTAAAGCTCCAATTAATCTTTCAGGTGAAAATATTACCAAAGCACAAGGCTTAACTTTCCGAGTAAGCACTAATTTTTGATCCACTATAACGATATAAACAAACCTTCTGACTCTATATAGGAGGTTTGTTTTTGTACGAATAAAGGCTTAAATATTTTTTAGCAATATCATTTACAAACACAAAGTGTCTGATTTGATATATATAATTAATGTGATATCTAGTAAACCATACAGTCTTGTTATAGTTCAATGATTAAATCAAAGATGATAGATGACTCATTGCATACGATTAGTTAAAATTAGGTACTTGTTTACTGTGAAAGTTTAACTCAATATATAAATCATCTTTTTATTTACATTTTTATATATGTCTTCCGCACAAAAAGTCTTGTTAACACTTAGAAAAATGATTATTTCTGGCGAACTCGCTCCGGGTACGAGAATGGCTGAAATTCCAACTGCAGAAATGCTAGGTGGTGTCTCTCGTCAACCTGTCCGTTTAGCATTTCACTTATTAGAACAAGAAGGTCTTTTAATTAAAAATAAGACACGTGGATATTCTGTTAGAACACTTTCTGACAATATTGTCGATGAAACTTTGTCTATTAGGGCTGTTTTAGAAGGACATGCAGCGGCATTATTGGCAAAAAAAGGGTTAAATACCGAACAAAAAAAAATTTTATTAGAATGTATTACTGAAACGGATGGAATCTTTCATGATTTAGAATTTAGTGATGAACAACTAAAAACTTTTGAAAAGTATAATGAAATATTTCATGATACTATTTTAAATGGTTCTGGAAATAGCGCTTTAATTCAAATTTTAAACAAAACTAATCAACTACCAAAATTTTCTCGTAAAGAAACGGACTCACCATCACATCTACCTGTATTGATTAATCCGTCATGGAATCATGATAATGATATTTTGATGTCAGAATATCAGAGATTACATTACGCACATTTACAACATTGTTCAATCTTTGAAGCTTTACTGAATAAAGAAGCCAATCGAGCAGAAATGCTAATGAGAGAACATGCGAAAGTCACACTATTAGACAAAACAATCGCTAAAATTGCAGAACTGAATAAGAAAACAGTTCTAAAGTAAAAAATTCATTCAATGTTATACAAAACATTGAATGAATAAAATTTCAACTAGGCGATAGTATATTTTTCATGCTTTATTTTTTCTTTCATTTTATTCAGCATATAAATGCAAAATGCAGCAATAATTGCAGGTATAGCCAATAATGAAATAATTACAAAAGATGATAAATTGAGTGCCATAAGCCAACCACCTATAACTGAACCAATAATGGATCCTGAGCGACCTACAGCATTTGCCCAACTTACACCTGTGGCACGACACTGGGTAGGATAATAACTAGATGAAAAAGCATTCATGCCAACTTGTGCACCACTAATTCCCATACCTACCCCAAACATAGCCAAAAGTAATAGAGGTAAATATAAATTTTGAATACTTAAACCGAGTATGACTAAAAAGAATGCACCAAAGAGATATGCAATACTGAGCATTTTTGTCGAACCAATTTTATCCATAAAATAACCAATTACAATTGCGCCTACAGTTCCTCCTATTTGAAAAACTGAAGTCAACCATGATGCCGCTTTTATGTTATATCCATGATTATTTAAAATCGTTGGCATCCAACTTGAAATTAAATAAATGATTAATAGACTTAAAAAGAAAGAAGTCCAAATTAAAATCGTACCTAAGATATACTTTTTACCAAACAAATCACGTAATCCTGAATTTATTTTTTCTTCTTGTGTGGGAATCAGATGTGGAATATTTAAAGAATTTGGTAAAATTTGACGTAAAATTTTATCAATTTTTTCTTTACTTTTATTTTTTAATACTAAAAATCTCAATGATTCTGGTAGTAAAAAATAAATTAAAGGCATCACCATTAATGGCAAAATACCACCTAACATTAAGATACCTTTCCAACCAATAAATGATAAAAGATATGCAGCACTTAAACCTCCTATTGCTGAACCTAAGGTAAAACCACAAAACATTAAAGTAACTAAATTTGAACGGCGAGGTGTTGGACTATACTCAGATGTCAAAGAAATTGCATTTGGCATTGCTGCCCCTAAGCCTAAGCCTGTAACAAACCGCCAAATAATTAATGTATTTAAGTCTGAACTAAATGCTGAAAACATGCTCGCATGACCAAAAACAAAGATCGAACATACTAAAATGGTTTTTCGACCAAAACGATCACCTAGCGGGCCAAAGATAATAGCCCCTAACATTAAACCCAATAAACCTGCTCCAAATAAAGGTGCCAGATCAATTGCCTGTAATGACCAAGCACTTTTTAAAGCAGGTGCAATAAAACCAATTGAAGCTGTATCAAAACCATCTATTGCAACAACAATAAAACATAACCAAATAATTCTCTTTTGAATATTAGATAATGGATTTTCATCAATAAAACGTTGTACATCCATTGTATTTTGATGATTCTGCATATCAAATTCCTTTTATTTTTACTGTCCATTAAAAAAAAGATCATATTTTTTAAATATGATCTTTTTTAACCAGTCACTTAAACTATATTAATGTGGATTGGCGTTAAATTAGTGATTGTCGCTTCCATAACATCCCCACGTACGACTGCCCCGACACCTTCAGGTGTACCTGTAAAAATTAAATCCCCCGCCTTTAACTCAAATAATGTCGATAAATTCGCAATCGTTTCTGCAACTGACCAGATTAAATGACTAATATTACTTTGTTGTTTGGTGACTTCATTGACTGTTAAATGAATATTGGCATCATTTATTTCACCAATTTCAGCAATAGGATGAATTGGACCAATAGGTGCAGAAAAGTCAAAAGCTTTACCCACTTCCCATGGTCGACCTTTTTCACGCATTGCCATTTGCAGATCACGACGAGTCATATCTAATCCGACTGCATAGCCATAGATGTAGTTCACAGCATCTTCGACAGAAACATTTTTAGCATCTTTAGCTATCGCAACCACTAATTCAACTTCATAATGATAGTTTTCAGTGAGTGCTGGATATGGAATATCAACAGGATCACGATCAACAGGAATAATCGATTGCAAATCATTCGGTTTGCAAAAGAAAAATGGTGGCTCACGGTCTGGATCAAAGCCCATTTCACGTGCATGTGCTGCATAATTTCGACCTACACAATATACACGGCGTACTGGAAATTTTTGTTCAGAACCATGAATAAATAAGCCAGTCGTCTGCATTGGCTGAAAAATAAATGACATAATAAAATCCTTTCTCTATTTTTAAATAACTAAATACTTCAATAACACGTTAAATTGCATCGGCTTGATTTTCTGGCGCTGCTTTTTGGAATGCCTCCAAAGTCATACAATGTTGATAAATTTCATTAATTTTTGGATAAATATTGAGATCAACTTTAAAACGTTGGGCTGAAACGACCTGAGGAATAAGATAAACATCAGCTAATGTCGGTGCTGATCCATAACAGAATTTCGTTCGTTGAGAATCCTGTTCTAATATTTTTTCTAAGGCAGAAAAGCCTGCATGAATCCATTTCGCACACCATTCATTGATTTGTATTTCATTGAGCCCTAAGTTCAAACGTAAATGCTCTAATACTCGTTTGTTATTTAGAGGATGTATATCACAAGCAATCAACGCTGCTATTGCTCGAACTTTTGCTTGAGCCAAAACATCATTTGGTAAAAGTGCAGGTTGAGGATATTGCTGTTCTAACCATTCTAAAATTGCAGGACTTTGGATGAGTAATTTGCTCTCATCTATTTCTAAAGTCGGTAAAAAACCTTGTGGATGCAATGCTTGATATTCGGCTTGATGATGCTCATTTTTAGCCAGAGAAATAAAATGTGTCTGATAATTTAAGCCTTTTAAATTAAGGGCAATGCGAACACGATGTGAAGTGCTACTACGAAAAAAACTATAAAGTTTCATGCGATATTCTCCTGATAATTTTTCACGGCATCAAGACAATTATTGACATTCCAGCCATATAACCATTCCATTGCATCATAAAAACGTTCGGTAGAACGACCACGCCATAAATCATTACGCACTAAACGTTGTACGCCTTTGGCATGATAAATTTTTCCCATTTCACGGGAAGATAAAACAATACGAGCTGTTCGAGCGACTCTTGCTTTTTGATACATATCAAATGCTTTTAAAATATCATGCTGAGTCACACGTAATGCTTCAGCTAAAGTGACTGCATCTTCCATTGCCATACATGCACCTTGTGCCATGTATTGCGTAGTGGGATGTGCTGCATCACCTAATAATGTAATACGTCCATAAGTCCATGTGTCGATAGGCTCACGGTCAGCCGTTGCCCAACGTCGCCAACTTTTGGGTAGCTCTAGTAATTGTCGTGCCTTTGGACATATACCTTGGAAGTATGAAAGAACTTCTTCTTTACAACCGTCTTTAACGCCCCATTCTTCTTGTTCACGACTATGGAAAGTGACGACGACATTATATTCTTTACCACCACGCAGGGGGTAATGCACCAAATGACAATTGGGTCCAACCCAAATACTGGCTGCATTCCATTTTAAATCTTCGGGAAATTCATTTTCAGGCACAACTGCACGATAAACCACATGTCCTGTCACTAAAGCAGGATCACCAACAAAGGTCTCACGTACAATAGATTTTACGCCATCAGCACCAATCAAAGCTTGACCATAATATTGCTTGCCATGTTGATCTGTAATACAAACACTTGTTTCATCTTGTTCAACTTTTTTAATTAAACAATTGGTGAAAATTTCCAAGTTTCCATATTGCTTTGCACCTTCAACCAATGAGCTATGAATATCTGCACGATGAATCACTGCATATGGATTTGCAAAACGAGTACGAAATTTTTCATCAGTGGCAATTTTTCCTACCTGATATTCATCAATCGCATCATGCATGACCATAAAATCAGTATAGACAGCTTTTGCTCGGGCAATTTCCCCAATACCCAGTGCATCAAAGGCATGAAAGGCGTTGGGACCTAATTGAATTCCTGCACCAATTTCACCAATTTCAGGTGCTTGCTCGAAAACCTGTACGCTAAATCCTAATTTTGCTAAAGCTAAAGCTGCTGCAAACCCGCCGATTCCACCACCTGCAATTAATATAGGTTGTTCTTTATTTTCCATAATTTATATCCTTATAAATTTTTTAAAATGCGTGCCGTTCACGTACAGAATACACCCCCAATTTACGCTGTAAGGGTGCTTCATCTGCGATGAAGATATAACAGGCATGATCTGAAGTATTGATTAAATCAATATGACTAAAACATGCGGCACAGCTTGTATCTGCTTTATTGAGCTGAAAATTTTGATCATCAATTTTGATATTGATTTGCCCATCAATAATATGAAAAACTTGTGCAACTGAACGTGATGGTAATTTTACAGTTTCATTTGGACGTACCATCAATGCTGAATAACCTATAATGTTTTGACAGTCTTTGCCTGTTTCAGGATTAATGTAGCTAACTTGAATGGGTCCTTGATATTGAGAATCTTGTGCTAAATCATGTAAAACTTTTTGAGTATCTTTCCATGCATAACGCATCATCGGATAAGCACTATTCTCACGAATAAAATAAGGCGTTGCTGCAATACCTTTGCCATAATAATGCGCATGCCCTGCGCTATTTACGTTTTGTAGGTCTCCACCTTCTACATAAGAAGCTTCCATGTAATACATCAAAGGTAAATCCAGTACATCAAGCCAAATTACAGGATCATCGCCATCATGTCCGTGTTCATGCCACAAACCTGAAGGAGTAAGAATTAAATCTCCATGTTCCATCATGCATTTTTGACCATCAACTGTTGTATAGGCTCCTTCGCCTTCCACAATGAGACGTACTGCATTTGGGGTGTGACGATGGGATGGTGCCCATTCTTTTGGCAGTAAAAGTTGCATTCCAAGATAAATAACTGAACTGGCTTTCATATTTTCTAAGCCATGTCCAGGATTTGCTAAAACCAATACACGACGCTCAGCTTTTTCAATTGGCGTTAACTCGCCTGCTTCTAACAGCAGCGGCTTTATATCTTTAAAATACCAAGTTGTTGTCACTGTCTGCGGCATGGGTTGGTGTGGAGGCAACACATTGCGTAAACTTGGCCACAAAGGGACTAAATTTGATTTTTCTAACTCACCTAAATAACGTGTTGGCAAATCAGCCAAAGTTGCTAATTCTTCCATTGCAAAATCCTCTTTTATTACCCATCTATCTAAACGGATCTAGATCAATCAGGTTATGTTCCTTGATTTGCAATGTAACAAGCGAAAACTGTTGAATCTATGCACAAAAAACAATAGGCTGTATTGATAATATCAATACAAGGATAGTGTGATGCATGATTTAGATACTCGGCTTTTAAAAATTTTCTTTGAAATTTATCAACAAAATAGTGTTTCCAAAGCAGCCGAACAATTAGATATTGGACAACCAACATTAAGCATTGCGCTCAATAAATTAAGAGAACATTTTCGAGATCCATTATTTGTTCGAATTGAAAATAAAATGCAACCAACTGAATTATCGAAAAAAATATTTCCATTGGTCTTTGAGATTTTAAACCGTTTAAAGCAAGTACAAAATTATAATTTGGACTTTGATCCTCGTACTTCAAACTATCATTTTAAAATTAGTATGACTGATATTAGCCATCTGATTATTTTACCAAAATTAATTCATTATTTACGTCAACATGCACCGAATGTTCGTTTAGAAACTGTGCCTATAGATAGTCATACGCCAATGCTAATGTCAGATGGAGAATTAGATTTAGCAATTGGATTTTTACCGCAACTAGAAGCAGGATTTTATCAACAGACTTTATTTCAACAACATTACACCTGTATCACGAGTTCTGAACATCCAAGATTAATCGGACACGCCATTTCAGATCGTGAGTTTCGACAAGAATTACATATTGATATTTTTGCAACAGGTGGACATTATTTACTTGAATATGAACTACAAAAACTTGGTGTACAACGTGATATTTTAATTCGCTTACCCAATTATTTAGGTGTTGGGCTCATGGTACAAAATACGGATGCAATTGCTACAATTCCTTATTCTTTAAGTCAAGTTTTATATCAACAAGGAGGTATTAAAGTATTAAAACCACCGTATATCCTTCCTACTTATAGTGTAAAACAGCATTGGCATTCACGAAAACACCAAACCCCAAGTAATCAATGGCTTAGACAAGTATGTTTTCAGTTGTTTTCAAAATAACTTGATGCATTATTTTATATTATCTTCAGGTTTTTTTAGAATTTTTCATCATATAAAGATTTAGTCCATGCTCATTTGCAGTTGGAGTAAATCTTTAAATAAGTTTTAATATCTATTCTTTGATGATCTTCCTCTCTAACTTATTTAAAATTCACATATATTAAAAAATTGAGTATTCAAAACTAAAAATTGACTACTGAGTATTTTATAAAACTTTTATATTCATCATTATTTGTTACTCTCATTTAAAATCAATTGACTATCTAATCATTAGTTGCATGCAAGAAAATATAATGGGTTTTTTATGAAAAAAAAGGAGTTTAGTGTTCATAAACATGTTGTTAACAATAATAGGATGGGATTACGTTTATGGGCATCACAAAACGATAAAATCCATATTTATGATACTGCTGCTCAAACATGGTGTAATCTAGACCATTTTAGTGGTGATCGTATTCCACTTAAAATAGTAACGAAGGAATATAAAGATATTTCCTGTATTGCAAATGAATCCAATCTAGGCTTAAAAGTAGTTCAAGCTTCAAGTCTAAAAAAATCTCCTTTTTATAATGTATTAACACTTGCTTTAAGCCCAATACTTTCTGTTGATATTGAAATACCTAAAATATTAGTATTACGATTAGCAAGTCGTTATTTTGGAATTATGACTGAAATAGTGACAATCCACTGTCAAGAGTTGAATGATTCAATTGTTATTCGTTTTAATCCAAATCTTCCTGATCAAGTGAGTTATCATCAAATAGAAGGCGCAATGTTTGGATTTACTCGACTAATTGGAAACTTGATCCATCAATGGCCTAATCGAGTTCAATTTACCCATACTCCTAAAACAATAAATAATAAAATTTATCAAGATTTCTTTCATTGTTCACCTGTATTTAAGCAATCCAAAAACCAATTAAACTATCGTATTTCTAAAAGCACTTATGGATTAAATTATCCTTTGCTCATCAATCCAATTATTTATGCTCTGAGAAAGCAATTTCCAGATATGTCTTTAGCACAAGTGATTAGTATCCTATTACAGGTTACTTTAGGTTTTGTTTCCCCTACAAGACAAAATATTGCCAATGCTTTAAGTATTAGTGTTCGAACATTACAGCGTCGTTTAACTGAAGAAGGACATACTTTCAATGAACTATTACTAAAAATTAGAAAAAAACTTGTGATGGAATACTTAAACTATCAGTACTTTACGGTTGAACAAATCAGTATATTTTTAGGGTATAAAGCTAAAAGTCAATTTTTAAAGGCATTTCGTCTTTGGTTTGGAATTACTCCAAAAGAATATAGGGCAAAAATGAATTCTGCCCTATAATCTATTACATTTTTTGAGAAGGATCACAACCTAAAGCTTCAAATTCTTCTTTAGTATAATAAGTCGCATCTGGCAAGTAGTCCCTCATAATCTGACTTTCATCACCAGGTGTTTGTGTATTTTGAATAGCATTATAGAAGTTGCTAGAAGGCAGCATATTTCGAACAATTAAACGACCATCAGTTTCATGATCTTGACGCCCCTTAACAATCGAAAAACCATCTCCCTTATCAGACCATTCTAAATAACCAACACCACACTCTTCAGTCGCATTTTTTGGACGATCTTTTGGTAAACTTGTAACAATAGTGTATTTGCCATCAGTATTGATATTGATTTCCTCATCAAATAAACAAGATGTCACTTTTTGAGAATAGAACTCATTTTGACAGATTGACCAATATCGAAGTTGAGTATTTTTACTATGCAAGTATTCTTCACCATTCACTGTTTTTGGTACAGTTGGTATTTTCCCTCGTATCACTACTACTGGTTTAATATTTCGATCGATTGAGGATGCGATATATTGATTATCACGATTAGCATAATAAGCGATTCCTTTGATAGGATTGGTATCACATATACCCAAAAAATCACATTGTAAACTGAAAGCTATAGAATAGGATGCACGCCATACAGGTTTTTCTTTAGCTGGATTAAACTGTCTAGCTTTGGCATATGTATCAGCTGGAATTAATGGAATCGTTAGTTTTTTATTTGAAGCATTTAATGCTTTACAAGCAGCTTCTCCTGTCAATACTTCACCTTGCCTTGTTGTTAATTCTACTTGAGGAAACTTGACGCCTCCCTTCATATTTTTGCCTTTATTAGGCACATATACTCTATATAGTAAAACTGCTGATTCATTATTTTGAGTAGCATCATAAATAGTATTTATAGCACGACCATTAGACGGAGCTTTGCCTGATGCTAAATTTAGCGTATAAGCACGATTTTGATGATTTCTTAAATTACCATCAACAAATGGATTAATGCTATTTTTATCTGGAATAATTGCTCCATCATTAATTGAATCGGCAGGTGTAGTATCTGTATTATAGCTATTAATAGACATATAACGTGCGTAAGGAAAATCCCCTTTTAATCTTAAAATAGCACCTTCTGGCAAGGTATATTTTGCACTCCAATATGTACTACCTGTATCAGGATATGCAAAATTTGTTTCTGGATCGGAAATAACATAAGGACCTTGCCAAAAACAGTCATTTTTTATATCGTCTGGAGTCTCTTGATTAATTACCACCATATTTTTTTCATTTTTACAAGCACTTAGCCCTATACTAATTAAGCATATACTTGCAACTAAATTTAAAATTTTATACATATGTCCTCCTGACATTACTGTTATTTGCTTCGTTATACTAGGTGAAATTCAAATAAAAATAAGGTCGCAATTCGAGACAAAAATATTTCTATATAAACTTTAATCCATAATTTATTCCCTAAAAACTAGTATTTGATTTAGTGTTCTTTTATATCAACAAGGCTTTGTTGCACAAACATTCAAAAGCTAAACTTTCCCCCAAGTTATCCAAATTTAAGTGACAACTTGGGTATGAGGTCGGCCCAACTCCGTAAATTTATTTAATACTGCTACATGTGCATGCATCTCATTGACTTGGCTTTGGAAGTTTCTCGAACTGAGTTTATCTCCTAATAATTTGATGCAATGCATCTTGGTTTCAACCAAACTTCGGCGATGATAGCCTGACCATTTTTTCCATAGTGTCCTACCTAAACGTTTAACTGTTCGAAGTAATTCATTTCGCTCTAGCGAGCTGGTCTTTGTATCTTTCCAAGGTTTCGCATTTTTCTTGGTGGAAGCACCGCATGCGCTTGTCGCTCTGCGATGAACTGACGGCATTGCTTGGTGTCATAAGCCCCATCAGTATAGACGGAGTCAATCTGTTCTTCTTGTGGAATCTGATTCAGTAAATCGCCAAGCACCTGTGAATCACTCACATTGTTGGTTGTGAGCTGAATAGCACGTATTTGAAGGGTTTCAGATCGATACCAATATGTAATTTACGCCATTGGCGACGATATTCAGGCTGATGTTTCTTACGTTTCCATTCGCCTTCACCTAAAAACTTTAAGCCAGTAGAATCAACAAGTAGATGGAGACCATTACTGCTTTTTTGATAGTTAATTGCAATATCAATATACTTTTGTCTTCTACAAATAGTGGAATAATCTGGGGCTGTCCAATCTAATCTATAAAGATGAATGAGACTTTGAACAAAGCCTATGACCAGACGGAATAGAGATTTAATCATCAGACAGCATTGGATAGCAACATCAGAATAGATTTGATTTCGACCATGTTTGCCTTTTGATTGAGCGTACCATTGAGTTTTGGGATCAAACCAAATAGAAATATTTCCTCGATTTATTAATGCTCTGTTATAAGAAGACCAATTGGTTGTACGATAGATTTTAGGTGTGGGCTTATTCATTTGAGAATTATAATGTTGAATAAGCTTTTAATGGTAGGTTTGTGCAACAAAGCCATTTTAATTTCACATCCAAAATAGGAATTAATTAATGATAAATAGCTTTGAAAGTAATTTCCCTCAAATGTATCAATTTCTTGGTGCATGGTTTAGTGATTTAGATTATGAAGACCTTACATATAAGGAGGTAGTAAAAAATTATAAAAAGGCAGCAAAAAGTCAGGAGATAGACTTATTAAAATTAGAGTTTAAAGAAATTTTAACAAAAAAAACAATTGATTATAAATATATATCTCATCTATCAAACATATATTTTGAAGATGAGACTGATTTATTGAAATGGCTAAATGAAATATTTGTTTATTTAGAAAAAGAATAGGTCTCTTTAATAAGTGTCCACATTCTTAATTTTATAGAGTAAATGGAAATGCAACCCCAAGATATTATTTTTGATGAAGATTTAATGTTATCAAATGTCAAAATTGCGGAGCAAAAAGCACCCTTATTTTTAGCATTATCAGATGATTTAAATCTAGCTGAAGAAATCATAAGTAATAATTTTAAAAATAAAATTATTACATTTATAGGACTTACGCACTATGATTTTTGCAACTTTTGTGGCAGAAGATGATTTTTATCTAAAATAAAACCATCAATAAAACTTTTAATGATGGGTCGAAATAAACTCTTCCGCCATTGATATATATTCATAAAAACATCATTCCATTAGGTCTTTTGAATCTGT
>NZ_PYIX02000041.1 GCF_003024515.2 Acinetobacter sichuanensis
TGTATCCACATTTTTCTAGCTCCAAAGTTTAATTTTAGAGTTACTGCGTAACATCAGTTAATTAGTTTTGTGGATGAGTGATTTTCCAAGCTTTATGGATTTTTTGGTTACGTTTAAAGTCTAGCCCAATGGTTTCATGGGTAATTTCTTGAACATCAAACATCGCTTCGATTTCTTCATCCATTTCAAAGCCACGATAGTTATTTGAGAAGTACAGTGTACCACCTGTTTTTAAACGGTTCATTGCGCGCTTGAGTAATGATATATGATCACGTTGTACGTCAAATGTACCATAGAACTTTTTCGAGTTGGAGAAAGTTGGTGGGTCAATAAAGATCAAGTCGTATTGCTCATGACCTTCTTTTAACCATTCAAAACAATCACCTGCAAAGAATTGATGCTGTTCGTCTACATGGTCAACAGTTAAACCATTGAGTACAAAGTTTTCTTTAGACCAGTTAAGATAAGTATTGGATAAGTCAACACTTGTTGTACTTGCTGCACCGCCTAAAGCTGCATGCAAACTTGCTGTAGAGGTATAACTATAGAGGTTAAGGAAATGTTTGCCTTGAGCTTCAGCCGCGATGCGTAAACGCATTTGACGATGGTCTAAAAATAGACCTGTATCGAGATAGTCTGTCAAATTCACCAAAATTTTAGCTTTACCTTCCTGCACAATGAAGCGCTTAGAAGCAGTACTTTGTTTGGTATATTGAGTTTTACCTTCCTGACGGGCACGGGTTTTAATGAAAATCGCATCACGTCCTAAACCTGTCACGGCACGAATTGCCGCTAAAGCCAAGTTAAAACGCTTTTTGGCTTTTTCAGGATCAATGGTTTTTGGTGGAGCATATTCTTGAACGTGTAAACGTTCACCGTATAAATCCACAGCAACATTAAAGTCAGGTAAATCAGCATCATAAAGACGTAAGCAATGCACACCTTCTTTTACTGCCCATTTCTTTAAAGTTTGCATATTTTTTTGCAAACGGTTGGTAAAGTCTTCTGCGCCTTCAATTTTTTCAAACTGTTGAGGCTGCCACGTTTCAAGGAATGGCTTAGACACCGTAGCAGGCTTAATATCACCAAAACGGATGTAAATAGGTAATTTACCATTCATCAAACGTAAAATTTGTGGATTGTTAAATGCCAAGACATCGGCTTGTTCGACCGCAGCAGCAATTACGGCAGCATATTGATTTGGGAAATTCTTTTGTAATAATGCTGATAAACCTAAATACAATGCACGATTTGAGGCTTTATCACCCAGACGTTCACCATAAGGTGGATTGGTCACGACAAATGAGGTTTTTCCTTCAGCTTGGAAATCTGGCCAATCGGCTAAGGTGCGTTCTTCAATCTGAATTTGATCGAGTACAGCCTCAAAACCTGCTGCAATAATATTTTGCTTGGTCGCTTTAACAGCTTCCCAGTCTGCATCATAAGCATAGAATTTTGGTAAAGGTTGTTCTAAAGCTGCTTGATGACGATCAGCCGCTTCGGCTTTGATCGACATCCACAGTTCATGGTCATGACCATTCCAACCGTTAAAACCAAAACGACGAACAAGTCCTGGCGCACGATCAGTCAAAATCATGAGAGATTCAATAATAAATGTCCCTGAACCACACATTGGGTCAAGAATAATATCGGGATTGCGCTCTTTGAGTTTTGCTTTTTGTAGAATAGCTGCGGCTAAGTTTTCTTTGATTGGGGCATCGGTCATATAACGACGATAACCACGTTTATGCAAAGAGTCACCTGATAAATCTAGGCAATAGGTATGTTCTGTTTTACCTGCAAGGGCATAAATGGTAATTTCAGGCTGTTTAATATCAATACTTGGACGTTTGCCTACAGCTTCCATAAATGAGTCAACAATACCGTCTTTTACACGTAAAGTTGCAAATTGAGAATTAACTTTAATTTCACGCTCAATGTGTAAACGTACAGCAAAAGTACTTTGTGGTGCAAAAATGAGTGACCAGTCAAAGTTAATCGCACCTTCATACAATTCTTCGGCAACATCACGAGCATCATGTGTAAATTCAAGCTCATGTGTATGAATAGGTGTTAAGACACGTGAAGCAAGACGTGACCACATGCAGACACGGTAAGCATCTTCAAGTTTGCCTTTAAAGACTAAACGTCCAGGAAACTTTTCAATGTTTTGAATTCCTAAACCTTGAATTTCTTCTTGCAGTAAGGTTTCTAGTCCATCCGCACAGGTGACCCAATATGTAGAAAGACGTGGTTTCGAATTCATGAAAATTTCCAGAAGCAAAAAAGCAAACGAGTATTTTAGCGTATTTTGATGACGAAAACTTGATGAAAACTCATGGAAAAGTATTTTTTTAGAAAATTACCATAAAAAGGCAATCACTGTTATCACTTAACTTGAAATTTAATTGTTGAACACTACTAAAAAATCATCATGTAAAAAGAAATTTTATAACAATGCTGACTTTGATATTTTCTATGTTTATTTTTTGCTAAAAAAGATTCTTTTGCATTTGTGAATGTATTTAAAATAAAAAGTCATCAAGCAAATTTGACTGAGATTAGACAATTACAACTCAAAGAATTTGCTCTACATTTCTCTTTACGTTAAGAAAATATTGATCTTCTTTACTTATTCATCTCTTCAATTTTTGCTCAGACAATGATATAGAAATGGTATAGAATCCACAGGTGTTTTGCTACAAGACAATGACTTTAAGAGAAGAGTAGATCAAATTTTTGGTGTACTACTAAAAAGTGTTCATCGCTTTAGTGTGAGATTTAATAGATAAATCAAAATATTATAAAGAATTTATTTGATCTCTTAAATTGACCTAAAGTATTTTTTATTGAAGTGGGGAATAAAAATGTGGGAGTTAATCAAAGCAGGTGGTTGGCTAATGCTACCACTCGTTCTGTGTTCAGTATTTACCGTTGCAATCTCAATCGAGCGCTTTATTCGTTTGCGACGTGGTTTAGTCCTTCCTAAACATTTACTGATTCAAAAAAATCAATCCATTCAAACAGTCGTCAAAAATTTAAAATCAGATTCAACGCAGAACCAAAGCGCTTTGGCTTATATTTTCAATGATGGTTTAGATGCGGCAGCCAAAGGAGAGCAATTTGCTCGTGCTCAAATGGAAGCTACAGCATCACGTGAAATTAGTTATTTAGAAAAAAATATTAATTTTTTAGGTACATTGAGTGCAGCAGCCCCTTTGCTTGGATTACTTGGAACAGTTGTTGGTATTATTGAATCATTTTTGGTGGTTGACTTAGGTTCAAATGCAAATCCAACCATGATGATTCCTGGTATCTCTAAAGCATTAATTACCACGGCAGCAGGTATGGTTATTGCGATTCCTGCACTTTTTGCATATCGTTATTTTCAACGCCTCGTACAAGAATATGTGGCTGAGTTAGAACAACAAGCCACATTATTTCATGCAGCTTTGTTTTATCAAGAAAATGACAACGAACAACATGTTGATCAAGAATTTCAAAAAGTCGGTTAATAGGTGGCTTTAAATGAAATTTAAAAGAAAAAGTGTTGAAGATATACACATCAACTTGACGCCCATGATTGATTGTTTGTTATTTATTTTGGTATTTTTATTGTTAACGACGACTTTTAATCAGCAAAGCCGCATTAACTTATCTCTGCCTGATGCACAAGGCGTACCTCCAAAAGACTATCAACATAAAATTGAAGTCGTGGTAGACTCTAGCGGTCATTATGCTGTCAATGGTCAAGCGCTTTCTTCCAAAGAAAGTGCCGATTTAAGTACAGCGATCAAACAATCTGCACAAGATCGTCGTGATCTGATGTTTGTAATCGCAGCTGATGCAAAAGCAACCCATCAGGATGTTATTCGTGTAATGGATGTTGCAGGTCAACTCGGTTTTGTTAATATCAACATCAGCACCAAAGTCCCATCCCGAGGTTATTAATTAGTGAAGCAAGATTTCAAAGTCTATTTACGACTATTAAGTTATTTGAAGCCATTTTGGGGCATAGCGATTTTAGTCGTTTTAGGTTTTGCAATTAATGCAGCAACAGAAGTATCCGTTGCTAAATTGCTAGAAAAAATTATTACAGCGATCCAAAACAAAGATCAAAGTTTTACCAGCCTATTTCCTGCACTTGTGGTTTTACTCATGTTTTTCCGTGGTGTGGGTTTATTCATGGGCGGGTATTTTACAGCCGTGATCTCACGAAATTTAATCTTTAATATTCGTCAGGAAGTTTTTGCAAAGCTACTTAGACTCCCTGCACAATATTATTTAGATAATAGTAGTGGGCATATTACCGCCAAAATTATGTATAACGTAGAGCAGTTAACGGCTGCATCTACCGAATCATTGAAAACAATAGTACAGCAAGGTTTGATTACTATTGGTTTATTGGGCTATTTGCTTTATATCAATTGGAAATTAACCTGTTGTATTTTGGTTTTTGGTCCACTCATTGGTTTGATTATTCGTAAAGCTTCAAAACGCATGCGTAAACTTTCAACCCAAGTACAAAATACGATGGGTGATGTTAACCATGTGGTACAAGAGTCGGTTAATGGTCATTTGGTGGTTAAAGGTTTTGGTGGTCAAACTGCGGAACAGGCGCGTTTTCGCAACCATTCTCTTGAAAATTTAAAACGTGGCTTGAAAATGGTGGTTGTACAGCAGTTAAATAGTCCTGTAGTACAGCTCATTATGGCAATTGCACTCAGTATTATTATGTGGATTGCTTTAAGACCTCAAATTATTGGTGATATTTCAGCAGGTGAGTTCGTTTCTTATATTACCGCAGCAGGAATGCTCAGTAAGCCGATCAAAACCTTAACCGATGTGAATGAAAAATTACAACGTGGTATGGCAGCCGCTCATTCTGTATTTGAGTTGTTAGATTTATCTGAAGAAAAAAATACAGGCACATTAACGCCAAATTTACAGGGTAATGTCGAGTTTAAACAGGTCAATCTAACTTATGCTGATGGTTATCAAGCCATTTCAGATTTTACATTGTCTATTCATTCGGGACAAACCATCGCTTTAGTTGGGCGTTCAGGTGCAGGGAAATCATCTTTGGTTAATTTGCTGATGCGCTTTAATGAGGTGAGTTCAGGGCAGATTGAGTTAGATGGGCATGCGATACAAGATATAGAAATTACCAGTTTGCGTACTCAAATTGCGATGGTAAATCAGCAAGTTGTCTTATTTAACCGCTCTATTCGTGACAATATTGCTTACGGTCAGCTTGAAAATGCGACAGAAGAGCAAATTGTTGCAGCAGCAAAAGCAGCTTATGCACATGATTTTATTATGAGTTTACCGCAAGGTTATGATACAGAGGTTGGCGCACAAGGCTTAACACTTTCAGGTGGTCAACGTCAGCGTATCGCCATTGCACGTGCAATTTTGAAAAATGCACCAATTTTGATTTTAGATGAAGCAACCAGTGCTTTAGATAATGAGTCTGAACACTTTATTCAAAAAGCATTTGATCAAGCGATGCAGAACCGTACAACGATTGTTATTGCGCATCGTTTATCGACTATTGAAAATGCAGATGTGATTGTGGTTATGGATAAAGGGCGTATTATTGAACAAGGTACACATGCGGCTTTATTGGCAAAACATGGTGCATATTATCAATTACATGAACGTAGCTTTGAGGAATAAATCTCTATGTCTATCGCGCAAATCATTCAAGATGCTTGGAACCGACAAGCAAAGTGGTTGATTGTTTTGCGCCCATTGTCATGGCTTTATCGTTTTGGTTTTGTGGTTAATCGACATTTGTATTTGTCAGGGCTAAAAGAACGTTATCGTGCGCCTGTTCCTGTCATGATTATTGGTAATATTACAGTAGGTGGAAGTGGTAAAACGCCTTTACTGATTCAACTGGTTAAATATCTGCAACAACATCAAGTCCGTGTCGGCGTTATTAGCCGTGGATATGGTGGGCAAGGTCCTTTTCCTGCGCAAGTGACCTTAGACTCTGAACCTGAAATGGTCGGAGATGAACCTTGTTTGATTGTGCAATCTACAGATGTGCCGATGGTGGTTGGACCTAATCGTAAAGCAAGTATTGAGTTACTTTTGAAAAATCATCAACTTGACTTAATCATTAGCGATGATGGTTTACAACATTGGGCGTTAGATCGTCAAATTGAGTGGATTGTTCTTGATTATAATCGTGGTTTAGGTAATCAAAAAATCTTACCTGAAGGTTATTTACGTGAGCCGACTTCTCGTTTAGCGCATAGTACGGTCATTGAACATGCACATCATTCACAATCAAAATTAAACATGCATTTACAAGTCGCAGAGCCATATTTGCTTAATCCAAGTTTTGATCAAGCTGAAGTGTTTGATGCAAAACTAGATTATTATGCTGTTGTCGGTATAGGCTTTCCACAACGTTTTTATAAAACACTGGAAAGTATGGGTGTTCAGCAATTTCAATGTCATGAATTTCCTGATCATTATGATTATCAAATTGAAGACTTACAGTTTGAAGATGCTAATCCAATAATTACGACTGAAAAAGACGCGGTAAAATTATTGCCATTACTCAAGCAACATCCAGATTTTCAACGTGAAATTTGGGTTGTTCCTGTCGAGGCTGTGCTTTCAAATTCATGCTACGATATTTTAAAGCAACAACTCAATGAATTAGGCATTGCACTTTCTTAAGGTTAATGAAATGAAACACATTGTTATTCCTGCGCGTTATTCGAGTTCGCGTTTACCTGCTAAACCTTTATTGCTTATTCATGGTCGTGCCATGATTTTACGTGTTGTTGATCAAGCAAAAAAAGTTTTAGATTTTGATGACTTATGTGTTGCAACAGATGATGAGCGTATTGCTGAAGTATGTCGTGCAGAAGGCATAGATGTGGTCATGACCAACCCAAACCATCCCTCAGGAACGGATCGTTTAAGTGAAGTTGCACGGATTAAAGGTTGGGCAGCAGATGATATTATTGTCAATGTTCAAGGTGATGAGCCGTTGTTACCTGCAACTTTAGTACAGCAAGTCGCGGATTTACTTGTTGCTAAACCTCATTGTGCAATGTCAACTTTATGTGAACCAATTCATCAGTTAGAAGAATTTGAGCGCGATAGTATTGTTAAAGTGGTGATGAGTCAGTTGAATGAAGCACTTTATTTTAGTCGTTCGCCAATTCCTTATGATCGTGATGCTGCAAAACAAACGGAAAAATCTTTACACCAACACGCTTATCGTCATTTAGGTTTATATGCTTATCGTGTGAGTTTATTACAAGAATATGTTACGTGGGAAATGGGTTCATTAGAACAACTTGAAAGTTTAGAACAATTGCGAGTTTTGGAAAATGGGCATCGTATTGCAATTGATATTGCGCAAGTCAACTTACCACCAGGCGTAGATACGCAAGCGGATTTAGATCGTTTAAATGCGATGGATGTTGCACATTTTGAATAGTTGGATAGTTTAATGGGTATGAATGCATCCAATGATCAAGTTTATCCATGGCAAGCACAATTGTGGAATACTCTAACAGGACGTTTTCCACAGTTGGGGCATGGTTTATTATTTTATGGTAAAAAAGGTTGTGGTAAGTACGCTTTTGCACAGCATTTTTTATCTTGGGTTTTGTGTTTAAATAAACAAAGTCAAGGTGCATGTGGGGAGTGTAGTAGCTGTCTTTGGTTAAAGTCAGACACACATCCAAACTATGTACATATCACCACAGATGCTGATAACAAAAAGCAAAATGCTAAGATTAAAATTGAAAAAATTCGTGAATTACTGCCTTTTGTACAGCAAACTGTAGATGGTTGGCGTGTTATTGTAATTGAGCCTGCTGAAGCATTAAATATTGCTTCTGCCAATGCTTTATTGAAAACACTTGAAGAGCCTGGTGAGCGTGTTGTGATTATCTTATTGGCAGAGCATTATTTGAAATTACCTGCCACGATCCGTAGTCGTTTGCAGCATTTTGCTTTAGATCGTATTGCACCAGAACAAGCGCAACTTTATCTAAATGAGCATTTACCTACGGCTTCAAGTCAACAAATTCAGTTATTAATGAATCTTTCAAACCAAATGCCTTTACAAGCGATGAGTTTAGCTGAAAAAGATTGGTTAAATCGGCGTGCTGAATTTGTCCAAGACTGGAAAAAGCTCGTCATGCAAAAAAGTATGCCGATGCAATTTGCAACAAAATGGAATAAAGAACTTAACTTTCATGATTTTATTGAAATGTTTGAGTATTTATTGGCAGATGTTGTGGCATTTAAGCTGGAGCAAGCGATAAAAAATACAGATTTAGAATTAAATACACTCGCAGAGCAGTATAATTTAGAGGTATTATTTTCAATCTATGAAAGTTTACAACAATCAAAAAGAAACGTTGAGCAAAATGTGCAAACAAATCTAATTATTGATCAACTTTCAATACAATTAATGAATGTTTCATAATTTGGGGAAATAATGATGCAACCACGTATGGGCGGTTTATTACAAGTTGTTATAGCAGATCGAGCAACGCTACAAGCAAGTTATATGCCTTTTGTGCAAGGTGGAGGGCTTTTTGTTCCTTCGACACAAAATGTGAAAATGGGTGAAGAGGTTTTTCTGTTAGCGACTTTACCTGAGCAATCGCAAAAAATTCCATTAACAGGAAAAGTAATTTGGATCACACAAAAGCAGTCTGGTAAAAAACCACAAGGTTTTGCCATTCAGCTTGGTGGTGAAAAAGGCATCTATTACAAAAATGAAGCGGAAAGATTACTTGCAGGAGTAAAGTCTTCTGAGCGTAATAGCTTTACAATGTAAGATGCGATGAATTGAAATGTAGGAAAAATTGTGTTTGTTGATACCCATTGTCATTTAACTTTACTTGATCTTAGCCCTTATGGGGGAGATTTGGACGCAGCGTTACAACAGGCACGTGAGCAAGGTGTGTCTAAATTCATGGCGATTTCTGTGGATTTAGACGATCATATTGCTTTGTCAGCAATAGCAGCACGTCATACCGATGTAGGTTATAGCGTTGGTGTGCATCCTTGTGAAGATGTTGCAACGATGCAGCGGGCTACAGTAGAAAAACTGGTTCAATTGGCTCAATCTGAAAAAGTCTGGGCGCTCGGTGAAACAGGCTTGGATTATTTTCATAGTACTGAGTTTATTCCTGAGCAAAAAGAATGCTTTGCTCGTCATATTCAAGCATCAAAAATAATAAAAAAACCAGTGGTGGTGCATACTCGTTCTGCTAAGCATGACACAGTTGATATTATTCGTGCAGAACAATCGAACCATGGGATTTTGCATTGTTTTACAGAGGATTGGGCAACTGCCAAAGCTGTATTAGACTGCGGTTATTACATTTCATTTTCTGGTATTGTATCTTTTAAAAATGCACAAGATTTACGTGATGTGGCAAAACAGGTGCCGCTTGATCGTATTTTAATTGAAACAGATAGTCCATATTTAGCACCAATGCCCTATAGAGGCAAAACCAATGAGCCAAAATACGTTCCTTATGTAGCCAAAGTCCTAAGTCATGTATATGATAAAACGCCTGAGGAAATTGGACAAATTACTTCACAGAACTTTGAAAATTTACTCAGACAACATCAAAGTTAATGCTATAGATATAAGATTAAGAAGAGAGTTTATCGAGTGAAGATGGATCGTCAGGCTCAGTTTAGAGCAAGAGAAGCATTAATTTTTCAGGTCGCTGAGCAACTGCTTTTAGAAAACGGTGAGTCGGGTATGACGCTTGATGCGTTAGCGGCTGAATTAGATCTTGCAAAGGGAACACTTTATAAACATTTTCAAAGTAAAGATGAACTTTATATGTTGCTCATTATTCGTAATGAGCGCATGTTATTGGAAATGATTAAAGACACAGAAAAAGAGTTTCCTGAACAATTAGCATTTTTTATGTTGCATCATTTGCATCATCCTGAGCGTACAGTGTTATTTCATCAGATTGAAGAACGTTTGTCGACGACAGGGCAAGGGATACATCATTTATTTCATGAGCTTTATCAAGTTCGTAAACAGCGACTGCGTATTATTATTCGTATGACGGATCATTATTTGCTATATATAGACAGTCAAATGTCAGGGCGAGATTATTTAGCCTCTATTTGGTCTATTACGCATGGTGGTGCAGCAATTTTAAATTCTAGCTTTTATCAGCGTTATTTAGGTTCACGGGATACTTTGCGTATTGCATTGATTGACCAAGCTTTATCGATGCCAAAGCATGCTCAATCTACTGAGTTGAAGGTTTAACGATTATGTTGAAACGACCACGATTAAAAAATCAGCATGGATTTACGCTGATTGAATTAATGGTGGTCATTGTCATCATCAGTATTATGGCATCTCTAGTGGTTTTAAATATTGGTGGTGTGGATCATCGCAAAGCTTTACAAGCACGTGAATTTTTAATTTTAGATTTAAAAAAAATTAATCGTGAAGCCAATGATCAGGCTTTAATCTATGCGTTAGAGGTTTTACCTGCAACTGATGTTGCACCTTTTCAATATAAATTAGTACGATATCAGCCTGTAATAGAAAATGCAGAGCAAAGCTTACGTATTGTTGAGGAAAAACGCTGGAAAGATGTCGCTAATTTTCAAATGCGTAAATTACCTGAACGTGTTTCATTTTCTATCCAAAATCAAGAGCATCGATATGTTAATGCAAATAATGATGATTTAATTGGAACAAATGCCCCTAAAGTTATTTGGTTTGGTAATGGTGAAGCTAAACCTGTCAAAATTCAAATGTATTATGACCAAAAAGCAATTGGTGCTTTGATTGATATTGATTATTTGGGGAAAGTGACCGATGAAGAGTAAAGGTTTTACCTTGATTGAGGTCGTTGTTGCTTTAGCCATTTTTGCAGTTGCTGCAATGGCTTTAACCAAAGTCGCAATGCAATATACGCAATCTACAGCAAATTCAATTTTAAGAACCAAAGCTCAGTTTGTTGCTCAAAATCAGGTGGCTTTAATGGAAATTAACCGTGAACAGCTCACAGGTACACAGTCTGAGCAAATCACCTCGCAAGGTCAAACATGGCAAGTAGATAAAAAATCAGAGTCAACCATTAGCCCGAATGTTAAAAAAATTGAAATTCAAATTAGTTTATATAATCCTGATAATAATAAAGTTGAAGCAGGCATTAGCCATACTGTTTTCTTTAATTACCCTCAACAAACGACCGAATCTTAGACTGAGTGACCCATGCGAATAAAAAAAACCAATTTGGGATTTACACTGGTTGAGCTTTTGGTGGCAATCGCAATTTTTGCAGTTCTTTCTGCATTAGGATGGAAGATTTTTGATTATCTTGTGAAGGTTAAAGATCGCAATGCAATGCATGAAGAAAATCTCGGGCAGTTACAAGAAGCGTATCAACAAGTACAAAGAGATACCTTGCAAATCATTCCTGTGACAGCGAGTTTTGGGCAACAAATACTGCCTGCAATAAGTTTGGAAAATCAAAAAATAAGCTTTAGTAAAACAGGAATGACGGATCCTCTAAAGCAAGGCATTTCTACATATGAACGTGTAGAGTACGCTTATAATGCACAAGATAAAAAACTTTATCGTTTAAAATATGCAAATCTGAATCTACCTAATTCTGCACAGCCTTTGTCGAGTGTGTTGTTGAATGATGTTGACCAGTATCAAGTGACTTTGTTAAATCCAAATGAGTTAGAGCGTTGGCCTGATGAAAATACATTTAATGAACGCCAGTTACCACGCGGCATTAAAATTAAAGTGATGATTCGTGATGTTGAATATGAATGGGTTTTTAGTCTGTTAAATACAGATTTTCTAAGGGCTGAGTCAAAACAATAAGCACGATTTAAAGAGACGTTCATGATCAAGCAGCAACAAGGAATCGCATTAATTACAATTTTGGTGATGGTCGCATTAGCAACCATTATTGCTGCGACAATTGTAAAGCGCCAATACACCACCAATGAAAATACTGCTTATGTGATTCGTCAAAATCAAGCACTAAATTATGCAAAAAGTGCTGAGGCATTTTTTTCTGAGTTGTTAATTCAAGATGCGCAAAACAGTGCTAATGTTGATCATTTACAAGAATTGTGGGCAAAACCCATGCCTGCATTTCCTATAGAGGGTGGTTTTATTTCTGGAAAAATCAAGGATGAATCTGGAAAATTTAATCTAAACACTTTACTCAAAGCAGATGGTAAGCCAAACGAAGAAAATAAGTTGTACTTTGAGAAATTATTAGTGCGTGTCGGATTGCCTGCCGAACTCAGTGCTTCTGTGATCGATTGGCAAGATGCTGATGATTTACCTTCAGGTGCTATGGGTGCAGAAAGTAATTATTATAATGGTTTACAACCATCATATTCAGCAGCCAATCATGCTTTTTTTAGTGTGGAAGAGTTACGACAAGTCCGTGGCTTTGAAGGGAAAAATTACGATTTAATAAAACCTTATGTTACAGCTTTACCTGATATTTCCACTAAAATAAATATCAATACAGCACCTGCATTGTTACTTGCAACCATTGATCCTAAACTTGACCTGAATGCGATTATGGCTTTATTAAAACAAAAGCAAGCCAAAATGGAAAATTTTAATAATGTTCAAGATTTATTAAGTTTGGATCTTTTTAAGGGAGTTTCATCTGAAAACAGTCAACTGGCAAATAATCTATTTGATGTAAAATCAAATTACTTTGTAGGGGAAATCGAAGTTGCTTTAGAAAATAGAAACCGTCAAATGAGTAGCCATATGATGCGTAAAAATAATAGAGTTGTGGTATATGCTCGAAATTTAGCGCCATTTTAATCATTTATTTTTGCAAAGCTTTTCACTTTTGCCTAAATCCATATTTTCTGTGCTGAATAATAGATAAAATCATGTGGTTAATTCTTCTTCATACTTTTTGCCAATTGCAATGAACGTTAAAATTAATCCTCAGCGTCGGCGTTTTGCTTTATAATCTAATTTCTTGACTATTCTTTTTGTATAATTTGACATATGTTAATTCGTAAATTATTTAAATTTGAAAATGCGCATATCGTGCGTAACTGTACTTCGGATCGTTGTAAACGCTCGATTCATGGGCACAGTTATAAAGTCGAATTATTGCTGAAAGCCTCAAAGCTAGATCATGGTCAAATGGTCTATGATTTTGGTTTGTTAAAAGGTGTGATTAAGGACATTTTTGATAGCTTTGATCATGCGATTTGCTTTTGGCAAGATGACAATGCGGATTATATTCAAGCATGTAAAACCTTTAGTGCGCGTTGGGTTGCATTACCTGTATCGCCTTCAGCAGAACAATTTTCACGAATATTTTTCTACTTGGCGCAGCAAGTTTTACAGTCAACGATTACCCAAAATGGGGAAGGTGACGTTGAAGTTTACTCTGTAATCGTACATGAAACAGATACAGGCTATGCACAAAGTTTTCTTGAAGATATTGAAAATGAGCAAATGGGTGTGTTGAGCCTTGAGCAAATTATCTTTTCTGAGCAAGTTCAAGCCGAATGGAATGACCCTGAAATGTATGAAAAGTTAAAACAGGGCGTGAAATTTCAAAATCCAGAAGTAGATTTGCAAGTCAAACTGTAACTGATGCAGTGGTATATTTTAAATTTAACACCTTCGGGTATTGAAGATTGAGTGAAATAGTAAGGATGGAACAGGATGCAATTGACTGAACAAGAGCAAGCAAAATTAAATCAAGTTCGGTTAGATGAGAGTTGGAAAGCAGGTTTGGCAGAGTTTCTGCTCAGTGCAAAAATGGATCAATTACGTGAGTTTTTAAAATCACAAATTGCCGAAAATAAACAAATTTATCCTGCAAGCTCATTGATTTTTAATGCTTTAGATACTACACCGTTACATGCAGTAAAGGTTGTGATTCTTGGGCAAGACCCATATCATGGACCAAATCAAGCCCATGGTTTGAGCTTTTCTGTACAAAGAGGAGTTGCATTGCCTCCGTCTTTACGTAATATCTTTCATGAGCTAAATACTGACTTAGGTGTAAGTATCTCTAAACACGGGGATTTGACCAAGTGGGCAGAGCAAGGCGTGCTTCTTTTAAATAGTGTACTGACTGTAGAAGCAGGGCAGCCAACATCACACCAAAAACAAGGTTGGGAAAATTTTACAGATACTGTAATAGATGTAATTAATGAGCAATGTGAGCATGTGGTTTTCATTTTATGGGGAGCCTATGCACAACGAAAAGGGCAACGTATTGACCAAACGAAACACCTTGTATTAAAAGCTGCACATCCATCTCCTTTAGCAGCAAATCGTGGTGGTTTTTTTGGTTGTAAAGTGTTCTCTAAAACCAATAATTATCTTAAACAAAATGGCATTGAGCCAATCGACTGGCAGCTGGACGCATGACAAACTCTCCTGAGATCAATAACTATCATCCTGATTTAATCATTGAAGAAGCAGTGAATGGTTGGCGAATTATTCGTTTAAATCGCCCAAAATCTTTACATGCTTTAGATGAGTCTATCGTGGCAGCTTTATTAAAGTTGTTTGAAGATTTTCATAAAGATGATCAGGTTAAAGCAATTTGGCTTGATTCAACAACACCTAAAGCTTTTTGTGCTGGTGGTGATGTTCGAAAACTGCGTCAATTGGTGATTAATAATGAAGTTGATGCAGCAAATCAGTTCTTTAAAACTGAATATGCGCTCGATTTACTTTTACATGACTATGCTAAGCCAATCGTAGTTTGGGGTGAAGGCTATGTCATGGGTGGTGGCTTAGGTCTATTTATGGCTGCACCATTTCGATTAGTAACACCATATTCACGTTTGGCGATGCCTGAAGTGAATATCGGTTTATATCCAGATGTAGGTGCAACGCGCTTCCTTGCAGATCGTGGTCCTGTCGGCTTATTTACAGGTTTGACAGGTTCAATTATGACTGCGGCAGGTGGATATGGTATCGGATGGGCAACGCATATTTGTGATGCTCAACGTGATGTTGTATTAAAAAAATTAATTGATATTGATTGGGATCATTATCCAGCAGGGGACTTTAGAGCATTAGATGATACGCTAAATAGTTTACATCGACCTGTATCTCCTGGACCGTTGCAAAATTCTCTTGATGTTATTCATAGTGTTTGTCGTGGTATTAATTTTGAACAAGACTATGAAGCCATTGTAGGATTGAGCGAGGCACGTAGTGATTGGCTGCGTCAAGCGAGTGAAAACTTACAAAAAGGTTCGCCAAGCACAGCAGCAATTACTTGGTTGTTGTGGCAATGGGGGCGTCAAGTGCATCCATGGAGTGAAATTTTTGAATTAGAAGCGCAAATTTCTGATTGGAAAATTCGTCATCCAGACTTTGTTGAAGGAGTGCGTGCACGCCTTGTTGATAAAGACTTATCACCAGAATGGGAACCGACAGAAAGTATGACTTTAAAAGGCATATTGGCGAAGAACCCACCCATCACAACAGTTGAAAGTTGGAATGTTTTATTAAGACAATATGGTGTAATTGCTTAATATTCCATGATTGATGAACAAAATAAACAAGATGAAAAATGGATGCAGTTTGCTTTCGAGCAAGCTGCTATTGCGGCTTCTCAGGGGGAAATCCCTGTAGGAGCTGTTTTAGTGAGTGATGGGAAAATCATCGGACAAGGTTTTAATACACCTATTTCAACACATGATCCTACTGCACATGCTGAAATTCAAGCAATTCGTCAAGCTTGCCTAGCCATTGAAAATTATCGTTTACCTATAGATGCGACTTTATATGTTACTTTAGAGCCTTGTACAATGTGTGTAGGGGCGTTGATTCATTCGCGTGTGCAACGTGTTGTATTTGGGGCAAGTGAGCCTAAGGCGGGAGCTTTAGTTAGTAGTCGAAAATTATTGGAAATAGGTTATTACAATCATATTTTTGAATTTACTGCTGGATGTTTGCAGATGCAATGTTCGCAACAGCTTTCTGATTTTTTTAAAATGCGCCGTGAGCAAAAAAAACAATTAAAGTTACAACAAAGATGCTTAAATCAAAATCAAAACTAGTCTAAAATAGCACTGAATTTTAATGACAATAAGAATTGTCAAAATAACTAAAGTGAAAAGGAAATAGAATGAATTCGATTAAAGTTAAACAAGAATTTAATGCCCCTATAGATCAAGTTTTTGATTTACTTTCAAAACATGCAACTTATAATATTGCATTTTCACCTGTACAAGTCGTACGTGTAAAAGACTCGGCTGATCCTGAACGTCCTGATGGTTTGGGTTCAATTCGTCGTATGGGTTTTGGTCCAATTAAACCTGTTCAAGAGCAAATTACATTGGTTGATGTAAATAAGCGTATTGAGTATAAAATAATTAACAATCCGTTAATTAAACATCATATTGGTATTCTTGAATTTACCGAATTGGCGCAAAATAAAACTCGTGTCGATTATACGATTGAATTACAAGCACGTGCGCCATTTGTGAGTAAATTAATACTTGCACAGCTTAAACTTGCGATTACACTAGGTTTTAAGAAACTGGCAAAATCTGTTTAATTGGAAGTTCAATGACCATTCAAATTATTACGATTGATGGACCAAGTGGTTCAGGTAAAGGCACATTAGCAGCAAAACTTGCTGAGCATTATCAATTTCATTTATTGGATTCGGGTGCAATCTATCGTCTACTTGGATTTTCATTGTATAAAAAAGCTTTATTAGATGCTCTAAATGAAGAAAATACATTGCAACAATGTGAAGAAATTGCAAAAAATTTAGATATTAAATTTGTGACAGAAATAAACTCAACGACGCAAATTTTTCTAGATGGCGAAAATGTGACAGAAACGATTCGTACCGAACAGGTCGGAGAGTTTGCTTCAAAAGTTGCAGCAATTCCTGTACTTAGAACTGCACTTTTTGAGCGTCAACGTGCTTTTGCGCAAGCACCAGGTTTAGTTGCAGATGGTCGTGATATGGCAACCTCAATTTTTCCAGAAGCACAAGCGAAAATTTATTTGACTGCTTCAGCAGAATCACGAGCGACACGCCGAGTAAAACAGTTGCAGGCTATGGGTTTGGATGTTAAAATAAACGATATTTTGTCTAATATCCAAGCGCGTGATAAGCGAGATATGGAGCGTACAGTTGCTCCATTAAAGCCAGCACAAGATGCTTACATCATTGATAGTTCCGAATTGAACATTGATGAGGTATTCAAATTGATGACTGATTTTATCGATGCGCGATTAGCAAATTAACAAATTTAGTGGAAGCATAGCTTGATCAGTTTTATACGGACTATGTGGAGACTTAACTGAACCGGCCTTGTCTGATCCAAGACCGCTGACTTTTCTAGGTATATCATGACCGAATCTTTTGCAGCCCTCTTTGAAGAAAGCGAATTAAACCTCAACGTTGAAAAGGGTGCAGTCATCCAAGGTATCGTTGTTAGTATCGATTCTGACTGGGTAACTGTTGATACTGGCCTTAAATCTGAAGGTGTTGTATCTCGCTCTGAATTCTTAAACGAACAACGTGAACTTGAAGTTCAAGTTGGCGATACAGTAGACGTTGTTGTTGAAGCGCTTGACAACGGTATGGGTCAAACAGTTTTATCACGTGAAAAAGCAAAACGTGCTGAAACTTGGACTAAACTTGAAAAAATCTTTGAAGACGGCGAAATCGTTACTGGTGTTATTTCTGGTAAGGTTAAAGGCGGTTTCACTGTTGACATCGGTCCAGTTCGTGCGTTCTTACCTGGTTCACTTGTAGACACGCGTCCTATCCGTGATACAACTCACCTTGAAGGTAAAGAGTTAGAATTCAAAGTAATCAAACTTGATGCTAAACGTAACAACGTTGTTGTATCTCGTCGTGCAGTAATGGAAGCTGAATCTTCAGCTGACCGTGAAGCGCTTCTTTCTCAATTGGAAGAAGGTCAAACAGTTACTGGTACAATCAAAAACCTTACTGACTACGGCGCATTCGTTGACCTTGGTGGTATTGATGGTCTTCTACATATCACAGATATGGCTTGGAAACGTATCAAACACCCTTCAGAAGTTGTTGAAGTGGGTCAAGAAGTTACTGTTAAAGTACTTAAATTTGACAAAGAACGTAACCGTGTTTCTCTAGGTCTTAAACAACTTGGCGAAGATCCATGGTTAGCGATCATGAACCGTTATCCTAAAGGTTCTATCGTTAAAGCGCGTGTAACAAACTTAACTGACTACGGTTGTTTCGCTGAAATCGCTGAAGGCGTTGAAGGTTTAGTACACGTTTCAGAAATGGATCACACTAACAAAAACATCCACCCATCTAAAGTTGTTCAGATTGGTGACGAAGTTGATGTTATGGTTCTTGAAGTTGATGAAGAACGTCGTCGTATTTCTCTTGGTATCAAACAAACTCGTGCTAACCCATGGGAAGAGTTTGCTAAAGCTCATGAGAAAGGCGAAAAAGTTTCTGGTACAATCAAATCAATCACTGATTTCGGTATCTTCATCGGTTTAGCTGGTGGTATCGACGGTCTTGTTCACTTATCTGATATTTCTTGGAACGAACAAGGCGAAGAAGCTATCCGTCGTTACAAGAAAGGTGACACAGTTGAAGCAGTTATCTTATCTGTAGATGCTGAAGGTAACCGTATCAGCCTTGGCGTTAAGCAATTGAATAGCGATCCATTCAATGACTTCTTAGCTGCTAACGAACGTGGTGCTTTGGTTAAAGGTACTGTAACTGCTGTTGACGCTAAAGGCGCAACTGTTAAGTTAGCTGACGAAGTTGAAGCTTCTTTGAAAGCATCTGAAATCAACCGCGATCGCGTTGAAGATGCAACTAAATTCTTAGAAGTTGGTCAAGAAGTTGAAGCGAAAATCATCAACGTTGACCGTAAATCTCGCTCTATCAACTTGTCTATCAAAGCGAAAGACGAAGCTGAAGAGAAAGAAGCTGTAGCAAGCTTAAAAACTGCTACAACTGCTCAAGACAACGGTCCTAAAACGATCGGTGATTTGATCAAAGCTCAAATGAATCACTAAGAGGTGTTGTTAAAAAGTATTATTAAATGTAATTAATTAATACTTTTTATACAAATACTGTAAAAGGTAGCGTAGTATACGATCACTGCGCTACCTTTTTGTATTTAAAAAGGATATTATTTAAAGCAAGCTAAATAGCATTCAAATTAATTGAGGTCGTAGATGACAACTGAAGCATTAAACAAATCTGACTTAATAGAAAGAATTGCACTTAAAAACCCACACTTGGCTGAGCCATTGGTTGAAGAAGCTGTTAAGATTATGATTGATCAAATGATTGCATCGCTTTCGTCTGATGATCGTATTGAAATTCGCGGATTTGGTAGTTTTGCTCTACATCACCGTGAGCCACGTGTAGGTCGTAATCCTAAGACAGGCAAATCAGTAGAAGTTGCAGCTAAAGCCGTACCACACTTTAAACCTGGTAAAGCATTACGCGACGCAGTAAACGAATCTGCAAATAAATAAAAATTCGAAAATGGGGTGATTATGCGCTATTTCTTAGTAGCATTACTGTTAGTAATATTTGGCTATGCGTTAGCATTGGTTTTACAAAATCCAGCTGAACTGCCTGTGGACTTATTGTTTACCCAAGTTCCTGCAATGCGTTTAGGCTTATTGTTATTACTAACCTTAGTACTCGGTGTTGTACTTGGACTATTGGTTGGTGTGCAGATTTTCCGTGTATTTCAAAATGCTTGGGAAATTAAGAGATTGCGCAAAGACATTGACCATTTACGTAAAGAGCAAATTCAAAGTGCTCAATTGGCAGCCGCTGAGGCAGCAGCAAGTGTACGCCATGAAAAAACAGTGATGGATGTATACGCACAAGATAAAAAACTTTAAATCATTATAATGCTATAGATCCTCAATCATTTAAAATAATGAAAGATTGAGGATCTCATTATTTTAACTAATCATACATTATATCTGCATTAAAGAAGATTAAGGCTTTGTGCAGCTCTTGATTATCCTTATAATAAGCCATCTTGTTGTGATGGAAAGAACCCCTTGAGTATTATTGTTGCCTTAGATGCTAAAAGCCAATATGACGCACTAAAAATTGCTGATCAATTGGATCCATCACTTTGTCGGGTAAAGGTGGGTAAAGAGCTATTTACTCATGAAGGATCAAGTATAGTCAAAGCTTTGCATGATCGTAAATTTGAAGTATTTTTAGATTTAAAATTTCATGATATTCCAAATACTACAGCACAAGCTGTATGTGCTGCTGGCGACATGGGCGTATGGATGGTGAATGTTCATGCTTCTGGTGGTCGTAAAATGATGGAAACTTGTGTAGAGCGTTTAAAGGCTGGTAATTATAATACACAGTTGATCGCGGTTACTGTTTTAACTTCTATGGGGCGTGAAGACTTACGTGATATTGGCTTAGATATTGAGCCTTTTGAACAAGTTCAACGTTTAGCTCAACTGACTAAAGACAGTGGTTTGGATGGTGTAGTGTGTTCTGCACAAGAAGCAAAAATGTTGCGTGAAACATTAGGAAAAGATTTTTCTTTAGTGACACCCGGCATTCGACCAGCAGGTTCTAATGCAGATGATCAAAAGCGTATTGTAACGCCTAAACAAGCGATGCTTGATGGCTCTACGCATTTAGTGATTGGTCGCCCAATTACTCAATCAGAAAATCCAAGCCAAACTTTAAAAGATATTTTGGCAACATTGTAATGTACTAAATATTTAAATCACGATTCAATGTGGATCGTGATTTAAAATCTATAAAAATTAAATTTGATTACTTTTTTCTAAATTACATTTTCGACATAAAATCTGTAAATTATTTTCTGAGTTAGAACCACCTTTAGAAAATGGAATAATATGATCAAATTCTAAATAAGCACTTGAACTACATTGTACGCATTTGCCTTGGCATTTTTGCCATACTGCATTTTTAATATTTTGTGGAATATGTCGGGTGTTACCTGAACTTTGTGAAAAGTCTAACTGTCGATGAAATCTTTTAATTGCGTATTCAATATAAGCTTCAACAATATTTGAATCTTTGCCAATATGATATTTACCTGAACCTTTTTTGGTTTTTGCTATAATTTCAATATATTCAGAAAGAATTTCAACAGCAATAATATTTGAAATAAGAAGCTCAAAAGCTGTACTTGCTTTAAATATAATCCGCTCACTCGTAATAAATAAGTCACCAACAACATATTCTTTTTTGGTTACTTGAATACCTACTTTCTTTTGATGTAGATAAACAAACTCAGAATTTTTGACAATAATTTCGGTGGTTTGAATTGTATTTACTTGACCTTGTTTAATTTGTGTAATCTGTTTCGCTATGGAAATTGTATTATTAATTTGCTTGAGAAGTGTTGGTTCAGGATGTAGAAATTGGCATAATTTTTTAATCAATAATTCATTTTCATGTGAAATAGTGCCATCAAAAATAAGAGAAGCAAGTGTAAAATTAAAGAAATCTTCGATAGCATTTTTGGCGCGTTGTACTAACTCTTTACTATTTAATTGGTGCAGTGTGGCAAATTGTGTCAATTTTTCTATTTCTTGATTGCTCAGTATGCCATCCGCTAAAGCAGTTTTGAGCATATTAACAAACTTAACTTCATTGGCTTGGCGTAGCATGATTAAGGCTTGTTCTAAAGTATTTTGTGGTACCTGTAGAAACTGTGCCCATTCTATGATTTGTTGTTTTGATTTATGTTGCGAGACTTGTAATAAAAAGCTTTTAATTTCTTGTTCAGAATAGTTCAAAGCATCAGCTAAAGTAATATTTTTATCTGTACAAAATTCAATAAGTTGTTGTTGGTTTTGTGGGCTGATATCGTGCGTTGCAAAAATTGGTAGGAGTTGTTTTTGAAACTCTTTTATATGTTTTCTTTTTTCTAAGGCTTTGAGTGGAGCGCTAAAAATGTCTTTTAAAATATGACTTGTAGTTGCTTGCTCGGATGAAGTATTTGGTAGTTCTACATGTGCTGGGGGAGTCGGGTCAATATGAGTCGGTTGTTCATCTGCAATTTCAACACCAAAATGCTCAGCTAGAGGCTTAAGTCCACCATTAAAGCCTTGTGCGATCATTTTAAATTTCCAGAGTTCTTTATAACGGTAAAATTCTCCTAAAATAAGTGCAACTTCACGATGATTTTGTCCAATAATTTTAGCCTGTGCTAAAGTTTGTTGTTGATTTTTCACTTTTAAAAGGAGATGAGAGATATTTGAAAAATTTAATTGTTCATTTGCTAGTGTTGCACAAATTGCAATTCTATGGATTTGTGCATCAATTTTATGTAACTGTAGATGAAATGAAATAATGGATTTTTGTTCTAAATAGATGGAATGATTTTGATTATTTAATTGCCCATAAAAAATCATATCATCATCGCCACGTACTTTGTTCGTTTGTGCAGCGAGGCTATAAGCGCTGAAATCTAAGGCTGTTGAGTCAATGCCGAAAACTTGAATTTCTAATGTTAATGCAGTCGTAGGAACTATCGTGTTAGCACCTGCAATTAAATCCACTTATTTTTCTCCTTTAAATGAAAGTACTTATTTAGTTTTTGTTTTGTGATTACACGCTACAAATAAGCAAATAATTTATAAAAAACTCATCAAAATCATAATGACATAAATATAATACGATTACTATCGAGATTATTTGTCAAAATAAAAAGGAAAAATAATGACTAAAAATAAATCTATTTTTATTGTTTTGCTGTTAATGTTAGTGCTTATACCTGTGTGCCAAGAATTGTATAAACAAAGAATTTATAATCAGGCGATGAAGGAGTTTTGTGTGCAGTCACATTTGCGTCAATCGATGAATGAGATCTTAATGATCATTGCTCAACATGAGATGCTTAAGGTTTATAAACACACTGCGAATAAAATGATCATTTTTCCCAAAAAGCCTAGTTTAGATACTGCGCTTTGTCAGTTAGAGATTAAAGAAAATCGAGTGATCAATATTCGTTATTCTCTAGCTGAATATGAGCGCGAAGACTTATAACGCTGCTAAAATACTCACAGCAATAGGCGCAAGTATAGATAACACAAAGCCACTTACCATTGCATGAGGAATAAATTCATTGCCACATGCCTGTTTAACCATAGGTAACGTCACATCCATTGCTGTTGCTCCTGCGGTTGAGATTGCAGAGCGTGGATAGCGCCAGCCGATGATATACATCGCTAAAATAGCAAAAATTTCCCTAAATAAGTCATTCATTAGTGCAATGCTGCCAAGATGTGCATTTTTCAGCTCAGTAACGACAATACCTGTCATAGAGTAAAAGCCATATCCTTGAGAAAGCATGATTAAGTCTTTGAGATTAATGTTGTTGATGAGTAATGAGCATACAACTGCACCAATAATTGAACCAATAATACAGCCAATAGGTACTAACATAATCTTCCAATTGAGCCATGAGCGATCAAGAGGAGAATAGGCTAAATCTAAACCAATCAGTATCATAAAAATTAATAACAAATACCATGAACTAATGTGTAATTGATAATCAAATGCTGAAAATAACTCAGATAATCCATAGCCAAATGCGATCGCAATAAAAGCATAACTAATATTAATTAGAGAACCAATGAGTAGTTCACTAGATACACGACCTTGAGTCGGTTGAAAGCCAATTAATTTAAATAAAATATAACAACAGATAAATGCACCAGCAGAAGTTGCTAAAGAAATGGTAATAGCATCACTGAGAATTTGTGCAGGTTGAGCAATAGTATGCAAGGTTTGAGCAAACTCAATGGCAATCGCAACCAGTAAGATATAAGTAAAATAAGGCAACACTTTGAAAGCTATTTTTTCGAGCCACTGAGGTAAGCGTCGCGCTAAAATAAAGCCTAAAAATAAGCAAAATAAAAGTTGAAAGATAAGCCAAAGAGATTGCATAAAAATGGGTAAATAATCAGTATTTACCCATTATAGCCAAAGTTTTATGCAGCACGTGAATTTTTGTTTGACATTTGTTTTTTACCTAAGAGTAAATAATCTGCTGGATTTGCAGTTCGAGTTTGCATCCAAAATTTCCATGTATACGTTGGCCAAAGTGAGAAGTTTTTTCCACCATCTTGTTGATACCAACTAACACAGCCTGACTGCCAAACTGTACCTTTGAGCTGCGCTTGTACTTGATCATTAAATTGGTCTTGCACTTCTGGTTTAATGACAATCGCTTGGGTCTTGGTTTTGTTGACAAGGTGAATAAGCTGTAAAATATAATTGACCTGAGATTCAATCATAAAAATAACAGAATTATGCCCAAGTACTGTATTTGGTCCTAACAATTGAAATAAGTTAGGAAAGTTTTTAGTGGTCACACCATAATAGCTTTCTGCACCATCTTTCCATGCATCTTTGAGTTCAATGCCATTTAAACCGTAACATTCAAATGATTTTAGATAAATACGTGGGTCAGTAATAAAGCCTGTGCCATAAATTAAACAATCAATTTGGCGTTCTTGACCATTTTTCATGATGATACTGTTTTCAGTAAGCTCTTGAATGGCATCAGTCATTAATTCCACGTTTTCACGATTAAAAGTTGGAAAATATTTATTGGAAATCAAGATGCGTTTACATCCCATCACATAGTCAGGAGTCAATTTTTTAGCAATAGATTTATCTTTCACTTGGAATTTAATAAAAGCTTCCGCTAGTTTTTGACCATATTTCATAATCTTGGGTTGTACAATAGGAACAACACGAGACTCATTTGACCAATACAAACGTGCACGATGTAGTTTTCTAAACCATTCAAAACGTTTAAATAAATGTTTATCTAATGCATTATAAGCGCGTTCGTCGCGTGGAATAACCCATGCAGCAGTACGTTGTAAAACGTAAAGATTTTTAACTTTTGCAGCAATTTCTGGAATGTATTGAATGGCACTGCCACCTGTTCCAATAGATGCAACATTCTTTTGATTAAGGTTATATTTGTGGTTCCATTGTGAGGAGTGAAAAACTTCACCTTTAAACTTTTCAATACCTTTAATTTTTGGAATTTGTGGTACATGTAAAGGACCAGAGGCAAAAATAACAAATTGTGCTTCTATTTTTTGCCCATTGTTTAATACTAAATGCCAATGACCTTGTTGTTCATTATATGTGGTTGAAATAACTTCTTGCTTAAACTGAATATATTTTTTAAGTTCATATTCTTTAATAAGGTCCTGAATATAATCAAAAATCTCAGGTGCTTCAGCATAGCGTTTAGACCAATCTTTTTTAGGTGCAAAAGAGAGCGAGTACATATGAGATTGGACATCACAGGCAGCACCAGGATATTGGTTTTCACGCCATGTGCCACCAACATCATCGGCTTTTTCTAAAATAATAAAGTCATGGATATTGGCTTGTAATAGACGAATAGCCATAGCTAAGCCGCCAAAACCTGCACCAATAATCGCAATTTGAGTTTTTTGAGTGGGTTCATGATTCGCGTTTGTTGCACACATATTTTAAAACCTATTCTTTTGATTTTAGTTGAGCTTAACTGAATTTCAAAAAAACAGACATGATTCAACAAACAAAAAAATTGATCAAATCGGCAATTTAAAAAAGTTCAAGAATATAGTAAAAAACAAACAGTGAAAAATATTGTAGATATGATGAAAAGATCAATACTCGGCTTAATGTATTTAATTCAAGGTATGCGTAATGCAGGTATTGATGTGGATGAACGCCTTGCGAGTATTGGAATTCAATCCGATGCTCTAGATCCAAGTTCAATTATTCATCCGAGCTTAGAGTGGGATATTCAAAAAATTATTGGTCAAGGTGTACAGCCTGAAACAGGATTGTTTATTGGGCAGCATTATGCTCTTGCGGGTTATGGTCCATTATTAATGTTATTAGTAACATGTAATAGTATTGGTGATGCAATCAAAAATGGTATTCGATTTCAGGGCTTAACGCATTTATATGGAGTTTTAGATACCATTGAAAATGAACATCAGGTCGCTTTAAGTTATCAGCCCGTTGATCTAAAATCTGAAATGGGGCTTTTACGTGCCCAATGTGAAATTTCAGGAACTTATAAATTTTTGCAAGATATTTATAAAATGATGGGTTTAATTGTTCCTGATTTACGTGTTGAGTTACCATTTAAACAACCAGAAGATCCTGAAACATTACAAGAGTTTTATCATTACTATGGCTCAAATTTGCATTTTGATTGTCCATCGGCTGCATTTTGGTTGGATAAATATGTTATAGATGTCAAAATTTCATCCGCTGACCCAATAACGCATCGTGTTTATGAGGTGAAATGTATAGAGGAGATTCAACGTTTAAGTGCAGTTGAACATCAGGTTCCAGTGTTAATTCAACGTGTAAATGATTATTTAGAGTTACAGCAAGGTGTTATGCCAACGATGGCAGAAACTGCACAGGCTTTAAATTTACCAGAGCGTACTTTACGTCATCAACTGCAACAATTAAACACCAGTTACAAAATGATTCGTGAGCAATTAATCAAACATAAAGCATTGCGTCTGATTGAATATAAAGAATATTCAATAGAAATGATTGCTGAATTGTTGGGATATTCTGAGCCTGCGGCATTTAATCATGCATTTAAACGTTGGTTTGGGCAAAGTCCACGCCAATATGGCAAATAGCCTAAGTTTACGTATAGCAAGAATGAATTAATGACAAAGTCTTATTTATCAAATTCTAATTTTCGCTATACTTCCATTAGCCCCTAAAAGTATTAAAGTAATATGTTAGACAAAAAAACAGCACACAGCACCGCATTTACGCCTTTATCTCCTGCGGAACGTTACGCTCAGGCTTTATCATCTGGGCAGTTTTTACCCGATGAAGCACAGGCGCAAGCAGTGCATGAGCTAGATCGTGTTTGGCAAGAGTTACTAAGCCGTTATAAAGCTTCTAAAAAGGCTTTTCGTCGCTTTCGTCGTCAAACAGCACCAAAAGGGGTGTATATGTGGGGCGGTGTGGGACGTGGTAAAACATGGCTAATGGATCAGTTTTTTGAATCAATTCCATTTCGTCGAAAAACACGTATGCATTTTCATCACTTTATGCAGTTTGTACATAAAGAGTTAAATAAACTTTCTGGTCAGCGTAATCCACTCGATTTAGTTGCAGATCAAATTTACAAAGATGCAGTGGTGATTTGTTTTGATGAGTTTTTTGTGTCGAATGTAACAGATGCAATGATTCTCAGTGATTTGTTTCAAAAGCTATTTACACGTGGCATCACATTGATTGCAACATCAAATATTGCACCTGATGGTTTATATAAAAATGGTATTCATCGCGATCGTTTTATTCCAACGATTGAAATGGTGAAGAAAAATTGTGTCATTTTAAATGTTGATGCAGGGGTAGATTATCGTTTACGTGTATTAAAACAAGCGCAATTGTTTAAGTCACCTTTAAATGATGAAAATAAAACATGGATGGCTGAACGCTTTAATGCTTTAGTATTGTCACAAACCATCTCTAAAGATTCGATCATCATCAATAACCGTGAAGTCGAAACGCTTGGACATACAGAAGATGTTTTGTGGTGTGAATTCCGTGAGCTTTGTATGAAACCACGTAGTCCATCTGACTTTATTGAAATTGCCAATATTTATAATACAGTTTTGGTTAGTAATGTGCCGCATTTGGATGATAATTTATCGGAAGGTACGCGCCGTTTCATTTATCTAGTCGATGAATTTTATGATCGTGGGGTGAAATTATTATTGACTTCTACGGACTCTATTATTGAGATTTATGAAGGCGAAAAGCTTGCTTTTGAAATAGAACGTACCCGTTCACGTTTGTTAGAAATGCAGTCAGATGAGTACTTGCAGTCTGCACATCGACAGATTCAGGCAAAAGAGTTACAAGTTGAATAAGATTAAAAAGAGCACTCGAAAGAGTGCTTTTTTATGGAAATGTGAAATGATTATTTACAGGCTTTTGTCGACATTCTTTGTTTTTCATGGCTTAATCAAAGACGAGAAAAAGTATATAGACATTAAAATGATCAAATAAATGACCTTTTGGCACTTAAGTCTAATTTCGACATTTTAAAAACTTTATACACTGTGGAAAGGGTATTCAAATTGTTGATGTTATTTGCATCTTAAAACTGTATTTAATTGAATGATGTTGGTATGTATTCAAATTAAAATGCTTACTATTTAGGAATGTGATATTACTATTCAGCAAAGTATAAATAGGTATACTAAGAATCTCTTGTTATAAAAAGTAGCAATATCAGGAAAGACAATGACTGCACGTATTCAAAAAGGCAAGTTAGCGATTGCTAAAGAACTCTACGATTTTATCGAAAATGAAGCTTTACCAGGCTCTGGTTTAGACAGTGAAAAATACTGGAAAGATTTTGAGCAAGTTGTTGTCGATCTTAGTCCAAAAAATAAAGCACTATTGGCTAAGCGTGACGATATTCAAGCTAAAATTGATCAATGGCACCGCGACAATAAATTTGAACTCGAAGCTTACAAAGCTTTCCTTACAGAAATTGGCTACTTATTACCAGAAGTAGAAGATTTCCAAATCACGACAGAAAATGTCGATGAAGAAATTGCATTACTCGCAGGTGCACAATTGGTTGTACCAGTACGTAATGCACGTTACTGCTTAAACGCTGCCAATGCGCGTTGGGGTTCTTTATACGATGCACTTTACGGTTTTGACGTGATCTCAGAAGAAGATGGCGCAGAAAAAGGTAAAGGCTATAACCCAGTTCGTGGCGACAAAGTTATTGCATTTGCAAAAAACTTCTTAAATGAAACTTTCCCACTCGCAACGGGTTCACATACAGATGTGACTAAATATGCAGTGGACGGCAATAAACTTGTTGTGAGCCTAAAAGATGGTACTACAACAACTTTAGCAAAAGAATCACAATTTGTTGGTTTCAATGGTGAGCCATCTGCTCCAAATGAAATTGTACTTTTAAATAATGGCTTACACGTTATTATTGAAGTTGATGCAACAAGCCCAATCGGTAAAACTGATGCGGCAGGTGTCAAAGATCTGGTACTCGAAGCTGCTGTTACAACCATTCAAGATTTAGAAGACTCAATCGCTGCGGTTGATGCTGAAGAAAAAGTAGAAGGCTACCGTAACTGGCTAGGCTTGATGAAAGGTACTTTAGAAGAATCAATCGAGAAAAATGGCAAAACGGTTACTCGTACATTAAATAAAGACCGTACGCATAAAAACTTGATTGGCGGTGAAACTAAGCTTCACGGTCGTTCTTTAATGCTTCTTCGTAACGTAGGTCATTTAATGACGAATCCTGCGATCCTTGTAGATGGTGCTGAAATCTACGAAGGCATCATGGATGCATTAATTACACCATTATTGACTTTCGCTGACATTAAAGGTGAAAACGAGAACAAGAACTCACGTAAAGGTTCTATGTATATCGTAAAACCAAAAATGCATGGTCCTGAAGAAGTTGCTTTTGCGGTTGAGTTATTTGAACGTGCTGAACAAGCATTGGGTTTACCTGCAAAAACGTTAAAAATCGGAATTATGGACGAAGAGCGCCGTACTTCTGTAAACTTGAAAAACTGTATCGCGCAAGCAAAAGATCGTACGATCTTTATTAATACAGGTTTCATGGATCGTACAGGTGACGAAATCCATACATTTATGGAAGCAGGTCCATTCGTTCGTAAAGGCGAAGTGAAAGGTCAAATCTGGTTCCCTGCGTATGAAAACCGTAACGTGATGATCGGTCTTCAAGCTGGTTTACGTGGTAAAGCACAGATTGGTAAAGGTATGTGGCCTAAGCCAGATATGCTTTTAGACATGTACAAAACTAAAATTGAGCATCCTGAAGCTGGCGCAAGCTGTGCATGGGTTCCATCACCATCTGGTGCAGTCATTCATGCAATTCATTATCACCAATGTAATGTTTCAACTCGTCAACAAGAGTTATTGAAAACTGAGCCATTATCTTTAGATGATTTGTTGACTCCGCCTCTAGCAACAGACACAAATTGGACTGATGAAGAGAAAACCAAAGAACTTGAAAATAACTTACAAGGTATTTTGGGTTATGTTGTTCGTTGGGTTGACTTAGGTGTAGGTTGTTCAAAAGTTCTTGATATTAACAACGTTGGTTTGATGGAAGACCGTGCGACACTTCGTATTTCTTCTCAACACGTTGCTAACTGGTTACGTCATGGTATTGTGACTAAAGAACAAGTTGAAGAAGTATTTAAGCGTATGGCGAAGATCGTGGATGAGCAAAATGCAAACGATCCGCTTTATACACCAATGGCACCAAGCTTCGATGGTTTTGCTTATCAAGCAGCTTATGACTTAGTGTTTAAAGGTGCTGAGCAGCCATCAGGTTATACTGAGCCATTGCTTCATGCTTACCGCTTGAAATTGAAAGGTTATACAGGTGACTAATCTGTAAGCGATAAAAAAACCCTGACTTGTCAGGGTTTTTTATTTGAGCGCAATAACATATTTAGGGTTTAGACTTAGATAAAGTACAAATTTGCACTTATAGAAATCTTAAAAATTTATTTCACCATACCCAAAATAGCTGTTTGTGTTTTACATACTTCAGTCGCTTCTTCTTTACTCATTTTATTGACTTCATCTTCAAAAGCCTTTTTCTGATTTTTGATTGCTTCTTCAGATATACCACTGGTTTTTGCCATTTTTTCAATGTGTTGCCATGATTCTTCACATTCTTTTGGCATTTTATTGCTGCTGCATCCACTTAGAATAATACTAATCGCTGTCAGTGCTAAAAAGATTTTTTTCATTGTTAATTCTCGATTTAAGCTTCAAATACATGAATATTTTGTTATGCGTTTATGATGTTAACAGCACTTTTAGAAGATGTCTTGTTATAAAATGCAGCGAAATATTAAAAAAGGCATTCATGAGAATGCCTTTTTGTATCATCCGTGACTATTGAATAGGTGGATGTTGAAGTTCGTTTAGCTCTTTACGACTGAAGCCTCGAGATATGAGAACTTTTTTAATACCCAAAATAGTATCTTCATCTTTCGCTTTAGATAAAGCCAAAAGAAGCTGATCATTGGATTTACAAGAGCAATCATTTTCCACGCAAGCAATTTGATTTTTATGCTCATTTTGCTGCGCATCTTTTGTAAACAGCTTTTGCCAAAAACTCATAGAGCCTTCTAATGCAACCAAACATAGCTTGAAATATAGAGGGTTTAAAATAAAATACAAGCTATGCTAAGGTCTAGCTTGAATAAAAAAACACGAATTTTAACGATTATAAATTAAAAATTTAACGGAATGATGACAGCTTTTTTATGATTAAAAAATTAAGCTATTGATAAGCAATATGAATATTGTTGTTTATAAAATAGGCTACATGAATGTAGCCTAGCTTAACTTTGAAATAAATTGTTTAAAACTTTTCGAGCAAGACCCCAGATTCGACATGATGTGTATATGGAAATTGGTCAAATAATGCAAATTTTTGAATTTTATGTGTTTGTGTTAAAACTTCTAAATTTTCAAATAATGTATCTGGATTACATGAAATATAAAGAATACTTTCAAACCCTTGCAGTAGTTTTAACGTCTCTAAATCAATGCCTGCGCGTGGAGGATCAACAAATACAGTTTCAAATTGATAACTCGAAATATCGATTTCAGCTTCTTGTAAACGACGGAATTCACGTTCACCTTGATAAGCTTGGGTAAACTCTTCAGCAGAAAGGCGAGCGACTTGAATATTATCAATTTGGTTCTGCTCAATATTCCACTGTGCAGCATAAACGGATGATTTTGCTAATTCTGTTGCAAGTACACGATTAAAATGTAGCGATAATGGAAGTGTAAAATTACCATTGCCACAATAAAGTTCTAATAAGTCTTGTTGCGAGTTTTCTACAGCATTGCAAGCCCATTGCAACATTTTTTGGCAGACTTGGGCATTGGGCTGAGTGAAACTACTTTCAATTTGTTTGTATTTAAATTTTCGGTCAAATACTTGTAATTCTTCTACAACAAACTCATCACTTAAAATAACCTTTTGACCACGACTACGCCCAACAATTTTGATTTTAAGCTTGTCAGCAAGTTGCTTGGCTAAAGTTTCCCATTCTTCATGAAGTGGGGCACGATAAACCAATGACACCAGCATTTCACCATTGAGCGTTGCAAGAAAATGAACCTCGAAAAGGCGTTTTGATAAAAGCTCATGCGCTTTAAGTTCTGCCAATAAAATCGGCATTAAATCATTAATACTTTGATCAGCAATTGGAAATTCATCAATTCTGACAACAACTTTTTGCTGATCTGCATCACGTTCAAACATGGCGTAGAACATATCATCTTCAGTATGCCAAATTCTAAACTCTGCACGCATACGGAAATTTTTTTCAGGAGAAGCAAAAACTTCCAATTCAGGTGGATTAAATTTGCTAAATTGATTGTGAATACGCTCAATTTTGGCATCGAGCTGAAGCTGATAAGTTGAAGTCATAAAAGTAAAGGATACAAGTTTAAAGCAGATAGAATGGTAACAAAGATTAGCCAAATTAGCTGCAATAAACTGAGTTTAGCTGAATGAAAAGCTATCTTTTTGTTAAATGTTCAACTAAATAATCAATAAAGACACGCACCGCAGGTAATAAGCCACGTCTAGAAGGATAAACAGCATGAAAAATTCCTTGAGGAACTTTCCAATTTGGTAATACTCTGACCAATTCGCCAGAACGAACATAATCTTGAACAACTGAGTCAGGCAATAAAACTACACCACAGTTTTGACTCGCAAGTTTAGCTAACATCATGAGGTCTGAACCCATGACAATAGGTGTAACTTTCACTTTTTTCTGATGATTATTCTCATCATATAAAACAATTTGCTGTTCTGAATGCTCATCAATCATGCTTAAAATACGATGCTCTGATAAATCTTCTGGACTTTTTAAGGAACTAAATTCATTTAAATAAGCTTGACTTGCAAATAAATGTTGCTCAATACGTTCAAATTTTCTCAATACAAGATTTGGATCATCATCAAGATTGTCGCGTACACGTAAAGCAAGATCAATCCCTTCATTGATGATATCTACGCGACGATTGCTGACCAATAATTGAATTTTGATTTCAGGATATTCTTTTAAAAACTGCGGTAAAATACGAGAAATTTCATTCTGTGCAATTGAAACAGGTACACTGACTTTGATTAAGCCACGTGGTTGCGCACTTAAGTGGTCAACCAGATCATGCGCAGATTGGGCAGCATTCATCATGACTTGAGCATAACGATAAATATTCATCCCGATTTCAGTGACAGCAAAATGTCGAGAACTACGTTGAATCAGTCTAACTTTTAAATTTTCTTCTAAATTATAAACACGACGACTTAGTTTTGATTTTGGAATATCAGTTGCACGTTCTGCTGCACTAAATCCGCCATGCTCAACAACTAAAGCAAAACAATAAAAATCATCTAAATCGGTGAGCATGTGTTTTCCAAAATTGCAGTAATTATATATTCTAAAAGAATTTAGCTGATGAATGTCAACAACTAAACTGTTTGTGATTGATTGGGTAGATTAAGTGCTTTTTTTAATAAAGCTTCAATATTTTTCACATTAAAATTTAGCTATTTTGCAGTATTTCATAGACTTTTTTATATTCCTCTAAACGTTGCAAGTCTCGTTGAGTGGGTTGAGGAATACGTGTTAAGTCCATATTGTCCATCACATCGGCAAGTTTAACAATTTTTGCAATTGGGTTTTTCGCTGCACGATAAGCAGCTTGGATACGTGTTTCTCCAGATTTTTTAGTTAATGCTAGAATGGCATCGATTGTATCTTGGTTGAACCCGAGTGAAATTAAATCGACAATGGTTGTATCAGTATCTTCTAAAATATCATGTAAAACAGCAACGATTTGCTGCTGAGGATGATGGACTTTGAGCATTAAACGTAATGGATGAAAAATATAAGGTTGACCACCTTTATCAAGTTGACCTGTATGCTTTTTTGCAGCAAGCGCAATAGCTTTCTCAATTGTTGACATAACATCCTTATGTATTGATTTAAATTAAGTAAAAGTCCGTAGACTATTCGAAATTTTTTTGAACTCGTTTAAACTATAATTTTATTGTGTGCTTTTAAAAATGACTTTTCAATTGATTGACGTAAATAATTCTGGACAAAATGTAACATGCCCTCATTGTCAGCATGCTGTATTAGACTGGTCGCAAGAGCAATATATTCAGCCTTGTGAGCATACTTTATTTATTGCAATGGATTTAGGTTTTGAATTTATCTCTGATGCTTTTGAACAGACGATGCCTCGTAGTGTAGATGAAATTCATGCACATGATGAGCAGGGACTTCATATATTGAATGAATTAACACAAGCTACATTTAAAGATTATCAAATTTATAAAATGGATTTAGGTGTTGAAGGTTTATATCGCTACATTGGTTTTAGTCAGGTTGCCTTGTAAGGTTATTTTTACTGAATTATTTTTAAATAAAACTAAATAATCATATAAAAGGTCAATTAATTTTTTTGTATTTTTATAATGGAAAATTATTATTTTTATGCAAATGAGACAAAATGACCTAATACATGATTGATGAAGACAGCTTGTTCAATGGAGTTCTGCTTAAAATATGTGTGCAAATTATAAGCCTGCAACCTTACAACAAATTCATGATTTAGGATTGCCAAAAATTCCTTTTGAATATCAGGAGGAGGTTTATCCAAGTTTTCAGACACCTTTATTATTTAAGTCAGATACAGGTTTAGAGTGGCGTCTAGTCAATTTTGGATTGATTCCTAAATGGGCAGAAAATCGTGATATTGCAAAGCACACTTATAATGCACGCAATGAAACATTGCTTGAAAAAGCAAGTTTTCGTGATTCATTACTAAAAGCAAAATTAGGTTTAATTGCTGTGACTGAATTTTATGAAGCTAAATATATTCATGGAAAAGCACAGCGTTGGGGCGTGCGACGTAAAGATGGTCAGGCATTTTTTATTGCAGCATTGTATGAAATTACCAAGCTAAATGAAGAAGTTATCCGTTCAACTTGTATGATTACAATGGATGCAATTGATTATTGTTGAATTAAATTATTGATATTTCTACTTATGTTTTTGTTTATTGTTATTATTACTCACTATGTTACTCACATTTATTTTTATTGTAAAAAAAGATCGCTGAATGCGACCTTTCTTGATACTTATTTTTATGCATCTAATGTAGAAATATTAGCATTATCCGAATTAACAATACATCCCAAAACATAACTATTTAGCCAATAGTTTTTACGACCATCTTTATAAGGTTGTTGAATACGACCGTCATTAATGCGGGCATATATTTCCTTTTCAGAAATATTCATGCGTAAAGCAAATTCAGCAGTAGATACGCGTCTTTCAGTATTTGTTAGATCAATAGTAATACT
>NZ_PYIX02000042.1 GCF_003024515.2 Acinetobacter sichuanensis
ATAAGTTAGTTTTTGCTTTATGTGGCGTATTTCGCAAACCTAAAACTAAAGCCAAAAAGAATTCAAAAAAAGGCTATCGTAAGCCTCAAAAGAATCAGGAGCTTGTATCTAAAAAAGTCCTTACAAAAGACGAGATTATAATGCTTGATGCACTAGAACAGGTCATTCCATCACGCAACATTTTGGTGCAAGTAAGCATGAGTGCTTTTATGACCACGCAAAACATAAGTACCCGAAATCAGTTTTCTAGGCTTTACGTGGACTATTTGATTGTTGATGAAGACTACAATCCTATATTATCTATTGAGCTTGATGGGCATTATCATAAATATACCCAGGATAAAGATAAAAGGCGTGACGAGCTTTTGAAGAGTGCTGGCACTCCTGTCATTAGGTTTAAGGAAATTCCAGACATAAAAGTTATAAGAAAAACCATTTCAAGGTATATTTAGGTATAAATACGATTAACTCTAATTGATTTTAATAATGTAAATGTGTAAAAATGGTTTTGTCGTAAGAGATATTTTGAATTAATTTTCAAATATATTTCTAAAGGTTTAATCATGAACAACTTAACTCGCAATACTGGAACTAATGACATGTTAAATGTATCAAAACCAGAAAATGTTGCTCAAATGTCACCTGTTGAACTTCAGAATTATATTGAAGAACTTCAACAACAACTAGTCGTTAAAGAAAATAAAGCTTTTCACGATGCTGTTAGTGCCATTAATGCAATCATTTCAGAAAAAATTACTGCCGATGGTGTTGTGGACATCCATACACTTAGTGAATATCTAAAAAACAACCACATTGATACCACAAAAGTTGAGCCTGTAAGACGTCAAAAACGTAAGCTAACGCATGAATGGGTTCACCGTGAAAACAACAGCTTACGTTGGGCTGGTCGCGGTCAAGTAATTAAATGGTTACGTGAAGAAATGATTGAAAAGGGTTTAGATCCTTCAGATAAAGAAGCTGTACGTAGTTATTGCGAACAAAATCTAGACCTTAAAGAGATTTAATCTTTAAAACTAGTGAAACCACCGTAAAAGGTGGTTTTTTTTTGCCATTATATAGTGTCGTTAAGCGATACCCTATTCTATTAGCTTTCAGCCGATAACAAGAAAATTTGCAATTGGTATATACTTAAACCGTTTTTATAAAGGTCACGTTATACAACGGACTAGTTTTAGTTAAATTTTGGTATATACATTATAAGTATATGTGACTATACCTTTGCTTATGTTTCGCTGGAGGCGATTAAATGTCATTCAAAACTCTATTATTAACTGGCTTATTATCTGTAGGTTTGGTTTTAGTTGGTTGTAGTAAAAAAGAAGAATCAACATCTCAATCAAAACCTATTCAACCAGATGAACAAATTGACAAAGTAGATCCATCTGCAGACCTACAAGCAGCGCGTGAAGCTTATGTCGATAATGAAAAACCTTCAAAAGTTGAGGGCCACGATTTTGATGCACATCAAAAAACTGCAGAACAAAATCCACCAAAAGAGGACGAGCCAAATGATATGTCTTCTATGCTGAACGCTGCAGCTGCAGATGCTCAAAAACAAGCAGATCAAAACAAATAACAGCACATAAGCTTGGTACATCTTTAAAGGGGATTCGTTATCCCCTTTTTTAATGCGCCTTTAAAATACTTTTTAAATTCCCTTATTAAAACTTAACTAAAACAGTGATTCATTTTAACTAAAAAAACTTTATACCCCACGACTTAGTTATAATTAACCAGTTAAAACGTAATTAGATAAATGCGTTAAGGAGTATTAAAAATGGCATATGAATATAACTCGCAAGATAAGCGGTTTGAATTCCCTAATCCCTACCGAATAGAAAACATTTTTAAAGTGATCGGTGCCATCGTTTTTATGCTGGCTGGCCTAAGCTTAATTTTCAGTGCAAAAGGTCTATTCAGTAACGGTGTATTTGTTGCACTACCACCGCTTATAGTTGGTCTAGCAATGTTCAGTTATGGCGCTCTACTGCTGACCACAGGCTTATCAAACCTAAAGTTCTACTTTGGTCGTGATCAACCAGCCGGACTTGCACAGGAGTTATCCATTCAAGAAACTGGTGCTTATCCTGGTGCAACCGATATTAAAGAGATCCTACGCCAAAGCGCTTTGATTTATGAAGAACCAAAAGGCTCAGTGAACGGGATTCTATATTCACTGTTCCCTAATCTTATTTTTTCGCCATTATTCATCCGTAACGCTGCAGAAGCTCAATTTCAAAATGCGATTGTTTTTCTGATTACCTTAGTGAGTGCTCTAATCGCGTATGTGGGTGCATCACCCAATACAGGTGCTTGGCTTGGGATTGTTTACAACGCCATTATTTTGATTGTTTTATTGCGTCCTATGGCTAATCCGAACTCAGGTGCACAAGAAATTGGTTTATCTAAAGTCATTGGTTTGGTTTTAGTCGCCATTCTTGGACCTGTATTGGTTCCTATCCTTACCCAACATGCAGTTGCACCTATTTGGTTGCCAAGCATGGATAAAGCAATTTTTACGTTAATTGCAGCGCTGATTGCGATTGCGATATTCTTCTTGGCCGTGATTGCTCAAATGGTAAAACAGCCACCACAAGCCAGTGCTGGAGTCGTTCAGGATAGTTTGAGTATGAATTGCCAACCAATGCAATTGTTTGATGAACTTGAACGCCATCTACAAAAGAATTGGGAAAGTGCTATTCCTAACAGAATCTATTCACGCCAGTTGCCAGTTATCAACTCTCGCAGTAAAAACGGTGCTTTTGAGGGTGAGATCTTAGAAGAAACTCAACCAGTGCCAATCAATACCCTTCGTGATATGACATTGAGCTCATGCTTCAAAGAAGAAAAGTATCGCTGGTTAGCCATCCTCAATAGTTTTGGATTGTTAAGTTTTATTGCTTCAGTCGTATTAATGACTATTTTTGCCAAAGGTCTATATAACGGAAGCTATCTGGATTTTAGCGACTTCACTTATGGTTTCTTTGGTGTATCGATGTGGATCTTAGGGAAGTTTTGTTTTGAGCACGGTAATTACCTATGGAGCCGTTTTGACTTTGTATCAAAACTAATATGGGTTGAGGCTAAAGGTAGCTATCAATTGTCTCAAATGAACTTTGGCCGTTACCTTGACGACAGCGTGAAATCACAAAAAGAAGTCATCAATGTTGAAACCATGACGTTACGTGTCTGGTACGCTGAAATTAGCACAACGACCTTCGGTAAATATCAAAACCGTGCGATCTTGAGCATGACTGCTTGTACTGATGATGCTGTTGTACTGAAAGAGCATTTAGCCGACTTTGCCAAAAGCCAAAGCATTGTGGTTGCCCCAACGTCTGAAGTAGATATTAACCGCATGTCATCTATGAACCAGATGAATAGCGCAATCAATAAAAGCTCACCAAGAACACATGGTACACATCTTGGATTGATGAATAACCCTGAAACACACAGTCAGGATCTATCAGATCAAGTACCAGTGATCATCAAACCGAAAAAGAATATGTTTTGTGTGAAATGTGGTGAACCACTTCAGGACAATATGCTGTTTTGCCCTCAGTGTGGTACCAAAATAGAAAGTTAATCGTTAAAGAAAATAAAGGAATGGATTACGAATGTGGTCCATTTTTTTTGACATCAAAAAAATAATTAGAGTTCTAAAATTAAGAGTTTAATTGAGCGTTGACATATTCTTCGACAGAAAATCCCTTTACGCCAGTTTCTATAAGTGCATGCACAAAGTCTGAGAACGTCACTGGAATGTACCCTACTTTGAATAGTGCCTCATTCAACTCTTTGTACTTCAGAAAAACTTCTTCTTTATGTTTTTTCTTCAGCTTAAACGTGGACGGCAAATCTGCCACTTGCAGATCTTGAATTTTGGTTGGGTTGTTCATAGCGTACCCGGTTGCTTAAAAGTTGCGAATTTAAACTATTGTAATGTGAAAATTAAAAAATGCAGAATAAATCTGCATTTTATTGTTTCATTTTTTTAAGATCTATTTGATAAACAGATGCTTAAATTAGTATTCTCAACCAAAAGCCAATTAATAGCGGATTAACCAAAATCAATCCGTTTCTTATTAGTATGTTTAATGTGTTGCTACTGGCGTACCAAATGCATCAGGATGTTGTGGTTGTTCACCACCACTTTGTTGAGCTTGACCAGGTTGACCAGCTGGAGCAGTTGTCTTACGTGCAGCTAAGTCCTTCATGATGTCTTGACAAGACATGCCCCCTGTTTCGTATAAGTTGTACGCAACAGGATCTTTTTTAGGATCTGGCGGTACACACTCCAATTCAGGTTCACTAGCAGTTGCAGAATCGGCATTCATTTTGTCCAGTTCGGTAGTAATCAATGTCAGATCGATGTCACTTGGCGTAATTGGACGACTGCTGATCTGCAAGCGATAAGTCATAGACGGCGTTAGTAGCGCATATAGTTCGCGGATCTGATTGGCCATAAGCGCAGGATTTTTCATTACGATTTTTTGGCATAAGAAAAGGTGCACGTTGTTCGGGCTACAAACACTTCCTTTACGCTGACTTGTTTGTGGGTTTTGGGCATCCACTTTCAAGGGGTAGACTTCAATGTAAACTTCATACGGCGTATCTGGCTGAAATTGGAAGTTCTGCAAACTAGAAACGACAGTTGAATACGGTTCTGACGTATCTTGTGCATGACAGAATACTTGTGGTGCGTTACAGTCAAAGTTACGACTAATACGGTCGATAATTTTATTGCGCTGAGCAGCCAATTTCATACTTTCTTCTTTTACTCGTCTTGCAACTTCACTCTGCAGTCGAGCTTCAAGTTCAACATCGCTTTGTTGTGGACGTTCAACTTCGATGTTTTGATTGCCAAAAATAACCACAGCAAATAACAAAAAGAAAAGAACACCACCGCCAATCAAGATTAGCTTTTTATGCTTAGCAAAAAAGTTTTCATCAATGTTTACTTTTTTGCCCTTCTTTGCTGTCTTGGCTGGCTGTTCAGGCTCACTTACATGTTCATCATCGGGTTGGATTTTGATCGCTTCTTCAGCTTCCTTCCCGATGTTGTCCATATCATCTGGTTCGTGATTACTCATTTATTCACCTATTCAATTATTTACTTGATTTAGCTTTTCTAGAGGTCGATTTAGACTTGGCTTTCTTTTTGCCACGTTGAACTGGCTCACCGTTGTTGTCGTATCCACTTGCACCACAGCTAAAGCAATCCCATTTATACTTACGTTCACCACGTAAATTAAATGCAGACTGAATCATGGTCTGGCCACACTCAAAACACTTGGCTTCGTTGCCAGTGCGAGATTTTGTAAGTTGGGTATCTGGTGATCCATCTGGCAATATGTCGAAATAACGTTTACATGATGCAGCTTCACAACTGTATCGCTCTTCGTAAACACCAGGTTCTTTGCGGTACTTGGTATGTACAAGAGGCTTTTTACAGATACATGGATACTCTGTTTTGGTCACTTGGAATCTTGGCTCGTAGTTAGGACTACCATCAGGGAACACCTCTAATGGACCCGACTTACATTTTTTGCCTTTCAGGTTTGGATTGGATTTTTCACAAGAAAAGAAGTGATACGGCTTACCTGAAGAAGTTGAAATACCTTTTAACTCACGCAACCAACCGCCACACCCTTCAAGCTGACATTTGTATGTATGGTTACGGCGATATTCGTCAAAATCAGGAACCAAGTTACCGCTTTCGTCATTTGTAGAACGGTATGTTTCTTTACAGGTGCCATCTACGAACGCACGTTGAGAGCACTCAAAAAATACAGATTTATCAGTTGTAACCTGAGTCAGTGTTTTGCCACATAAACATAAATGAGTAGTTGGCTCACGTACAGTTGGCTTACCCGGTTCATCTTTACCATCAACATTTCTGTTTGGCGCTGAACTTTTGCATGAATTACATGACCAGTAGACCGATGTTGTTTTGTCGCGATTGGTACCGATTTTCGGCAACATGCGTCCGTCATCACAGTTATTACATTTGTAGACAGGGAATGAATCAAGCCAATGTTTTGAGAACTGTCCTAATTCACTTTCAATCCCTAAATGGAACTTTTGGAGTTCTTGTTTATAATCGGCATCACCAGTAGCGATTAGATCCAGTGTTTCTTCAATTTCTTTGGTGTAAAGCGGATCTGCAAAACTAAACTTACCTCTAATGTTTTGAATCAACTTCAATCCATGCGGTGTAACTTCAATTTTCTTTTTAACAAGCTTGATATAGCCGTGCTTGATTAACCGTTCAAAGATTGATTGGTAAGTACTAGGACGACCAATTCCTTTTTTCTCAAGTAATTTGACCAATGATGGTACGGTGTAGCGTGAACGTGGTTTGGTTTTGGTCGCGATAACTTTACCAGCAATAACATTGTGGTTTTGACCGACTTCAATATCTATAGGTAGCGTATGTTCAGGTTCTTTTTCTGAATCTTCTTCACCGTCCACGTATTCAAGTGCATTTTCATCAATACTGTAGGTCTTTAATAAGCCCAACCAGCCATCTTCTTTTAAGATACGGCTAGAAGCTTTGAATTCAGCATCTTTAGTAATGCTTTCACCATCTACATTGAGAGTGACATCTTTATAGACACCTATAACGGATTTAACTTCGTATTCAGCTGGAGCCATTTGCGATGCAACAGTACGCAACCAGATTAGACGGTATAGATCCTTTTGAACTTGGTCCTCACCAGCTTCAAAGGTAAAGAAGTCACTAGGACGAATACATTCATGTGCTTCTTGAGCACCATCGCGAGATTTGGCTTTATTGCCGATAATCGCAATGCCCTCTCTCTCACCAAAAGCTTCTAGAGCTTGCATCCCCTCAGGCGAAATTACAGCAGCATCAGTACGATGGTAAGTGATATAACCACCTTCATATAACTTTTGCGCTGCTTCCATAGTTTGTTTTAGATCCAAACCAAGACGCGCTGCAGCTGCAGCTTGCAGATCAACAGTAATAAACGGCGCTGGAGCACTACGGAAAGATGGCTTAGTTTCAACACTGGTAATGGTTAATTCTTTTTTATCAATTACGTTTTGTAGACGGGTAATTGAAGCTTTATCTAACCACTGGTTATTGTGCACATCCTTCATTTCAGGATTAAGCCACTTAGAAAAATCCCATTTCGCAGCCCAACCTTGTTTTAGAGTTACTTCAAGATTGTAATGTTCATGTGATTTGAAGTTTTTCAGTAGATCTTCTAAATCACCAAGCACAACGAGTACGGCAGATTGAACACGGCCAACAGGAAATTTGCCTTTTAAAATATTTGAAATTGGCTCATACAAGTAAAAACCAATCATACGGTCAAGGAAACGGCGTGTTTCTTGAGATGCCACCATACCTTGATCCAGCTCTTCACCATTTTGAAGTGCATTAGCGATCGTACTTTTATCAATAGCGTTATATTTGACGCGAATATACTGATCGTCAGATAAGTTCAGGATACGTTTTAAGTGATATGCAATGGCTTCACCTTCACGGTCCAAGTCAGTTGCGAGGAAAACCGTATCTGCATTTTTAGCAGCCTGTCTTAATTCTTGAACAACGCGTGTTTTATTTTGAGATATTTCGTATTTAGGAACAAAGGCTGGATATGAGAAACCGATCTCATGATTAGGTAAATCACATACATGGCCAACTGAAGCGCGTACAACGAATTCGTGCGGATACAGGTCATCCAAGATATGTTGAATTTTTTCGACCTTTCCGGGTGACTCTACTATGAACAAACTACTCATTAAAATTCATCCAATTTTTAACTTTCTTTAGTAATAATTACTGAAGTTAATCTAGTAATGGTTTAAGTATATACAATTTTAAAATGTTTAAATAGGTTTAAGGGTTGATAAACAAACACTTTTAAGGGCTTATTTCTTAATCTTTAGTTGGATGAACATTTCAAGTGGTTAAATTACTTCCTGTTTTCAATAATCTACGCGAAAAAAGGCAACAATATTTATCTAAAATTATGGGAAAAAATGGCTTAATTGTTTGAAAATGCACTGTTTAACCGTCACAAATTAAAATTCCAAAAATATTATTTAACGAATTAATGTTGTACTATAAAGGTATCGTTTGTTTTAAGCTAAAACCATGATTAAAAAACTTATAGTTTTAAGCACCTCATTGTTAATCATCGGGTGTTCGTCTACGCCACAAGAAAAACGCTTAGATCAATATCTTGAAGATACGAAAACCGATGCAAAGGAACGTAGTATTGACTGGTATTACAAACATGATTACGAGCGTAGTAATGTTTTAAATATTTGTTATTCCATTTATATAGATTCTGCTAAGAAAGCTGGTTATTACAGCGATGATGTTAGTGATGGCCGAGAAAAGTATTTAGACGATAGCGTACAAAAAGAAATGTACGCCTCAAATGACGAATGCAATAAGGCATATAAGGCTCAGGATATTCTAGATAACTTTGTTGCAAGCAATAGCCTTCCACAAGAGTCTTATGAAGACAAGTTAGATCCACAACAAGAACCAAATTCAACACCTGAAGTACCAGAAGTGTCACCTGAAGCACCAGCAAATGAACCAGTCGCCACAAAACCACCAACACTGGAGGAATTAACCAATGCGAATCCGCAATAATGCGCTCATATGCCCAGGCCAATTTTTGATTCGATCTGCATTCTTTTTGCCCTAGCCATTTTACCTATAATAATTATTGGTATTGGCATACAGCTCAAAGAGAATTACGAGCGTAAGAAGCTCACTCAAAGCTATATGGATCAGCACTAAAGAAATCCAATAGGCAATAAAAAAGCAGCGAAATCGCTGCTTTTTTTATTTCTAATGAAGTTTACGAATAGGTTGAGTATAGGGGGAATCTTCTACTCGATGCACATGCATTGAATTGGTAATGTTCATTAAAGGTGAATTACTAGCCACTGAATGAGTCGTTGATGCTTTATGTGTGCGGTAGTTATTCAAAAACTGATCTACTACTGGCACATTGTTAGGCAATATTCCGATTTCGCGGTTAGTAATTTTAATCGTTTCTATTTGGTCTACATGGCTCATAACTAAGTCCACTACAATGATTAAAACTATGAGCATAATTATAGCTTAAAATTGAAGAAATTCCATTTTGGGATTTAATATTTGGTTTTTTTATGCACAGGTTTTTGTGGATAGTAGTGGGTATAAATGGCTAAGTTGTTGATTATTTAAGCTTTTAACATTGATTAAAAATTAATCAAAATAACGAAAAATAGAGTAAAATATGGAGAAATATAGCAGAAGCTATAGAAGAAAAAACAGGAAATGTCAAAAAAAGGGCAAAAAAAAACTATTAGAACAATCTCAGTCTAATAGTTTATTAAATAGGGTAATATCCCTTGATTCGTAATATAACCGATCTCTAATAAGTTTTAAAGCTTTTTTAATCATATTCACGGAAATTCCACAAACTATTATCTCATGCTGAACAAAAGTAATGATTAAGCCCTATACTCAGCTCTACCCTGATATATTGCAGATTAGTTAAACTGTTGTTTAGAAATCGCAAACAATATGATGTTATATTTGAGCAAGGTTAGAATTATGTATGAAATGTGAATGCTTTAAAAACTGATATATATTATCAACTTTTTAGAGTTTTACGCCTTATAGAATACATACAACTTGTTAGAATGCCTTATACTAATTAGCCACCCTCACACACCTTTTATGGAAGACCAGTATAGTGAAAGATTCAATCTTTGCTGATGTTATATCAAAGTTGAATGCGGAAGTTTTTACGCAAAAAGCTGGTCGCTTATACCCTCCTGTCAGTCAATTATTGGCACTGGAGAAAAAGTTAGCATTATGTACAGCATCATTGGTTAAAAGCGAAGACATTCCAGACTATAAACAGCTAGAACGCCTGTTTTGGGATAACGTAAATCATACCTATGGCACTGGTTATTTTGCGGAGATTCCTAAGTGGGGTTCCAACATCTTTATCCCATTACAGGTATGGGAAAGTGTGTTACAGCCTTATGCATTGTTCTATAAAAATATGAACCCTGAGTTTAACTTTTATGACTTTGCATTTACGACTGCAGCGTTGAGCGCTTGGCGGTACAGCCAACCCGTGCTAAAGCTTGAAAATGATGTATATCGCACCCTATTGAATGATGAAAACGGTCGCTATGTCGATGGTCATTTGCTGAATTACTACTTTCAGTGGACCAACTTTATTCATACACCAGGTCTAGGACACAACGACAAACCTTTATATGGTTTTTTCGCGCATCAAAACGAAGTTTTGTTTAACGGAAACAACGTTAAAGTACTGATCATCGTGTTTTGCTATGAAGATACTGAAGCCAACATATCTGATGAAGATCCTTTAAGCTTAACCTCTAATTGGGGGGACTATGTGGTTTTAGAGTATCGCACGGATACTATTAAAACCATTAAAGATAGTTTGATTGGTACCAACCTTAAAGGTAGTCCTGAGCTATTAATCTTACTTGGTAAAATGCTTAGCTTATTTAATTTCTCTATTCATCCTAAAACTGACATCTACAATCACCGTGGCTACCTGATGCAACCCACGTATAACGATACGATTGATTCATTTCTCAATAGTTATAGAAAGCACAAAGGTATGCCAGTACGCCGTGGCGTAGGTAAATCACCCTCTAGCAATCAACGCCGTGAAGTCCTCTATCATGTCCACGCACCAAGTTGTCCACGCCTGTTTGATACTGGTCTGAACACTGGTTTTGTGTCGCGCATGCACAAGAGTAGCCATATCGCTAATGACCATTTTAATACACTACATTGGCTTAAAACTGATACTGGCTTAAAACTAATTTCAGGTAGTTTATATACTCAAGAAACCGAAACTAAACTTATTAAATCAATTCAAAATTACTTTTATGGTAATAATACTTAAAGGTTTTCATTCTTTTTTCCTTAAACCTGTTATATAATTTTAATACCCATTTCAATCAATGAAGTATTATGCGTTTCGAGTTCGATCCATCATTTATATCTCATGTTGCAGTACGATTAGATGGCACTTCCTTAAAATCATTTTTAGACAACCTTGGAAACGTATCTTTTCAAGAAGCTGAAAGTTATTTAAGCAATCTAATTAAAGGGAATTATGAGCAAGACGAGTTTACTGTTGGCTTGAAAGTTAAACCTAAAAACTACAATCAAACAGAATTATTGGGGCATCTTTATAAAAATAGTGCCTTTCAATCGGTTTCAACTGAAGTATCGGATCTAGACACCCAAAACATGCACAATGACATCGCTCAATTCGTTCAAAGCTATGCCAATGTTGCAGATCTTCAGTACAACAGTAATTTCTTGGACAAGCAGACGTTTAGGCATGAAAAAACGTTAGATAGCTATATCTTCACAGAATTAATGCTGCAGTTCACCAACAATAATACCGTGAAGTTTCGTGTGGACGGCGAATATGTCACAGTGATTAATGCTGAGCTAACCTCTAAATACATCTATTTTAACGACAACAAGAATAAGCGGATCTGTAAGTTTTTAAGTAAAAATATGCATCCAGCTTATTTAGAGTCATTCTTAGAGCAGATGCATATTATTAAAATTGATTCTGAGCAGTACTTTTATAATGCAGTCGTGAATAAAACAATAAGTTATGATGCTGACGTTAACGCCTTTATGGACCAATCCCAGAATTTTTTAAATACCCTTGTGAAAGGTTATAAAAAACTGATCTTAAACAACGTGCGATTTAATCTTTACGAATTCTTAGAAGACGACCTTGAAAGTGTCATCCTAAACCGTATCACTAAGGCATGGCATTACGCTCATGAAATCACGTTGCAAACTAACAACCCATCAAAATATGTAGTCGCTCAACCGCTGGTTATAAAATATTTATAAGTGAGTTTCTTTATTTATGAACCCCCTCATGATCAAGTATGGTATCGATATTGGTACGCTATCTAAAATATTTAGATCGCATCTTGAAAATGAGGGCATTGTATTTGATCGTGAGAGTGACTTTCAGCTTGAACGAAGCTCTAAACGTATTTACCTCAGAACCAATCACCACAATGACGCCACAAAAAATAAGAAAAAAACGGCCTGGTATCTTGTAGATCTAGATAACGCACGTATGTCTTATGGTTGGTTTCATGCTGGCGGTGCAAACTTCACTTACAGCTTGTATGAATACATTCAAGAAATGGATCTGCAACGTGGTGATACCGTATATACCAAGGAACAGCAAGAAGAAGATCTTAAACGCTTCTTAAGCTCATGCAAAAGTGCTGAGAAGAACAAAAAAGACCAAGAGATATTGGCTCAAATCTATATGGGTTTTGAATGGGCCAGAAGCCTACCCTTACCAAACCGTCCACACAACTACAATGTGAAAAAGCAGATTAGCTTCAGTCATGCTAGATTGTACAATCCAAGCAACTTCACTAAAAATGAGCTGATTGATTATGTCAGCCAGTACTACCCTCAACACAAGAACAGCACCATTATTCTGAACCGTATTATTGATCTGCAACCAGATCTAGATCAACAGTCGCTACGTCAGAACAAGCTTTTAGTTGAGGGGCAAAACCTCAAAAATCAAATCATTTTCCTTCAGACCATCGCTGAACATAAAAACAAGCGTGGTGAAGATAAGTTTACATTACGTGGTGTACTTGCAAACGGCGCTTTCAAAATCTTATTTAAAGATCCATTGGATGCATGGAACCAAGATCGGATAATCTTTTGTGAGGGCTACGCCACTGGTGAAGCAATTGCAGAATCAATTCAATACTCTATTCCAGTCATTGTCGTGTACGTGGCTGGCAACATCATGAATGTAGTACGTGATTTCCGTGCCGAATTCCCGTTTTCACGCTTCTATATCTTCAATGATAATGACCATAAAACAGCATTAGAAAGCAAAATAAAGCGCAATCCCGGTATCTATTACGCAACAGAAGCATGCCGAGCTGTAAACGCAGCCATGATTGGACCTGAATTTACTGATGAACAGTTAGATCTAAGTGACTGGAACGATTTTAAGTGTTTGTACGGCGTTGAATACACGCGTGATGTAATACGTCATAAAATGCAAAATGCCGTGTGGACGACTGCAGTTCAAAGCACGGTTAACCCGAACTATTCTATCAGCGCCCTATTCTTTGGCATCAAACAACAGTTGGATGATATAGGCCTCTATCCTGATAGCATGACCAAAAAGAATTGGTTTAGCTTGGTTTTACGTGCATATGCTTTGCTGACTCAACAGGGATTTAGTCAGATCCACCCGATTGAGCTGGTCAAAGAACAATTTATTGAAATTCTTGAACAGATCAGCAAACAACCCCGTAAAGTCACTGGAGCTGAAGAACCAGAACTCCTTCAGGCCTACACAAAACTTGTAGAAATGATCGCACGTAATGATTCAACAACAGCACTGAATCAACAGATTATCGCCGTGATTAATTTATACAAAAATGCAGATTATCCAATTGAATCATTAAAGGTTTGGCTCAAAGATATTGTGAGTAAATCGAACGATCCTGAATGGTCCGAAAACTTCATTAATAATATTTTTATTTCGATAATTTGAATGTCAAACATAAACCCCCAAAGGTAGCAAACTTTTGGGGTTTGTTTTTCTCTAAACTTTCATTGCACTAGGTTTATCGACCTATTTAAAACTAATGTTTCCTGAACCAGTTCGGTTTTGTGACTTATGGATTGGTTTGCCATAAACTTTAACGTTGCCTGAGCCTGAAAGCTGTACTTGAGCAGAATTGATAGCTGTACAAAAGATATTGCCTGAACCAGATAGTGCCACTTCTAAATTGTTGCTTTTCAATGGTAATGCATCAAAATTGCCTGAACCTCTCAAAGATAAGACACAGTGTTCAACGGTACCGTCTAAATCCATATTTCCAGATCCACTAATACTTGCTGTGAATTTATCTTCATTAAGATTTAAGACCTGAATATTGCCTGAACCTTTTAAATCAATAGCTTTTAAATTTGGGTGACTGATCGATACTTCTAACGGTGAACAAGTACTAAAACTTACATTGTCCTGAATAGCTAAAACCAATACACCCCCCTGAAAAGTCGCACTAATAAGATCTACAATATTGTCGTCTGCAGTAATTTCCATTTTAGAAACACTTGAAGCAAAAAACTTCAGACTCATTGGACCTTTCATACAGATTTCGTTAAATGGGTTTACAGGTACTTGCTTAGTCACTGGTTTGCCACTTCCAACGATTTGATAGTTGGAACCTGAACTGTATACATTGCCGTTGCCATTGATTACAACAGAACCCAAAAAAATATGTTTTGACATATAAAGCCTCAAATTATTAAAAGTAATTTAACCCTAAATAAGTGGTCATTCATAACCTATTTAATATCTGTAAATTATAACATTGAGGGCTTAAACATTTTTTATTAAAATAATAAATTAAAGCTTTTAATTTTTCTTTAAACCTTTATTAGACATAGCTTATATTAAAGATTAAACAGAAATGTTTTTAGAATCGGTATATACTAAAAGTATAAATTTTCTTAAGCATATGATTAATAGTCCTATGCAACCTGGGTAGCACATTGCACCTAAATATATATTAGAAATTGGAATTGTTATGGCTGAGAAAGTACCGAGCGCCCGACATAATTGTGATTTAAATACGATGTTTCAGTTTTTCCAAGAAGAACTGGAGCGAAACTACGGATTCGTATTCAAGTCATCTGGTAAATATCAATTCGTGACCGTATTTGATGAAAAAGTGCCTTGCCTCACCGAATCAGATAACCCTAGTAAATCAAGTAGCAACAATGTCAAACCACGAGGGATGTATTGGATCTATCCAAACATGAACCGTGATACTGGTGAATACTGGCCAGTACTCAAAGGACACCGCTTTGGTGTAACTGACATTGAAATCTCAATTGCTTTTGCTGACCACTATAAGAACGTAATCAAGCCTCAACGAGATTCAAACCCTAACTACAAACCACCAAGCAAAGAAGATGTTGATCGCCGTGTACGTGAGTTTGAAGAAGCTCAAAAGAAGCATCTACTTCAACAAGAAAAAGAGCTCTTAGCTGCACAAATCGCTATCCGTATTGAGTGGCAACGTGCTGGTAAAATTATTGACGATTCATTTTTTAATAATAAAACTGGAAGCCTTCAGACCTTTAAACGCGACATTCGACAAATGCCGTATATGGTTGAAAAGAACCTAGAGCCATACGGCGCTAAAATCATGCGTAAAGATAACTTTACCCGTGATGAAGCCATTGAAGCAGTAAAGCGTGAACTTCCTGAATCAGCTACCAATCAACAGCTTCTCGTTGAAACAGTAGAGAATGTATTAGCGTATCAAAAGCATTTCATCAACTTTGAACCTGAGCTTGAGGGCGAAAAGAAAAAAGGCTTTGATTTACGTAAAAGCAGAGCTGTCATTCTTGCACCGTTAATTGACACCAATAACAAAGTCGTCAATTTACAGCGTATCACCCACCATCGCCAAAAAAAGCGCAACAAAGAAACCAACAAGCTTGAAGAAGTACTGCATAAGGGTAAGTACTTTTTTGATAAAGCCAAAACGAAAGATGCATTCTTGCCTGTTAGCAAAAATCCTGATGTTGGCTATGAAGTCTTTAACCCGAATGCAAAGAACTATTTGATCAAGGAGGGTTGGGCAACAGCGATCAGCGCACGTAAGGCGTTGGATGCTGGTTTAGAGCTTGGTTTATTGGGTGAGGGTTTTACTGCAGAAAACACACAAGTTTTAGCGTCATACAGTAAATCCAATATCTCAAGTGTTGCTGAGCTTATCTGCAGTATCAATCCTGAAGCCAATATATTTGTTGGTTATGATAACGATGCTGGCCAAACGCTTGAGTCTGGTTTGAATCCTGGCTTACAAGAAGCTTGTCACAACTTTTCATTAAGTGGTGTGTTAGGTGATGTGAGCAAACATGAAAATACACGTATCACCCTACCCCCGGTTTTCCAAAATAAATTATCTGTTTCTGATTGGGATGATGCTCGTCAATATTTAGGTGTTGAACGTTTAGCTGCAGAGTTGGCAAAAGAACTGAATAACGCCGTCAAACGTATAGACAACAAGATCCCTGAAGTTGCGTATGCAATTAACCGCTACAACCGTCAACGCGAAGCTTATGCAACCAAGTTCCCTAATAAAGAATACCAACCGAATTACGGCATTGTGATTGCACAATCAGATGAAAAATATCTGGAATTGCAGAACATACGTGCTAAAAACCAAGCAAATATTGAAAATTACAACGCAAATATTGAAAAGCGTAAACAAGATCTATCAAAAGCTAACTATGATGGACCAGCTGGTACAGGTAGCACGAAATCCTATGCAAAACCAAAGTACCAACCGCCGTCATTTGATAAAGCATTTGATGATAAACCAACTCCAACCGCTACGGCACCCGTATCTACGCCCGTCATGACTCTTGAGGGCATTAAGTCTTATATGGAGATCCTTTCTGAAATTGATGTCACCAAAGTTCAAAATGATGTTTTGAAAGTTGTCGCTACTGCAGATGGCCATCAAAAGATTAAAGCCGGTGATATTGAATTCGAGAAAATGGGTGCCAAAGAACCAACCAGTAGCACAAACCCAAGTATGGATAGCATGCAAAATACCAAAGTACATATTGATGTATCCAAGGACATCAACAAAGATACAGTTAAATTGCAGAGTGTGGATCGTTCGACCATTCCCGAACAAAATCTTCAGCAAGGTATCGATCATCAAAGCTACGCTAAGTCAGCTATCTTTACCGCTTTTTGGCTTCATTCAGCAGAAATGTATAAAGCTAGAAAGTTAATTCATGAAGCTGGTATTAGTACTGCCGATGTTGAGGGTTCAATTGCTGTCGCTGAAGATAAGCTCAATAAAGCTCAGGAAGAAGTTTCTAAGAAGCGGTCGTATCCTGAACTTTTTGTGATTAGTGCGTCTGATAGCGAATACCGTGCGTCAATCATGAAAGTTTTATCTGATTTAGAGGCTGCACATCCAGAGTGGCAGAATCTCAAAACATTTAGAGAAAATCTTACTGATAGGACCATTGCATTTGATCAATTGAATCTGGATACATTGAAGATCAAAAACAAAGTAGTGCATTTGATTGTCAGTAATGTGACCAATGATCAAAACTATCTAAAGGTTCAAGAAAGCCTCACCACCCTTTTAGATACATCGAACAGCTTGTCTTTGGACCGTCAACAAAAGTTCAATCTTGTGAACAGTCTAAGTAAAACATTAAACAACATGGCCAAACTGTTAGATGAACCACCAGTCTTCCAAAGACTGAACGATTTCTTTACTCGTTTTGAAAAGCGTGTAGATGATCTCGTTCTAGGTGATGGTCTAAAGCTGTATGGTATAGAACCGCAGAATTTAAACAAAACTAACGAACGTGGACAGTCGTTCGATATGTAAAAGCAGATATGAAAAAGCCCCGAATATCGGGGCTTCTTTTTGAGTCAATGTTTTCAAGATTAGTGTGGCAATGTTGCCCTAAAATCCAATGCAAAATCAGTTTCACCACGAGGATCGCTATTAAAGAACTTGAAGCCTAAACACTTAATCTCTTTATAGCCCATACTCTCCACCTCTTTTAAGAAGCTCTTATAACCTTCGTCATCCTCTTCATCTGGATCAAAAATTACAGAACTCTCGTCACTCAAGCTGATCAGTACTTCTTCCTTCCACTCGTCATTCACCAACAAATGACCGCCTTTAGGCTCAATCAAACATTGATAGTACATCTCTTGGTTCACCGTATCATTCACGATCAACATATAGTCTGGACTGAATCTACGGCCATCAATAGGACTAAATAACCAGTAGTCTAGCTCATTACGTATTAAGTAAATTTCAGCATCTTTATATTGACGTTTAAGGGCATCAATTTGAGTCGAAATGAATTTTACGAATAGCTTCTCTTCACTCGTACCGTAGTTTTCACTATAAGCATACCAATCGGCACCCTCAACATTAAACTTCAGTTGTTCATTTGGGTGCAACGATTGTGCGATCGCACGTTCGTCTGGAGCATTGACAGTGATTTCACCCGTATCAGGATTTTCAACAGGGAAAGCAACCAAGTAAATGTTTTTCTCTTGCTGAAAAACAGTAGACAGCGATTTAGGTTTAAAGGTTTTACTACCCGTGATACGTGGCATATGACGATCAATAGCCTTACGTACCTCAGGTAAAATTATGCCCAAAAGTAGCTGATATTTTTCATCAATGGTCAGATCGTGAATATCCTTATCTTCAGTATATGAATAGCGGATCTGATAAAGCGGTAGGTAGTTATCGATTAATTCATCCATACTATCTAACCCAACGATATGCTCTCTTAGATAGTTAAATCTAAAAAAGTTCCCTTCAGTCGCAACGAGCGCCTTTTTCAAGACCGGTCGGCTAAAGTATTCTTCAGTCAGATCGATGGTTTTATGGTTAACTTCAGCTTGGATCTGATTCTGTTGCTTGTCGGTCAAGCTACCAGCATGCAATTGGTATGCACTGGCTTTGATTTCACGCTTAAAAGTCGTATCAATCTCAGAATCAGTCGTTTTATTTCTAAATTCTTGCTGATTGACTAAGACAAAACCTTTCTTATATGTCTCACTGTTCATAAAGTCAGATTTAAGCGTGATTGTGTGCTTTTCAGTGGATTTATTAATAATCCCTTCACCTAGAAGCTCTAACTTTAAGTTGTCGTAAAACGTGCCAGTCTTAACAAAGTGGTACATGAACGTTTCAAGTACACGCCCGTATTCATCAATCGCATTGTCAAACTTACGTTTGTACTGGTCAAACTCATAGCCATGTTCTTTATCAAACAAGTCAAGGTTATCATTATTCAAACGATATGATTTATGCAGTTTATATGGGCATAAACGAGCACCACGGCCAATCAACTGAATATCTTGCAGCGATACTTTTTTCGCTGCAGAAATATCAAAGTGAATGATGTCATAGAGACTTAAAACATCCCAACCTTCTGTGAGTGCATCAACTGAAAATATCACCCGATTATAGTTTTTAGGATCATCTAAAATCGGCAACAAAGTTGAATTGGTTTTATCCGTTGAGTTGTAAACAAACGTGTTATCTGAAGAAAAACGAATTTTAATTTCAGAAATAAATGATTTTAAACCATCTCTATCGCTGATCGTGGATAGACCAGACTTCGGAGAGGCAATCCAAGCAAACATTTGACGCAAGAAACGAAAGCTATCTTCAGCGTCTTGCAAATTAGTCTGATTGGTTTCACTTAGCTTTTTCAGATAATCTAAATCTTGTGGCTTAAGTGAATTAATCACCTTATGGAAAAATTCACGGTCTAGCTTGCTTTGTTTAATGTTGGTTGATTTCACCAATATAATTGGGTTGATCGTGACTTGCATATCACGCTCAGCGAATAAACGTCTGTATTCACTCAATACAACGGCATTAATCACCAATAAGCGTTTTTGATCGGCGATCTGAGTTTCAGTGTTGTAAAGGAAGCAAACCGCTTTACTGTAACCTTCCTTATTGAATCTCAAGAAATCGTATTTATAGACTAATTTGTCCTGATACTTCCTATGGATGGCACTATTGCCCAAGTCAACAGTAGCAGTAAACTCCAGCAAAAGATTATCTGGCCGTGCCTTGATTGCAGTATTGACCGAAGTTTCCCAATTGGTAATCGCTTCATCATCTTCTTTTATCTTCTTACGTGTATTCACGTTAAGTCGATGCGCTTCATCTGCAATCAGAACAATTTTATTATTCAAGAAATCTTCTGCAGACAAACCATTTTCTACCTCATTCACAAGTTTGTTGTAGAGGAACGCCGTACTTAAAAACATAAAGTTAATAGCGTTGCCTTGTGAATCTGGAAAGAGTTTGATTTCTTTAACAGGAATAGAACGTCCATTGATTTTCACGCCGTTCTTATTGAAAAGATACTTTTCAAATTGCGGATCAATAAAGTTCATATAGGCCTGTTCAATAATCTGCAATTGATGGACCATAAATATGAAATTACGGTAGCCTTTCTCATATAAAAAGAGAATAACAGCAGCCATGGTGAGCGTTTTACCGGCACCAGTTGACATATTGAAAAGTAAGTGTTTGGCTTTAGTCGGATCTTGATCATAGATCCAGATAAAATGCTTTACAGCCTCTTCTTGATACCCCCTTAAAGTACGCGACAAGTTATCAGTGATATAGCGAGGGATAGTAAAGTTTTTAGCCCACTCAATGTATTCACTGTCGTTTTCAATACGATAATATAGGAAGTCTTTTAAGGTATCTTTTACCAATGTTGGGCTTAATCTAGACATTAGGTGCACCATAAAACTTATCAGTGAGCGCAATCTCTTCCTGAGTGACTTTGAATTTTGAATCCAACATATCTGCATGGTTTAGATATAGCTGGTTTTCATCCAAAACTTGCAATAAAAGCACTTTACGATCGTCTAGTGATAAAGCCCTAAATGATTCCTCACGCTCAAAGTCTTTTTTATCAAACCAAAACTTTAAAAAGGCATTCTGAGCCATTTCATTATAAATACTGTCCAGCTCACCTTTACTTGTTGCAGCCAAGATTCCATCTTGATAGGCCTGGTTATAGCGCTTCAGTTCAAAATAAACAAATGAACCGCCACCATTCCAATTTACAAGTTTAGAGATACCGCCGTCCTCACCGTTTATTACGCGTTTTAAGCGTGTTTTGGTGATTTCATCAATATAGTCCATCTGCTCAATCGCAATCCATTTGCGACCCAATTTATGCGCCACAGCAGCCGTAGTACCCGAACCTGAGAAAAAGTCGAGCACAAGATCTCCTTCATCCGTGGCGATCTCAATAATACGCTGTAAAAGTAGTTCTGGTTTTTTCCCATTCGGGAACAATACACCACCCTCTTTTGTTAAATTGTTCAGCGGAAAGCCATCCCAAAAGGTGCCAGCTTTTTCAAGCTTGAAGATATATTTCCCTCTTTTGACCGCAATATCACTCAACCAAGCAATTTGATCGCACTTGGCACCCTTGTAATAGACAGTCGTTACCTTATTTTTGTTTTTTCCAGATCTAGGCACATATTCAATGCTTAATAGCTCATGATCCCCGGTTACACCTTCCATCACGCGTGTTCTAATTGAGCTTTGAGCATTCGTGTCGCGCATAATCTTATCAAAGTACTTCAGATAGCATTCAGCTTCAGTCAGGTTTTCTTCTTCCATCACCTTTTTGATCGGCTCTAGAACCACACCTTTATGCGTATAAACCTCAATCGGCTCACCTGAACCATCTGTTAATGTCTTAATGTGCTCTTTGGTACCAACGCTTTTTAAGATACGCGTATACTTCCAGCTCTTTTTAAGCTGCTTCATGGTTTCTAGATATTCAAACAATTCTACTTCGTCATAGAAATCGTTGAACTTTTTAAAACCATTCTCACTATTCATATTTTTGGTGTAAATCAAAATATATTCGATATTTTTCTTCAGGCGCTTGTCTTCGCCACCACCAGAAGCACCAGACGTTTGTTTCATTTTTACTGAAACTTGGTTTAAGTAGTTTTCACGACCAAAGACTTCATCTGCTAAAACTTTTAGATATGCTTGTTCATTGTCATCACATTGAATGAAAACCAGGCCATCTTCTTTGAGCAAATCCTTTACGACTTCCAAGCGATTTTTAATAAATAATAACCAAGAAGAATGTGTAAATGTGTCGTTATATTTGAATCCATCGTTCTCAGTATTGTATGGATATATATACCTATATTTAATAAAAATTAAATAATTTATTGTTTTATAAATAAATATAAATATTAAAATTACATAAACAGAATATTACGTTAAATTAATAAAAGATCTATGGCTATTTTGACCGTAAATTTACACTGATAGTTTTCTAAAAACAGTAATAAATACAAATAGAATTTTCTCTCGAGATACTAGCAAGTGATTCGAGGTGAGAACATCTAAACATCTGACTAAAGTTCAGTGATTGACCTAAGCTATTCAATCATTTTAGTGTACTAACACTGCTTTGTTAAAAATGATGATTAGGTCGTATAAAGTTGTTTTTTTAAGCGGGCTATGCGGTTTCTAAACCCTTCTATACTACGTTCTAAACGTGCATAGCTTGCTGTATTTTTATCTTTGCGACATGTTTGGATATAGCTAAATTCTTTGAGTTCTGCCTCAAGTTCTTGAATTTTTAGTACCGTGGCAAGTTTTTTATCCCATTGAGCTAATAAATTGGCTTCTCTGTATTTGAAATAGTCTTCATCGATCATTGCCGTCCTTCTTTTAATTCGCTCATAAAATAGGCATATCAACCCAACCCTACGATAACATAAGCAATTAATTAATATTTCATTATATATGCCGGCAATAAACCATGACTAGCAATTAACTTCAAATAATTACATAACACGCCCTGTATGAGTTTGTAAAAAATTCACCATTAGCAAGTGAAATTCGTGGGTACAAGTTCGTTTTGATATTGGTGAAAAAATACAAGAACTTCTTTCCGTTGCCGAAGATCAATTTGAGCAATATAAATCAAAACGAACAACTATTTGGCGAAATAAACTGATCAATACTATGAAAGGTTTATTGAATGAATGCTTACCTCAAGCTCAATATTCAGCTATATCATCTACTGTTACCTTATCTGATGATATATTCAAAAATATAAAACAAGGTATGGAAGATGAAGGACTGTGGAATGAGGAATTAGAGCAAAAGCTTTTTTTTGCATCTCAAATACAGCTTTCATATTTGTAATCTATAAGGGAGATATTAAATTTCCCTTTTTATAGCTTACGATAGGCTTACATTGCACAAACTTCCTGAAAAGCCATTCATTGATATTTTATGTATAAGTTGCTGTTTTGTAATTACAATATTTTAAATTTAAGCTCACTTATGCCACATACCTTAATCAGTTTATAAATTATATGGAAGAGTTCCCCCTTACCGAATTTCCACCGCTGAAACAAACTTGTTATAAAATATCAAAAAACTTCACAGCCATGTTATCTAATCTCTCTTTCACTACCTCCCAATCAGGCATAACTTGATTCAATAGTTGGTAGAAACGCTCACTATGATTATGTTCAACCAAATGACAAAGTTCATGCAGAATCACATAATCAATGCAGATTGTAGGCGCTTTAACTAGATGAGGATTGAGCGTAAGTAAACCTGATGGGGAGCAGTTTCCCCACTGTGTTCGCATGGTCATCAAACGAATATCAGGGTAATTTTCAACCCATAAAGCTTGTTCTAGAATATGTTGCAAACGTGCTTCGAATATGACTTTTGCTCGGATTCTATACCATTCATTTAAATAAGATTTAATACTTTCAAGACCCATATCCAAGGTGTTTACTTCCAATCTTCCTCTTAGAAGTTTTACACCTTTTGGCTTGGTATCATCATGAATCACTTTCAATTGATATTGTTTACCTAAATAAAAGTGGCTTTCACCACTTTTATATTTGCGAGGCGTGATAAATCTACTTTGTTCACGGAACTCTCGTAATTGTTTATAGATCCAACGACTACGCTGCTTTACCGCTTCAATAATTGTTTGATCATCTGTATTTAACGGTGTTGATACAACCACCCGACAATCAGCATAGACTTTAATCAGTATCTTTTGAGTACGACTAGGACTTTCAAGCACCTCAAAATCAATAATTTCATCACCATAAACAATGCTTAACTTTCTCTCTGGCAGCGTATTCATCCTAGAGCCCATTTAAACCAACCCGAGTAATTTGTACGATCATTTCTACAATTTTTTTTGCTTGATCCATACCACTCCCAATGGATTTACATTCACGGAACATCTGAGGTAATAATTTTTTACGGATATCCGCTTCAATATTTTGCGGATTGATGGAGTTTTCAGCCACAGAGCTCATCACAGAACGATCAACCTCGAAAGCGAGTTCAATCCACTTATCTTGATTCTGTTGATTTGTTATCGAGAATGCTTCAGGTAATAGCTTCTTAAAGACCCCGTAATAAGCTTGAGCATGCTTATTACCACTGAACACATCGGGAATTTCATCTAAACGACGAGCTTCAACTTGTTCTTCAAACTCTCTAAACAACATGTGTTGCTTCAATGGGTGATCAAACTCTTTCTCTGCTTCTTCAATGACTTGACGTAACAGCTTAGAGAAAGCCTCCTGAGCATAAGGATCATCACGCAATTGTTGCTCAATCATCTTAGTTACACGAGTTTTAATGATATCCGTTTCATTACGTGTTTTCTCTTCACTCCAATCTTCAGGCTGAGCTATTTTACCCATCTTGCCAACTTCATAAACCCCATCAGGGTCCTTAACTTCAATGCCCACAACATGCTTATCAATCAGTTTTTTGACTTGCTCTGCATACTGATCGTAGTCAACAGTCTCCCCAGCATCTCGTTTCACAATTTGACGCAAGCTTGTAAATAGTTTGACTGTTTCTTTGTAGTGCTGACGATCTGCATCAGAAAAGCTTTTATCTTCAAAGAAGGTTGCTGACTGCAACGCAACTTTTAAACAACTTGCAAACTCTGTAAGTGCTTCATAAAAATCATCACGAACTTTTAAGTGAATATCGACTAACTCACCCTTACGTTCTTCAATACGAGGAACTAAAACTTGGCGTAACTGCTCTGGATCATTTTTATTTTTAACATCAGCAAAAATTGCCCAAAGTGCTTTATACAAACGAGGTAATCGTTTGTATTCAGAACTCATTTGAGTATATAAGCCTGTAAGATCGTTAATATCATAACCACCTTGGGTACGAGCAGCGAGATCTTGGTAATCAAGAATTGTGGCATCCAATTCTTTTAAAATACCGCGATAATCAATTAATAAACCAAACTTTTTCAATGGGTGAAGTCTGTTTACACGCGCAATTGCTTGAATTAAATTGTGCTGTTTTAAATTTTTATCAATATAAAGAACAGCATTTTTAGGTTCATCAAAACCTGTTAATAGCTTATCTACTACAATCAATAACTTAAGGGATTCATCTTTTTCAAAGCGTTCGATGACTTGTTTTGTATAGGATTGTTCATCTTGAGTACCGACATTCTCTTTCCACCATTGAGTCACTTCAGGGGTAGTTGATTCATCAACATCAGTATTACCTTCACGACTATCGGGTGGACTCATGACCACTGCCGATTCAAATAGACCAGCTTCATCCAAATATTTTTTATATTTAATCGCTGAGGCTTTACTGTCACAAGCAAGCTGACCTTTTAAACCATCATCAATATTTTTAACAAAATGATTGGCAATATCTAATGCAATCAGGCGAATACGGTCATCAGCAGTATAAAGCTGACCTTTTCTCGCAAATTTACGCTTTAAATCTGCTTTTTGCTGATCTGTTAGCCCTTCTGTAATACGCTCAAACCATGTATCAATTGCTCGCTCGTTTACGTCTAAATCAGGGATACGTTCCTCATACAGCAAAGGTGTTACAGTTTTATCTTCCACCGCTCTTTGCATCGTATACGCATGCACAATAGGACCAAACTTATTTACAGTCTTTTCATTTTTAAGTAATGGCGTACCTGTAAATGCCACGAATGCCGCATTTGGAAGTGCGAGTTTCATACGCACATGGTTTTCACCACCTTGGCTTCGATGCCCTTCATCAATCAAGACAATGAAGTCTGAGCTTGTATTGACACATTCAGGAAGTTTGGTTGCAGAGTTAAACTTCTGAATCAAAGAGAACATGATTCGCTCTGTACCCTTGCCAATTTGTTCAGCCAAGCGTTTGCCTGAAGTCGCCATGGCATTTTGCTTGTCTCTTTTTCCTGCCAGTTCACCACCTGATACAAAGGTTTTACTTAGTTGATCTTCTAAATCGACACGGTCAGTGACAACCAAGATACGGCATTGTTTTAAATCTTCATGCAAGATCAAGGCTTTACTGAGAAAGACCATAGTAAAAGACTTACCTGAGCCCGTTGTATGCCAAATCACACCACCTTCACGACCACCCTTGCTATTCTTAGTACTAATACGCTCAATGAGGCGTTTGATACCAAAGATTTGCTGATAACGGGCAACAATTTTTCCTGCTTTCTTATCGAAAAGCGTATATAGGCGAACCATTTCGAGTAGTCGTTCAGGCTTTAATAGACTAATAAGCAGTTGATCTTGACCTGTAACAGCTAAGTCTCCACCTGCAATTAGGTTTTCATACCAATTTAAGTCATCGACTGGACGATAAGAAAATAGGCTCTGTTTTTGTGAAGCAGTTAATTTCTTATTTTTAAGCGCATACATCTCTGCATCAGAAATATCTTCTTCTCGCCACGCTGCCCAAAACTTAGCAGGAGTATTACATGTGCCGTAACGCCCTTCATGTCCATTTATAGAGAGTATCAGTTGGCTATATGCAAACAGATGTGGAATTTCATCAGGTCGCTGATTACGAAGCGTCTGAGAAATGCCTTCATTAATCGTTGGACCTTTCTTAGCCTGACTATCAGGGCGTTTTGCTTCAATTACTCCTAAAGGAATACCATTTACAAAGCAAATGATATCGGGTCTACGTGTATCTACACCACCTGAGCGTGTGACAGCAAATTCTTCAGTGTATGAAAAGTCGTTGTTATGAATGTTATGCCAATCAATCAATGGAATCGTAGGGCTAACTTTTTTCCCGTTTACAAATTCGGTGACAGGAATGCCGTAGAACAAATGGTCATACATTTTTTCGTTGGCGGTCAGTAGCCCTTCATTCAAAGCAGGACTACATATTTCAGCAATTAAGTTATCAACTGATTTTGGCGATAGTGGATATTCTTGACCCGCAAATGGAAAAGTACGTTTCGAAAGTTCTTTACGCAGGATTTGGCGTAATACCACTTGGTCTTGTTTTCCATCACGGGCAACGAGTGCCTGTGATGGGGATAAGAATGACCATCCTAAGTTAGTCAACAAGGTTAGAGCAGGAATCTTTCCACTATATTCTTCTTGAAACCTTGGATTATAAATATTCACGCATTCACCCTAAAATGACTTTATCTTGTACTTTGTTTAAATAACTTTATGAGATTCCTAAATTTTGGTTTAGTTCATCCAATAGTCTTCATCTTTCTCTAACCAATTTTCATCAAAACCATAAAATTTCAATAATTCATTTGGACATTTCTTTAATACTGCTTCAATGCGCTCTAACCAATCATATTCATGATTAAACTCCTTTAAGAACAGGAATAAAATACAGATATAATTATAGAGTTGATGCTGGGTCTTTAGAGGAGCTTTTTTACCCTGTTTAGGCGGAAAGGCAAATGTTCTGTTAAATAAACGCCCTTGATGCGCACAGACATTGCGTAAGTAGGTCAACGCATGTAACCATGACTCCAATAACTCTGGTGACAAGTCAAACTGTTTTGAAACCTGTTTACGATCTTTACTCTGCACCAAATGCTCATATAACTTAGACCATGAGCCTAAAGGTAAAACCTCAGCAATCATCCAACATGGCGGGTATTCTGGTGTGACATAAGCCTGATAATAATGATGTATGAAAGTTTCTCTGAGCTTTTCTTTTTCACTACCAGCATCTGCTTTTTTAGCAGTAAATTGCTTAATCTTGCCCAAAAAATCTTGATGTTTAAATTGATCAGAGCTTTGGAACAAATTTTCATCTAAGAACCAATGAGAGCTATTATACTTAATCGATAATTCATGATTAATAACATTTCTTACTTCGACTTCAATACGGTCTATTGCCGCTAAAATCAGACTACGTAATTCAGCATCAATCATACTCATATGAATTAAAGTAACTAACTCAACATTAGGCTGATATGTACTTAACCTTTTGCCAGTTTCATCATATTGTCGAAAAGCCAGTCCATAGCCTTTTAATCGGTAATAGCTGATCTGTTTAAGGTGGCGTAGTGCAGCTGTCTGATCTGTAATCTTTAGACCATCAGATTCTAACTTTTGTAATAATTCTGGGTATGTTTTTGGGTCTTTTGAAAAAGTTTTAGTCATAAAAAAACCCACACTGGTACGCTTAAATCAGAGGCGCTGTGGGTGTTGTTAAACATATTATGCTTACCCATAGCCGAAATTGCAAGATGCTTTTGTAAATTCAATAAGAATATACGTATTTGTGGTGTTACATTTTCTTTATAAAGAAAATCAAAAAATAGCACCAACATATTAAATTTCAAATACTTTTTCAAAAAATCCCCCTTTAATTTTAAGCAAATCTAGTGCTTAAGCAGCTTAAAACTCAGCTGATAACGATAAAACTCAATATTCTGAGCCACACTCAAAGCACGACGAATTCTTAAGTCATCTTCAAGTGCAATGATGACCCCTTTTACCTGCTGATCTGCCTCAGCCAACTCATCTTTGACATAGCCCATATAGCGTTGAATTTGCCCCACAACACGATCACTTGCACGACCACGTTTAAGTTCAACAACAAGCAACGTCTTTTTATCCTTACTGATAGCCAAGATGTCGATAGGACCTGTATCCGATGGATACTGTTGGCCGACCAATTGACCATCTTCGGTATAAATGTCGTATGTTGCACCCAACTCAGTTTTAGACCAATTCTCTACCAAGAAATGCTCTAAATGCTTTTCTAAAGCAAAAGCTGTTGGGTCTTCGAGCACTTCATCAGGCTCGAGATGCTCAACTGTTTCTTTACCATCAATAAGCGTTTTAAGCTCTGCTGCATACTTGGTTAGATTGCAAACTGTACCTGCCGCTGATGAGTTTTTTAACTCCTGAGACATCAGTTCTCTAGGTAAAGTCTGTTCAAACCATTCAACTTTTCTGCGATGGCTTAACTCACCAGAAGGCACGTAGTAATAGTCTGAAATGACTTTACCCACTAAGTAATGACCATCTCCACGAGGTGTAAGGATAATGTCGCCCTGTTTAATTCCCTTAGAAAGGGTATGCAACATGCCACATGCTAAGCCTGCCGAAATCTTCGTTTTGTCAGGTAAAGCATTAAGATAAACAGGAATAAAACGATGATTAAACTCACGCCAATCATCAGGCAATGCATGTGTTAAGTCTTGGTCAATGTTCCAGTTGGCGGCAATAAAGCCGCCTTCTAGAAACTCTTGAGCAAATACAGACTTCGCACCCGCCATAATGCGGTAATAGCTAGGGTTGATTTGCATCATTAAGCAGCCACCTTGACACGTTTTTTACCTGTCAAAAGTTGTTGCATCAGTGCTTTCTTCTCTTGCTTTAAGCAATCAAGTTTTTTCTGTAAGGTCTCAATCTCTTGATCTGCCAGAGAAAGAACCTCAGCAATTTTTTGTTGTTCCTTCAGATTTGGTAGAGAAATTACCAAATTTGAAAAAATTGAAATCCAATGTCGTTGATGTCCTCCAATATTGAATTTCAACATTTGCATTGCTTCGAATACAAATTTAATTGAAACCCCTTTTTTAGCAGTCAAGATTTTCATAGCACTTGATTTTGCTTTAAATGGAAAGTTCACATACTTACTATCGGTTGTAAAATCATCAAAAATAATTACAGGCAATTGATCTTGATAAATCCCTGAAATCTCATTGGTATAACCCAAAATGAATGTTTTACCCGCTGTTAAAACAGGAGTTTTATAACTATCACTATAAGCAGTGGACTCCACCAAATAAGGTGTTGGCTGTTGATAGTCAAGAAGTAAGCCTAATTCAATACGTTGCCATTCATCACTGAACTCAACACCCTTCTCATCACGCAAACGCTTCTTACCCGTCAGCAATTGTTGCATTAATGCTTTTTTCTGCTGTTGGCTATTTTTAAGCAGTTTTTCAGTAGCCGAAATCGTTTGATCCCAAGTAGAAAGAATTTGAGTGATTTCCTTTTGTTCCGTTATCGATGGCAGTAAAACATTAACTTTTGCTAAATCTTTTTGACCAATGTTGGCACGAACCGCTCCCTGACCAAGTTTAATAGCTTGTGTTCTATACATCTCAGCTTGAAACAAAAATGATGAATATTCAGGATATATGTCATTTGATTTTGGACGACCTCGAATGACAAACCCACCAAAAGTAGCAACGGCATCATCTAAATAAACAGCAGCCATTGCTATTTCATCAAATGTCTCTGACGTTCTATTAAAAAGAACATCTCCATAATGCAATTTATACGCTATAAGTTCTTTATCTGAGACTTGTACCCGACCTATGATTTTGTTTTCAGTAAGAATATTGTTACCAAAAACGTCCATTACATTTACAAATTTATACCCCCTTCCATAATGTTCTTTCTCGGTATTTAATCCATTTTTAAAATCAAATAAAGAACCTAGATCAACTTGTTTCCAACCATTAGGCACCATAACCCAACTCCTCTAAATACTTCGCCATTTGCACTTCAAGCTCAGCAAGTTGAGTTTTTAACTGCTCACGCTCAGCACGTACAGCAACCAAATCAATCTCAGCTTCTTCTTCAAAGGTATCCACATAACGAGGAATATTGAGGTTGTAATCATTGTCTTTGATTTCCTGCAAAGTCGCCAAATACGCATATTTATCTATACTTTCACGAGTACGATAGGTTGCAATAATCTTGGCAATATTCTCTTCAGATAAGTTGTTTTGGTTTTTACCTGACTTAAACTCACGGCTTGCATCAATAAACAAAACCGAATCATCAGACTTTTGCTTTTTGAAAATTAAAATCGCAGCAGGAATACCCGTACCAAAGAATAGTTTTTCAGGTAAACCAATTACCGCATCTAATAAGTTTTCGTTAATTAACTTCTCACGAATCTTACCTTCAGATGAGCCACGGAATAACACACCATGTGGAACCACAACACCCATACGACCCGTAACAGGTTTTATCGTTTCGATCATGTGTGAGATAAAGGCATAATCACCTTTGGTCTTTGGCGGTAAACCACGACGGAAACGGTCAAACTTATCGTTTTCAGCATATTCATACCCCCAATTATTCAATGAGAAAGGCGGGTTTGCTGTTACGATATCAAACAGCATTAAGTCGCCATTCTTATCCAATAGTTTTGGATTAGTAATGGTATCGCCCCACTCAATTCTGTGGTTATCTTCGCCATGCAAGAACATGTTCATCTTCGCCAATGACCAAGTTGAACCAATGGCTTCTTGCCCGTAGAGTGCGTATTCTTTGCTCTTGTGATTTGCTACAACTTTACGACCACACTTCATTAACAGTGAGCCAGAGCCACATGCAGGGTCACAAATACTGTCGCCTTTCTGCGGATCAAGTAACTCTGCGATTAAGTCAGACACTTCAGGTGGCGTATAAAATTCACCTGCCTTTTGACCACCACTCGCAGCGAAGTTTTTAATCAAAAACTCATAACCGTTACCAATCACATCAAGTGAACCAACACGGCTTGGTTTCAGATCCAATTCGGGTACAGCAAAAACTTCTAAAAGATCTTTCAGAATGGTATTTTTTTGCTTTTCTTCACCCAATTTATCAGTATTAAACGAGATTTCTTGGAAGACACTTTTGCCTACATCTTTGAGCTTTGTCCCATTGGCTTCTTCAAGCGCATGTAAAGCTATATCAATACGTTCACCATTGCCGGGCTCAAAGCGACGCTCATGCAAGGTATAGAAATTTGATTCACGAGGCAGGACAAAACGCTCGCTTTTCATTAATTCTTCGATGAGCTCAGGTTCATCGCCATGTTCATTTTTATAATTATCGTAGTGATCTTGCCATACATCAGAGATGTACTTTAAGAATAACATCGTCAAAATATAGTCTTTGTAGGTATCTGCACTCACCGTGCCACGGAATACATCACATGCCGACCAAAGGGCTTTATTGACGGTATCTTGATTGATTTGAGTAACCATTATTTGTTTCCTTGGAGCAGTTGTTTAAACATGCCCATCATCATTTGTTCACGATTTTTAAGTAATTGTTGGGTCAAGATCTGCTCTTGCTCCCAAATACGGTTTAATTCGATTATGCGTTGCTGAATATCCAAGCTAGGGATTTCAACTTCAAACTGGTTGACTGTAGATACGCTAAGCATTGGCATCTTAGAGCCCTGACTTTCTTTCCGTAACTCGTATTGCACATGAGGTTGGTTTAAGTACCAGCATAAGTATTCAGGCACTACATTTTGATTTGGCATTATTATCAAAAACTGGCTACTCACAATTAAGGGTAATGCTTTTGATTGATCTTGATTGCCTACAAAATAATGTGCCTTGAGATACTCTCCACGACAGGGCAGCAACACAGACTCAGGCGACACGATTGCGTTATCTTTACCTTGCCAATCAATTTGCGGTAAAGCATCTGCAAAAAGCGTATAACTACATGTATCCGTTGCTATGTTACGAATGTCTTTGATCTGCAATACGTGGGCATTGCCAGACTCAACTTCCTCGATCTTTTCTCGAAATGTAAAGCCTGTACGAATCTCTGTAAGGTCGCTCAGTTTTAAGAATCTCTTTAACTTTGCCATAAATATTTACTCAGAAAGGGATTGAGCCATCCTTGGCTCACATATTTAAGAAGCTTTGCCTAAGTTTTCTTTAAGCCAAGTAGTAACATCTTTCATTCCCTTTGAATCAAGGTTGTACCAAGCTGCCTCATTTTGTAAGCGAGTCACTAATAAGCCATCATTACCATCCATGACTTTGAATAATTCCTCTGCAATTTGTGATGGTGTTTTTTCAGAGACAATTAACCAACATGACTCCAGTGGATGACACCAATTGCCTAGAGACCTAATTTTTTCATAAAGCTCATCATAGTTACGTTGTTTACGCAGGTCATAATTGATCTGATATACTTTCATTTGTTCTGAACTCCTAATATTTAGTCGTGTTAATGGTTTTGAACTCGATGACAGGCGGCCACCTGTCATCCTTATTTTTTGCAGTAGAACATCTATTCAAACCAGCTAAATAGCATATTATGTTGCTGATAGTACTATGTCAATTAAAATTACAGTAGATTATCTACGTTTTTTATTTAATTTATAACCTTTTGTTAAATAATTAATTTTCTAAAAGTTCGGTAATAAGTGTTGAGGATGAATCTTCAATATTTTTGCAATCTCATATAGTTTTTCGACAGTTAGATTTACTTCCCCACGCTCAATTCTTCCCATGTAGCTCCTATCTATAGAGCACTTTAGGGCCAAGAACTCTTGAGTCATGTTTAACTCTATTCTTTTATTACGGATTAATTTCCCAATTTTTATAGATAATTCTGACA
>NZ_PYIX02000043.1 GCF_003024515.2 Acinetobacter sichuanensis
GGTCGGTTTGCCCTCAGCAAGCAAAGTCCCAAAACCTGTCGGTGTGTAGATTGGACCTAAGCCCATGCCTGCAGCCTGAATACGGCAAGCCAAGTTACCTTGAGGTACAAGTTCTAACTCGATTTTGCCAGCACGGTAGAGTTCATCGAACACCCAAGAGTCAGACTGACGAGGGAAAGAGCAAATGATTTTACGGACAGCACCCGCTTTGAGCAGTTTAGCTAGACCATAGTCGCCATTACCTGCGTTATTATTAACAATCACAAGGTCTTTGATGCCGAGCTCAATCAAACCATCGATCAGTTCTGCAGGTTGTCCAGCCGTACCAAAACCGCCAATCATGACGGTTGAACCATCTTTAATCTGTGAAAGAGCTTCTTTAAGAGAAGCTGAGCTTTTATCAATCATGTGATTAACCTTATCTACATTTTCATAAATTGCTATGCATAAATATTTTGAATAAATACTTATGCATAAAAAATTATGGCACAAGGAAATACTGTGAAACTAATAACGTTTCACAGTATTTTTATCATCATTATGCACTTGCACGACGACGATCAACTTCAGTCGTTGGCGCAGCTTCTTGTTCTTTCACAAGTTCCACATTGAATGTGATGTGTTTGAATGCTTTATCTGCACCACGACGCGCAATTTCAGCTTCATCTGTTACATCAACAGCAGTTGCAACTAGACCTTCACGTGTAGCGAATGCGAAGTCATCCCAAAGATACTCGTCACCTTCAATATTGAATTGAGTTGTAAGTTTGCGATAGCCTGGTGCAGACACGAAATAATGTACGTGAGAAGGGCGGTTACCATGACGACCTAGTTTGTCAAGTACAAATTGAGTTGTACCTTCAGGTGGGCAGCCATAGCCAACAGGCATAGTTGTTTGAGCAACATATTGACCATTTGCATCTGACAAAATCGTACGACGTAGGTTAAAATCAGACTGAGATTTATCAAAGAATGAATAGTTACCTAAGCTGTTTGCATGCCAAACTTCAACTTTAGCACCTTCGATAATATTACCTTCAGTATCAGTAACTTGACCTTCAATATATAAAAGATCAACTTTATCTGATTCAGAACCATCATCCATACGAGCAAAACCTACAGATTCAGGTGCCCCTGCAACGTATAAAGGACCTTCAATTGTACGAGGTGTACCACCTGTGATTCCTGCTTTAGCATCAGCTTCATCGGCACGTAAGTCCAAATAATGCTCAAGACCTAAACCAGCAGCAAGTAAACCTAATTCATTTGCTTGACCTGCGTCAGTAAAGTATTCAAGACCTTTCCACAATTCAGTTTGTGAAATATCGAGGTCTTCAATAGCTTGAAAAAGATCAGAAACTAAACGTACAACAATTTGTTGAACACGAGCATCAACAGGACCTGTTGCTGTGTCTACGTTCATTTTTTTTACTAATTGATCGATCTCTTGACGGTTCATACGGATTCTCCTTAAGTATGAAAAGGTTGCTGTGGGGCTGTGCTTGCTAAATGTTTTTGGCTCGCGTCCTTGCCCCAACAATCCTTGTTTTATTACTATACAATTATACTAAAAAATCAGGTGTCATCTTCACGAATTGATGAAGGATGGCGGTTTAATGCAACAACTTCGATGTCCATGTATGGATACAATGGTAAACCTTGTAAAATGTTGTGCAATTCCTCATTACTCTCTACATCAAAAATACTGATGTTTGAGTATTGACCTGTAATACGCCAAATATGACGCCATTTACCTTGTCGTTGCAAATCGTGAGAATATGCTTTTTCAACGGCTTTGATTTCATTAGCTTTTTCAGCTGGCATATCTAATGGGATATTGACATCCATTTTTACTTGGAAAAGCATGACGACTCCTTCAATTATTGACGACGTAGGTTGTCGATTTTGTCTTCATCCAATTCAATACCTAAGCCTAAACCTGTTGGGATTTTAAGCTCAAAGTTTTCATATTGAAGTGGAGTTTTTAAAATTTGTTCAGTCAGTAATAATGGGCCAAATAACTCTGTACCATATGCTAAATTACTGAATGTTGAAAATACGTGTGCAGAAGCAATCGTGCCAACAGGACCTTCAAGCATGGTGCCACCATAAAGATCAATACCTGCAAGATTCGCAATTTTGGCAACTTCACAACCTTCAATTAAGCCACCAGATTGTGCTACTTTTACAGCAAAAACAGAAGCTGCATTGCGTTTAGCAAGTTCGTAAGCACTTTGTGGACCCATTAAAGATTCATCTGCCATAATGGCAATATCAAACTTGCGGGTTAAGCGTTCCATGGCATCAATGTTGTTGATTGCACAAGGTTGCTCAATTAAGTCTACGCCACCGTCTTGTAACAGTTGAATGCCTTTGATTGCAGTCAGTTCTGACCAAGCACGATTCACATCAACACGGATTGAAACATCATTGCCTAATGCTTTTTTGATGGCTAAAACATGTTCTACATCTTCTTCTACAGGACGAGAACCGATTTTGAGTTTGAAAACATTATGACGCTTGCTTTCAACCATTTTTTGCGCTTCAGCGATATCTTTTTCTGTATTACCAGATGCTAATACCCATAATACTGAAATACTGTCACGTAAACGACCACCTAGAACCTCACTTAAAGGTAAACCTAGACGTTGTGCTTGAATATCTAACAAAGCTGTTTGAATTGCACATTTAGCAAAACGATTACCGTTAATATTACGGTTAATGATTTGCATCGTTTGTGCCACATTGAGCCCATTTAAGGTTTTTAACAATGGCGCAAAATAGGTTTCAATATTGGTTTTAACACTTTCAGGGCTTTCTTCACCATAGCCTAAACCACCAATTGTGGTTGCTTCACCCCAACCGACAAAGCCATCTTCTGTAGTGACTTTGATGAGGACTAAAGTTTGTGTCTGCATTGTTGCAACCGCCATCTTATGAGGACGGATGGTTGGGATTTCAACAAGCAATGTTTCTATGGACTTATACATCGCAATATTTCTTAAGTGTTGATCTATTTACATACCCTAAATTAATGTAATATCTTAAACTAGAGCCAAATTGGTATTTTTAGATACTTAAAAGGTATATAAATGGAATTAAGACATTTACGCTACTTTGTGACGGTTGTTGAAGAGCAGAGTATTACGAAAGCGGCTGAAAAACTCTGTATTGCACAACCACCGTTAAGCCGTCAAATTCAAAAATTAGAAGAAGAACTAGGGATTTTATTATTTGAACGCGGCTCTCGACCTGTGAAAACTACGGAGGCAGGACAGTTTTTTTATCAGCATGCTGTTCAAATATTAACGCATACTGCACAAGCAACTTCAATGGCAAAACGAATCAGTGCAGTCAGTAAAATAGTGCGTATAGGTTATGTGAGTTCTTTACTCTATGCATTATTGCCGCAAATCATTTATTTATTTAGACAAAAAAATCCAGATACTGAGGTAGAACTCATTGAATGTGGAACAAAAGACCAAATCGAAGCCTTAAAATTAGGGAAAATTGATATTGGTTTTGGTCGTTTAAGACTGACTGATCCAGCAATCAAACGTATTTTAATGCGTAAAGAAAAATTATTATTAGCTGTACATAAACAGCATTTTTTAACTCAATATATTGATAGAGGTGTTTATTTATCTGAAATTGTTAGCGAATTAATTTTTTCCTATCCTGCAACCCAAAAGCCAAATTTTTCAACATTAATTCAATCTATTTTTACTGAGTTAGGTTTAGTTCCGAACAATATGGTCGAGGTACGTGAAATTCATATGGCTTTAGGTTTAGTATCTTCGGGTGAGGGAATTTGCTTGATACCACAAAGTGCCAGTGAAATTGGAATGAAAAATTTAGCATATATCCCGATTTTAGATTTAGAGGCATATAGTCCAATTTCAATGTCTATTCGAAATATGGATCAGAGTGCGTATATTCCAAATATTTTGGATTGTGTTAAAGAAGTTTTTGAATCAGAAGAAATTGCCTTGCTGATGGATATGGATTAATTCCGATAAAAATATAGGTTGAATACTTGGTTTTCATCGGGTTTTTATGAAAATTTAAAAATTGAATGGATATTTTTATATTTAAGTTGTATTTTTAAATTGAAAATTACATTTAATTTTGTATTATTAATACATCATTTGCTTTCAATAAGGATAGGTTATGGCACTGAATAAAGATGCTGCAATTCAAAGCACGTATACATTACATGAATTGATTCAAGCGGTATTTAATGAAAAAAATACGGATGAACAACTTGAACAATTAATTGGATATTTCACACAAGATTTTGAAATGGTGGGTGCAGCAGGAAAACGTATCCAGTATGAACAAGTTCTACAACTATTTAAAAATAATCAAGGAAATATTCCAGATTTAAAAATAGAAATTTCAGATGCTGAAGTGATCATGCAAAAAGATGATGCAGTTTTGATGAATTATACCGAAACACATCATAAAGAAGCAGGTACAACAAGCCGTCGAGCTTCTGTACTTTTGGTTGAGCAAGAAGGGCAAATGTACTGGCGTTATTTGCAAGAAACTTTTCTGGCATAAAATATAAAATTTGTACATTTAAAAGTGGGTTATATCGAAAAATATAACCCACTTTTTTTTTTGCTTAAAATAAATACATGTTTTTGGATGAAGAAGTATATTTTTTGAACTGTGCTTTGTAGCACTGTTTTTATTTTTAATGTGAGTTCAAGAGTAAATTTATTAATATATTGAAAATAAGATATCAAAAAGGTATGAAAATATACTTAAAATTATATGGAAAAATACATTGATTATTAAAATAATGTAAGAGATAGTCAATTAAGTCTTTGTCTAAGTAATTTGAAAATAAAGAAGTTTAGAAGTATTCAAGGAGATCAATTTTATTATTAGACTGTCGTGATGATGTACAACCCAGAGTAATACAACAAGTTAAAAATGTTTGGAAAGGATTTCCTCTATGTTTAAATTAAATGGCTTATTTCAAGCACAACGTACTGTCGGCTATGCAATTTTAGGTTGCTTAAGTATTAATATCGCGCATGCAGATTTTTGGCAGGATAGTCAAAAATCGGTGTATTTAAGAAATTTTTATGTAGATCGTGATATTGCAAAAACCGATAAAGATATTGGAAGTTGGTCGCAAGGAATTAGCAGCCGTTTTGAATCAGGATATACCAATACACCTGTACAGTTGGGATTAGATTTAGGCTTTCAATATGCTGTACGCTTAAGTGATCATAATGATCAGCGTTTAGATACTGTATTTAATTACAATAAATCTGAAGGTAAACAAGAGCGTGACTTCTTAAAGTTAGGCGCAACGCTGAAATTAAAATATCAAGATACAGAGTTAAAAGTGGGTGAATTATTTCCAAAAACGCCCGTATTATTTATTGATGATTCACGCCAGTTGGTCACCACTTATGCAGGTGCAATGCTTGAGAGTAAAGAGATTAAAGATCTAAAAGTATCTGCGGGTCGTTTTACACATGTGAATGCACGTGATGATGATGAGTTTAATAAATTAACTTTAGCGGGTTCAACCGATCCAAATAAAGAGAGTGATGGTTTAAATTTTCTTGGGCTAGACTATAACTTTAATCCGAATATTTCAGGTTCATATTGGTTTGGGCAGCTTGAAGATATTTATCAACAACATTATTTGAATGCGGCATATACAGAGCAAGTCGGCAAATCCAAAGTTAAAGTAGATGCACGTTATTTTAACTATACCGAAGATGGTGATGCTTACTTTGGCAATATTGATACCCAATCTGTAGGGTTACAAGCAACAGTACAAAATGGTTCGAATACAATCACCACAGGTGTTCAAAAACACATGGGTGAAAATGCGATACCTGTATTGGGAGGGTATATTCCACAGCCATTTTTACAAAGTTGGTCGTCTTTAGGGTTTTATAAAGCAAAAGAGCTTACATGGCATATTTTATATAGTTATGACTTTAAAGAAGCAGGAGTTCCAGGCTTAAGACTGACTTTACGCTATTTAAATGGTAGTGAAATTTATCGTCCAAATTTAAAGGATAATAAAGAAACCGAGAAAAATGTCATCGTCAATTACACAGCTCCTGAAGGTAAGTTTAAAGGTTTAGGCTTTGAATGGCGTCATATTCGTACTGACCAAAAATATGGCGTAGGTAATGCAGCAGGTACAGACTATGTCGAAAACCGTGTTGCAACCACATATACCTTTAAGTTCTAAATACAAAATCATGAGGGTGTGAATAGAATGATGCAAAAAACATCGCAAGATTTAACACCACATACACGATTTAAAAAAGCATGGTTGATCACTGCATTATTAATGATTTTTCAAATGATTAATTTTGCAGATAAGGCAGTCTTAGGACTTGTTGCAGAGTCAGCCATGGCTGAACTGCAAATGACGAGTACAGAATTTGGCTTTATTGGTAGTTCATTCTTTTTTTTATTTGCAATATCTGGTGTTGTTGTTGGTTTTGCTGCAGGAAAAATTCAAACCAAATGGATTATTTTGGTCATGGGCGTCAGTTGGGCTATTTTACAATTTCCAATGTTATTTGGAGGTGGTGCAATGGCGCTTTTAGTCACCCGTATTATTTTGGGGGCGGCTGAAGGACCAGCGTCTTCAATTAGTTTACAACACGTGCAAGGTTGGTTTGAGCCTACTGCACGTGGTTTTCCAAGTAGTATGGTTGCAGCAGGAACAACTATTGGACCTATTTTAGCCGCACCTGCTTTGGCTTATATCATTGCACATCCACAATTGGGATGGCGTTGGGCATTTGGTTTTCTAGGCATAGTGGGTTTGATTTGGACAGTAGTTTGGTTTTTTGTATGCAAAGAAGGACCTTATAGTCATATTAGTGACCAACCTGAAAAGAAAGAGAGCAAAAATAATGATGAGTTAAATATTCATACACATAGTATTGCAGCGGTGGTAGATCAGCTTAAGCCTGTTCCTTATTTTAAAATTTTTAGTTCGAAAATGTTTATTGTGGCAGTGCTTACAGGGATCGGTTGTTTTTGGCCACTTGGTTTTTTAACGACATGGTCTCCTAAGTATATTGCAACAGTGGCACAGTTGTCTCCACAAATGGTGGGAACAGTCTCAACTTTACCATGGATACTTGGCGCACTTGCTTTAATGGGGGCAGGTTATATTTCACGTATTTTGATGAGAAAAAATGCCACAGTACATCAAGCTTTGGGCATGAATTTTGGCATCATTATTTTAATTTCGGGTATTGCATTTTTTCTTTTGCCTTATACTCAAAGTAATATGGCGATTTTATTGATTACGATTGCCGCAGGGGCAGCAATGACTTTTCCATTGGCAACGATGACAGTCGGATATAGTGTTTGTTCTAAACAACGTGCAGCAGTGATGGCAACCTTAGTTTCCTTATCTTCAGTGGGTGGAATCGTGTCTCCTTTAATGGTTGGACATTTGATGGATCGGGCAGGATATATTCAACCAGCCAAAGGGCAATTATTATCGAGTCAAATGGCTGAAAATTTAATTTATGGAATGAACCAAAGTTTTACTTATATTGGTGTGTATTTAATTGTTGTTGCAGTTTTGGCAATTTTATTTTTAAATCCAGATAAAACAGCAAAGCGTTTAAATCTTTCCAAATGATTTTTTTATTTGAAGTAAAAAATAGCCCACAAAATGCGGGCTATTTTTTTGTTTTAGTCAGGCTTATATAGACCTAATTTTACCAAATGCAAGCGTAAAATACGTCTTAACTCTAAAACGGCTTCTGGCGTTTCTTGGATAGAGTGCCCACCTTTTATAATTTTTTCAGAGGCAGCGCCATCTAAATGCGCACTTTCATAAGGGACAATACCGTCAGACATGATACTAAAATCAGTTGTATCTGAGTTATTCCCCATAATTGAGTGATAAATCATGCCTTGTTTCGGCATGACATTTTTTGTAAGTTGCGTGAATTTTGAGTTATGGCTTAAATCACTTGGACCATTTTGAATTAAGCCATGTCCAACTTCTTCAACAAAATTTTTCATATTCATATTTTGTTCTGTGACTGTATCTGCCAGAGCACCTAAGAAAGCACCTGGTAATTTAATAATTTTTCGTGCAGCCAAAGTAAACCAACGATCAGCAAAGGCAGTACCACGATGAGGGGCTGAAACAAAAATAGCACGGTCAAAGTTCGGAATTGATGAAATCGTTAAACGTGATTTAAAAACGGAATCATTCTTAAAGCGATCAAATTTACGATTGTTGAGCATTTTTAAAGCAGGTTGTGTCAGATCTGCATCACTGACCAAAAGACGAGAAATAATCCCACCCATAGAGTGACCAATTAATACTGCATCTTTAGCCGCAACAGTGTCTTGACCAATATAATCAAATGTTTGATTAATCAAAGCATTAATTTGAAAGCGACTTTCTAAAATAGGCATGTTGGTAGAGTAAAATACTTGCCAAACTTGAAAATGTTCACGTAAAACATGGTCGCCCATAATATCATTGGTTAAACGTATCCATGCTTCAGGACTACTTGCTAAACCATGCACTAAAACAATCACTTTTTTATTTGGGTTAAAAGGTTCTAGCATATATAAATGCGGCATAGCCAAATGCTGATCACGATCAATCAAAGTCAAATAGGCAGCAGCACCTAAATTATTTTCTGCTAACCATAAACCATAAGGTGCAGAAAAATTTGCAGCTAAAGGATATTCACGATCAGCAACTTGGACTTTTTCAGTCGAATAAGGGTCATAAATTTTTAAGCTAAAGTTAGGATTGTGAATAATTTCTTGAACACTTTTTCCTGATGTTGGTTGAGCAATAATACTGACAGATAAATAACGCGGATCGTGAATATTTGGATTCACTCCATTTTGATAATGATGGTGCAAAGGGTCGACGACATATTGGTCTTCTTCTGGACTTTTGGGGTCGGCTAAAATTGCGACAAATTCGGAACCAAAACCATCTCTACGGTTAAGTGAGCGTAAGCCTGAAAAGTTCAGATTATAACTAGACAGTAAGTTTTCAATATTTGCCTTATCTAATAATGGATAATGACTATAATCAATATGATAGACGCTTTGTCCAATTTTAATTTCTTTTGCAACAGTTTTGTCTTTAGAGCGTAGACCATAAGTCGTGATCATTTTTGCTAACGCTTGGTTGTAAAAATCTCGAATTTGAACTTGGCGGTTATCGAAAATACGATCTTGCGGTAATCGTTTCGTTTCAAATAAATAAGCATAACTATAACGGATACTTTTATCCAACATGTTTAATTGCTGATCTAAACATGTATTGTAATTATCTTGATTAATTTTTTGTTTTTCTTCAGATTGGTGTTTAGCTAAAATACTAATTTTACAGCTTGAAGAATTATTTAAAGCAATTGCTTTAGCTAAAAAAATCTCACTGGCTGCTGATAAAAGTTGCTCATCTTGAATTTGTGGGATTTTTTCTAAATCTTGTACACATTGTTCAGGCTGCTCGGTACATTTTTTAGCTTCGCTACCTGTCATCGAGAGTACATTTAAACTTGCCTCACTCATTTTGTTGCGAGTTAAAATGCTGTCACGCTCATTGGCAATAGTGACATTCACTTTTTGATTTTTTACACTCACAACTTGACAGCCACTGAAGAAAAATGGAATCAGAGCGGTAAGGACTAGCAGTATATTTTTTTGAGTTAGCTGCATGGATATCCTCATAGGAACAACTTTTAGAAAATCATACGATTTTGCGTACAGAATTCAATGTTTTCTATAAAAAATAGGTTGATCAAGTCAACCTATTTTTTATCTTAATTTTGCAGAGACAAAATCATTATTTAGATTGTGCTGGATTTTGTAGCACTTGCCAAACATTATAGCGACCAGATTTTTCAATTTCTTGAATTAAACGATCAACAACTTCAGCTTCTTCAGGATATTTTACTTTATAATTTTTTAAAGTTTGTAAAGCATTTTTCTTTTGCTCTATCCATAAGTAGTTATTTACAGAAGATAAATATGCTTCTTGTACACCTGCATTCATTGCTTTGTTTAAATATGGAATAGCTTCTTTTTGACCGCCACCTTCAGAAAGTGAGAAACCAAACCATAAATTTGCTTCAGCATCATCTTTATTGATTTTTAAAATACGTTGTGCGTAGTCTAAAGATTTAGTGGTATATGCTGGTCCTAAGTCCAAATTACGACCCAAAATACTGGCTTTAAAAGCACGAATCAAAATGTCAAATGAAGCATTAGGTGCAGCAGCTAAACTATCTAATTGAGCAGAAACTTCTTTTAACTTACTTTCAAAACCGCGACGTTCTTGACGGTCAATAAACTGAGGTGGGTAATGACGTGCTTTGCCTTCAACCATTTGTAAAAGATCATCAATTGCAGTGATGTCAATTTCATCTTGTCCTGCAATCACTGCATATTTCATGGTACGTTGATTATTGTTGACTAAAGGTACAATGAGCTTATTTTGATCTAAAATAATTTTAGCATTTGGGTTTTGTGGATCAGTCACTTCCATTTTTTGTAAAGGGGCAGCCGCAGCTTTTTGAAGCTCTAACTCAAATACAGGAGGTTGGTCATAATTAAAAGGATTTAAAGCATAAAAAGGTGGAGCAATATCTGGTTCTGTGTAGACGATTGGTTCATTACTCGCAGCTTTATTTGATGGTTTATGTAAGGATGTTGTTGTAGAACAAGCAGCAAGCACTGAAGCTGATAAAATAGCTAATGCTAATGGCTTAATCGTCATATTGATCTTCCAAGAATTTGTTGTATAAAGTAAGAAAAGTCTAAGTGTCAGTCTAAGAAAACTCATTTAAACATGCAACTTTTAAAACTAGAAGTCTTAAAATTTATACAGAATACAAACGTGTTTAAGCTAACTGATCAGAAAAGCCTTTTATTTAGATAATTGTGAGGGGAAGTTAGACAGATGGTTTTCTTTTCAATGTGATGGCTGAAATCGCTTTATGGTCAATATATGCAAATTTGTGCAATGACTCAAAAACGATCAAATTTTGATGATGATCAAAGAAAAAGGTCGCTTTATTTTTGATAACAATAAAGAGACCTTTTACAGGATAAATTTTAACAGTTTAAAATAATTTTGAATGAATGCTTACAATCAAATCACTTAGTTTGTGCTTCACACTCGCGACGCACATCCTCAATAATTTTGAGTTCTTCATCACTATAAGGTTGTTGATCAACAGCATCTAATTTATTAAATGTTGGATCTAATAAAGATAAACGATGACACAAGCTGTTCATACGTTTTTCATTTTGCTCTAAACGATCAAGTAGAACACGCATACCTTCAAGCATTGGATCTGTTTGTTCTTGGGTTGCTGCATAGGGTTGGAAGTTTGTATTTTCAGCTAAACTTTCAATTTGTTCTGGGCAAGGAGCACTTTGTTCTGCTGTCGTTGTTGGTTCTTTGTCTTTGAGAATAAAACGTGCAGCGCTGCCAACAGCAGTTGCTCCTTCAGGAATGGCTTTGGTCACGACGGCATTAGAGCCAACTTTAGCATTTTTACCTACTGTAAATGGACCAAGAATTTTTGCACCTGCACCAACAATTACACCATCTTCTAAAGTTGGATGACGTTTGCCTTGATTCCAAGTTGTTCCGCCTAAAGTAACACCATGATAAAGTGTAACATCGTCACCAATTTCGGCAGTTTCTCCAATCACCACACCCATGCCATGATCAATAAAGAAACGTTTACCAATTTTTGCACCAGGATGAATTTCAATACCTGTGGTAAAACGGCTAAAAGAAGACAACATACGTGCTGAAGTTTTACAGTCTTTGATCCATAGCTCATGTGCAACACGGTGCATAATGAGAGCATGTATTCCTGGATAGGTTGTTAAAACTTCAAGTGTATTACGCGCAGCAGGATCACGCGCAAACACAGCTTGGATATCTTCTTTAAGCTGTTTTAGCATTAGTTTTGATCCTCATTTTTTGACTTTTTCCATGTACCATTATTCAAGGCTTGAACACGACTAAATATGCCTCGTAATAAATGATATTCCATTTTATCTAATTGTATACGCCCGAATAATCGACGCAAGCGTAAAGGCAGCAATCTTGGGTTTTTCGGGTCTAAAAATTCAATTTCTGCTAACATTTTTTCGATATGTGGATAAAATTGTTCCATTTGTTCATGCGTAACTAAGGGTTCATCCCAATGCATATCTTCTGAATCCGTTACATGCATCACAGCTTGAGGGTCTGTTTTTTTATCTGCCAATTCAAGTGTTGCCATACGCATTTCATAACAAATGACTTGGATTGCTTGCGAAACATTGAGTACACCATAGTCACTATTCACAGGAATAGTCACATGATAATTTGCAAGGGCGAGTTCTTCATTGGTGAGTCCTCGATCTTCACGACCAAAAACAATGGCGATTTCTTGTTGATCTTGAATCACGGCATTCATTGACTTTTGCGCGGCTGGACGAGCATCAAGCAATGGCCAAGGAATGGTACGACTACGTGCGCTAGTACCAAAAACTAAATGACAATCTTTAATTGCATCTTCTAAAGTTTCAACAATTTCAATTTGTTCGATTAAATCTGTTGCACCAGCCGCAAGCGCATCAATGTCAGGATGTGGGTAAGTTTTAGGAGACACTAAGACCAGTTTTGACAAGCCCATAGTTTTCATGGCACGCAATGCACTGCCAATATTTGCAGGGAGAGTGGTATTGACCATCACAATACGTACATGACTTAAATGCTGTGAAACCACAGCATTATCGATAATATTCATTCGATATCCAAAGTATTTAATTTAAATCAGAGAGATTTATGAAAATTGACTGACATCAGCCATATATTGATCCATCGCATCATCCATGCTCATATCGCTAGGCGGGGCTGCAATTTGAGTTGGTTTGGCTAATTCACGTTGATCCACTGCTTTGGCTGCTTTAGATTTCACTTGATATTCAACATGAATGGATTCTTTACCAAAATAATCACGTAATTTTGCAAGTAAATCATCTAAAGGGGCAACTTTCCACTGTTGTCCTAAATGAAGCTCAGTTGTGGCATAGCTATAGTCAAGTAGCAGATGTAAAGGAATGTGCTGACATAAATCAACATGGCAGAAAGATTGTAAAATATTTTGTAAATCATGACTTAATGTTTTTGTCATGATTTCTGGAGAAAGTTTAATCGCAATGTGATTGGCACGCTTTTGACGAATTTCATTTAAGGTAAATGCTTTGGTTAAGCGTCCCATTGGACGGTCAAAGCCTTCTCGCTCATAGATTTCACCCTCTATGACCACCACTTTTTCATTTTGAATCATATCTTTGAAACGTTGGAAGCGCTCATGATTTGCTGAAACTTCAATACGTGCTGTACCATCATCAAGCGTCATCATCATACGATTTGGGAAGTTCGCAACGTCTACCACCAAACCAGCAAAGACAGTCGTAACTCCACGACGAGTAGGGGTGAGTTCACTAATTTTGTTTGGAATAAAGGCTTTTAGTTCTGGTTTATAGACATCAATTGGATGTCCAGTAAGATATAAACCGAGTGTATCTTTTTCGCCTTTTAAACGAACTTCATCTGACCAAGGTTTAACAGGTTTGGCAGGTTTACGCTGAACTTCTTCGACCTCACCAAACAAATCCATAATGCCTGTTTCACGGTTAGAACGTGCCTGTTCAGCCGCTTGAACTGCTTCAGGGAGTTGTAACATCAGACTGGCACGTTCAATGCCTAAACAATCCAATGCACCCGCACGAATTAAGGCTTCCAATGTACGTTTATTGATTTTTTTCAAATCAACACGATGACAGAAATCAAATAAATCCTTAAACGGACCATCATGTAAGCGTGAATCTATCACCGATTGCATGGCTTGTTCACCCACACCTTTAATGGCACCTAAACCATAAACGATAGTTTCAGCGTCAGAGGCATGGAATTGGTAAAACGACATATTTACAGAAGGAGGTAATACATTTAAGTCATTGATACGGCAGTCATCAATCAGAAAAACAATATTATCAGTATTCTGCATTTCCGAAGACATGACCGCAGCCATAAACTCGGATGGATAATGCGCTTTAAGCCATGCAGTTTGATAAGCCACGAGTGCGTAAGCTGCCGCATGGGATTTGTTAAAGCCATAGCCTGCGAATTTTTCCATATAGTCAAAGATATGGTTGGCAGTACCTTCGTCAATGTCTTTTTTAGCCGCACCTTCAATAAAGATTTGGCGCTGTTTGACCATTTCTTCAGGTTTTTTCTTACCCATGGCACGACGTAAGATATCCGCACCACCAAGCGAATAGCCTGCACAGAATTGTGCAGCTTGCATTACCTGTTCTTGATACACCATGATGCCATAAGTCGGCTCAAGAACACTTTCAAGTAGTGGATGTAAATATTCAAATTCACCACCGTGCATACGGTGAATAAAGTCAGGAATCAGATCCATTGGACCCGGACGATATAAAGACACGAAGGCAATAATTTCTTCAAATTTGCTTGGGCGTGCTTCTTTGAGCATTTTTTTCATACCCACGGATTCAAACTGGAACACCGCAGTGGTATTGGCTTCGGCAAAGACGAGGTAAGCATCTTTATCGTCAAGTGGAATATGGGCAATGTCCAAAGGTTTTTCAGCTTGAATGCGCTTATTGATATTTTGAACTGCATCTTCAATGACCGTTAGGTTACGCAAACCCAAAAAGTCGAACTTCACAAGACCTGCGGCTTCAACATCATCCTTATCAAATTGGGCAACACGGGCTGTACCATCGGCTTCACACATGACAGCAGAATAATCGGTAATTTTGGTGGGTGCGATGACCACACCGCCTGCATGCTTACCTGTATTTCGGGTAATGCCTTCCAGTTTAAGTGCCATTTCCCAGATTTCAGCTGCATCATCATTGTCAGGGTTGGATGGGTTGGTCACAATATCTTTGAGTTGTGGCTCAGCCTCAATGGATTCCTCCAAAGTTAAACCCAAAGGCTTGGTTGGAATCATTTTTGAAATACGGTCAGCCAGACCATAAGATTTGCCTAATACACGCGCAACATCTCGAATCGCACCTTTGGCTGCCATAGTACCGAAGGTCGCAATCTGTGAAACGGCATCACGACCATAATGGCGTGCCACGTAGTCAATGACTTTATCACGACCTGCAATACAGAAATCGACGTCAAAGTCGGGCATGGATACACGTTCTGGATTTAAGAAACGTTCGAAAAGCAGGTCATAGCGCAGAGGGTCTAAGTCAGTGATTTTTAAACTGAATGCGACCAATGAACCTGCACCTGAACCACGACCAGGTCCCACAGGAACGCCATTATTTTTTGACCATTGAATGAAGTCCATAACGATCAGAAAGTAGCCGGGGAATCCCATTTTATTGATAATGCCAAGTTCATAGGCAAGTCGTTCATCATAAGGCTTACGGATTTCTGCCCAATCTTCATCACGCTTTTCTACAGGGTATAGAACGTCAAGGCGTTCTTCTAAACCCACTTCAGACAAATGCGCAAAGTAGGTGTCAATGGTATGACCTTCTGGGATTGGGTAGTCAGGTAAGTCATTGAAGCCTAAGCGTAAAGAAACAGTACAACGTTTCGCAATCTGTACTGTATTTTCAATGGCACTCGGAATGTCTGCAAACAGCTCAATCATTTCTTGTGATGATTTGAAATATTGCTCAGTGCTGTAGTTTTTAGGACGTTTGTTATCACCGAGTACATAGCCATCAGCAATACATACACGGGCTTCATGCGCTTCAAAATCTTCGGGTTTGATAAAGTGGACATCGTTATGTGCCACTACACCAATATTATATTTTGCAGCAAGTTTAACAGCTTCCTGATTAAAGCTTTCTTCCATCGGGCGACCGGTACGGGTCAATGCCAAATATACCCGATTACCAAATTTGCTCACCCATTCTTCAAGTAAGGGTTCAGCTTTTTCAGGATATGCTGAACACAGCATTTCACCCACATCACTGTGTAAACCCAATAAAACAATTAAATCTTGAGATTGTTCTAGCACCCAGTCTTTTTGAATGCAGGGAATGGAAAGTTGTTGTCCTTCAATAAAACCGCGTGACACAATTTCGGTCAGTCCACGCCAGCCTTTGTTGGTCATGGCTAATAAAGTGGCTTTGTGGTTAGCATCATTCAAGCGAATGGTACTGCCAAAGATTGGTTTAATCCCTTTACCAATGACTTTATTATAAAATTTAACTGCGGCATGCAGATTGGATAAGTCGGTAAGGGCTAAAGCAGGCATTTCATCTGACGCAGCAGCTTTAATCAGATCAGGTATACGAACGATCGACTCTGTGATCGAAAATTCTGTAAAAATACCAAGATGAACAAACTGCATAGATAGAAACCCTTTCATAACAACGTATGATTTTAACACGCTTCATTTAGATATGTCGGTGAAACTTAATCAATCTTATTTTGTTGTTGAATAGTTGCATGTTTTGCAATCATTAAAAAATCTTAATATCATTAGGCTTTACAATAAATGAATTGTTTAGTCCTTAAAGGAAACAGATGAAAATTAAAACATTATTTTTATTGGGTTGTTTAGCTTTACCTGTTACAAGCGTTGTTTATGCAGAAGTTGAATATAGTTCCACTTTAGTCAAAAAAGCACAATCTGGTGATGCTCAAGCACAATATGAATTGGGTGAAGCATATTATCAAGGTTATGGTGTAGAGGAAAATTTAGCAGAAGCGTTAAAGTGGTATCGTAAGGCAGCAGCAAAAGATAATTTAGAAGCCATTTACTCAATCGGTTATATGTACGATGAAGGTGAAGCCGTTAAAGAAGATAATGTCGAAGCGATGAAATGGCTGCTCAAAGCTGCTGAGAAAGGTCATTTATTAGCACAATATCGCTATGGTCAAACTTTAGAAAATGGCGAAGAAGGTGTCAAAGCTGATCCTAAAAAAGCCATGACATGGATACAAAAAGCTGCGGATGGTGGTCTTGCAGAAGCACAATATCATGCAGGTTATAATTATGAAATGGGTGAATATGTCACCAAAGACTTGAAAAAAGCAGTTCAATATTATCAACTGGCTGTAGCTCAAGAAAATCGTGATGCACAAAATAATTTAGGCGTTTTATATCATGATGGTGATGGTGTTACCCAAGACTATGCCAAAGCATTACAACTGTATACTTTAGCTTCTGAGCAAGGCAATGAACTTGCAACGTCAAACCTAGGTTTATTGTATGAAAATGGCGAAGGTGTAAAAAAAGATTTTAAACGCGCAGCAAAGTATTATGAATTGGCTTATGAACAAGGCGATCATGATGCACTTGAAAGCTTGGCAAATCTTTATGAAACAGGTGGTTTTGGTTTGAAAAAAGATGCAAGTAAAGCGAAGGAATATCGTGAATCAATCGCGGCAACAGCAAGTGCTGCAGAATGATTGATGTATATGCTATAAATAAGCGCCGATGAGGCGCTTATTTTTTGTTTTAACTTCAAAAAAGTTAATATTCCCAAAACATACGTTGGATTTCTTTAGCATCTTGCGTCTTTGTCAGTGCTAAAGCTGCTAACAGTTTCGCTTTTTGTGGATTTAAATCGTGAGCGACGACCCAACCATATTGATCGTCAGGTTGTTCAGCATTGCGTAAGACAAAACCTTGCGGAACACGTGATGAACGAATGATTTGAATGCCTTGTTGCTGTAACTGATTTAAGGTTGGGACAATGTAATTTGCGACAGAGCCATTGCCTGTACCTGCATTAATAATTGCTTTGACACCTGCTTTGGCATAAGCCAAGTAAGCATCGGGAAGCATATTGCCTGAACCATAAACAATTTGCACTGAAGGTAGGCGATCTCCTTGAATACTTTCAATATTAAATTCTGAACTATTGTTAAAGCGTTTCGCTACATTTCTAAACCAATAAGGCTTTCCTTCAACTAATGTACCTAAGGCTCCCCATTGGCTTACAAAAGCATTGGTGTGAATGTTAATGGTCTTACTCACATCACGTGCCGCAAATATATCATCATTCATGAGAACAAAGACTCCTTTACCCTTGGCGCTATCCGCCGCAGCGAGCGCGACTGCACTATAAAGATTCAAAGGACCATCCGCAGATAGGGCAGAAGGTGGGCGCATCGAACCCACAACCACGATAGGTTTATCTGTATGTACAGTTAATCCTAAAAAGAATGCGGTTTCCTCTAACGTATCGGTGCCATGCGTAATGACTACACCATTTACATCAGGCTTTTTAACCAACTCATTGACTTTACGGGCAATCGTTAAAAGCTCTTTATCTGTAATACTTTCTGAGGCAACTTGCAGTGCTTGTACACCTGTAACATTTGCAAGGTTTTGAATTTGTGGAACAGCTTTGAGTAGATCATCTACAGGAACTTTGGCTGCGGTATAAGTAGCGCTATTGGTAGAGCTTGCACCTGCACCTGCAATCGTGCCGCCAGTTGCGACGACAACGACATTGTTTTTAGCATAACTTGCAAATGGCAAGAGCATTCCGATTGAAAGTGCGAGAGCTGTAACCGTCTTTTTCATAAAATATCCTTTTCTATTCATCATTCTAGTTTTAAGCACTTTTTGTACCAATTTGAACTTAATATAAAAAATAGGTTTTTGCCCATACCTAATTTAAAATGATATTTTTTGAATGATCATTCAAATTTATATGTATTGAAAAAGAAAAGGTAACAATGGCAATAGCACTTCATGAGATAAAACGCGCATTCATAATGATTTTTGCTATTTTTAAAATTATTAAAAAGAATAATCTGTATTTTCATCTTATTAACTGATGTTACGCATTTGATTCAAATTACATCGCTAAAAATAGAAAAATCTAAATTACGCGACGGAGTCCTATATCCAAAGTTTAAATTTAGGGATTAGCCTTCGGCTCGACCTACTTTTCTTTCGGGAAAAGTAGGCAAAACCATTGTCATCCGCAGAACTCGTTCACTAGCGTCAAAAGATTGAATGTTTCGCAGAAACTTTATTTATAAGGAGGAGTCCTGTCTCAAACAATTGCGGATGACGTTTCCGCGTATCAACATTCTTCTAGATTCAAGGTATAATTCTACTGCGTAACATCAGTTATTAAGCTATTAAGTTTTAAAACTTCTTACAAAAAAGCACCCAATCAATTGAGTGCTTTTGAAATTTATCTAAACTTGAAAATTAACGCATTTTTGCCAAGAAACGACTTAAACGATTTAATGCTTCACGCAGTTCATTTTCAGCAGGTAAGAACACGACACGGAAGTGGTCAGGCGTAGGCCAGTTAAAACCTGTACCTTGAACCAATAAAACTTTTTCAGCTTTTAAGAAATCCAACATAAATTTTTCATCGTCTTCGATTGGATAAACTTCAGGGTCAAGTTTAGGGAAGCAGTACATTGCACCTTCAGGTTTTACACAAGATACGCCCGGAATGTCATTCAACATTTCCCATGCAATATTACGTTGTTCATATAAACGACCACCCGGACGAATCAAGTCATTGATTGACTGATAGCCCCCTAGAGCAGTTTGAATTGCATACTGCGCTTGATGGTTGGCACATAAACGCATTGAAGCGAGCATGTCTAAACCTTCAATATAATCGGCAGCGCGTGTTTTGTCGCCTGTGATCGCCATCCAGCCTGAACGGAAGCCAGCAATACGATAAGATTTAGATAAACCATTAAAAGAAATACATAATTGGTCGCCTGCGAGTGCAGCAACTGAAACATGTTCGATACCGTCATACACGATTTTGTCGTAGATTTCATCTGCAAATAAAATCAAATCGTATTTTTTAGCCAAAGCAACAATTTGTTCTAAAACATGACGTGGATAGACTGAACCTGTTGGGTTATTTGGGTTAATAATCACGATCCCACGTGTATTGGGGGTGATTTTACTTTCCATGTCTGCAATATCTGGATACCAATAATTTTGGTCATCGCACTTGTAGTGAATCGCAGTACCACCTGAAAGATTGACCGCAGCAGTCCATAGCGGATAGTCAGGCATTGGAACAAGCATTTCATCGCCATCGTCCAATAAACCTTGCATTGCCATGACAATCAGTTCAGAAACACCATTACCAATATACACGTCATTGACATGCATATTTAAAATGCCTTTTTGTTGATAATACTGACAAACTGCTTTACGTGCAGGGAAAATTCCTTTTGAGTCTGTATAACCAATCGCATTAGGTAGATTTAAAGCGACATCATTAATAATTTCTTGAGGTGCTTCAAACCCAAATGGAGCAGGGTTGCCAATATTTAGCTTAATAATTTTGTGCCCGGCTTCTTCCATTTCATTGGCCGCTCGTAACACTGGTCCACGAATGTCGTAGCAAACATGCTCAAGCTTTGACGATTTCTTGATTTCGCGTGGTTTTGTGTTACCTAAAACGGACATAATTTTATCCAATGATTTCGAGTTGAAAAAAATAGATTACTGAAATATCACAATCTATGTTGAAATTTAGCTAGATATTTTGCAAGCTCTAGCGTAAATATGGAAGTACGTGAAGCATGACATTGAATGTCAAAGATTTAAAGGAGTTAATGATGGGAAAACTCAATAAAACAGACCGAGAATGGCAAAGAGAGTTATCACCAGAGGAATTTAAGATCACTCGTCAAAAGGGGACAGAGCCTGCTTTTACGGGTAAATACTGGAATACTAAGCAACATGGTACATATATTTGCCGTTGCTGTGGTACAGAATTATTTTCTTCAGAAACGAAATATGATAGTGGTAGTGGTTGGCCAAGTTTTTATAAACCAATAAATGCCGCAGCTGTTGAAGAAAATGATGATGATTCACACGGTATGCAACGCACAGAAATTGTTTGTCACCATTGTGATGCACATTTGGGGCATGTTTTTGAAGATGGTCCACAACCGACGGGGTTACGTTATTGTGTAAATTCCGCGTCGTTAGAATTAAAAACACAAGAAAAAAGTGATGAGGAAACCTATCCATGACCAGTATTTATCAGTTTGAAGCTGAATTATTAGAAGGAGACAATAAAGCTTTTTCAGACTATCAAGGCGAAGTTTTATTGATCGTGAATACAGCCAGTAAATGCGGTTTTACGCCACAATTTGCAGGTTTAGAAAAACTCTATGAAAAATATAAAGATCAAGGCTTTAAGGTTCTAGGCTTTCCATGTAACCAATTTGGTGGACAAGACCCAGGAAATAATGAACAAATAGGAGAATACTGCCAACGCAATTATGGTGTGAATTTTCCTATGTTTGCAAAAGTCGATGTTAAAGGTCCAGAAGCACACGCGATTTTTCGTTATTTGACCAACAATAGTAAAGGTGTTTTGGGGAGCGGAATTAAGTGGAATTTCACTAAATTTTTAATCAATCGCAAAGGTGAAGTCATCAACCGTTACGCACCGACAACCAAACCAGAAGCATTAGAAGAAGATATTGAAAAAGCGTTGGCTGAAGTATAAAACTTCAATGCCATGTGCATTCAAGGTCTAAAAAATTGCTGAATGATTAGCCCTTTATGTTATTTTCATAGAGGGCTAAATTTTAACAAATGATAAAAATATTGATCACTGATTAACAGGTTAGTTATTTTTTGGTTTTAAACAATAAGCTAAAGTCAAACAGATCAACCAAAATGGAATCAGAATGACAGCAATTTGCATATCGGGTGTCATCCACATCACGACCAAAATAGCCAACATAAAAATGATACAAATATAGTTTGTTATTGGGTATGCAATCGCTGGAAAAAGTGTCGATTTCTGGCGTTTGAGCATACGTTGTTTAAACTTTAAGTGAGTAAATGCGAGCATCATCCAGTTAATAACAATAGCAGATACGACTAAACTCATCAGTAACTTAAATGCTTTTTCAGGAAAAGCATAATTTAAAACAACACAAATTGCAGTGACAACAGCAGAAGTTAAAATCGCAGCATAAGGAATGCCACGTTGATTAATTTTGCGTAAAAATTTGGGCGCATTGCCTTGTTCTGCTAAACCAAGCAACATACGACTGGTGCCATAACTGGTGCCGTTATAAACAGAAATTGCCGCAGTTAAAACCACAAAGTTTAAAATAGTGGCAACGCCTTGACTACCTAAAGAATCAAAAATTAAGACAAAAGGACTGCCGCCTTCTGCAATCTGATTCCATGGGAATAATGAAAGTAAAACGACAATTGTGAGTACATAAAATAGCAAGACTCGATAGACAATTTGATTCACTGCTTTAGGAATGGTTTGGGTTGGGTTACGTGTTTCTGCGGCGGCAATTCCAACTAACTCAATGCCACCAAAAGAGAACATAATGATCGCCATCGCCATAATTAAACCTGTAAAGCCATTTGGGAAAAATCCGCCTAAAGCCCATAAGTTTGTAATACTGGCTGTTTCACCTGCCTGACCACTGGCAAGCAACCAAGCACCAAAGCCAATCATGCCAATAATGGCTAAAATTTTGATGATTGAAAAAATAAATTCCATTTCACCAAAAACTTTGACGTGTAATAGATTGATGATATTAATGAAAATAAAGAAACCTAATGCAGATATCCATGTTGGAATTTCTGGCCACCAGTATTGTATATACAAACCGATCGCACTGAGTTCAGCCATACAAACTAAGACATTGAGTACCCAATAATTCCAACCTGACATAAAGCCAGCAAATGGATTCCAATATTTATAAGCAAAATAACTGAATGAGCCGCTTACAGGTTCTTCAACGACCATTTCGCCGAGTTGACGCATCATAAAAAAGGCAATGAGTCCTGCAATGGCATATCCTAAAATGACGGATGGACCAGCAAGTTTAATGGTTTGAGAAATTCCAAGAAATAATCCAGTTCCGATTGAACCACCTAATGCGATCAGTTGAATATGGCGGTTACTCAAACCATGTTTGAGTTGGCTCTGTTTTTGTGCAGACATAAATGATCCATTTATGTAGAAAAATGAGGAAATACAGCGAGGGCTGAAAATATGAGGTGGTTAATATAATAAATATTTATGTATAAATGAAATTTAATTTATGAGTAGAAAGTCTAATAAGTAAAAAAGACATATAATTTAAATAGATATTGTGAAAAATAAAAAAACCATAAAAATTGTCAAGATCAGACATCACGTATTACCATAATGCATTCTATAAAAAATAAGCACTCTGTTATGCGATTTAAGACTTGGTACACACTTCGTAAGTTTGTCTATGAAAACTTACATGATGAGGATTACGAGACAAGATTTAGTCGCACCATTAATTTTTTTTTGATTTTTCTTATTGTTGGTAATGTGGTTGCGGTTTTATTAGAGTCCGTCAATGAAATTTATCGGGCTTATCAATTTTATTTTGATGTATTTGAAAATTTTTCAATCGTGATTTTTAGTGCTGAATATATTTTAAGATTTTGGAGTATTGTTGAAAAAGAGCCGTTTGTGTCAGGTTGGAAACAACGTTGGCATTATGTCACGAGTGGCGCAGCAATTATTGATTTATTCGCAATTTTACCTGCTTATATTAATTTCTTTGTGCATATTGATTTACGTTTTTTACGAATTTTGCGATTACTCAGGTTACTAAAATTAACACGTTACTTTGTGTCATTACAGATTTTATTATGTGTAATTGAACGTGAAAAAGGTTCATTCCAAGCGGTTATTTTTATTTTATTAATCATGATTGTGATGGCGGCAGGTGGCATTTATGTGGTTGAAAGCCGTGCTCAGCCTGAAATTTTTAGTTCAATCCCTGCTGCAATGTGGTGGGCTGTCGTAACATTGACAACAGTAGGTTATGGTGATGTGACGCCAATTACGCCATTGGGACGTTTTTTAGGTGCATTGATTACCATTTTAGGGGTCGGGTTAGCTGCTTTACCAGCAGGTATTCTCGCCAATGGTTTAGCGAATGAATTGGAGTTGAGAAAACAGCAGCTCGAACTTAAGTTTCGAGATTTATTGAAAAATTGTGAAATTGATATTATTGAAGATGAAGAAAAAATAGAAAGTATTCGTAAAGAAGTAGGACTTTCAACTGAGCAAACACAGGACATTATATTGCAATTGATTCGAGAGCGTCGCGAAGAAGAATTAGAGCGTGAAAAAAATAAATATTGTTTTTGTCCGCATTGTGGGCACAAATTGCCAGAATAAATTACACTTATATGGATGAAAAATTATTCAATTATTTATTTAATGTCTCTATAAAATCGAATAAGCAGGTTAAACATGACATTAGAAATAGATGCTTTTGGAACAATTGTAATCGCAGTCTTCGTTTTATTTATTGGGCGAATTTTAGTTCAAAAAATTTCCTTTTTAAGAAACTATAATATTCCTGAACCTGTAGTTGGTGGTTTGATTGCTGCGATCTGTGCTTATTTTGCTTTTAAATTTTTTAATATCAGTGCAACTTTTAATGATGCAATTCAAAAAGCCTTAATGTTAATGTTTTTTACTTCAATTGGTTTGAGTGCAAGTTTTGTAAAACTCAAAGAAGGGGGGAAATCTCTCGTTATTTTTCTGTTTTGCGTAGCAGGTTTTGTATTGGTACAAAATGCTGTGGGTATGAGTTTGGCAAAAGTACTTGGATTAGATCCATTAATTGGTCTAATTGTGGGATCTATTACATTAACTGGGGGGCATGGTACAGCAGGTGCATGGGGAACCATTCTTGAAAATGAACATGGCATTCATGGGGCTGTGGTATTGGGAATGGCAAGTGCAACTTTTGGACTCATTATTGGTGGCGTAATTGGCGGTCCAGTTGCTAAATTTTTAATTAAAAGACATAAATTAGCAACAGATTTGGGTGTTGAAGAACATGATGATACACCTGCGGCTGAGGGAAGTGCAGCATTTGAATATCCACGGAAAACGCGTTTAATTACATCAAGTAATGCCATCTCAACTTTGGGAATGTTCTCATTATGTATTTTTATTGCGAATTGGATGACTGAGTTAAGCAAAGGTAAATGGTTTGAATTACCTACATTTGTTTGGGCTTTGGCATGTGGTGTATTACTGAGAAATTTTTTAGAGCATGTACTTAAAGTTAAAATATTTGATCGTGCAATTGATGTATTTGGTAATGCATCGCTATCTTTATATTTAGCAATGGCTTTACTGTCCTTACAACTGTGGTTGTTGGCAGATTTAGCAGGTCCATTGGTCATTATTTTATTATTACAAACATTAACATTGGCTTTATATACAAGTTTTGTGACATTTAAAGTGATGGGCAGTAATTATGATGCCGCAGTATTGGCAGCAGGGCATTGTGGTTTTGGAATGGGAGCAACACCAACAGCAATTGCCAATATTCAAGCAGTGACCAATAGTTATGGACCATCACATAAAGCTTTTCTCATTATTCCTTTATGTGGTGCTTTCTTTATTGATATTATTAATGCTGTGGTTATTCAGACGATTATTAAGTTTTTTTAATACATATAAAATGAAAATTTAGCCTATCGCTCAGAAAATAAGCCTCCATAACGGAGGCTTTGCTGATTAAAGAGGTACTGCTTTATTGTTCTCTCATTTTTATTATCAAGTCTTTTTTCTTTTTATTGTATTTTTTAATGTTTTAGCAAAGATCAAAATAAGAAAAACTAAGATAGATCGGATGTTGATGATTAAGTGGGGCAATAAGATTTTTCATAATTTTAAAGTGATGTAATTTCATTTGTTGTAAGAATTATTAAATAAAATTCATCATTAGGCAACTTCATTAAATTCATGTTATAGTGAAATTAATTCATTTAAATATCATTGACTATATAATGTTCAATCGTTGTATAGCAATTTATTTTTAAGTTCTATTTAGGTTTTATTGGATCTCCCCATGCTTGAAATACGCCATTTAAAAACTTTAACTGCTTTACGTGAACATGGTTCATTGGTTGCGGCGGCGAGTGATTTATGCCTTACGCCTTCTGCTATTTCTCATCAACTCAAAGAGTTAGATCATTGGTATGGGGTTGAAGTTGTCAATCGTCGTACACGTCCAGTTTCTTTTTCGAATGTTGGGCAAAGGCTGCTTAAACTGGCAGATGACATTCTTCCACAAATTCAAATTGCACAAACAGATATCACACGTATCGTACATGGTCAGACAGGACGCATCATTTTTTCGTCAGAATGTCATAGTTGTTTTGACTGGTTGATGCCTTTATTAAATCAATATCGTTCACAATATCCTGATGTAGATCTGGATTTTGCTTCAGGTTTTGAGGCAAATCCACATGAGTTACTACAAACTGGTGAATTTGACTTACTGATTACTGCTGATCCAATTGCGCTTAAAGGTATTGAGTATTTTCCAATTTTTGAATACGAGTCGCGTTTAGTTTTGTCAAATACGCATCCTTTGGTGCGAGCAAATCAAGTGACTGTGCAAGAGTTGGCAGAAGAAACTTTGATCACTTATCCTGTTGATAAGCATCGACTTGACATCATGTCACGCCTGTTTATTCCTGCAAATATTCAACCGAAACAAATACGTACTACAGATTTAACGCAAATGTTAATTCAGTTGGTTGCGAGTGGACGTGGAATTGCAGCTCTACCAGATTGGGTGGTAAATGAGTATGAGCAAAAAGGTTGGGTAACATCTCGACGTTTAGATTGTGTTTCGGAAAATGGTTTGCGTCGTACTTTATATGCAGGCTATCGTACAGAGGAAAAAGAGAAAAATTATTTTGAAGGTTTTTTAAATCAGTTAGATCGTTTTTCTAAAAAAAGAACAATTTACTATAATTCATAAGGGTGAATACACGATAAAGATTCGGAGGTGTTCTAAATAGTATGCTGCTTATGATGATACTGAAGTGAATGAAAAATATTCAAGCACAGCCCCATTTATATTACAAAGTTTGTCCTTCTTTTCGTAGGCGATGCCTTACTTTCTAAGGATGAGGAATATATTCCGCAAGGTAACAAAAATCCTTTGTTGGACATGAGAAGCTAAGCTTCGCAAGATATCCTCCCTTGCGGAGCATTGCTCCTCATGTCCAACGGCGACATCCATGTCGCCCTGCGATAGCACCACCACATTAAGCTTTAATTTTGGATAAGATTTACTACAAATTGATGTGAAACTACTCAGCATACTTTTTAAAACATCGCCAAAAATTCAACTAAAGTCAAAATATAAAGCTTTAGTTGAATCATTTAGCTTTAAAACATCACATTTTATTGGTTGAATTTTAACTTTTATTTTTAAGTAAAAAATTTGTGATTTCTCTACCAAATTTCACAGGTTCGGTAATTAATGGGGTATGCCCTGAACGTTTGAATACGATATTTTTTGCATTTTTTAAATGTGCAGAAACTTCGAGTTGTCCTTGAGAAGGATACAGCGTCGATTTTTCACCAATAAAAAATGTGGTTGGACAGTCAAGTTGTGCAATGGCAGCCCGATAATCTTCCTGATGATTGAGATAATTGTCGATATACCAAGTCATATAATCAAGGCGTCGAATCGGGAGTAAATGCTTTTGTAATTGTGGGCGTTTCAGTGCCAGATTGAAAATAAACGGACTGACTTTATTACTGCCTTGAATTTTAATAAAATTAATCCACATTTGTACCAATTCAGTACGTGGTTCAGTAGGTAACTCATCTACAAAGCGATAGTTTTGGTATTGATGCAAAAAGTCTGAATAATCTTTAAGAAAGCGTTTGAATTTTAAATGTTTTTTGCCAAATAAACCAAATTTCCAAGACGCATCTGTGGTGATTTTTGGGGTTTGGTCTATATGTAAATATGCTTTGAGTTTTTCTCTTAAGTTGCCATATTGCATGCCATGCATGGCGGTGGTTGCGCCCATAGAGTAAGCAATCAAAATAAAATCATTGAGTTGCATTTGTTCAATCAGGCTGTCAATGTCACGCCAATGATTATGAATAGCATCAAGCTCTTGTGGAATTTTACAGGTGCGTGAACCGCCGAAACCACGCCAATCGGGGATAATAAATTTAAATTTTTTGATATTCGGAAGTAAAAACGGAAGCCATTGCCAACTTTGCATGCCTAAACCAGACAGAACCAATACAGGTTCACCTTGTCCAATTTCTCGGACAAATAATTTTTCACCATCAGGCATTGTATAGTGTGGCATAGTAATCCTTAAGTTTTTTCTTTGTTTTCAAATTCTTTGAGTTGAGGAATGAGTTGACTGAGCCAATCAATCCAGCCATTTTCCAGATCAATGCCCAATTGTAAAATCATTTTATGAATATATAAAGTTCGATCTTGTGGGTCTGCATGAGCAAAGTCTTTGTTAAAAATTTGCTGATACAATTTTAAGTTTTCTTGGTGCAACACTAAATGACGCTCTAATTCAGGCAAAATGGTATTGCCTCCAAACTGTGCCTCAAGTCTTAAGCGCACCATAATTTCTTCACGAAGCTGTGCAGGTTGCCCTTGTTTGACCATCCATTCAGTTAACTCTACACGTCCAAGTTGTTCAACCTGATAGGTTTTTTTGCGTCCTGTGTCAGCTTGATCTTCTAAAGTGGAAATCCAACCTTTTTTCAGCATGCCGTTTAATTCACGATAAATTTGTTGGTGTGTGGCATTCCAGAAAAAGCCCATAGAGCGGTCAAAACGGCGTGCCAACTCAAAACCTGTACTCGGTTTTTCAATCAGACTCGTCAATAAAACATGGGCTAAAGACATTTGAGTAATATTTCGCACATAAAATGGGTGTAAATTCATTATGCAACATGTTGCATAAAAATCAAATCTCGATTATAAATAAATTGCACTATGCAACTTGTTGCATTAAAAAAATTAACTGAGAAGTTTCAAAGACCAGCCAGCGAAAGCACGCCAAGGAGTTCACATGTCTAATTACCCGCATTTACTTGCGCCATTGGATTTAGGCTTTACCACTTTAAAAAATCGCGTATTGATGGGTTCTATGCATGTAGGACTTGAGGAAGTTGACGGTGGTTATGACCGTATGGCTGCATTTTATGCAGAGCGTGCAGCAGGCGGCGTTGGTTTAATTGTAACAGGTGGAATTTCACCGAATGATCACGGTGTAACCTTCTTTGGTGGTTCTAAACTTGATACTTTGGAAGAAGCAGAAAAGCATAAAGTGATTACACAGGCAGTACATGATGCAGGTGGAAAAATTGCCTTACAAATTTTACATACAGGACGTTATTCTTATCAGCCTGAAAATGTTGCACCTTCTGCAATTCAAGCACCGATTAACCCAACCAAACCACACGCTTTAACGTCCGCTGAAGTTCAGCAAACCATTGCAGACTTTGCTAACTGTGCCAAATTATCTCAGATCGCAGGCTATGATGGTGTTGAAATCATGGGTTCAGAAGGTTATCTGATCAATGAATTCATTGCAGCACGGACTAACCATCGTGATGATGAGTGGGGCGGTAGCTATGAAAACCGTATTCGTTTCCCCATTGAAATTGTGCGGCGTACCCGTGAAGAAGTCGGCGAAAACTTCATTATTATCTATCGTTTATCCATGCTTGATTTGGTCGAGGGCGGCTCAACTTTAGAAGAAGTGATTCAGTTAGCGAAAGAAATCGAAAAAGCAGGTGCAACCATTATTAATACAGGTATTGGTTGGCATGAAGCGCGTATTCCGACCATTGCGACCAAAGTACCGCGTGCAGCATTTACTTGGGTAACGAAAAAACTAAAAGGTTCAGTGAATGTACCGTTAATTACATCTAACCGTATCAATACCCCTGAAATGGCTGAACACGTTTTGGCGCAGGGCGATGCAGACATGATCTCAATGGCACGTCCAATGCTTGCTGATTCGCACTTTGTCGCTAAAGCTGAACAAGGTCGTGCAGATGAAATCAATACCTGTATCGGTTGTAACCAAGCATGTTTAGACCATATTTTCTCAATGAAAATAGCAACTTGTTTGGTCAATCCACGTGCATGTTATGAAACTGAACTGATTTTCAAAGATACAGCAACTGTTAAGAATATTGCAGTGATTGGCGCAGGTCCTGCGGGACTCAGTTTTGCGACTTATGCGGCTGATCGTGGGCATAAAGTCACGATTTTTGAAGCGTCCAATCAGATTGGTGGGCAGTTTAATATTGCTAAAACCATTCCGGGTAAAGAAGAATTTTATGAAACTTTACGTTATTTCAAACGTAAAATTGAGCTTCAGCCAAACATTAAATTGGTACTGAATCATACGGCGACTTATGAAGAGCTCAGTGCTGAAAACTTTGATGACATTGTGGTTGCAACAGGGGTTACACCTCGTCATTTAAATATTGAAGGCATTGATCATCCAAAAGTTTTGTCTTACATCGACGTGCTACGTGATCGTAAAGCTGTGGGTAAAAAAGTGGCAATTATTGGTGCAGGCGGGATTGGTTTTGATACGGCTGAATATCTTTCTCATGAGGGTGAAAGTGGCAGTCTGAACCCACAAAAATTCTATGATGAATGGGGTATTGATACCAGCTATGCACATGTGGGTGGTTTAAAAGCGCCTGAAGTCGAGCAATCTCCACGTGAAATTTATTTACTGCAACGTAAAACCAATTCAGTCGGTGCAGGCTTAGGTAAAACGACAGGTTGGATTCACCGTACAGGCTTGAAACATCGTCATGTCAATATGATTCCAGGCGCAAGCTACGACAAGATTGATGATCAAGGCTTGCATATTACTGTGGCTGATAAAGTTATGGTATTGGATGTAGATAATGTCGTGATTTGTGCAGGGCAAGAGCCATTTACTGCAATGTTTGATCAACTCCACGCCGATGGTAAATCTGTACATTTGATTGGTGGTGCAAAAGAAGCAGGCGAGTTGGATGCGAAACGTGCCATTCGTCAAGGCGCTGAATTGGCGATGGTGATTTAAAAAACTAATTTATATTCACTTTTAAATAATTTAATGGAAGTTCCCTCTCCTTTTAGGAGAGGGCTAGGGTGAGGTGCTTAAATTTTATTTCCCCTCATCCCAGCCTTCTCCCTGAGCCATATATGGCGCAAGAGAAGGAGCATTCATTACATTAATCTTAGTGTGAATGTTTTGATTCTATAAGGACATTAAAATGAGCTACACCAATACCAAAACCGCCTTACAAAAATGGCATCGTATGGTTCAAACCCGTGATATGAATATTCTCAACGAATTACTCGCAGACGATGTGGTCTTTCGTTCACCTGTTGCATTTAATCCTTATGAAGGAAAACAGGTGGTATTTTTTATCTTGAGTAATGTGATTGAGATCTTCGAAAACTTTACCTATCACCGTGAATTTTTTACTGAAGATGAACAAAGCGTGGTCTTGGAGTTTTCGGCAATGGTTAGTGAAAAGAAACTCAAAGGCATTGATATGATTCGCTTTAATGAACAAGGTCAAATTGTTGAATTTGAAGTGATGTTGCGTCCAAAAAGTGGTTTGGAAGCATTGGCAGTGAAAATGGGCGCACGTTTTGCCCAATATCAAGCATAATCAAATGTAAATCTGTTCAGGAATACACAGGTATTCCTGAATGAAGGGCTGTATCGCAGTCAAAGCTGTATTTTAAAATGTCCAAAATGTAGAGATGAGCAATGTCTATTCTGAATAAAGTCAGTCAAATGACGCAACATGTACTGGATCAACTCACAGGTGCAGAATTGCCGAAAATGTATTATGACCCACAGGGACAGATGAAAACGGTGTTGGCAGAATTGCCACAACTGCAACAAAAATATCGACCGACACCGTGGTTGAGCAATCAGCATGTGCATTTATTATATTTTGATATCATCAAAAAAAAGATGATCAAGTTACAATACGATCGGATTGAGCAATTGACCATGCAGGATGGTGGGGTAACAGCAATTGCTTGGTATGGCTATGAGTTACCTCAGGATACGCCAACGATTGTGATCATGCATACTATTACAGGTACGCCTGAAAGTATGCGCGAGTTAGTCAAAGATTTGCATGACTATACAGGTTGGCGCATTGCACTGTGTTTACGCCGTGGACATGCAGGTTTACCGATGCCTGTACCACAAATGTCGATTTTTGGTTCAACCGCAGATTTACGTGAGCAAATTCAGTGTATTCAACAGACATTTCCACAATCTGAACTGTATGCCGTCGGCTCTTCGGCAGGAACAGGATTATTGGTGCGTTACTTGGGTGAGGAAGCTGAAAATACACCATTTAAAGCCGCTTTTGCCATGTGTCCGGGTTATGACACTGAACTAGGTTTTGCCAACGTGCATCCTTTTTATACCAAAGTCATGACCAAAAAATTATTTAAAGCCTTTATTACGCCCTATGCGCAAACCTGGGCGAAAATAGATTCGGTGCAAACTGTTTTGCAGACCAAAACTTTGCAGGAATTTCAAAATGAGTATTTTGAAATGGCAGGATTTTCAGATTATCAGAGTTATTCTCAGGCGACCAACCCGATTTATGTCTTTGAAAATGTTAAAATTCCATTGATGATTTTAAATGCTGAAGATGATCCAGTTTGTTCGATTAAAAACCTCGAGCCTTTTAAGCAAACCATTGAAAACATGTCAAATATTATCGTAGTCACCACCAAAAAGGGCAGTCATTGTGGTTTCTATGAGGGTTTAAATAGCAAATCATGGGCATCAAGGCTAATAGCAGATTTTTTAAAGCAATATTCATGAGATGAATGACTAACTGATGTTACGCATTGGATTTAAATTAAATAGCTGAAAAAAGCAAAAGCTAAATTTACATGACGGAGTCTTACATCTAAAGTTTAAATTTGGGATTAGCCACTGCGTCTTGCA
>NZ_PYIX02000044.1 GCF_003024515.2 Acinetobacter sichuanensis
TCAAGATGGCAATTTTTCGATTGAATTAGAAAATCCGCTGACAAATGGCGAGAAGGTTAATGTAACTGCTAAGGATGCAGCTAATAATATTTCCTTACCTACGCTTGTAATTGCGCCAAACATTGATGATGGTGATTCGGATTCTGACAGTGATTCGGACTCTGATAGTGACTCGGATTCGGATTCTGACAGTGATTCTGATTCGGATTCTGACAGCGACTCGGATTCTGACAGTGATTCGGACTCTGATAGTGACTCGGATTCTGACAGTGACTCTGATTCTGACAGCGACTCGGACTCTGATAGTGACTCGGATTCTGATAGTGATTCGGATTCTGACAGTGATTCGGATTCTGACAGTGATTCGGATTCTGACAGCGACTCGGATTCTGACAGCGACTCTGATTCAGATTCTGACAGCGACTCGGACTCTGATAGTGACTCGGATTCTGACAGTGATTCGGATTCTGACAGTGACTCGGATTCTGACAGTGATTCTGATTCTGACAGCGACTCGGATTCTGACAGTGATTCGGACTCTGATAGTGACTCGGATTCTGACAGTGATTCTGACAGCGACTCGGACTCTGATAGTGACTCGGACTCTGATAGTGACTCGGACTCTGATAGTGACTCGGATTCTGATAGCGACTCTGATTCTGACAGTGATTCGGACAGCGACAGCGATTCGGATTCTGACAGTGATTCGGATTCTGATAGTGACTCGGATTCTGACAGTGATTCGGACTCTGATAGTGACTCGGATTCTGACAGTGACTCGGATTCTGACAGCGACTCGGACTCTGATAGTGACTCGGATTCTGATAGCGACTCGGATTCTGACAGTGATTCGGACAGCGACAGCGATTCGGATTCTGACAGTGACTCGGATTCGGATTCTGACAGTGACTCTGATTCTGACAGCGACTCTGATTCGGATTCTGACAGTGATTCGGACAGCGACAGCGATTCGGATTCAGATTCTGACAGCGACTCGGATTCTGACAGTGATTCGGACTCTGATAGTGACTCGGATTCTGACAGCGACTCGGATTCTGACAGTGATTCGGATTCTGATAGCGACTCTGATTCTGACAGTGATTCGGACAGCGACAGCGATTCGGATTCTGACAGTGACTCGGATTCGGATTCTGACAGTGACTCGGATTCTGACAGCGACTCGGATTCTGACAGTGACTCGGATTCTGACAGTGACTCGGACTCTGATAGTGACTCTGATTCTGACAGCGACTCGGATTCTGACAGTGATTCGGATTCTGACAGCGACTCGGATTCTGATAGTGACTCGGATTCTGACAGTGACTCGGATTCTGACAGCGACTCGGACTCTGATAGTGACTCTGATTCTGATAGCGACTCGGATTCTGACAGTGACTCGGATTCGGATTCTGACAGCGACTCTGATTCGGATTCTGACAGCGACTCGGACTCTGATAGTGACTCTGATTCTGACAGTGATTCGGATTCTGACAGCGACTCGGATTCTGATAGTGACTCGGACTCTGATAGTGACTCTGATTCTGACAGTGACTCGGATTCTGACAGTGACTCGGATTCTGACAGTGATTCGGATTCTGATAGTGACTCGGATTCGGACAGCGACTCGGACTCTGATAGTGACTCGGATTCTGACAGTGATTCGGATTCTGACAGTGACTCTGATTCTGACAGTGATTCGGATTCTGACAGCGACTCGGACTCTGATAGTGACTCGGATTCGGACTCTGATTCTGACAGTGACTCTGACTCTGATAGTGACTCGGATTCTGACAGTGATTCTGATTCGGACAGCGACTCAGATACGGATCCGCTTGAAGATGCACCAAAAGCCGAAGACAATGTTGGTGATCAACAAGGTCCAATTGCAAGCAACGGCTTAACCAACGATCCTCGTCCAGTTATTTCTGGTACAGGTGCAATTGGGGGTGCTGTAATTAACATCTATAATAACGGTATGCCTATTGGTTCAACAACTGCAGATCAAGATGGTACTTGGTCACTGACACCAAATGTAGATCTGATTGAAGGCGATAACTCGATTACCGCAACACAAACTGAAGGTGGTAAGAACGAAAGTGAGTACTCTCCAGCGCTTGAATTTGAAGTGGATACACTTCCACCAATAATTAAGTCTGCTGAATTGACTGAAGACGAATCAACGCTGACAGTTGAAACAGAAGCTAATGCCAAAGTGACAGTGACAGATATCGATGGTAATGTCCTTGCTGAAGGTACTGCTGATGGAAATGGCCTCTTTGTATTCAATAACGATACATCATTGGAAAAAGGCACCTTGTTGAATATTACTGCTGCTGATGCAGCGGGTAATAAATCGGATACACAGGTCCGCGCTGGGCTGGCTGAAGTTGTTGCACCGGCTGATAATATCATTGACTTAATATTGGATGCTGAGCCGTTAGAAACTGTAGACCAAACTTTGCAGGGTACTAACAAGCTTGGATTTACACTGGCGAATGTCGGTCTGGGTCCAGTTTTAGGTGTGGATGTATTGCCAAATATCCTTAAAAACTCTGTACAAATTGATGTAGATGAAAATCAAGTCAAAGATGTGACAGTATCTGGTATGGCAGTTGGTGTTCAGCTTGTTGGTACAATGGACTTGTTTGTCTATAAGCTGAATGAATCAACAGGGCAATGGGAACAACATGCTGCTAAAGAGAACTGGGTTATTTCTTGGTTGCTAGGTGGCAAATCTAAGGAAACTGACTTTAGTCTCACTGAAGGTAAATGGATGTTTGTAATGGCATCTGGCGAGGGGGTTCAAGCACTCACTGGCTACAGCCTTCATTTCGATAAAGCAATTATCAAGGATTACAATGAAGCGACGTCTATCAGTGGTGAAGTATTTGGTAATGTGATTACCGATGAAGATGCGATCAATGGTAAAGATGAACTGCCAGAAGGAACCGTTATTACAGCAGTCAATGGTCAAGCGATCAATGCGGATGGTGACACGTTCATTGAAGGTCAATACGGAACACTGACGATTAAGGCAGATGGTACTTATACCTATGTGGTAGATAGTGAATTCCGTGGTCCATTTGGTTCCAAAGATGTATTCACTTATCAAGTGACTTCTCCGGCAGGTAATACTGCTGAAGCGAAGCTTGAGATTGAATTGAATATTGAGCCAGCTGAAGACCGAATTGATATTCACAATACAGTGATACTCGATCTCGAGCCTCAAGTAACGCTAGATACAAATGATAGTGACATTAAACCAGCAATTGGCTTTGACCTTGTGAAACTGGGTTTCCTTGGCGGAATTCTAAGTGCTGATGCATTGTCTGCTGCGGGTGCGATGAAGTTTAGCGTTGATGATGACACTGTACGTGAGCTGACCTTCTCTGGTAGTAGTGGCGGTGTAAGTTTGTTCACAACTTACGAGTTGTACATCTTCAAGCTAGACGAAACTACTGGTAATTATGTACAAGTTCATAAAGAAGCTGATTGGTTCACTGTATATGCGTTGGCGGGTTGGTCCGATAAACTCACTATGCAGTTTGGTGAAGGCGAATACCGTGCACTGATGACCAGTAAAGGTGGATTGTCTGTGTTAACAGGTGCCGGTCTTTATGTTGATCACGACAAGATCTATGACTACAACACACCTGTGAAGTATCAAGGTGAAGTATCTGGTGATGCAACTGCAGATGAAGGCGCTTTCTTGGTCAAAGTGAATGGTCAAGATGTAGATACAACGAAAACAACTGTAGTTGAAGGACAATACGGCACTTTGACGATCAATGCCGATGGTACCTACACTTATAATGTCACTAAACCTGACAATGCGGGTGCAGATTGGCAGCCACCATACGGTAAGGTCGATACTTTCCGTCTAGTGACCCAAGATGCACATGGTAAATCTGTTGTTCAATCTTTAAATATCAAGATTGGTACCCATGCAGCGCAGGATGACTTTGTTGATGTTCAAATTGAACAAAGCAATGAAATCAGCACTGACCTTGATAAACTCAATGTTGTCGAAAATGCAGTAGGAGATAAGCAAGTTCAAGTTAAAAATGAAAGCGTTGGTAAAACGTTTAATGCAACCTATACCAACACTTATGATCATACTAAAACGTTTAATGTAAGTGAAAATACTGCTGCAAACGGTAAAATTGAGATCATTGCAGAAACCAATCAGGCTTTAGGCAATGATGATAAGTGGGGGAATGTTCAATCCATTTATGAAATCTTTGATGCAAATCATAATTTGATTGTGTCTGGAAGTCTGGACTTTGTAAAAGGTAGTGGTTTATTCCCGAACGACACTTATCATAAAACAATTAACCTTGCGGATCTTAAAGCAGGTGAGTATACCATTGAGATCAAAGTAGTGAATGTGACTACCGATAGCTACTATAGTCTCTCGGGTCTTACTAATGGAACAGCTACTAACAATGGTGAGTTCCATGTATCGACTAAGGTGACTGTAAAAGAAACTTCATTGACTGACTACAAGTCAGGCAATGAACCTGAAATCAATGGTAATATTCTTGCTAATGATGAAGGTGTGACCAAAATCGATACACTGAAAGTAGGAAACAAAGAAGTTTACGTCAACGACCCACACAAAGGCGCTGCTTCAATCAGCATTGATGGTCAGTATGGTTCGATAACGATCAATAAGGATGGTTCATATAGCTATAAACCAGATGGTAAAGGTTTTGGTATCGAACGCTTTGAATATGAAACAGTTTCTAAACTAGGTGTGAAAGAGACAGCTGTACTTGAAATCAATGTTGGTAAGGAAGTTGTTGGAAGTAAATACGGTGATATCGTTGAAAGTTCTGCAGCTAATGATACCTATACATTGGATGAAGGTGCAGATACCTTAATCTATAAGGTACTTGACACTTCATTGGCGAATGTTGGTGGTAACGGTGGTAATGGTGTTGATACCTGGACCGACTTCAATGCAGATCAAGGTGATATGATTGATATTTCGGAATTGCTTGATGATCAAGCCACAGCCGACAATATTAAGGACTATGTAACTTATGAAGATGGTGTATTGAAAATTGATCGTAATGGTCAGGCAGATCATTCTGGAAATCCAGAAGGTAGGTCAGATTATGTCGATTTAATCCATATCAATTCGGATAAGAGCTTAGAGGAATTATTAAATAACAATATTATCTGGCACTAATCAGTCATTGAACTAGTATACTAAAAAAAGAGGACCTAAGGGTCCTCTTTTTTTTAAATAAGTTGTTATTTAATATACTAAATAGTTTTATATGATATAATTTAATTATAAGTTTTAGTGTCTTAGTGTGTTTTTATGTCAATTAAAAAATATAGTGAATTATTAACTTTTAAAAAAAATCTAGTGGCATGGATTGAAAATCTGATTGAAGATAAAAAAATAAAATCAGATTTATTTGTCATATTTTTTTCATATGGAAGTGCTGAAAAACGATGCAAGGTCTGGGAAGATAGTGACCAAGATCTGGCTAAAATTATAAAGAGATTATTAAACTTTGTTGATAAAGTATTTAACAAAGACAATAAAAATTTAGATTTTGTGAAAATAGATATTGCCTATAATGTTGAAAAAAAAGCATGGGATGATTTTCTTTTTCAAGTCAAATCACAAAAGCACAATAATCATTTAAGAAAAGGAATCAGTCTGGATAAGAACTTTAATATAACTTTTCTTGAACAAGAAATTTATGCTAAAGCCATTATTAAAAGCATTGTATTTAATGAACCAAACTTCTTCGAAGAAAAAAACTTAAATGATGCCATTAAGAAAAAATATCCAAGTATTTCAAAGAATCTTTTACTCAGTGAAATTGAATATGTGTGGGTTTTTGATACCTATGCCGCCTATTATGAGAATGAAAACTTTATTCAGTTGTATAGTCAGAACTGTGAAAATGGTATACGTTTTTTAAAGAATAAAAATAAATATCATATTTTTGATTTAATAGAAAAAAACTCAAAATTTCTATATGATCAGATACAAGAGGATGGTCGATTTATATATGGCTATTTCCCAGCTTATAATAGAGAAATTAAAAGTTATAATACTGTTAGACACTGTACCGCGCTTTACGCATTACTAGAAACATTTGAAGTAAAATTTAATAATGAATATTTGAGCCAAATTAAAAAATCAATGGAATATTCGATTCAACATTTTTATAAAGAAGTTGATGGCAAAGGTTTTATGATTGATGGTGGCGAGGATGATTTAGAAGTAAAACTGGGTTCAAATGCTACTGCAATATTTATGTTTGCAAAATATCAAGAAATAACCAAAGACAGTCAATACATAAAATATGCTGAAAAATTGGCAGAAGGCATTATGTATATGATTGATGAAAATGGTGAAACCACGCATGTATTAAACTATCCTACATTGGACGTAAAAGAAAAGTTTCGTATTATTTATTATGACGGTGAAGCAGCTTTAGGTTTATTAAGATTATATCAACTTAATCAATATAAACCTTTGCTGGATACTGTAAAGTTAATGTTTGAGCATTTTATAGATAAAAAATATGATAAATATCATGACCATTGGTTAAGTTATTGTACCAATGAATTGACAATGATTTGCCCTGAAGAAAAATATTTTAAGTTTGGGATAGATAACTATCTAAAACATATGAAATTTATTAGAGAACGTAAAACAGCTTATGCGACATTTTTAGAAATGATGATGTCAGCTTATAAAATGGTAAATCGTTTAAAAGGAACAGATTTTACTACATTATATCAATCTGCCAAGGTTGAGGAGCTGAATGAACTTATTCAATATAGAGTGGAGTTTCAGCGCGCAACAGGTTTCTTTTATCCTGAAATGGCGATGTATATGGCTAAGCCAAATAAAATTTTAAATGCATTTTATGTACGTCATGATCGCTTTCGTACACGAATAGATGACCAAGAACATAATTTGTCAGGTTTAGTTGCTTATTATAATTATTTTGAGGTGTAAAAGGCTTTGTTGCACAAACCTAGCGTAGAAGGCTTCTTCAGTAATATAGTTTCAGAATGAAGAAGCCTGCACCTAAAATCTATCGTACAATTTATTGGTCATCCTATAATCAATCTTTAATTAACCGAGGTAATATCTCCATTTGGTTTGACCCAAAGACCCAGTGGTATGCACAATTACAAGGCAAGCAAGGTCGAAATCAAACCTACTCCGATACAGCGATTCAATGCTGTTTAATGATTAAATCCTTATTTCGTCTATCTTTACGCATGGTCACTGGTTTTGTCCAAAGTCTGATTAAACTGTGTGGTCTAGATTGGATAGCTCCAGATTATTCCACCATCTGCAGAAGGCAAAAGCATATTGATATTGCGATAAGCTATCAGAAAAGTCGTGATGGGTTACACTTACTCGTCGACTCTACGGTTTTAAAATTTATAGGTGAAGGTGAATGGAAACGAAAGAAATATGGACCTGAATATCGTCACCAATGGCATAAACTACATATTGGTATCGATGCTGAAACCCTTCAAATACGTGCTGTACAGCTCTCTACAAATAATGTCAGTGATTCACAAGTACTTGAGGATTTACTTGCGCAAATTCCCTTGGATGAACGAATTAATTCGGTCTATACCGATGGTGCTTATGACACAAAGTACTGCAGAACGGCTCGGCAGATCGCTTTGGAAAAAGTGGTCTGGTTATCATCGTCGAAGTTTGGTGGAAACCAAAATACATTACATCAAATTATTGGGCGATAAACTCAGTGCAAGGAGCTTTTCTAGTCAGGTTAATGAAATCCATGCACGTATAGCCGTGTTAAATAAATTCATAGGATTAGGTCGCCCTCATACCCAAGTTGTCTCTTAAATTTGGAATACTTAGGGTACTTTACCTTTTAAAACTTTATGCAACAAAGCCTCTGTACATACGACTTCTGTTTCATCTAAGTCCAACTTTTCAATTAATTTAGGCGTGATCTTGACATCATGTGTTGTTCCATCCAAGATAATAATTTACCTGAGTCCGAGCTAAAAAAAGAGTAGAAAAAAACCTTAGTGTTTGTAATGTATTTGTTCTCAAGACAAAACATTAAAATACAAGGCTTCTCTATGGATCATATTACCGAATTATTTTGTATTTTGGATGACTTTTGCAAAATATTTAATGAGTCTTTAGAGAAGTCTCTAATTTCTGATCAAAATCAATTAACACAGAAATCTACTTGAAGCTTATCTGACTGAAGTCACGGCGATTGTGATTTTATTTCACCAATCAGGGTACAGATTTTTTAAATATTTTTATTGCTACATGGTCGTTCCTTTCTGGAAATCCGCTTTTCCTAAACTTATTAGCTATAACCGTTTTATTGAAATTATGCCTCGTTGTTTACAAGCGTTAAGCTGTTTTTTTCACAAAGTAAAAGGTCAAGACACAGGTATTAGTATTATTGATTCAACTAAATTAGTGGTTTGTAATAATCTCAGAATTAAAAGACACCGTGTGTTTATGGATTTAAATTACATATTGTGATCAATAGTTTAGGTGAATTCATTAATTTAGAAGTCACATCAGCTAATGTTCATGATGTCGCAGTACTTGAAGCACTTACTTTAGAGTTAAAAGGAATATTGCTTTGTGACAAAGGTTATTTAAGTAAAACGAAGACTAAAGCTTTAGAGGCAAGAGGGCTAAAATTATTGACACCTTCACGTAAGAATATGAAGCATGTTGAATTGAAAACACCACAGGAAAAAGAGTTACTGTCATGACGAGGCTTGATTGAAACCGTGAATGATCAATTGAAGAATTTACATCAAATTGAGCACTCACGTCATCGTTCCATCAATAATTTTATAGTGAATATCATGAAAGTTATGCTTACTTCCTTTACACATATTTAAGCTGGGTATTTCTAGCGTCTTATAATGGGCTATTGCCTGAACTTTAAACGTATGTGCTTTTTTCTTACCGCTGTAGCTCAACTTTTGCTTTTTTGGGGACGTTGAACTGGAATTTCGTTGTATCAACAATAACAACATTCCAATCAAAGCCTGTACCTTTAGGTATTTTTTTATTTAAATTAAATAGGTTAGAACTGATTAAGCAATCTTCGACATGACGTACGATACGTGATGCTGTTGCTTCTGAAACACAGTACGTCATCCTAACATGGAATAAGGTTCGATATTCACGCCAATAATTTAAGCATAACAGGAGTTGATCCTCTAAATCCAATTTACAGGGTCTACCTTTTACATGTAAATGCTGTTTTAATTCGGTCAACATTACATCAAAAGTTAACCAGCTAATGCCAGTCAATCGTTTAAATTGAATATCTGGAAGCTGTTGAATATCTTTATATCTCATCATTGAATTATGTATCATAGATGAAAAATATTCTGATTTAAAAATAATCAATCAATTGATCATTATTTGATTTATGAAAGAGACCTAATGTTGAATGTTTATGTGAAACTGCGATTTTACAAGGGGAAGTGGAGCATTTTGACCAATATTTAGATGACGATGAAAAAGCATCACAGCAAAGTATGATGATTTGTGTTTCTCGTGCCAAAGGTAAAGAAATCACTTTAGATCCATAAGCCAGTCTTTCATTTTATTGATTTTAAAAATTAAAAACCGAGTTAGATATAGCGTAAGCATCCGCTGAACCCCATCGCTAAGTTTTAATGAGGATTAGGTTTTCATCGGTGTGGCAACAATTCTTTTATTTGGGTCACTTTATGTGTTGGCAGTCTTTTGAGTACATCACTTAAATAAGCATAAGGATCCAAACCATTCAGTTTAGTTGATTGGATTAAAGTCATGATATTGGCTGCCCGTTGCCCACTTCTAAGTGAACCTGCAAATCCAGTTTTTACGTCCAAGAGTCCACGGGCGTATCTGATTCTCAATCCCTTGCGAAGCAATGCTTCTCATGTCAATCGGGAGCATACCATCATCCAGATATCGGCTTAAGGAAGATCAACGTTTTAGACTATAATTGATCGCCTTGGCTAGAGATTCTAGTTCAACACCACAGCGACCAATCCAATCTGATAGCGTAGATCGAGAAAGATCAATACCAGCCCGTTGATAGATCAGGTGCTGACGGTACAGTGGCAAATGATCCGCATATTTCGATATCAGCACATGGCTGAGCAATTCAGGTGTGGTATCTCATTTATCAATGACATAAGCAGGCATCGGTTCCTACTTGATGGTTTCGCACTGATCACATACCCATTTGCCATGGATATGCTATTCTTTGTAGAACTAGGTAGGCTTGAAATTGAGTTTTTCGCTCAGATCTTCACCAATACGACGCAGCTGGCAAGCACATTGCGTTGATGTGGGTTTATGCTCGATGTAAATCCTAAGGGATCAGGTAATGGGCGACGTTTAGGTTTATTGGTTTTGGCTTTCTGTGTAGATCCATCTATTTTATCTGTATTCAGCCGTTCAAGTTCTAGCTCGACTGCTGTGATATCTTCTTCAACAGCTTCATCCCACAGATGGATTTGTTTGGCAGTGAGATGTTTGTTTTTACTGCCGAATTTGTGTTTTTTAAACAGTGCTAGCTCATGCTCGTATTTTTGATTGAGAATGGAAAGATCTTGAACTTTGGCATCTAAATGTTGATTTGATTTTTTTAATTGTTGATGCTGCATCGCCAATTGTCTGGTAAATTCCAGCAGTTTTTCATGGCTCAGTTGGCTTAAGTCAGGTAGTGTATTCATGACCATAGTATGCCTGAGGTTATGAGAATAAAGGAATAGAATCTTTGGAGAATAGCAGAATGAATGAGCTTGGTTTAGAGCATATTCACTATTTGAGATTGTCCTACTTGTTGCCAAGGCAACCCTTGAATCAGTGCATGTAATTGTTCAGAACTGAGTAAAATGATTTGACCCTGATGGATCTTTGCCCAGTGGAACTTGCCTTGTTCAAGTCGCCTTGCACACAGCCAAATACTCAGTCCATCATGGACTAGCACTTTCATGCGATGGCCACGTTTATTACAGAACAGATAAGCACAATGAGGTTTGACGCAGCCGAATGCTTTGAGAATTTGAGCAAGTGCAGTATCCATCCCTGTACGCATTCCATGGGCTGAGTAGACAACCAGATTTCATCGATACGGATCATATTGCCAGTGCCTTGAGTAATTCTGCCAAGGCAGGCATTAAGACCATACTGCAGTGCAACCGAAGCGATCGAGGTACTCGTCTCTTTGTAGGTATTAACAATACTGAGTTTGAATTCTTTGCTGTATGTCCTGCGTTTTTTAACAACAGTGCGATGTGCTGCTGAATATCTCTTTCTGTTCATTGACTAAGTCCCCACTTGTTTTTAAGTTAAGGCTTATAGGATCAATTCGTAAGGTGTGTTTAGCAGAGGCTTACGATATAGCTCGGTTTTTTGCATTTCAGCTATCATATTTAGCTTGAATATTGAGATCATACAAAAATGTGTTTTCATCAAAAAGACCACTTCGTATTATTGGCAAGTGGTCTTATTTTCAATACAGATCAGAAGCAGTTTAGAGCAATTCTTTACGTAATTGTTCAGATGTTTTAATTGAAAGTAATGCTGGTGCAACATCAAATGCAGTTTTTGCACCATATTGTTGGCTTTGATTTAAGCGATGACAAGCACGTGCATAAGCAACCAGTACACTCGCTGTAAACTCTGGATTACTTTCAAGTTTTAATGAAAACTCCATCACTTGAGACTGTTCAGCACTGGTGTTACCACTACGAATGACAAAACCACCATGAGGCATACGCTGATGATCTTTTTGTAGGGTTTCTTCGCTAATAAAGTTTACAGTCGTATTATAATCTGCAAAATAATCAGGCATGGTAACAATGGTGTTTTCAACCGTTGCTGCATTAGCACCGTCTTCTAAAACCACATAACAGTCACGATGATGCTTATCTTTTGTAGCTAATTCAGGACGTGCGCCACTACGCACTTGCTCAATGGCATCAGTTGAAGGAATGGTATATTGAACGCCTGCTTTAACACCTGCAACACGACGAATTGCATCTGAATGACCTTGGCTTAAACCTTTACCCCAAAATGTGTAAGTTTCACCATCAGGTAATAATGCTTCACCTAATAAACGATTAATTGAGAACATACCAGGATCCCAACCAATAGAAATTAAACAGGTTTTTTGATGAGCAGTTGCAGGTGCATCAACAGCAGCAAAATACTCAGGAATACGAGCATGTGTGTCAAAACTATCTACTGTATTAAACTGACTTGCGAAAATTGGTCCTTGTTGAGGTAAGTCATCTTTAGAACCACCACAAAGAATAAGTACATCAATTTTATTGCTAAAATCACTTAATAATTCATCAATGCTGTAGACCTGAGTTTCTGCAAAGCATGGTGAAACGCTACTTGGCGAACGACGAGTAAAAATACCAACCAACTGCATATCAGGGTTTTTATGAATAGCAGTTTCAACACCACGACCAAGGTTGCCGTAACCTGCGATGCCTACACGAATAGAATTTTGCATAAATACACTATCACTTAGTAACAAAGAGTTTGAAATATAAGCGTGTTTCGAGGTTCTAATCACCACAAAGTATGCAGTATGAAGATCCTTTTCAGTTTACTTATATTTTGTTTTCAAAGGATTATAGACTGATAAGCATGATTCTATCAGCATAAAATAACAAATAGAAAAGCACGATGGCATATAGATTGCTTAATACAGGCTTTTAAAAAATGAATTTTGGCTCATCACTGACCTAGAGATACATCATAAAGATGAATAATCATTTTTTAAAATCTTTATTTTTAAATAGATGAGTAAAAACTCATCTATGATTCAAAACACAAAAATGCTAAATTTATTAGGCAGAACAGAGCATAATTTTTCTCAAAAAACTCAATAAATTTATACTTTTTAAATTTAAATCACTTAAAAATGAGCCATTTTAAGAAATGACGAAAAGGTATTTTAAAATAGTTAATGAATTTATGTATTAATTTGATTAGAATTTAATGATAATAAACTAGAGAAGGTATTGTTGTGGAAAATAAAACAGCACGACTCACAATTTTGATTGATCCTGTCAAAAAGAAAGCGTTTGAAGAATTGTGTAATCAGCAAGACTTGACACCCTCTCAGGTGGTTCGTCAATTGATTCGTGAATATTTACAGACACATGGTGTGGAGTATGCAACTCAAATTAAAACCAATGCTGTTGAACGTCAGGAAAAAAATGACTAAAAAGATTCAAACAAATACAGATGAAATTTGTGTGAATTTTTTGACCATTTTAAATGACGATGAATAAATTAAAATCCTTCCATCACTTGGAGTAATGGAAGGGTGCTTGCTTAAGAGTTAATACTTAAGAATTAAGAAAAATCGAGTTCTTTTTCAAAAGCACGAAGTTCATGACGTGCCATTGCAAGATTAGATTTTTGACGATCTAAAACCAAGTATAAAAATAAATCTTCATTACGATCTAATGGACGTAATAAATGGTATTGCTTACCTAGTGTAATTAAAACATCTTCAACTTTATCATTGAGTTGTAAAGCTTTTGCAACTTTACGTTTTGCTCGGATGACTTCTGTATTACCTGCTGCTGCAAGCTCTAAGTCCAAACCTGAACCGATAGTTCCAAGTGCTAGACCACTTGAGCTATCAACTAAAGCTGCTGCAATTACCCCATCAATTTCATTTAGTGCATCTAAACTCAATTTAGCCATGTCTATATCCTATTTTTTTAAAAAAATTTTGAAATATAAAAAGTATTTTTTAACCTTAGCTTTTTTCAATACAGTTATATCTCACAGAATGTTAATTAAAAAATAATTAAATTTCAATAAAGATTAACTAAGACATATTTAATTATAATTATATGTTAATGTTTTGCTTTTGTTATTCACTAAAATTTAAAAGTCAGCAGATTTTTGTTAAAAATGTCAGATATCTGATTTTTTTGATTTGCAAGATGGGATTAAGTTTTTATAGTGAGTGTAGAACGATTAATTGGAACAAATATGCAACCCATCATTCAGTCATTGCTTGATACGGATTTGTACAAATTTACAATGTTGCAAGTGGTACTTCATAAGTTCCCACAAACACACAGCGTATATCATTTCCGTTGCCGAAACTTAGAAGATACCGTTTATCCATTGAAGGATATTTTAGATGATTTGAATGAGCAACTCGATTATCTCTGCCAATTAAGCTTTAAAGAAGATGAATTAACTTATCTACGCCGCTTACGTTTTATTAAAAGTGATTTCGTTGATTATTTAGAATTATTCCAATTAAAGCGCCGTTTTATTAAAGCTGGGATTGATGAAGAAGGACGTTTGGATATCTGGGTTGAAGGACCTATGGTTCAAGCTATGATGTTTGAAATATTCGTTTTGGCAATTGTCAATGAACTGTATTTCCGTCGGATTCGCTCCGATGAGGTGCTGGCGGAAGGAGAGCGTCGCCTACAGGCAAAAGTTGAATTATTGAAAAAATACACAGAAGAACAACAAGCCAATGATCCACCTTTCTTAGTTTCAGACTTTGGCACACGCCGCCGTTATAGTTTAGATTGGCAACGTCATGTGATTCAAACCTTTCATAAAGCAGCACCAAGTATTTTCCGTGGCACCAGTAATGTTCTGATTGCCAAAGAGCTTAATATTTTCCCAATTGGAACAATGGCACATGAGTTTTTACAAGCCTTCCAAGCTTTAGATGTACGATTACGTGATTTTCAAAAATCTGCACTAGAAACATGGGTACAAGAGTATCGAGGTGACTTGGGTATTGCCCTCACAGATGTTGTGGGGATGGATGCGTTTTTACGTGATTTTGATTTGTATTTTGCCAAACTATTTGATGGTTTACGTCATGACAGTGGCGACCCTTATGAATGGGGAGATAAAGCCTATCGACATTATTGTCAGCTCAAAATTGATACCAAAACTAAAATGCTCACATTTAGTGATGGCTTAGATTTAGAGCGCGCTTGGAGCTTATATCAATACTTTAAAGACCGCTTCCAAGTCAGTTTTGGTATAGGAACAAATTTAACCAATGATATGGGGCAAACGCCGTTAAATATTGTACTTAAACTTGTAGAGTGTAATGGTCAATCTGTCGCAAAAATTTCTGATAGTCCAGGAAAGACCATGACCGATAACGATACTTTTTTAGCGTATCTACGTCAGGTTTTTGAAATTGCTGAGCCAAGCAATTAGAAGAAAAACGATAGCTGATTTTTTGCTAAAGAAATGCAGGAAATCAGCTAAATCGTAAAAAAGACTATGCTAAGATGGTCAAAATAATCCTGCTAAAATTCAAAAAATCTTATGACGACTTCTCCCTTTCATTTTGAATTATTAATTGAAGCTGAGCAACTTGTTCCCTATTTAGGACATGAACAATTACGGATTGTTGATTTAAGCCGTAGTTCTGTTTATGAACAATTGCATATTCCACATGCTTTACATCTCAAACCGCAGTATTTAGTTCGCCAAGAGGAAAATGCTTCGGGTTTATTGCCAGATGAAGCAGGATTAAACACTTTAATTGAGTATTTAAATATTTCTCCTGAACATCACGTGGTTGTTTATGATGATGAAGGGGGCGCATGGGCAGGGCGTTTGATTTGGAATTTACATTGCCTTGGCTTTGAAAATGTCAGTTTATTGAATGGTGGCATTCATGCTTGGCTAGGCGCAGGCTTTCCAACTTCGGCTGAGGTAGAAGAACTTAAACCTGTCACAAATTTATTTAAAATAAATCTACAAAATGTTGAAAAATATAGAATTAAATACGAAGAATTACTCGAAAAAGTACAAAAAAATGCAGTGCAAATTTGGGATTGTCGTACAACTGAGGAATATACGGGTCAACGCTTAGCAGCACGACGCGGTGGTCATCTACCAAATGCATTACATTTTGAGTGGAGTACTGCAATTAATCGTCAAAATCATTTAAAATTGCATTCCTTAGAACGCACCCAACAACGCTTAGAACAATTGGGCTTTCATTTAGATCAACCTGTGGTGGTGTATTGTCAGTCTCATCACCGTTCAGGTTTGGCTTATATTTTAGGGCGATTGCTCGGTTGGGATATTCAAGCTTATGATGGTGCGTGGAGCGAATGGGGCAATCGCCTCGACAGTCCAATTATTAGTGGAGAATCACCGTCGTGAGTCTAGCCTCAAATTTGAAAAAACAACTTTTTATTCGTGCGCAAAACCTTGTACCTCAACAACAACTGAGCCGTGTGGTTGGAAAAGTTGCAGCAAGTGAAAATTTAATTATAAAAAATATTGCGATTCAAGCTTTTAAAGTACAGTACGGCATTGATTTATCAATTGCACAACAAACTGATGCTTTGAAATACAAATCATTTAATGAGTTTTTTACACGTGCTTTAAAAGAGGGTGTCCGTGAAATCGATACAGATGCAAATAGTATTGTTTCACCTGCGGATGGTGCGATTTCTCAATTAGGTAAAGTCAAAGAAGGCGATGTATTTCAAGCGAAAGGGCAAAGTTTTTCTGTAGAGAAACTCATTGGTGACCCACAATTGGCAGTGCCATTTAAAAATGGTGAATTTGCGACAGTATATTTATCACCACGTGATTATCATCGTGTGCATATGCCATTTGCAGGTACATTGACAGAAACGTTATATATTCCAGGTGAGTTATTTTCAGTAAATCAAACCATTGCGGAAAATGTACCAGGTTTATTTGCACGTAATGAGCGTATGGTTTGCTTATTTGATACAGAACTTGGACGTATGGCTGTAGTCTTGGTGGGTGCGATGATTGTTGCAGGTATAGAAACAGTTGCAACAGGTAAAGTAAAACCTTCTGGTCGTGTTGAACTTGATCATCATGAATTAAAACTTGAAAAAGGTGATGAGTTAGGACGCTTCTATTTAGGGTCAACAGCAATCGTTTTATTTGAACAAAATAAAATGAATTGGGATGCTCAATTTCAAGCAAACTCTACAGTGGTAATGGGCGAGGCTTTGGGGCATAGCCTATAATTTTAGATCACAAAAATCACTTTTCTCAATAAAGAAGGTGATTTTTGTTTGAACTTGCTAAATTTTTTATTCAGGTTTATATAAACGTTCTTTTGGAAATACCACTTTAAAGGTTGACCCTTGATTTTCTTTTGATTCAACTTCTAAATAAGCATTGTGTTGCATCAATACATGTTTGACAATCGCTAAACCTAGACCTGTTCCACCTGTTTGACGGCTACGTGCGCTATCTACCCGATAGAAACGTTCAGTTAAACGAGGTAAGTGTTTAGGGTCAATCCCAATTCCCGTATCTTGTACAGTAAAATAACCATGTGAACCATCATCATGCCAGCCCATCGTTACTGTGCCACCTTTAGGGGTGTACTTAACAGCATTGGTGATTAAGTTACTAAATGCACTAGCAAGTTCGGTATCTGAACCGATTAAGTCGCAATGGCTATCAATATCTAAGTTTAATGTATGCCCATAATCAACATTATAGGCTTGAGCATCATCAAATAATTGATTCATTAAACTAGGCATTTCAATGATTTGGTTTTTAGCAATTTGCTTATTACCTTCAAGTCGAGATAAAAGTAATAAATCATTCACCAAAGCATTCATACGGAGAGTTTGTGATTGCATCTGGTCAAATGCACGTTTCCAACGTGGATTTAGATATTCTTGATCAGTAAATGTTTCTATATAGCCACTTAGAACAGTAAGCGGCGTTCGTAATTCATGTGAAATATTATCGACAAAATCTTTACGCATTTGTTCTAAGTTGTGGACACGCGTGACATCATAAGCAACCAGTAAACGACTTTCGCTACCAAAACGGGTAAGTTTAATTTGTACATAATGCTCATCATAAACTGAAGATTTGATTTTGATGCCATCAGGCGATTGGTCAATATTATTAAAATATTCAATGAAGCTCGGTTGACGAATAATGGTTAAAATATTACGTCCACGATCGAGCATTTGGATGCCTAACAGTTTTTCTGCTGCAGGATTCCACCATTCTATTTGATGCAGTTCATCGGTTAAAACCACCGCTTCAGCAAGTGCAATCAGTGACGACTGTGCTCGGTCAATCAGTCCAACCATTTCAGCTTGAACAACACGTTCTTGGCGCTGCGCACGATAAACATTAAATAATAATGCGCCCCATATACCACTTAAATTAGGAGGAACATCATAGGGGCGGTTAGAAATCCACTCATTCACCAAATACAAAGAGCGAAGTTGGAAAATAAAAAAAGTAGCAAAAGCTAAAGAAATGCAAACCCAAAAATACCCGATCCCAAAACCAATAAAATATCCGATGACTAATAAAAATGCTAAAAGTCGTAAATCTTGTTTAGCAAACGCCCATAAACTGCTGTAACGAAATTGTTTATGTTCACGTGCAAGATCTGGGACGGGGTAGGGTTCATACATAAAAGCAAATTGACCTAAAAAGCTAACCTAAAGCGACATCAGCGCGTGTAGAGAAACGGTAACCTGTACCACGTACTGTTTGTACATAACGGTCTGTGCCATAAGGTTCTAATACTTTACGTAAACGACGAATATGCACATCAATTGTACGGTCTTCGATATAGACATTACCACCCCAGACTTGGTCAAGTAACTGGGCACGTGTATAAGCACGTTCAGGATGTGTCATAAAGAAGGCTAATAAACGATATTCAGTTGGTCCCATTTCTAAAATACTGTTGCCAAAACTCACACGTTGACTTACAGGATCTAAAATTAAACCATTTGCATCAATTGATTTTTCACCACTTAAGGCATTTGCACGACGTAAAACAGCTTTAATACGAGAGACCAATTCACGTGTTGAAAATGGTTTCGTCATATAATCATCTGCACCAGCATCGAGTCCTTGCACTTTGTGATCTTCTTCACCTCGTGCAGTCAACATAATGACTGGGATTTCTGCCAGACTTTCATCACGTTTCAAGCGACGACATAAATCTACGCCACTCACGCCGCCCGGCATCATCCAATCTAATAAAATCAAAGCAGGTCTTTGATCGACAATCATTTGATGTGCTTGTTTAGCATCCTCTGCTTGTAAGCATTGAAAGCCTGCCATATCTAATGAGGTATGGATCATTTCTCGAATCGGAAGTTCGTCATCGACGATTAAAATATAGTCATCTTTCACAACGCAATATCCTATGTATGAACGGTGTACCGTTTTATTATTTATGACAGGCTTATTACAAAGATTAATTATGACAATATCATTGCAAAAAATAGATATTGGCTATTATTTGCAATTTTTTGTGACAAAACTTGTGAATTGATGTGAAATTTCACTTAAAAGAACGATGGCATTTTATTTTTACAGTTTAATTAAAAATATCAGGTCTTTTTCTTTCAGAGGCATTTCAGAGGTATTTTGGACAATTTAGGCGCTTTGCTTTTCTGAAAATGAGTTGAGCAATGAGAAAAAAACAGCTTCACATGCAAATACAACTTGTTCTACAGAAAGTTTAAAGCCTCCCATGACCCAACGCACAGCAACTTGCGTTACATAACCATTTAATCCTGTCGAAACCAAGGAAATTTCCTGCTCACTATAGTTGATACGCGGCATCATCAACATAACAAAGGCATGGATCATGCGATCAAAACGTCCCATGGTTTCATGAATTGTGGCGTGATTATGTAATTCTTGAACCAACATTGCATCAACATAAATAATACGTGCAACACGTGGGTCTGCTTTGAGCATAGAAAATAAAGCCATTAAACCCGAATGAATCATTGGTTTCGGATCTGGTGACGATTGCATGACACCTTGCATCACAGTGTGTTGTAGCTGATCAACTAATTGTAAAAAAATAGTTTGAAACAGCTCTTCACTCTTTTTAAAAGATTCATAAAAATAACGTTCTGTCAGTTTGGCTTCAATACAAACATCTTTGACGGTTACTGAAAAGAAGCCATGAGTACCATAAGTTTCGATCCCTGCTTCAATTAATTTTTCACGACGCGCTAATTTACGCTCAGAAAGAGACATTCCTTTGAACTGTCTTTCTTTCACGAGTTTTTTCGGTGTCTTTTGTTCCTGCACCTGTTGTGTTGTTTCATCTAAAAAATCTGTTGTCATATCAGTGTGTGCCAACTTAATTATGCAAATTGCAAGGTTTGATTCATAAAATCGTTGATGGTTATGTCATGATCCTGAGCAAGTTAATCAACATTGAAAAGCTTAACATATTATATTGACAATAGTCATTGTCAAAATTATAGTAGAGCTGTGAGTGTATGTATATAGAACGTACATACGGCAAAAATTCAAACAAGGAAACTCGATGAAAAATTTTAAAAATAAAGTCGCTGCAATCACAGGTGCAGGCTCAGGTATGGGACAACAACTGGCTATTTTATTAGCAAAAGCAGGTTGCCACCTTTCAATTAGTGATGTGAATGAAAAAGGTTTAGCCGAAACTGTAGAATTAGTTAGACAATATGACGTACGTGTTACATCAAAGAAAGTAAACGTTGCAAAACAACAAGAAGTTAAAGCTTGGGCAGAAGAATCCGTTCAAAATCATGGTTCTGTCAATATGATTTTTAATAATGCTGGTGTAGCATTAGGTGCGACAGTAGAAGGTGAAACTTACGAAGAGCTTGAATGGATCGTAGGGATTAACTTCTGGGGTGTGGTTTATGGCACTAAAGAATTTTTACCATACATCAAGAAAACAGGTGATGGTCATATCATTAATACTTCAAGTATCTTTGGTTTAACTGCTCAGCCAACTCAGTCTGGTTATAACGCAACGAAGTTTGCAGTGCGTGGTTTTACTGAGTCTTTACGTCAAGAACTTGATATTGAAAAATGTGGCGTGAGTGCACTGTGTGTACATCCGGGCGGTATTCGTACCAACATTGCAAATGATGCACGTATGAATGACAGCTTAAAATCATTGGGAATGAATCCTGATAAATCTGCAAAAGCATTTAATAAACTATTACGGAAACCTGCGGTAGAAGCGGCACAAGAAATTTTAGATGCAGTATTAGCAGACAAACGCCGTTTATTGATTGGTGGCGATGCGGTGATTGTAGATTTGGCACAACGTTTATTACCAACGGGTTATCAAAAGTTTGCAACGATGGCAACAAAACTGACCAAGCGTTTTGAACCAAAATAATTGATTTTTTATATATAAAACCGTCAGTTATGGCGGTTTTTTTATGACTTTTATTTGATCATAAAATGATTTAGTCGATGTAAAGATAAGAAAAACTTGGTAAAGCATTTATTTTATCCATTGGAGCGTAAAACCTCGCCGTTCAGGGCGAGGATATAAGCGACTGGCGTAAGCCATACGACACAGAATGTCGTATTCAATTTTTTGCTCTTCATTGCCTAAAATATTACTGTTAAAATAAGCACATGATAACACTTAAATTACGCATAAAAGACAGACATAGTTCGGTGCTAAATCAGTTAGCAACTGAAGTCAATTTCGTCTGGAATTATGTCAATGATTTGTGCTTCAAGCATCTACAACGTAAAGGTCAATTCTTTTCGGCTTACGATGTTGCAAAATATACCAAAGGAACATCTAAAGAATGTAATTTACATAGCCAAACGGTGCAGGCAGTCACCGAAGAATTAATTACACGCAGAAAACAGTTCAAGAAAGCTAAATTAAAATGGCGTGTCAGCAATAAAAAATCGGCTAGACGCTCATTAGGTTGGATACCATTTAAAAAAGTAGCCGTGAAATATGCCGATGGCTATATTCAATATAGCAAACATCAATTTAAGCTATGGGATAGTTACGGACTATCAAAATACAACGTCAAAACAGGTTCATTCGTAGAAGATAGCCGTGGGCGTTGGTATGTATGTCTTGTGGTTGATGAAGTTAAAACGGAGAAAACAACTGCTAAAACTTCAATCGGCATAGATTTAGGCTTAAAAGATTTAGCCACTTGTTCAGATGGCGTAAAGCTCAAAGCCCCTAAAATCTATCGGAAATATGAACAAAAACTTGGCATTGCTCAACGTGCAAAAAATAAGAAACGTGTCAAAGCTATTCACGCCAAGATCAAAAATATCCGTCAAAATATGCTGCATCAATTCAGCCATAAACTGGTGAATGAACATGCAGCAATCTTCGTTGGTAATGTGAATGCCAAAGCATTAGCTCAAACTAGATTGGCTAAATCAGTGCTAGATGCAAGTTGGACCACATTTCGATCCATGCTCAAGTATAAATGCGAGAACGCAGGTGTATGGTATGAAGAAGTCAATGAAGCCTATACCACCCAAACTTGTTCGTGCTGTTGCTCACGCTCCAGTAGTCCGAAAAGTAGAGCAGGACTTGGAATAAGAGAATGGCAGTGCGTGGAATGCGGTACATTCCACGATAGAGATATAAACTCAGCACTGAATATTCTTGCGCTCGGACATGAGCGTCTCGCAGGAGGAATCCCCGTCCTTTAGGTCGGGGAGGATGTCAAATACAATATCATGCATATAAAAAATAATATTTGGAACAAATGATAAATATAGCCCTGATTGCTATGTGATAAAAGTTTGGATGATGATGAAAAGATCATGTTGGCTTTAAGTCTTACCGTATTATTCCCTTTAAGTCTAAGTAGTTTTGTTCAAACCCGACCAAATTTAGATGTAAGTGAACCTGTACTAAAAGATACTCAAATATCTGAAAATGAAACAATAGAAGATAACGAAGAACAAACAGATCAAGACCACTATAGGCTTTGTTGTACAAACCTACCATTAAAGGCTTATTCAACATTATAATTCTGAAATGAATAAGCTCACACCTAAAATCTATCGTACAACCAACTGGTCTTCTTATAATAGAGCATTAATAAATCGAGGAAATATTTCTATTTGGTTTGATCCCAAAACTCAATGGTACGCTCAACCAAAAGGTAAACATGCATGGTCGAAATCAAATCTATTCTGATGTTGCTATCCAATGCTGTCTGATGATTAAATCTCTATTCCGTCTGTCTTTACGTATGGTCACAGGCTTTGTTCAAAGTCTCATTCATCTTTGTAGATTAGATTGGACAGCCCCGAATATCAGCGATATTCGTATTCCACTATTTGTAGAAGACAAAAGCATATTGATATTGCAATTAACTATCAAAAAAGCAGTAATGGTCTCCATCTACTCGTTGATTCTACTGGCTTAAAGTTTTTAGGTGAAGGCGAATGGAAACGTAAAAAACATCAGCCTGAATATCGTCGCCAATGTACATATTGGTATCGATGCTGAAACCCTGTAAATACGCGCTATTCAGCTCACAACCAACAATGTGAGTGATCACAGGTGCGATTCCACAAGAAGAACAGATTGACTCCGTCTATACTGATGGGGCGTATGACACCAGGCAATGCCGTCAGGTCATCGCAGAGCGACAAGCGCATGCGGTGATTCCACTAAGAAAAAATGCGAAACCTTGGAAAGATACAAAGACCAGCTCGCTAGAGCGAAATAAATTACTTCGAACAGTTAAACGTTTAGGCAGGACACTATGGAAAAAATGGTCAGGCTATCATCGCCGAAGTTTGGTCGAAACCAAAATGCATTGCATCAAATTATTAGGCGATAAACTCAGTGCAAGAAATTTCTAAAGCCAAGTCAATGAGATGCATGCACGTGTGGCAGTATTAAATAAATTTACGGAGTTGGGTCGACCTCACACCCGAGTTGTCACTTAAATTTGGATAACTTGGGAAAAGTTTAACTTTTGAATGTCTGTGCAACAAAGCCACCACTATAAGGAAATTAGACCTGAAATTTTACGTTTATAGGACTTACGCACTATAATTTTTGCAACTTTTGTAGCAGAAGGTGATTTTTATCTAAAATAAAACCATCAATAAAACTTTTAATGATGGGTCAAAATAAACTCTTCTGCCATTGATATATTCATAAAAAATCATTCCATTGGGTCTTTTGAATCTGTACATAAGCCATTAATGATGCAAAAATATGATTGCTAATCAGCTTAATTCGCCGCACTTGAAACTTTTCAATATGACATACTTGCTTAATGACTCGATGATATTGCTCAATTTTCCAATAATTTAAGTGTAAAACTTGAAACCTATCAAACGTTAAATTCTTATTTGGATCATAAACAATATAAAATCTCTACTGTTCTTTGAGCTGAGCCTTAAATAATTGAACAAATCCAAAGTCTTTGAGCCATACTTTTTGACCATTTTCAAAAGCAGGTAATGCTCTAATCTGATGCCAAGTCCCTTTTTCAAGGGATACCTTGCGGTTACTGTCGATACCAGAAAAAATTGACTCAATCCATATGTGGGCTATAAGGTTTATTTAATACAGTATCATCCATACTAATCATAAGTTTATGATTATGAATGTATTGTATAGCTTCATTATATAAATCGTGTGGGCAGTAATTTTCCCGTTCTAAAAAACGATTTACACTGTCATGTGAGATTTGATAGGTATCTGCAAGTTGTATACAACTTATAGAGTGTAGTTCTGTCATCAAAAATCCATATAGATGGGCAAAGTACATTGAGCTGTAGAAGCATATTTCGTTCGTCTAATCACATATATGTTTTACAGCATATTGACTATTTTTTCATGCTGTCAATTCATAAGCCCTAGCTTATATACTGACTATGTAAAAGTTGATGATGAAGACGCATTATTTTTTAAATATTTAGAACATTCTTATGAACGACAACAGCAAATTCAACCTTTTAATAAGGTGCAAGAACAAATGCAGCGCTATATTAAAGAAAACTCTCAACTTTAATTACGTGCTTTAACAGCAAAAAAATCTAAAATTGATGCCTTTTTGTATCAAAATTTATCTGAAATTTATAGTAATGTTGTTCATATTCAACAACAGATTCAGTTTTATATACCATTTAATCAAGCCATTTTAAAACTGATCGATTTTAATGCGCTATTACCTGTTTTAAATGAAAACCAGCATACGTATGTTGGGTATTCCAACAGTAGCGGATCGAATAGTACAAACAGCTGTCAAGCTCATATTGGAGCCACAGATTGATCCTCTTTTCATCCAAACTCTTATGGTTATCGTTCAGGACGTTCTGCCCATGATGCGATAGCTATGGTGAGAAGACGAAGTTGAAAGTATGACTGGGTTGTGGAATTTGATATCAAAGGTCTATTTGATAACATTGACCACGATCTACTTATGCGTGCACTTAAGAAACACTGTGAAATCCCATGGATTCTTCTCTATGTAGAACGCTGATTAAAAGCACCAATGCAAAATGTAGATGGTCAAGTTTTAGAAAGGAAATGTGGCACACCGCAAGGTGAAGTTATTAGTCCTCTATTAGTTAATTTATTTATGCATTATACTTTTGACATGCAGATTACCAAGAATCTTACGAGTGTAAGATTCTGCCGTTGTGCGGATGATGGAGTCATTCATTGCCAAAGTTTATCTCAAGCCAAACTTGTTTTACAAAAGATTGGTGCACGATTTCGTGAATGTGGGCTCGAATTGCATCTAGATAAGACAAAGATTGTTTATTGCCAAGATGTTAATCGTCGTCAATCATATCAAGATGTGCAATTTACTTTTTTCGGGTACACGTTTAGACTCCGTAAGGTCGTGAACAAGTATAAAAGAGTTTATGTAAATTTCTCTCCGGCAGTCAGTCGTAATGAACTTAAAGCAATGCGACAGACTATTCGGAAATGGTATCTACATCTGATGTGTAATCGTGAATTAAGTGATTTATCTGTAATATTTAATTCAATTCTTCAAGGTTGGCAGCAATACTATGGTCGATTCCATGGTTCAGCAATGTCAGCGATCTGAAGACACATGAATGCTTACCTTATACGCTGGATGAGGCGAAAATATAAAAATTTGGGGTGATGTTTCAAAAAGTATGCTGCCATTAAATGAATCCATTGTTGATATAAAAAAACACTAAATCAAAGGCTTTGGAATGATTGTCCAGCTTTTTTGAGAAGTTAAAATTCCTCCTAAACCCTCGCCTAATCCAGTGGCGTAAGCGACAATTATTGCCCTCAATACCCACAGTGAAAAACTTACCTATCAACTGTTTACATTTTTTGAAGGTCGTAACAAAGCTACCCCAATTATCACTTGATATATCGGTATAGCTTACACCTAGCTGCTTTAATTTTAATTTAAGTCGTTTTGCTGTGGTTAAATCTCGTTTATCCCATACATAAGCAACGATTTCACCTGTTTCTCGATGATAGGCGTAAATCAACCATTGTTTATTTTGCTTATTGCCGACAAAAGTCCAAAACTCATCTACTTCAAGGATTTCATAATGAGTTTTCCGTGTTTGAAGTTGATATTTTGATTGGCTGAGTGTACGTAAAACCTTACCCATACTCACTCTCTCAACTTCGGCAATGTCTCTAACACCACAGCCTCGCACCATCAGATGTAGTATTTTACTTTTGATACCAGAGAGACAACCTTGATAACTCAATGCATGATCACCAATAAATTGACGTTTGCATATTTTGCATTGGTAATTTTGCTTACCATATAGTTTTATACCATTTTCCTTTATACTATCACTCAGGCGGGTAGAACATTTGATTTGTAGAGTTATTTGCATTTCCCTATAGTATCAAATTATTACCTGTCTTTCTTTCAGTATACTTTTTAAACACCACCAATTATTTTATTTAGGGGTTCATAATGTTCTTTTTTCTAAGTGCAGGAATTGGAGAAAAGCTGACTGGTATTGAGCATGCGATTTTAAAAAGAAAATATGTTTTTGATAGCTGTGGTTTAGCGCATAAGATTATAACCTTAAATTACAACGCCAATTATTTAAAGAATTTAAATATCCATTATATTCAGGCCGATAGTTTTCTGAATTTATATGACGATTATCAATATTTAATTTTTGCTGCTTTGAGATCAAATACTTTAGAAGATTTTTTGCGTCATATTGCAGGAGCGGTTACCCTAGAAAAAAACAATGCCAATACAGATGTAAAAGTATATATAAATGGGAATTACCTATTTTATATTCACTTTTTCTCAAATGGGAATATTTCATACATTAATTATTTTGATAAAGCGAGAACGAAATTCAAGCGAGCTTTGTATACGGAGTCAGGCTATTTATCTAAAGAAATTTATTTAGAGAAAAACCAAGTCAAATCATATCTTTACTATAATCAGCAGGGTATTGTGGTTTTAGAGGAGCACTACACCCAAGATAATCAGCTTAGTTATTTAAGTCTAAAAGAATCCAATGGTTCATCTTATTTTTTTCAAGATCGTGATCAGTGGATTAAGCATTGGTTTCAAAAAATTATCACCTCTTATAAGCAGCCTGTTTTTTATGTTGATAAAAACAGACTTTATAATCATATTTTAGTGGAGTTAAAGTCTCCTGCATTTAAGTTAATTTCGATTTTCCATAGCGTACATGTTAGTAATCCTCAGAAGATGGGAGACGGGCGAATTAACTCCAATTACAAAATATCTTTAGCAGAAACAAATAAATTTGACGGTTATATTGTATCCACAGAGCAACAGCGGCAGGATCTTTGGGCACGTTTTGGTTCAGAATTAAAAATTTGGGTGATTCCTCCGACATTTGCCCACATAGAATCTGAACTCACTGTCAATGCCGTAGCATCCCCATTCAACATCATTTCTGTAGGGCGATATTATGTAGAAAAAAGACTTCATCATATTATTCAGGCTGTTGAAATTTTAAAAGAAAAGTATCCTGAAATTCAGCTTGATCTTTATGGTTTTGGTGACTCTAGAGATAACTTTATATATGAAAAAGAAATTCGCAAATATGTAGATGATCACGATTTAAAGACGAATGTACATTTCAAAGGCTATGTGCACAATATCTCGGACAAAATCCGAAATGCACATGTCTCTGTTGTGACGAGCACAATAGAAGGTTTCTGTATTGGAATTTTGGATAGTCTAAGTGTAGGAACGCCTGTAGTGGCCTACGATATTAAGTATGGTCCAAATGCACTAATTGAACAAAATCTTTCTGGTGTTTTAGTTGAAAATGAAAATATTCAAGCCTTAGCTATTGCAATCGAGCAATGCTACTTAAACCCATATATGAGAACCCATGCGATTAAGTCGGCGAAAAAATATGATTTGAATGGCTATAAAAAAAAATGGTTAGATCATTTGTTGGAGTTGAGTTATGTATAACTATTTAGTACAAAAAAATGGTGCGTTATTGTCGCACTCCAAACCTCAATACGTCGATTTTTCTGACCAAAATGAAGGGCTAGGTCCACTTTTGGTGCTTTATGTAGTTTATAAATTATTAGATGAACGTAAGTTAAGTTTGGATGATAGCGTCGAGATTACAGAGATGGCCCTTCAAGAAAGAGGGCGAGGTGTTGTTGGTTATGCATTACATGATGAAGTCAATTTATTACAAGTATTAATGCATTACAAAGTAACAGCGGGTGTAGATTCTCTATTTCTTTTGGCTCAGCATGTTTATAATAAGACCCAAAAGCGCATGAGCCATTATTTTGAAGAGTTAATAAAAAAACATAACTTGAGTCCAAATAGTGCCAAAAATCTTTCAGGTAAAAAAAATTCAAAATTTATTCAGCAATATACCTTAAATGATGTGCTTAAAATCGCTGAATTAATGACTCAAATTAATCCCTTTTATCTGCAAATTTTAACGCTGGGTAAAATTGCATATAAAGCTAGAAATTTTCTAAGCCCAACATTTTTACTCGATCAGGGCAAGGTTAATTACTTTTTCAGCTTTTTTAATATTTCCATAGCATGGCAAAAGCATACATCATCTGATTTTACGATTGTCATTACACAGGGAATAGAGAGTAGTTTTCAACAAGATTCTGTGATTGAACGGCATTTATTGGACCATGAAGGGCTGGATCGACTTATTTCTAATTTAAATGTAGTGACTACCCTCAAGCAAGATCGTGCCATTGTAAATATTATTGGCGATACCTATTTAGGGGAATATTACACTGAGCGACGTCGTAAACGCAAAGTATTTGATCCTTTATTGAATCATGGCTATGACTATAGCTTTGAAAAACTAAACTTTTTTTTAAATGCAGCTGATATTAATCTAGCTAATCACGAAGCATGTTTTGTAAATAATCAAATTCAATCTCCCTTGGTTGGATTGAAAAAATTTATATTGGGTGCACAGGATGTACCAACAGTCAATGCGCTTAAAAAAGCCAATATTCATTATTTATGTTTAGCCAATAACCACACTGCTGACTTTGGTGCAGTAGGTATCACACATACACTAAAAACGTTGCAAAATGCGCAAATACATTATGTAGGAGTAGGAGAAAATGAGTTTGAAGCATGCATGCCGATGAGAATTCAGATTAATGGTCGTATTATTTCTTTTTATTCTGGCTATTGGCATCGAGCCACTAACGAAAAAATATTTAAATTTTATGCCACACCTTCTTCTTCTGGTGTTGCGACCTTAGAAAGTGTGTTGTATGAAGCAGTTGCATTAGAAAAGCAAAAATATCCATCGCATTTTATTGTGGTGTTGGCACATTGGGGAGTAGATTTCTTACCGACTCAAGCTTATCAAAAAACACTCGCAAACCGATTGGTTCAACAGGGGGCAGATTTGATTCTAGGTCATGGTGCTCATACTTTACAGTCGATGCAAACGATCCAAGATTCAACCGTTATTTATAGTTTAGGTAATGGTATTTTTAATAGTGATGGTGAATATGATGGTTATCCAGATGCCTTGCCATTTGGCATGATTGCACAATTGATTTTTGAGAAAGATAGTTTAAATTTACGCCTATTGCCAATTCAATCTAATAACCGTGAAACCATGTGGCAACCCGATTTTGTACAATTAGATGATTTTAATCAAGTGGCTGACTATTATGGAGATATTGATTTTAATACTATTAACCACGTGCAATGGCCCTATTATTTCGAGAAAAAAATTCTCTAGTTTAGCTGGGCTTTAATTTTTGATAATGTTCTTTAATGATTTGAATTTGTTGATCATTAAAGCCTATATTACGTTGCCCACCACTGCCGTCACAGCCACCTTTACTTGCCATCAAGTTAGTGGTGTCTTTGAATCTTGCACCTTTAACACAAACATGACGTAAACCAAAGGTATGTCCCATTTCATGAGGGAGAGCAGCTTGAATGTTGTAATTTAGTCGCTCCCAATCAAGTAATATGATAGGTCGTCCATTGTTATGAAAGCCCCAACTATCTGCTGCTTTAAATCCTGATTTTGAGCTGTAACTATCAAAAATAAATATATAAACTTCAGCTTCTTTGCTCTTTGATGGAAAGCACTGCCGAAAAATTTTAATAAGTGCCGATCGTTCCATAGGTTTAGGACTTTCTAAAAGATGGCTGAGTTTGCAGTTTAATTGTTTGAATTTTTGATATGGAATGTATTTATTTAACTCGAATTTAAAAATGGATTGATTTTTTTCAGTGACAAAATAGCGATTTAAAATATCTACTTCTTTTTTGATTTGGCTTAGGTTATCAAATTTTTGGGCTTCAGCGTGGGGTGTGGCAAATATAAAATTGATTTGAACAATAGGAAGAGCCATCGCACATTCTCCAAGAAAGAATAGAGGAATAGTTGCGAGTATTTTTATATTAATCATATTATTTTTTCCTATATATCTTTGGGGGTATTGATGTTTTAATATTCGATCTTGGCAATATACGAAGCTAGAATATTGAAACACAAACCAATACAATTCAGCGTTCTGATGGCAGAGAGATCTCACGAGATCATTATTCTATTATTGTGAATACGAATAATGCAGAATAACCTATGTTTAAGTTTTTTTGCAGCAAACTCTCATGATGTCCAATCATGGATTGCAAAATTTAACGCAATTATTAATGGATAAAAGAGAACCGATAGAGCTGATCTGTAAGCAC
>NZ_PYIX02000045.1 GCF_003024515.2 Acinetobacter sichuanensis
GACTACCGCAAATTGATAAATACATCGCAGAAACATTTCTATCTAAAGTAGTCCTGCCTCAAACACGTTGCGGATGACGTTTTCGCGTATCCACATTTTTCTAGCTCCAAAGTTTAATTTTAGAGTTGCTGCGTAACATCAGTGACTAATCCATATTGGATAAAGTGATCAAATAATCGGATAAATCAGATATTGTTATTTGATCTATCCATTTTAATTGTCTAAGTGTGATGTTTTATTGATTTTAAATAGATAGAATCATGTAAATATTAAAAAATTTGAGAAATGGTTTATGTAAGTGCTAAATAATTCCAAACGAAATTTATCTTTTGAGAGTAAATCATATTACTACGAACAATATAAATATCTTGGAAGAAACTATAACCATCCAGTATTTTTAATTTATTTTCATTGATTTCATCCTCAATAAGTAAACGAGGTAACCATGCTATACCTAAGCCTTGTAAAGCCAAAGCTTTTAAGTCACTGGCATTATCTGTTTCATATAAAGTTCGATAATTCAGTTTATTTTCTATCATTTTATCGACACATTTTCTCAGATAGGCTTGTCTACTATAGGCTAAAAGCGGGAAAGTTTGATTGAGTTCGTATTTAGGCAATTCATTTTTGTTGGCTGTCACGGGCACAATTTGCATATTTACAATTTTATGGTAGGTAAAAAGCGTAGCATCCAATTGTTGCAAAGTAAGTTGATCACAATAACAAATGAGAAAATCACAAGAACCATCTTTTAATAAACGTATGCCTTGTTGCAGATTTGCAGCAATAATTTCTAATTTTAGGTCATTATAGTCTGAATATAATTTTTGAATAAATTTGGGAAAAAACTGAGTGATGAGAGAGTGAGATACGGCAAATTTAATCGAAAGTTCATTGTCTTTAATATTTTTTTCTAAATACGTTATCGTTGTATTCATTTGGTTTTTAATACTTTTTGCTGTTGAGAGTAAGACTTGACCAGCATCTGTAAAATCAATATTTTTACTATAACGCTTTAAAATTTGAAATCCCAACGATGCTTCAATATTTTGTATTCTACGAGTAAACGCTGATTGCGTGACATGACGTATAGATGCTGCTCTAGAGATCGATTTTTCTTGATCCAATGCAAGAAGATCCTCAATCCAGCGAATTTCAAGCGTCATGTCTGATTACCAATAAATATTTAACTCATGAAAGTATAACAAGTGATATGCAAAAAATGCATACAGATATATTTTTTTACATTGGTCAAGTTTGGATTATTTCACCTAAGATAAATTCATCATCTTCGTAGAGCTACATTGCAAATGAACATTGAAATTAAAACGAGAACTGAAAAGGATTTATTGGGAAGCAAGGAAGTTCCATTTCATTGCTACTACGGTGTGCAAACATTAAGAGCGCTTGAGAATTTTAATCTAAGTGTGCATAAGTTAAGTGATTTTCCTATTTTTATTCAAGCGCTTGCTATGGTGAAATCCGCTTGTGTGGATGCTAATTTTAAATTAAATAAAATTGAAGAAAATAAATATAATGCGATTCAATATGCATGCCAGCAATTGATAAATGGTTCATACCATAGCCATTTTCCTATTGATATGATTCAGGGTGGGGCTGGAACTTCTACAAATATGAATGCCAATGAAGTTATTGCAAATATTGGATTAGAGTTTCTGGGGTATGCAAAAGGTGAATATCAACATCTACATCCTAATAACGATGTAAATATGTCTCAGTCAACCAATGATGTATATCCAAGTGCAATAAAAATAGGTTTATTATTTGCATTGGATCATCTGAATACTCCATTTCAAAAACTCATTGAAAGCTTAAGTAGCAAAGCTAACGAGTTCTCTGATATCTTGAAAATGGGGCGTACTCAGTTACAAGATGCAGTGCCGATGACATTAGGGCAAGAATTTAGTGCTTTTGCGCACACCTTACAAAATGATTTGCAAAAATTAAATCATATTATGCCTGATTCACTCAGTGTTATTAATTTAGGTGGAACAGCAATTGGTACGGGAATTAATACCGAAACTGAGTATCGTATAAAAGCAATTCAAGCTTTATCAGAAATTACAGGTAAAAATATTTCAAGTGCGCCTGATTTGATTGAGGCAACGACAGATATGGGTGACTTTGTACTTTTATCAAGTTTACTCAAACGTACTGCAACAAAGTTGTCTAAAATTTCTAATGATTTACGTTTGTTATCGAGTGGACCACGTACAGGTATAGGCGAGATCCAATTGGAACCACGCCAGCCTGGTAGTTCAATCATGCCAGGAAAAGTAAATCCAGTCATTCCTGAAGCAATGAATTTGGCGTGTTATCAAATTATTGCAAATGATTTAGCAATTACTTTGGCAGCAGAAGGTGGGCAACTACAGTTAAATGCATTTGAACCATTAATTGCGCTTAAATTATTTGAATCTATTGAGTTATTAGGCAAAGCGATGCAAATGTTAAATGAAAAATGCATCCAAAATATCCGTGCCAATGCAGCACATTGTCAGCATTTAGTAGAGAACTCCATTGGAATTGTGACTGTTTTAAACCCATATTTAGGTTACGAAACCACCACAAGAATTGCAAAGATGGCAAATGAATCAGGTGAGAGTGTTTTAGCTTTGATCAAAGCTGAAGGATTACTTTCAGATGAAATTTTGGCAAATGTACTTGCTGTCCATAATATGATTCAGCCAAAACAACACGCAGCTTAGTGTTTTAAGTTAAGGATAAAATCAATCTAATGCATAACTTACATAAGAAATTAAAGTTTTCATATCATGTATGAAACTTGATACTGATGTGGCGTGAATAAAAAAGGGAAATTATAATTTCCCTTTTTTTAATACTAAATCTTAGTTTTTCAATGCAGGTGTAGCAGCAGCGATTGCTGCAGCAACAGCGTCATCTTCAGTTTGAGCAGCACCTGAGTTTGCTTTCGGTGCAGGTGTTTCTGCACGTGCAGTTTCAACAGCTACAGGTTTTACTTCTGGCTTCGGTGCAGCAGGTTTTGGTGCCTCTGTACGTGTCGTTTCAGTTGCTTGAACAGGACGAGGCGCAGGCGTTTCTGCACGAGGAGCTGGTGCTGGAGCAGGTGCAGCAGTTACAGGCTGTTGTTGAGCTTGATGATTTGATGCTGTACTTGGTGTATCAGTTTGACTTGCTTGAGCAGGTTGTTGCTGATTATTCACTTGAGTTGGCTGCTGTTGAGTCTCATCTTGATCATGTTCAGCAGAATCAAGGTTTTCAAACTGAGCAGGTTGTTGTACAGGTTGCTGTGTTTGAGTTGTTTCTACTTTTTCAGGTTCATCATTTTTAGGCTCTTCTTTTTTCACACACGCTGTTAAAACAAGACCTGTAGCAATCAAACCACAAATTAAAAATTTTTTATTCATATTTACACAAAATATAGCTTCTAGGGAGTAAGGCTATTATAACAATAAAATTAGAGATAAAAATCATGTACTGTAATGTTAATTTTTTATTGGAAATGCTGATAGAATAGCCAATTGTTTATTGTTCTATGAATTGATGTGAATTGACTTTGCTTTCTTGGTACAAGGTAAAGTAAAATCGCACAACATTGTAGGCCAATTTAGGCTCCATTGTACGAGAAACTTAATGACCCATTTTATATTCGTCACTGGTGGTGTTGTATCATCACTAGGTAAAGGTATTTCAGCTGCTTCAGTTGCTGCACTTTTAGAAGCCCGTGGTTTAAAAGTGACCATGGTCAAAATGGATCCATACATTAATGTCGATCCTGGGACTATGAGCCCATTCCAACACGGTGAAGTTTTTGTTACAGAAGACGGAGCTGAAACGGACTTAGATTTGGGTTATTACGAGCGTTTCTTACGTCGTGCCAAAATGACCAAATTGAATAACTTTACTTCTGGTCGTGTTTATCAGGATGTTTTAAATAAAGAACGTCGTGGTGATTACTTAGGCGGTACAGTACAAGTTATTCCACATATTACGGACAATATTAAAGAACGTGTACTTCGTGCAGGCGAAGGCTATGACGTTGCCATCGTTGAAATCGGTGGTACGGTAGGTGACATTGAATCTCTCCCATTCATGGAATCTGTACGTCAGTTAATGGTTGAGCTTGGTCATAAACGTACAATGCTCATGCATTTAACTTTATTGCCATATATCAAGTCTGCTGCTGAGCTTAAAACTAAGCCAACACAACATTCTGTAAAAGAATTATTGTCTATTGGTATTCAACCTGACATTTTGATTTGTCGTACTGAGCATGATGTTGATGCAGACACAACTCGTAAAATCGCGTTATTTACTAACGTTGAAGCACGTGCAGTTGTGGTATGTAAAGATGCGCGTTCAATTTATCAAATTCCGCGTACATTCTATGAGCAAAATGTTGATGATTTAATCTGTGAACGTTTTGGTTATGACAATTTGCCAGAAGCGGATCTTTCAGATTGGGATCACGTTGTTGAAGCATTATTAAACCCAGAATATACAGTTCGTGTGGCGATGGTGGGTAAATATGTTGAATTGCCAGATGCTTATAAATCTGTCAATGAAGCACTTTTACATGCAGGTATTCAAAACCGCGTTAAAGTTCAAATTGATTATGTCAATGCTGAAGAGCTTGAAAGCCAAAATGTTGCTGAAGTATTGAAAGATGCAGATGCAATCCTTGTTCCAGGTGGTTTTGGTGAGCGCGGTACTGAAGGCAAAATGAAAGCGATTCAGTTTGCACGTGAAAACAAAGTACCATTCTTAGGTATTTGTTTGGGTATGCAATTGGCTGTGATCGAGTTTGCACGTCATGTTGCAGGTATGCCAGAAGCGACTTCAACAGAGTTTAACCGTTCAACTAAATTCCCATTGATTGGTTTAATTACTGAATGGTTAGATGAGCGTGGCGAAATTCAACATCGTAGTGCCGAGTCAAACTTAGGCGGTACAATGCGTTTAGGTGCACAAAAATCTGAATTGGTTGAAGGCACAAAAACACGTGAAGTTTATGCAAAAGCAGAAATCACAGAACGCCATCGTCATCGCTATGAAATGAATGATCGTTTTATTCCTGCTATTGAAGAAGCAGGTATGAAAATTTCTGGTTATTCTGCGGTACAACATCTTGTTGAAACTGTAGAAATTCCTGAACATCCTTGGTTTATTGCTGTACAATTCCACCCAGAATTTACAAGCTCACCACGTGATGGTCATCCATTATTTGCTAGCTTTATTGATGCTGCTAAACAACAGCACCAAAATAGTAAATAAGCATATAGCGACAACTAGGAAGTTTAAATGTCACAATTAAAAGCACAAGAAATTGTACGTTTAGGCGATATACAAATGGCAAATCATTTGCCATTTGTACTATTCGGCGGCATGAATGTACTTGAGTCTAAAGATTTAGCGTTTGAAATAGCAGAAACTTATGTTGATATCTGTAAACGCTTAGATATTCCATATGTATTTAAAGCAAGCTTTGATAAAGCGAATCGTTCAAGCCTACATTCATTCCGTGGTCCTGGTTTGGAAAAGGGCTTAGAGTGGCTAGCTGACATTAAAAAACATTTTAATGTTCCTATCATTACTGATGTACATGAACCTTATCAGGCTGCACCAGTCGCTGAAGTGGCTGATATTATTCAACTTCCAGCATTTTTAAGTCGTCAGACTGATCTGGTTGAAGCCATGGCAAAAACGCAAGCCATTATCAATATCAAAAAAGCCCAGTTTCTTGCACCACATGAAATGCGTCATATTTTGCATAAATGTTTGGAAGCAGGAAATGACAAATTAATTTTATGTGAGCGCGGTTCAGCATTTGGCTATAACAATTTAGTTGTAGACATGTTGGGCTTTGACACCATGAAAGAAATGAATGTCCCTGTGTTTTTTGATGTCACACATGCTTTGCAAACGCCGGGTGGACGTGCAGATTCTGCGGGTGGGCGTCGCGCACAAATTACCACACTTGCTCGTGCAGGTATGGCAACAGGTTTAGCAGGATTATTCTTAGAAGCACATCCTGATCCTGAACAGGCAAAATGTGATGGTCCTTGTGCATTACGTATGTCACAGCTTGAGCCATTCTTGGCACAATTAAAAGAATTGGATACTTTAGTAAAAGGATTCAAGAAGTTAGATACTCATTGATACCATTTTGGTATCTTTTATTCATTCAACTGAGGAATTATTCATGAGCCAAATCGTTGACATTCGTGCACGTGAAATCTTGGACTCTCGTGGTAACCCAACCATCGAAGCAGACGTAATTTTAGAATCTGGCGTTGTTGGTCGTGCATGTGCACCATCTGGTGCTTCAACTGGTTCTCGTGAAGCTTTAGAACTTCGTGATGGCGATAAAGCGCGTTATTTAGGTAAAGGCGTTAAAACAGCGGTTAATAATGTAAATACTTTAATCCGTGATGCTTTGGTTGGTAAGTCTGTATTTGAGCAAAAAGACATCGATAATACGATGATTGCGCTTGATGGTACTGAGAACAAAGAAAAATTAGGTGCAAATGCAACTTTAGCAGTATCGCTCGCTGCTGCACGTGCTGCTGCTGATGAAAAGAAAATTCCACTTTTCCAATACATCGCAGATTTACGTGGTCAAACAATTTTAACAATGCCTGTACCAATGATGAACATCATTAATGGTGGCTCACATGCAGATAATAACGTTGATATTCAAGAGTTTATGATTGAGCCTGTAGGTTTTATTTCATTCTCTGAAGCGCTTCGTGCGGGTGCTGAAATCTTCCATTCTTTAAAATCAGTATTAAACAAAAAAGGTTTAAACACTGCTGTTGGTGATGAAGGTGGTTTTGCACCGAACTTACGTTCAAACGAAGAAGCAATTACTGTAATTCTTGAAGCAATTGGTCAAACGGGTTATAAAGCGGGTTCTGATATCATGCTTGCGCTTGACTGTGCATCTTCAGAATTCTACAAAAATGGTCAGTATATTCTTGCAGGTGAAGGCAACAAAGCATTTACAAGCAACCAATTCTCTGACTATTTAGCAGGTCTTGTAAACCAATATCCAATTATCTCTATTGAAGATGGTTTGGATGAGTCTGATTGGGAAGGTTGGTCTTATTTGACTTCTATCCTTGGTGATAAAATCCAATTGGTTGGTGATGATTTATTCGTTACAAATCCTAAGATTTTACAACGTGGTATTAATGAGAAAGTAGGTAACTCTATTTTAATCAAATACAACCAAATTGGTACGTTGACTGAAACTTTAGATGCGATTTACCTTGCAAAAGACAATGGTTATACCACTGTTATCTCTCATCGTTCAGGTGAAACTGAAGATTCTACAATTGCGGATCTTGCAGTAGGTACAGCAGCAGGTCAAATCAAAACAGGTTCACTTTGCCGTTCTGACCGCGTAGCAAAATATAACCAATTGCTTCGTATTGAAGAATTAACGAAAGCGGCTTACCGTGGTAAGGCTGAATTCAAAGGTTTGAACTAAGCTAAAAAGGTTGTTGTTATTGAAGCATAGAATGGTTTTGTTGATGAAAATAAAGTCAATAGAGCAGAAAATGTGAAAATAGCAACAACCTTTTCAAGTTTTATACTGAAGCTTGAGAAAAAATTAGTCATACTCTGACTAGACAAAGATATTTTTAATTTGTTGTATACGTTAAAGTGTTTTCTTTGAAAGTAAACTACTGATTTTAAATATACTTTGTCGATAATTCATACTCTTGTCGATAGCCCTAAATATGTTAGAAGTCTTTAAGTCAACATCAAGTAAAGTTATTTTTATTATTGCACTGTTGATCGTTATTATATTGCAATACCGTTATTGGTTTGGTGATGGTGGATATTTTCCACATCAAGCATTATTGCAGCAAATTCAGCAACAGACTGAAGTAAATAATGAGCTAAAAGAACGTAATCGTATTTTGGCAGCAGAAGTATATGACTTAAAAAATGGTGCAGAAGCGATAGAAGAACATGCACGGCTTGATTTAGGTCTAATTAAACCACATGAAACTTTTGTACAAATGAGTACGATTAGTACCCATTACAAACCTATTTATATTGATCCAAATGCGCCAGTAGACGACAGAACCAATGAAGATGAAATCCCACCTGAACAACCGTAAGTTATGGGCAATTATTCCTGCGGCAGGCTCGGGAAGTCGTTTCTCCAAGACAGAACTTAAACAATATCAATTGATTCAAAATAAAACGGTCTTAGAACATACTGTAAATCGTTTAATGCAGTTGCCTCTTGCGGGGTGTGTGCTTGCAATAGGTGAACAAGATGATGTTGCTCAAACATTGGCATTTGAACAAAAAGATAAAATTCACTTTTGTTTAGGCGGTGCTGAACGTGTAGATTCAGTGCTGAATGCTTTACTTTATCTGACCGAAATTGCTGAACCAGAGGACGTCGTGTTGGTACATGATGCTGCCCGTCCATGTGTAACTTTGGATTGTCTGAATCAATTATTAAATGTTGTAAAACAGACTGAAAGCAGTGCAATTTTAGCAGTTCCAGTACGTGATACTTTAAAACGTGTTGCTAAAAACCATGAGATTGACAAAACTGTGAGTAGAGAGCAACTTTGGCAGGCACAAACGCCTCAAATGTCGACAATAGCTCAACTCAAACAAGCAATAGAACACGCATTAAAAAACCAATGTGTCATTACAGATGAAGCAAGTGCTTTAGAGTTTATTGGGCAAACCGTTCAAGTGGTTCAAGGGCGTTCAGACAATATAAAAATTACTTATCCAGATGATTTAGAATTGGCTCGTTTAATTTTAATGGCACAACAATAAAATTGAGCAAATTCATAAGAATTATAAAGGGAAAGATGTTTTCTTAGACTTTTCTCTTTATAATTTTGTTTCTTATTTTTTGTAGAAAATAAAATGCCACCCACCGAGCAATATCGCTTCTTACGACATTCCTTAAGGGATGGTCGCAGCTTCAATGAAACTATTTCAAAATGGGATAAATTACATTTAGACCCTTGGTTATTGGCATTTTTGCTTATCAATGCCGCACTGGGTTTATTAATGGTTTATAGCGCATCTGATCAGGATGTTGGGATGTTGGCACGTCAAGGTGTCAGTTTTATCGTCGGCTTTATTTTACTTTTTTTGTGTGCGCAAGTTCCACCTAAAGTTTATCAAGCGATTAGCCCATATTTTTATATCTTTGCCATTATTTTATTGGTTTTGGTTCTGTTGGTAGGAGATGTTCGACTTGGTGCAAAACGTTGGCTGACGATTCCTGGTATTGGGAGTATGCAACCCAGTGAGTTTACTAAGTTCGCAATGCCATTAATGATGGCTTGGTATTTTTCACGTCAACCTTTACCGCCTAAATTTCGTCATGTGATCGGTGCATTAATTTTAATGGTTGTGCCTTTTGGTTTGGCATTATTGCAACCTGATTTAGCCATAGGGATTGTGATTGGTGGCGTGTTTGCGCTGTTCTTAAGTGGTATGTCATGGACATTAATTATTGGTGCTATTGTAGCAGCGGCTATGGCTTTGCCTTTAGTTTGGATGTTTGTCTTACAAACCTATCAAAAGAAGCGCATATTAACCTTATTTGATCCAGAATCAGATGCTTTAGGTGCAGGTTGGAATATTATTCAATCTAAAATTGCTATTGGTTCAGGCGGCTTTACAGGTAAAGGCTATCTTGGTGGAACACAGTCGCAGTTGGGCTATTTGCCTGAGCATCATACTGACTTTATTATGTCAACTTATGCCGAAGAGTTTGGTTTTATTGGTGTTTTTTTACTATTTTTGTTGTACGCAGCAATTATTTTCCGTTGTATGATGATTAGCCTTGGCTGTTTTCATAATTATGGACGAATTTTAGCAGGTACGATTGGTTTATCATTATTTTTCTTTGTATTTGTAAACTCAGGTATGGTGAGCGGAATTTTGCCTGTCACAGGGGATCCATTACCATTAATGAGCTATGGCGGAACCGCTGTGATTGCATTATTAGCGAGTTTTGGTATTGTAATGTCGATTCATACCCATCGTTAAGCGCACAGAAAGGGATGTTTGATAAAATGTCCCTTTATTTTTATATATAAAAATCTAAAATTTAATCTCAGTAAAATACTTAAATAAATTCAATTTTATCATCAGGAACACAAAATATGATTCGCCCACTTTTACTTGCAACTACGATATTCTTGAGCACTTCAATGTTTAACTTTGTTTATGCTGATAAAGCAACAAACATCGAAATGAAACAACACAATACCCAAAAAGCTCATCAAGCTGATTTTGCGTTATTTGTTCGTTTGATGGAGCAAGTGGATATGCAAAAAATGACCACGATGATCGTAGAAGATGCTGAAACTGTAACAGTTGAACAAACAGCACAGGTCGCTGACGTGATTAAAAATTTACAAGCTTTGAGCCAATCTCTCGATCAAGCCAGTTTCGCAACACCTGAAGGTAAAAAAGTTCGAGCTGCTTTTATTGCTTATAATGATGATTCAATTTATTTGTTGAAAAATCAGAAGCAATGGGAAAATGACGAAAAACAGAAAGAAAAACTGATTAAACATTCTGAGCAGCTCAATCAAACTTTGGTTGAGTCTATACAAAAATTAAAAGTATTCGCAGAATAATAAAGTAAAAAATGATTTTAGATTATTTTCAACGCCAAGTTTTATATCCTTGTTATTATTGTCAACATCAGCATTTTAAACACGATATTTTAAGTTATGCAGATGGTCGTATGCTCTGTAAAGATTGTGCGAAACATATCATTGTGAGTCGTGAAAATTTACAAGTCGTAGCGCAATGGGTACTCAAGCAAATTGAAGACTTAGGTTTGAAATTTACACGGGGTCATACTTACGTTAGCTTAGTCAGTAAAGAAAAAATGATTTCTTTGGGTTTTGATCAAGCGGAAGGTTTGGCAACGAACATTATCGCTACTGATATGTTTTTTAAAAATAAACATTTAAATGCACAAATTTATGTGATTTATGGTATGCCCACAGCAAATTTAGTCTGGGTTTTGAGCCATGAAATTGGGCATGTATTGGTTTCACAGCATCAGTATCAATTTAACACTCAGGAAGCAGAAGAAGGTTTTTGCCAGTTAATTGCTTTATTGGTGAGCCAAAAATCACAAAACCCGTTAATGCCTAGGGTATTGTATAAAGAGTTTAATAATCCTGATCCAGTCTATGGCGATGAGTTGCGAAAAGCCTATGAAGCATATAAACAACAAGGCTTTTCCAATTATTTTCGGGCGTTTATTTAGGTTTTAAAGCGGTAAATAGGTATATACCAAGCCATACGAAACTGCGGCAATTAAGGTTGCCAATACAATTTTTTTAAATTTAAAATAAATACCAATAAGTACGATAAAACCAACAAACATCGCAAAGCTTTTATTTGGTGTTTCAATCAGGGCTGGCAAAGTTGCTACAATGAGCATAGAACTAATGGCAGAAATTCCAATACTTGCTAAAGCAATTTTAAGCCATGTTGCACCACGTTGTTGTTTATTTTGTTGGCTTTTTTGAATTAAAAAAAATGGACCGAAACGTGAGGCAAAATTTGCAATACCAACGACAATACCTACTAAAATAATTTCAAGATTCATTTGCTTCTCCTGAAGTGTTGGTAGGAATATCATCATGTTGTTTTAAAACGTAATGTTTGAAAATTCCTGCAAGTATTCCTGATAATATTCCAATGAAAATAGCTGCGGATAAATTGATGAAATAGCATGAAATAGCAGCAACAATCAAAGAAATACAGACAACAAAAGTATGCTTTTTCTCAAAAGCTGCCAATAAAAAACTTAAAAATAATGCAGGCAATAAAAAGTCGAGCGCAGCTTGTAAAAACTGAGGTAAATGCGCAACTTGGTCAGAGAATAACCCCCCTAAAAAAGAACCTAAAGCCCATGACAGCCAGCTAAATAAACTTAAGCCTAACATCCAAGACTCAGACCATTCTTGACGTCTTTGTGAAAGTTTAATCATACCCGCAGCAAAAACTTCGTCAGTTAAACCCCAAGACCAAATGGCTGTTTTTTTTAGATTTAAACGATCTTGAATGAGGTTTTGTAATGCAGGTCCATAAAGAATGTGGCGTATATCAAGTGCGATCACAGTCAGTGCTGTCATCCAAATTGAAGTTCCACTACCAAGTAATGCAACGACTAAAAATTGACTTGCACCTGCATACATAGAGCATGATAAAAACAAAGCTTCCCATGCTGTAAATCCAAACTGAGTTGCAGAGACACCAAAAGCAAAGGAAACGGGTAAATATGTAAAAATAATCGCTTGACTATCTTTAGCACCTTGCCAAAATCCAGCAGGCTTGACGATAGAGCTTGTGTGTTGAGACACGTAACACCTAATTGGGAGTAAAACAAAAGGTAAAATCAAGATTGTGTATTGTACTCGAATTTACTAGCATAGTGCTCAATTGTTTAATTTGGCGATTTACTATGTTGTTGGTGAAATTTCCTGCGTTGATGAAGTCAAACTTAATTATCATCAGTCTTCTTATTTTGCAAGGTTGTGGTCAATCATCTTCAGACGCTGAACCAAAAGCACCAATTCAGCCTGCACCAAAACTGACAAATGATGCAACTGTATATGCAAATGAAGCATGGAAATTAATAAATGAAGTTGAACCTTTTGTTTATCGTAAACAATTGAATTTAATAGAAGAAAAGGTTAGAAAACCAGTGCGTAAACTCAGTACGGATTGGCGTATTAATGTTAAAATGACAGATTCTGTGACAGAAGGAAAATATGCTTTATGTCGTAAATCTTTAACAAGTTTAGATAGCTTTGCTCGTGCAACTTTAGAAAGAGATCATAATTTAATACAGAAAAAAACAGACTATGAACGTGATAAGGCACAGTGTAAAGATGCAATTGATAATCCAAGTTTAGGAAATACCAAAGCAAATACTAATTTATTTTAAATAGATGAAAATTATTTTAATCTTTTATTTTTAGAACAAAAAAATAATGAATTGAGTCAAAAATGCACTGTAAAGTGCATTTTTAAATTGTAGAAAGAGTTTATTTTTTAAGCATTAAAACGGGATCTTCAATATCATAACCTGTTTCAAACGGAATGCCTCGATATTGTACTGTGATCAACATTTTATTTTGTTTAGGAATAATAAATTGCTGTTTAACTTTTAATTTGGAGTTATAGGCAACAGCTTTTTCTATATTACTTTGAAATGAAGGATTGGAAACACGATATGTATAGGTGGTTTGTGCTTGGGTTTGTTGAGCATCATACCATGTTGGGACTTGTTTTATATTTTTCTGAAGATAAGAAATATGATTTTCAACTTTTACAGACCTTAAAGGTTGTAAACGTTTTTGAATTTTATTGAGTTCTTGATTGAATTTAGTATCTTCTTGATCATAATCAATTTTTTTTGTTTTAGGGTTGATGTATAAAGAGTTGACCTGAATGATTTTATTGGGGTTTTTATTGTTTTTAAATTGATAATAATAGAGCTGTGGCAGTCGACCACGTCCATCCTCAAAATGTCGAAGTAAATAAACTTTTTGATCTTTGGCATCATAACCTAAAACTTCGATACTTTGTGGTCCACCAACTGTTGCAAAAACAGGTGTAGCGATACTTAAGCTCATATATAACAAAACGTTTTTAATATTTAACATTTTATGTTTCTCAAAGTTTGATCATATATATTTTGAGATCTAATCTTAGGGAAATGATAGAGATTCTGTATAGATATTTTGTCATTATTTTTATTTTGATCAGCTTTTAAAAATAAATGTGTATTTAGCGATTTTTCATTTGTATAAATAAAATAAAAGAGGAATATATCCTCTTTTATTTTTGTAAATGTTTAAATGAGATTAAAATTTTTCAGCAGAAGCTAGATTCCACATTCTAAAATAAAAATTTTCTTCGTCTTTATTTTCACAAGAAAGTAATTCACCATTTTTCATCCAAAAATGTAATTGAGCATAGTTTTTGATTTCACGGTCATTAATGCGCTGTGCTAAATGATGCGCTTTAATTTCTGATGGATGTTGTAGACCTGCTGCGGCGATCATTTCTGCAAGTGCTTTTAAGGTATTCTTTTGGAAATTGTAGACACGTTCAGCTTTAGTTGGAACATCTAGCGCTTTTTGACGTTCTTTATCTTGAGTCGCGACGCCAACAGGGCATTGGTTGGTATGACAGCTCTGCGCTTGAATACAACCCACCGCAAACATGAAACCACGAGCGGAGTTGACCCAGTCTGCACCCATCGCCATAGTACTGGCAATATCAAAAGCACTGATGATTTTGCCACTTGCACCAACCTTAACTTGGTCGCGTAGTCCCGCACCAACTAAGGTATTATGCACAAAAAGTAAACCTTCACGCAGTGGTGTACCCATATGATCAATCAGTTCAATGGGAGCTGCGCCAGTGCCACCTTCTGAGCCATCAACGACAATAAAATCGGGCACAATTTTAGTGGCTAACATGGCTTTGACAATACCCATAAATTGCCAAGGTTGTCCTATACATAGTTTAAAACCAACAGGTTTTCCACCAGATAATTCACGTAGTTTTTGAATGAAATGCATCATTTCGATAGGCGTGCTAAATGCAGAATGTGCAGCAGGTGATACACAATCTCGATCACGTGGAACGCCACGAATTTGAGCAATTTCTTCACTGATTTTATCTTTAGGTAAAATACCACCATGCCCAGGTTTAGCACCTTGTGAGAGTTTGATTTCAATCATTTTAATCGCAGGATTTGAAGCTTGTGATTGAAATTTTTCAGGATCAAATTTTCCATCTAAAGTTCGACAACCAAAATATCCACTGCCGAGTTCCCAGACAATATCTCCTCCATTTTCAAGGTGATAAGGGCTAAGACTACCTTCACCAGTGTCATGATAGAACTTGCCCAGTTGCGCGCCTTTATTGAGTGCCCGAATGGCATTGGCACTTAAGCTACCAAAACTCATGGCTGAAATATTCATAATCGAAGCGCTATAAGGTTGCGTACATTGTTGATTTCCAATCGCTATTCGGAAGCTATTATGGTCAGCTGGTACGCAAGGTGTTAATGAATGCGTCAGGAAGCGATAATCATCTTGGTATACATTGATAATAGAACCAAAGGGTTTATCCGCATTTTCATTTTTAGCGCGTTGATAGACCAAACTACGCTGCGAGCGTGAAAAAGGTAGCGCATCTTCATCAGATTCAATGAAATATTGACGAATTTCAGGACGGAAACTTTCAAAGACAAAACGAAAGTGCCCCATAATTGGATAGTTTTTTAAGATGGCATGTTTTGTTTGAATAATGTCATAAACACCAACCAAACTGAGTGCAATACTGATCACCCATGCGATATTAAGGACAGTGTCTGAAAAAAAATAGTAAATAAAATGTGATTCATGCAGGAAAATGACCCAAGTCAAATACACTGCGATAAATAAACAAAGAAACCAAACGGAATATCGTGAAAAAAATGTATTTAAAAACTTAGTTCTGATTGCTTGAGCAGGGCTTGCCATATGAATAGTTTGTCCAACTTAATATTTATAGTGCTAAGTTGCCAATTTTATAACGTTTTCTCAAGTGTTGAATTGTTAGAAATAAGAAAGATTCTATTTTAAATTTTAGAGATTTTACCATAATACAGATGAAGTCAAAGCATAGTGCAACACTTTGACTTCTTTGAAGATAGGGTTATTGTTCTGTTGGAACCAGCATTAAAATCGACTCATTTAACAGCATCACGATATCTTCTAAAATTTCGTCATCCGCCAAATCAAGATTGAGCTCAATACTTTGACCATCTGCAATTTGCTGTAAAAATGGTGTAAATGCTTCAGAAATACAGATACCTTCACCATTTGCCCAAAATAACACTTGTTCATCTTGATCTGAGTAAAGTAAGCGTGAAGCAGGTTCAAGTTGAATAAGATAACCTTGCTCAAGAACTTCTTCCAGATCACCTGTACCCAATGTTTCTGCTTCAGGAATATTTTCAGGATATTTGGATTCAGACATTAAACTCATAATGGCATCATCTAAAACCATCGAATTTTGTAATTGTTTAAAAATTTCTGCTTTTAAATAAGCCAGTTCATTTTCAGTGACTTCACCTGCACGTGAAACTTGGTCACGAATGATATCAATGAGTGGATTTTTTAAGGCAGTATCTTCAGAAAATTTATCACAAACCCGATCCATCATATCAGGTACATTTGGCATGCGGAAACCAAAGGAATAGGTCAGGCAGTCATCTTTAGCAACACCATAATGTGACAAACCTGGGGGTACATAGAGTAAATCGCCAGGCGCCAACACTTCATCAAAATGAACCTCCATTTCAGGGAGTAATTTTAAGGGCTGTCCTTCAATAAATGCTGAATCAGCATCACACATTTGCCCCAATTGCCAACGACGATGCCCGAAACCTTGCACTAAAAATACATCATAAAAATCAAAGTGCTGACCTACAGAACCACCTTTAGGTGCGTATGACACCATAATGTCATCACGTCGCCATTGTGGAATGAATGGAAATTTTTTCCAAAGCTCAGCCAAATCAAAAGAGTAATGGTCAATCGCCTGAACGAGTAAAGTCCAAAGCTTGGGCATTTTTTGGAAATCACCTTTGATGAGCGGTGAGTTTTTCACAGTCCATTGATTTGGATCTTTGTCTTTTTGTTTGATTAAACGTGCAGTGACATTTTCATCCAATGCCAGTTCCATGACATCATCAGGCACTAAAATCTCAGCAATTTCAGGAAGAGCATTACGCACTAATAATGGTTTTTTTTGCCAATATTCTGAGAGAAATTGTTCAGCGGTGATTCCGCCCAATACGTCTAATGGTTGTGACATGAAAATAGCCTAAGCAGATTTGGATCAATATTGGAGGTATTGTCTTATGAGATGTGATGAGGCGCAAGTGTTAGACCACAAATCTCCGAGTCAAATTACTCAGGCTGTTTTAAATGATGTGTAGTCGATCAGCGCTGTTTAAGAAAGCATGCTACTTGCGGCACTTTTAATTTGAGCAGTGTTTTAAAAAGTATACTGATTTTATTTTAAACTCTCATCAAATATGATGAAAATTTGAAAACCCAGTAAATTTTAAGAAAATACTATCCACTATTTTCTTAAAAATTTTAGCCAGCATACAATTTAGAACACCTCTTTTTATTCAAATGATCATTTGAGATTGAAACTTCAGGGAAGAGAAATCCCCAAAGTTCTTAAAATTTGACACAACTGAATCATTGGCATTCCCATGAGCGTGGTCTGATCCTGTCCAATCATTTGTTCAAATAACGAAATTCCTAAACTTTCACACTTAAAACTGCCTGCACAGTGTAATGGATTATCCAATTCAACATAACGTTGAATTTCATTTAAAGTTAAATTACGGAACTTGACATGATAATGTTCAACCAAAGTCTGTTCAAAACCAGAAGCCAAATGTTGCACACTCAATGCCGTGCTGAAATAAACATTTTTGCCTGAATTTTCTTGAAGTTGTTGAATGGCTTTTTCGACAGTTAAAGGTTTGCCAATAAAGTCTTGAGGTGCATGTTCACGCCAAGCCACCTGATCGGAACCGATCACAATGGCATGCGGATGATTTTGTGCAATAACTTGGGCTTTTTCAAATGCTAGACGTTGAGCTAAATCATCAGCATGCATTTCACCACGCGGAGATTCATCAATTTCAGGTGCGATACAACGATAATCGAGTCGCAAACGATTCATTAAATCTTGTCGTGTTTGACTCGATGATGCCAAAATAATGTCAGGTAAATTTGCGATTAAATTAGACATAATCCTTTAAACCGCATATTCCATTAACACATCTAAGGGAACATAAGAGAGTACTGCCTGATGACAAGCCTCTGCTTTTACACGTGGCGCTTGCCCATCTTGATAGGCTTGAACCCAACGTGTTACACAGATACACCAAAAATCACCTGGTTGTAAGCCAGGGAAACCATGCTCAGGAAGAGGGGTAATAAGATCATTTCCTGTACGTTGAGAATAACTTAGAAATTCAGACGTCATTTCCGCACAGACGGTATGCTGCCCCAAATCACTGGGCGCAGTATGACAAAAACCATTACGAAAATAACCTGTAATTGGAGAAAAACAACAACTTGCCAAAGGGTGACCAAAGACATTTAAACCGTTAATTTTTGGATCAGGATGAAAAGACATAAGCGTATAAAGATTTGAAGTTTGCTCTATAATAATCAAATCTCAACATTTCTACAGCTTTTCTACAAAAGTCGCTAACCTTTTTTGGTGTAATCATTTAGAATCAACGCGATTTTTTATATCTAAAAGAGAGCTATACATGAATTTTCAGCGTATGACTGACCTTGATTTAACGGGCAAACGTGTTCTGATTCGTGAAGATTTAAACGTTCCTGTGAAAAATGGTGTAATTACAAGTGATGCACGTTTACGTGCTGCATTACCAACCATCAAACTGGCACTTGAAAAAGGTGCAGCGGTCATGGTTTATTCTCACCTCGGTCGTCCTGTTGAAGGTGAAGCGAAAGCAGAACAATCATTGGCTCCTGTTGCGGCGTATTTGACGGAAGCTTTGGGTCAAGACGTAAAATTGATTACTGAATACTTAGATGGTGTTGAAGTTGCCGCAGGTCAAGTTGTCTTGCTTGAAAACTGCCGTTTCAACGTGGGTGAAAAGAAAAATAATCCTGATCTTGCTGCGAAATATGCAGCACTTTGCGATGTATTCGTGATGGACGCATTTGGTACAGCACACCGTGCAGAAGCATCAACTGAAGGTGTTGCACGTCTGGCAAAAGTTGCAGCCGCAGGTCCATTACTTGCAGCTGAGCTAGATGCTTTAGGTCGTGCATTACAAACACCTGAAAAACCAATGGTGGCAATTGTAGCAGGATCTAAAGTTTCGACCAAACTTGATGTTTTGACTTCACTTTCTGATATTTGTGATCAAATCATTGTGGGTGGTGGTATTGCCAATACTTTCCTTGCTGCTGCGGGCTTCAACGTTGGTAAATCATTATGTGAAAATGATTTAATCGATACTGCAAAAGCGATTGCTGCAAAAGTTTCTGTACCACTTCCTACAGACGTGGTTGTTGCAGATGCATCAGAAATCAATTTCGATGACTTCTTAGGTTCGCTTGCTGCGGCAAAAGCTGTGGTGAAAAAAGTTGAAGATGTAGCAGACAATGACATGATTTTGGATGTTGGTCCTGAAACAGCAAAGGCATTTGCGGATATCTTAAAAACATCAAAAACCATTCTTTGGAATGGTCCTGTGGGTGTATTTGAAGTGGATCAATTCGGTGAAGGTACTAAAACACTTTCATTGGCGATTGCTGAATCTGAAGGCTTCTCGATTGCAGGTGGTGGTGATACTTTGGCTGCGATTGATAAATATGAAGTTGCAGACAAAATTGGTTATATCTCGACTGGTGGTGGTGCATTCCTTGAGTTTGTGGAAGGTAAAACACTGCCTGCAGTTGCTGTTCTGCTTGAACGTGCATAATGTAAAGCATGCGCTTTGAAATTAAAAAAAGACCGACTTAGATCGGTCTTTTTTATGGGTTAAATAAAAAAAGAATATATCCAATGATCAATTGTACGACATCATTTGTCGTTTAAATGAGATGTTGTACTCGAAGATAAAAATAAATATGTTATTTATATTTCATGGACTTAATGATAATAAATAGGATGTTAAATATAAAATGGAACAGCTCAATCCCTCAGACTTAAAAGCAATTTTACATTCTAAACGTGCCAATCTTTACTACCTTGAACATTGTCGTGTCATGCAAAAAGATGGTCGAGTGCTGTATCTCACCGAAGCCAAAAATGAAAATCAATATTGGAATATTCCCATTGCCAATACGACAGTGATCATGCTCGGTACAGGTACATCAATCACGCAAGCTGCGATGCGGATGCTTGCAAGTGCAGGGGTGTTGGTCGGTTTTACAGGCGGTGGCGGAACGCCTTTATTCATGGGCTGTGAAATAGAATGGATGACGCCTCAGAGTGAGTATCGCCCAACGGAATATATGCAAGGATGGATGCAAAACGTCTTGAGGTCGCAAAACAGTTCCAATTGGCAAGAATTGAATTTATCAAAAAAGTTTGGTCTAAAGATCATGATTTAAAAGAATATGCTTTTCATAATGATGATTTGGATATTCAAACGGCACTCAATGGTTTTAGCAATAAAATTCCACAGATCACAAAAGTTGGTGACTTGCTCCTTGCTGAGGCTGCAACCACCAAACAACTTTATAAAATTGCTGCCACACGCACAGGTTTAAAAGATTTCAGTCGTAATCCTGAGCAGGGGGATTTAGCCAATGATTTCTTAAACCATGGTAACTACCTTGCTTATGGTCTCGCGGCAACGACTTTATGGGTTTTGGGGATTCCGCACGGATTCGCAGTGATGCACGGTAAAACCCGCCGTGGGGCTTTGGTGTTTGATATTGCCGATTTGATTAAGGATGCTGTGGTTTTGCCTTATGCCTTTATTTGTGCCAAAGAAGGGATGAAGGAGCAAGAGTTTAGACAACAGCTATTGCAGAAGTTTACTGAGCATAAGTGTTTGGATTGGATGTTTGATCAAGTTAAATTGCAAGTTTGTAAAAATCACGATGTAAATGGTGAAGCACTATGATAGTGACATTCATTTCCCAATGTGAAAAGAAAGCGATTCCTCGAACTCGCCGTGTTTTAGATGCATTTGCAGATCGTATTGGCGATTGCACTTGGCAAACCGTGATTACCGAAGATGGTTTGATTGCGGTGAAAAAGTTACTGCGTAAAACGGTAACCAAAAGTACAGCGGTCAGTTGTCATTGGATTCGGGGTAGGCGTCGAAGCGAGTTGCTTTGGGTGGTGGGAAATCGGAATAAGTTTAATTCTGAGGGAATTGTTCCTGTGAATAGTACACAAAAAGAAGTATTTATGGACGTGATGACAATGAAAGCAAAGAAAGATGAGTTTTATGCGAATACACATTTACAACCTTTGGCAGAACATAGTTTTGCAATAGGTTATTTAGCACAGCAACTGTTTAAAAATGTTGTTGATAATGATGAATCTGGAAAATTATCCAAAGTGGCTTTTTTAGCGGGATGTTTGCATGACATTGGAAAATTAGATCCACTTTTTCAAGAATGGGTTAAAAAGGGTAAGCAAAAAGATCCTGAGGAAGATGGTCAGCATATTGATGTAAAATTCACCTTTGATAAGCATCCTCGTCATAATGAAATTTCATTGATGCTGTTTAACTTCTTTGAAAAACAATGTAAAGGATTGAACAATAGACAAAAAGAAAGTTTACAGCATGTGGTTTATTGGCATCATGCGAAACCATACCGTTCTAATGATGAGTTTTCAGGTGTGCATAAAGCATATGATTTTTTGGTTAAGAATATTTCGAATGAACAATTTGAAAATATCATTAAACAAACAACATCGTTACTTAAGCGAATAAATTCTGTTGCTAAACATTATGAAGGTATTGATGTTGTTGAGAAAAATTTAAATTGGGAAATAGAATCTTTTGCGGATCAATTGGAAGATTTTAATTATATTTATAAAGGCAAGGAATTCCCTGAGTTTAAGCTATATAGCAATAACGATGAAACTTCTCAGCTCAGAAATAAAATAGATAACAATGCACAGCATAATTTATTACGTGCTTGCGTGATCAGTGCTGACCGAATTGTATCAAAGCAAACAGCGCAAGATTTAATGGATTATATTGCTGAAAAGCGTTTAGATGAACTATTAGAAGATCAAGAAATTTTATCAGATTTGCATATGCATTTAGAAAATGTATCGACGAAATTCCCTGACAGTGAACGAACACAACAACAAAATAAAGTAGCTCAAGCACTTGCTGATTTGCGTGATATTGCAGTACTTGCGGGTCCTGCGGGTTGTGGTAAAACCAAAATTGCTTTGGAGTGGGCAAAACTTAAAAATGCCAAGAAAATTATTTGGGTTTGTCCACGAGTTCAAGTCTGTCAGGGGATTTTTGAGGAACTCACAATAGATTATTTACCTGATGTAAAAGTAGAAATTTTGACAGGTGAATTTAAGTATATCCATGAAAATGGTAAAATCATAAATGAACCTAAACCGTTTTCAGGGGATGTGGTCGTTACGACGATTGATCAAATTTTAGGGTCTATTGTTACGCATACCAACGTAAACAGTTTATTGCTATTCATGGATGCACATGTGATATTTGATGAATACCATGAATATATTGGCATGGAAATTTTTAATATTTTATTTGCTGAATTAATTGCAAATAAAAATATGCGTAAGTCTTTTGAAAAAAATACATTATTGGTTTCGGCTACGCCACATTACTACTATTTAGAAAATATTCTAAATTTTAATATTGATGAAAAAAGCCATTATTGCCAAGTTAGGGGCATGGATTCATTTAATCAAAGCCAGTACCAAATTGAATTCATTGAATATGATGAATCTGTTATAGAAGATAATCCTTTTTATCAATCTTATTCGGATCAAACATTTATTATTTCAAATACGGCACAAACCGCACAGCTTGGTTTTATTTATCAGAAAGATCATGAAAATAGTGTATTATTCCACTCCAAATATAAGCGCAGTGATAAAAAGAAATGGTTTGAAGAAGTTTTTGAATCATTTAAAAAGAATGGAACATATCAATATGATGTTTTTAAGGAGCGGTCCAATTGTTCAGGCTTCTTTAAATATCACAAGTAAACATATGCTGACAGAAATGACCTCACCTGAAAATATGCTACAGCGTATGGGGCGCTTAGATCGTTTTGGTGAAAGTGATCATGTAAATATGTTGCAAGTAGCGATTACTGAAAATGTCAAAAATGGCAGTTGTAAAGGCTCATTGGCATATTTTTTGAATCAATTGAATAGTTTGCAAACAACAAAAGCTTGGTATGACTTTTTACAAGATCGTTTAGATGGAAAGGTCTTTAAAATTGCAGAGCTATATGCGCTTTATCGAGAGTTTTATACACAACAAGCTAAATTGAATGAGGATAATAAGTCTGCTGTTGTGCAAGACATGGATAAAGCTTTAAAGAAAAGCATTGATTTAATGAATAAGAAAGTAACAGAACCAACAAAAGTATCGAAACCTAAAACGGCAGAACGTAAATCTAAAATCAGTAAGTACTCACTGCGTGGAGATAGTCGTTTTGTGCAATTAGCAGTTTTAAATTTAAATGATTTTAAACAGCCATTTTTTGAAAATGAATATGCTTATACACCACCTTTGGATGATACAACGGAATATGACAATCTGACAGAATCTTTAAATATTATCAAAGATTTAGGTTTGATAAATTTTATTGCACAAAAGCATGGTAATGTTGATCCAACACATCCTGTAAAAGGTATTCCTGAGAAAAAACAACAGGCAAGATGTGCTGTATTGGAAAACTATGCAAGAGATGCGGATTATCCACTATATTTGAGTTACATCGAAGACGATTTAAATAAAGTGGGTGGAACAGGGGGTCGTCATCCTGAAGCAATTTACTATGCAATAAGTGACAAACAGCCAATCGGCTCAATTTCATTGGATAAATTAAACTTTTTAACAACAATACAACAGGGAAAATAATATGGCTAAAGTAACAGGTATAAAAAGCGTAGACTTTAAAATTACGGCTTATGGTTATGGGGTGGTGAATTGGAATGGTCCGACATCATTAACAGGAAATGATGGTAAGACTGTAGACAATCATACTTTACCTAAATTACGTGGGTTCAGTAATTTATCAGGTAAGGTTAAAGAAGAAACAGGCTATAAATATCGCAAAGAAGCATCAGATATTAATTTTGATGAAACACCTTTATACATTAGTCAAAACTGTATTCGTCATCATCTTTTCCGTGATCAGTCTTATGATTTACATTATGCCAAAGATAAAAATTTGATTGATGTTTTAGCTTCAATTACAGGTTTAATTCGTGGTTATGTCGTTCCATCTAGTCAATGTAAACGTACAAGCCCTTTGTTAATCACTGATTTTATTGATCAACTTGGAAATGGTAATTTTGAACAATTATCTAATGCCAGTTCAAGTGAAGAAATTGTACAAGCTGATGGTACTAAAACGTATAAACGTGGCGAGAATTCAATTTTCTCAAAAACTACGTTTGGAGATACTGAGTATATTGCCTATGGTTCAATCAGTATTGAACAGCTTCAATTTATTTCTTTGGACAAAAAGTTTGATCGTGCATCGATGATCATTAAAGAAGGTGAAGGCGAAAAGATTGCTGAAACTGTGCAAAATTTTATTAAAAGCTTAGATCTAAGCAAAGAGCCAAAAGCAGTTTTTCATACCAATTATGTGCGTAGAGGCACAATTTTCAATGAAGGTGAAGTTGGAATTTTATTGGATAACACGGCAATTGATATTTTAGTTCATGAAACTTTGAATATGCTTCAAGAGTTGGTCATTAAACAAGCCAAAGGTTATATGTGTGTTGATGAGATTGAAGTAGATTATAACGATAGTCATAAAATGATGCGGATTAAGCGTCGTCCTGATCAAGCAAATCCTGAACCACAATCGGATTATGCTGTATATTTCGAAGCACAATAATGAGGTGATTTATGCAAATCATTATTGAGTACGAATCTTCATGGCGAAATTCCTTTTTGGATGGCTCAAATAATGAGCCCCTTCCGAAAGGGGGGCGTAACTTTATTGCTTCTATGACGGCATTAAAACAGGAAGGCAATTTTAAAAAACGTGAAGTGTCAAAAGATACAGTAATGGGTATTTTAAACCGTTTAATTGGTGATCAAAGAAAATTATACCAAGCAAGACAGGGCAAGGATTATTACTTTTCTGAAATTGAACCGCTTCTTCAAGATACAGATATTATTGATCAGCCACTGATCAGTAATGAAATGGCGTATATTCGTAATGTTTCAGGAAGCACAGATCAAAACTCTTTCACTGGTTTAATTAAAGCAAATGACCCTGCCTTTAAGTCTGCATATTCTGCTGAATTATGGGGAGTTTTGTGGATAAATTTGTCGGAAGTTTTGCACTTTATTCAAGATGAAACAGTAAAAGTTAAATCAACTGAGCTACTTGATCCAATCACTGTATGTTCTCGTATTGAAGCATTAAGTGCTGAAAAACCTATTGATACTGAAGATGCAGTGAAAGAAGCGCTAGATACTTTACAAGCTAAATTTTCAGATGTGAATTATTTGACTGCTAAACAACAAGTGCCGTTAGTCAGTCTTTATACATCGGCTTTATATTTGCAAATTGAGCGACTTTCTAAAGTTTATGATTTATCAAATGCTTTGACTAAAAGTGGTGGTTTGAGTGGGATCTCTAAACGTGGTTTTACTAAAAAAGATTTTATGGATCGTTATACGACGGGAAGTAAAAAGTTGATTTGGGGAAATCCTTATCTGCTTAAAGAAAAGAAAAAGGGTGAGGGTGAAGTGGTATCTGTACTCACTAAAGCAAGTGGTAAGCTGACCATCAACTTGAATATTTCCAAAGAACAAGCGCGTGATTTAGAAGAAAAGATTGAAAATGCAGGTGTTTCATCTTTTTATTTGGGTAAAAAGGGGCTTGCTTATGTTACTGATATTCGATGAGGTCATTAAATGAAACACTATATTGAAATGACTTTAATGAAAAACGACGATTTTTCACCTTATGAATTATGGTCACGTATTTATACACAATTGCATATCGCATTGGCTGAAATTAAAGATGCGAATGATAAGGTGAATATTGGTCTGTCATTTCCACAGTATCGCTTTAATGAGGAAAAAGGTATTGGATTTCTTGGTGAAAAAATTCGTCTTTTTGCTGAGTCTGAAAGTATTTTAAAAAGCATATATTTACGAAAATGGTTGGAAACATCGTATGACAAGGTTGATTTGACGGATTATGTTCATATCAAATCTATAAGTGAAGTGCCTGAAAAAAAAATTACAGGTTATTCAATATATAGTCGTATACAGGTCAAAAGTAATGCTGAAAGATTAGCTCGCCATGATGAAAAAAAAGGGCGATATAGCTATGAAAATGCTTTGGAACATTATAAGAAATTTGTTAAAAATACAGATTTGCCTTATATCCAAATGCTGAGTTTGAGTACATCTAATGAACGGGATAAAAAGCGATTTAAGCTATTTATTAGAAAGCAATCGGCTGAAAAATCTGAAACTCAGGTGTTTAGCACTTATGGTTTAAGTTCGGTGTCATCTGTACCCGAATTTTAACCCAATATTTTTTCACTCTTTAACAGCTTAATAAAATCAATAGGTTATGATAGTAGTTTAAAACTTGGGTCTTTTATAGATTTTAAGAGGTAAACTGCTGTTATAGCTTTATTTTTTGTTGTAAAATTACTATTCACTGCCATATAGGCAGCTTAGAAACGTTGCATGCATCTCAGGTGTGACCAATGCCAGTTCACTGCCATATAGGCAGCTTAGAAAATTTGCTTATAGCTAGTTGCCTTATAGATGACGTTCACTGCCATATAGGCAGCTTAGAAATTTAACATCTCACGGGTTTTGCTGATATTCATGTTCACTGCCATATAGGCAGCTTAGAAAAATTGCTGTTCGAATCGCTTCCTCGATGTCCTGTTCACTGCCATATAGGCAGCTTAGAAACAACCCAGTCTTTGCTAAATGTTTTCGGAAATGTTCACTGCCATATAGGCAGCTTAGAAAATGTGCGGAGCGTCTCGTGAATAGTTGGCATCCGTTCACTGCCATATAGGCAGCTTAGAAATCACCAAGACATCGACACCGAATACGCCCCATGTTCACTGCCATATAGGCAGCTTAGAAATACAAACAAACTTTTTTATTTTTCATAAATCAGTTCATTGCCATATAGACAGCTTAAAAATTATTGATCAGATAGGGGGAGGAAAAATTAGACAAAGTATTAAGAAGAGAGCTGTTTTGCTTGTAAATTAAACTGCATACAAATTTTGAAATAATTTAGTTAAAATGGTTTTGTATACTCATTTGTATACCAAAAAAATACCACTCCATCTATTTTGGTACACTCCTATACAACTTGAAAAGTTTATAACTTTTTGAAAATACAAGTAAATACAACACTATGCTCGCTCTACCAATCCAACACAAACTAGGTGCTTTTTATTTTTTCTATAATATACTTGTGAATTTTTGTTTTTAATAAATATTATATATTTCAATTATTTGTATTTAGGTTTTGATGGTTTTTATGTGTTAAGAATTAGCCATGTAGACTATTTGTAGACTGTTGAGAAACATGCTTAAATCTATGTTCGCTAAAACTGGATTTTAATATGAAACTCAACAAATCTAATGTTGATGCTATTCCTTTAACTGAAAAAGGTCAAAAATTTTATCGTGATAGTGAGTTGATTGGTTTTGGGGTTAGGGCAACAACTAAAAGCAAGACATATATTATTGAGCGTAGGCATGAAGGGGAGTTATTTCGTGTTGTCATTGGAAAGACAACTGAAATTACAGCAAATGGTGCACGAGCCCGTGCTCAAATGATTTTGGCTCAAATTACCAATGGTGAGTACGTCAAAGATAAAAAAATTAATGATCTTGGTTTTAACCCACTTGATCTTACGGTTGACCAAGCGTTACAGATCTATCTAGACAAAAATGACTTTAAGCCAAAAACAATCAGACAGTATAAAAAATATATAAGTCTATATTTAAAAGGATGGGGTGATAGGAAGATTTTCTCAATCACAAAACAAGAAGTACTAGATAAATTTTTAGATGTGTCAAAAATAAGTAAATCTTCTGCAAATGGATCTGTATCAATGCTTGGCACTTTATGGAACTATATGCATGTTCTTTACTCAAAAGATGAAGATCCTATTTTAAAAACAAATCCAGTAGACATTATTAAAGTTACTAGTGGTTGGAATACCATAAAAAGACGTGAACGACATTTGGGTAAGGACATTATCCATACCTATTATAATGCAGTAGTAAACTATCAAGATGAATTAAATCTAGAAGATACAGCGCGTTCAAATACACACAGAGATATTATCTTGATGTGTATGTACACTGGTTGTAGAAAGCAGGAAGCTTGTCAATTAAAATGGAAAGATGTTGATGTTAAAGATGGATTGATAACATTCAGAGATACTAAAAATGGTACTGATGTTCAATTACCCGTTGGAGATCATTTAAAGGCAATTTTAAAAGAGAGATTTTTACTTAAAGAAAATGAATGGGTCTTTCCAGCAACTAAATTACCAACCTCTTTTAATGTACATGCAACCAAGATTGATACTTTACTAAATAGAGTTGCAGAACAAGTTGATTACTATGTTTCTATGCATGATTTTCGTCGCACATTCGCCACTATTTGTAATTTATTGAGATTTAATATTTATGTGACTAAGCGCTTACTTAACCATACAGCTAAACCGCGTGTTGATGTAACAGGCGGTTATGTTCAAATCCCTATGGAGGAATTAAGAGCGTCGCTTAATATGGTTGAAGCTGTATATCAAGGAAAAATAGATTGCTTTAATTATGAATCGGTATGGAATGAGCGATTAAAAGAAATAAATAAGGCGGTATAAACCGCCTTAAATTGCTGCTAACTGAGCAGTATTTTGTACAGTTTTTTGCTGCTCATATTGAAGAACATCTCGTTTTTTGTAAGCCACGCGTCTACCTATTTTGGTGAATGGTAGACAGCTTTGCTCAACTCTCATTCTTGCTAATGTCCATGGTGAGCAATCTAAGTAAAGAGAAATCACTTCTTGAGGAAAATTTTGATCATCATGAGCATTTAAGAATAGATCTAAATGTTTCTGTTGCTCTAAAATAGGCAAACCCCTTAAATCTCTTAACATTTTTTACTCTCCTGTGCTTCGATCACTTGTATTAATTGCTTATGTGCATTACGAATTTTAAGACGATGATTCTCTTTAACTCCAGGTAATTCACTTTCTCTTACATGAAATGGTGAATCTTCAAAATCCTTGCAGTAATCACTTACTGTTTGATCAATAAAAGTTGTCATCCATTCATCAGTAATTACACGTGGCACTAAAACAAAACCTTCAGGTACGCTCTGATTTTCATTCAAAAAAAAAGACATAATTTCAGTGCCTACATCATAAGAGTAAGTGCCGTTATCTACATCTTCCTGTGTAACAACATGATCAACTGAATA
>NZ_PYIX02000046.1 GCF_003024515.2 Acinetobacter sichuanensis
CTATATAAAACAATAATGAATAAATTATAGACTTTAACAAAAAGGAATTTAAAATCGTTTCCATAAACCTAATACACAACAATTTTTAAAGGGTGCTTAAACTTCTTAAACATATTAGATAGTTTTAACGGTGATTGATACGAATTAACTAAAAATGTTTAAGGACTATTAGTGATGCAATGTTAAAAATAGTATAATCTTGTAAAGACAGCTTAGAAGCAGTTTTAAAAGTAAAACTGGTTCTCACAAATAACACCGACTATTTCACTGGAAAAGTTTAAAATGGTATTTAATAAACGTACTTTAGCTTTACTGATTGGTACAATCTCGCTATCAGCACACCTCTATGCCAACAACACAACCGTTAAAGTCTCACAAACTCCAATTGTATCATCTTCACCAATTCCCTTAGTTAAAGCGAATGCAATTGAACAATACTATATCAATGTTAAACATCGCTTTAATGGTGCGGAATTTGAACAACCGCCTCGTAAAATTAAGAGCATTAAACTTAACTTGAATGTTATTAATAACGGGGAAGTGGTTTTAACGGCGCACGAAGCTGATAAATCCAAGCTGGAAGACTATTTACAGCAAAACCCTAAAAACTCGGAACTATTGGCCAGTTACGTTGCTCGTATGATCAATTACAACCACGGCTATACGGTTCCTGAAAACAAGGGTAAATACAGCAAGTATGCAAGTACGACTGTATATGAAGCTCTTCTTGATGAATTGAACTATAACTTCGCAACTACGCCAGTAGTATCAGTAGATAGTTATGCAAGCCAACAACAGCTTGAATCTGCTTATCTATACATCCTTTCTCGTTTAGATCCACAAGAAAAAGCGGTGTTTTGGCAATTTGTGAACACATACAAAGTAGGGGATAAGATTGAGATCCCTGAAGGTACTGTTATAGCAGATGTCTTGAACACTTATAAAATCCAATTGAATTTTAAAGCGCCTTAATCACTAAACAGGTAAGGAATATTTAGGAACAAACTATATTATTTTTTTAAAGTTATTTTTTACCTGTTCCTATATGTAAAGAATATTCTTGGGATCAGGGTGTTGCTCCTAGAGTTCGCAATCTTATTCAGTCAGAAGATCGTGATACTCCAAGTGATAATAGTCGTGATCAAAAAAAAAGCCTACATTGTAGGCTTTTAGCTTTTTTAGATCTGTATTACTGAATTAAGTCGTCAACGGCTTCACCAAGGTAGGTTGGATCGTATTGCTTATACAAATAGTTTTCCAGAATTGGTAAATCTGGTGCTAAAACCATTCGCGTAATTTTAGGACGATCTTCTTCAAGGTTAAGCTTCACATGTACGGCGAAGAAATCAATGTTGTTCGTGATGAAGTCATATTCTTTACGACCAGCACTTTTGAGTTGATCAACCATACGCGAAAAGAAGCGGTTATTCGTAATAGAGCAATTCAAGAACTCTAACGCATCTTTTTCAGTAACATTAATTTCAATAATGTTATTGAGGAAGGCTAGCTCTGGTTTAATTAAGTTGCCGTTACGGTCTGCAGTTAGACATTTTGTAGAAAAGGTACCAATACCAGCCATACGACCATCATATTTCACAAAACCGTGCTCTTCAGATGCAACTAAGTTTGACGCATGAACGTATAGAGTAGGGTGGTGCTTTGTATTCCACTCTAAATCAATAACGTCAGTTTCATTTTCTACATAGAGAGTTTGTAAAAGGGATCTATTGAGGTTGGTATAGAGGACTTGATCAAGCTCTAATACTTTGCGGCGATATAGCTCAGCGAAGGCAATACCGTACTGAGATAAGATATTACATGTTGTATTGAAGCTATTGCAGTAAATCGCACGGTTATCGTTACCGCCGTCTCGATCCTCACTGACCACAATTACATGGTTCCCTAAAACACCATTGATTTTATAAACCACAATTGAGCCTAATGCGAAGTTTTGGGTAAGTAGTTCTTCACCCTCAAATCGTACTGCCGTGCAGTTTTTAATATTTTCTGCGCTTAAAGGATAATTACCCGGTGTGATGGACCACAATGTTGAGACTGGTACAAATAGAGGCTCAATAGAACTACTTAAGTCAACTCGACCAATCGTGATGATGCTTGTGCCGTTAAAACTATCGCCCTTGTGTTCTGCAACGGCTGATGTTCCGATCGTACCTGGTATTTGTGCGTTCTCTGAAGCGCTATTATTTGGTACAACTGATTCTGTCATGAAACAACTCACTAAAAGTTTTATCTTTGTTTAAAAATACCACATGATAAATAGTATTAAAACTTATACTACTATTATAAGATGATCTTTAAGATTCATAAAGGTATATTTATGCTAAACCATAAAACCCAAGTTTGTTTTTTTAATAACCTGATTGGACGTTTTTATAAAAACCATTTGATCATAGATGTTAAAACTTTAAACCTAGATTTTATTTTAGATGTTATTGAATTTCCGACATCAATTGAAGGTTTAAAAAAAGCACCTAAAGTATCAAAAATTAAAATACCTTTTACGCAACTTGCTCAGGATCTTCAGCCACAAAATTACCTAGATTTAGTCCAATCTGATGCCAAAAATCTGTATCTGCAGATTGGGCAAGAAAGACGTTATATTCACGGCGAACAAACTAATTTTTCATATGCTACATCGGTGTTTCAGCAGATCGGTGATGATGAAGTGCTCCAGCTTGAGGCTTTGAACTATGCACTGAAGCTCCAAAGCATTACTAATGGTATTCAGCAACATACAACAGCGATTGAGACATATATCGAGCTAAAGCCTTTACGATATGCGTTTAGCTTAGATACGTTCATAAGTGCAACTGCAGATCTAGATCAACCTTTCGATACTCGTGAAGCGCTTTCTGGCCATATCGTTAACCATTGGGAAAAATGGGTTAAAGCAAACAATATCACCAGTGAAAGTTCTTATGATGCGGTGCTAATAAATACCGATAAATTAATACTGGTTCGAGTCGGTATTCACTCATTCTCAGTGAAGATTACAGACCTTGAAGTGGCTGACGGCGTTATCTATGCTTCTCTTTGTGATTTAGAGCTCTTACAGGTGCTTCTACCAACGTTCTTTGATGGTATACCTTGCCGTATTACTGCATATGCCGATATGAACATTCAATATGCTGTATCGCAATATAAGACTTGGCTATCAAGTCAAAACCTGAAGAAGATCCAGTACGTTCGCAAACAAGGTATTGAGAAGTACTTGCGTAAAAAATTAGAAGATGAAAGTGACTTAATCGGTAACGCGCAACTTGCCAAAACCCTAATGAATACCAGCTATACAGAACAAACAGTCTCATTTTTTTCTGACGCTTGGGGATTATCGTACGCAAACCATTTTGAGAAGAAAATTCGTCATGCTTTTGATCTGGTCATACAGGCTTTGGATCATGAAGGGATCTCATTAGAGCAGCTGCAGTTCATCAATAGCCTAACAAAAGGGGCAATTGAGAATGCTATTAACGAGATGCTGAACAAGACTGGTTCGCCGTTAAACGTGGTACCAACACTCACTCAAGAATTACTGTTAATTTGCGATGAATTCAATGCCAAAAAACTCAACATATCAAGTGAGCTCTTGGATGCAATCACTCAGTTTGCAGAACAATATGCAGTATCACCACTGTTGGCCATTAAGCGTGATAGCGCCGTGTATTTGCTGTATGAACCATTAGATGCCGATAATCAGCTAATTGATTATGAGTGGTTTTGTACTGCGGTATATACCAAAAATCAGTTTGTGCCTGAAGCCGATGAACAACATAAAACAAATGTAGCGGATCTTCTTAAATCGGTTGAAGTACTGCATGTATTCAAGCCGAATATCCTGTCGTGGACCAATGGCAAGGTATTTGAAACGCCAGAAGAAAAGAAAAATGCTTTTATGTTATGTCTCACACCTGAAGCATTTGAAAATCAAATAGAATTCTTACGCACTAAGAACGCAATACCAGGATATTTTAAAAACCTGATTACATCCTTAGGTGGTTTAAGTACAGTGGCCACGGAACAAGATAAATACGGTGTATTTTTGATTGAGTCGATCGCTAAAAATTCGACTGGTTTTGCATATCAAGGACAACTCTTTCCTATCGATCAAAATGCCCAAATTGACTTAGATCAATGCTCAAATTTAACGCTTAATTCTAAACTACTACCAAAAAACTACCTGACCTTTAAAAGACTAATGAGATTAAGCGATAGTTTAACGAATGGCGTTAAATAGGTTTAAGAAATATTATTATTTTTACTTTAAGTTTAAATAGTGGTTTTTTAAATGCACAAAAATAAAGTATTATACTTTCAAACATAAAACCCTTTTAAAGTTATACAGAGAATACTGAATGAAACTATTAAAAACTGCGATGGTGGGTATCCTTGGTACTGTAATAGCACATACTGCTTTTGCTTATGATGATGTACCAACCCCAAATCCAAACTTTAAAGAAGCTTACGTGGGGCTTTTAACGCCATCTAAAAACTTTAATGTTGTTGCTGGTGGCCTTACACCTGAAATCAGCGAATATAAACTGTCTGATAGCTATTTTGAGAACAATTCAAATCAACGATACAAAGCGACAGCTCACCTTTATCAACAGATGAATACTCGACAACGAGCGATGTATTTATTAGTTCAGCACACAGCTTACTTAAACGATATTTTCTACCCTCAACGTAACCCTTTAGTTAATCCAAACGTATCAGACGAACAATTGAATGTTGAACCAGCACTTAATAAACTGCAGTCCTTACGTACTGACAAAGATATTGTCGAAAATGTTGTAGATCGTGAAACTATGCTTCAGGTATTAAAAGCACATTACGATTATTATATGCGCGATCAATTTACAGTACGTTTTTACGGTAAAAACCAAAACACATTTACTTATGGAATTGATAACTATTCTGGTTTAAAAATACGTTCGGTGGAAGGAAACTTACGCATTGTTGATCGCAAAAGAGGTACATTGTTAGGTGACTCAATGGTTAAGTTAAACCACTGGATACCAGCTACCCGTACCAAAGAGCGCCGCACTATTGATATACCGTCTTCCATGCCAGAATGGAAAGACGTTGAAATTAAAGATCTTGCAATTAAATTCCAACCAACTGCAATAACAACCATGCAAGGTAAACGCATTGATATTAATAAAATCTATGCGTACAACACTGAAAAATTCAATTTCTAATGTATATAGCGGTCACTATCGACCGCTTTATTTTGTTCCTGGATAAATATTAACCGTAGCCTAAGCAAAAGTTACTTGTAACTTAGAAAGGATATCTAATTAAGGTTAGAACTATGAAGAAATTACTTCTTTCAATTGCATCTGTAATCATGATCGGGGGATGCACAGAAGTTCCGAAGGATATGTCACATGTTGATGTTTTTACAAAAGATCGCTACCTATCGACAGCATATGAGTTTAATAAGCTGGTTGATGATACATTCAAATACACGTATTCAAACATCCCATTTTTAATGGTTACGGGAGGGTGGAGTGTTAGTGGTCCAAAAGAACCAATATCGCAAATTGTATACAGTTGCTTAGCTTCTAATGAGGTGCAATTGGTTACAAAATACAAACTATTTATGCCCGAAGTTACTTACATCAAAACACCTGAAAACCAGGTGAAAAATTGCATCATTAAACATTCTAATGGCTCAATTAATGCAGACGCGTTGAATGACCTTAAAGCCTTCACTTTATTCCAAAAATATTCAGATAATCCATTTTTACGCAAAACTGTGGACGCAGCGAAAGCAGATGGCAAAATATCAGTAAAAGAATATATGGATATTGTGCAAAATGTCATAAAATTAAGTAAGGCTGACGAACAGGTTCAGCTAGAAAAAACCATCCAAGAGCTTTAAGCATTATTATGTCGGAAAACCTTTCCATGCATAGCATGACGAATGAGGAATTGATTCAAGAATGGCTGGATAGCCTGAAGCTTGAAAATAAGTCCGACATGACAATTAATGAATACAAAAAGAGCTTACTTTTGATGTTAGAAATGCCTTTTTTTAAAGGTAAACATCTATTGGAACTAGACCGCGATTACATCACATCATTTCGGTTGCATCGAATCGATGTTGATATTGTTTCTGCAAGAACACTCAACAAAAATTTATCAGCTTTAAAAAACTTCCTGAACTATTGTCTGCGTAAGGAATATATACCTGAAAACTTCTTTTCTGACATTCGGGTTAAGTTCAAAAATCAAAGCTTACCGCGCCCGATCGCCGTGAATACGTTGAATGAGATACTTGATAACAAGACGCCATTAAATCCGAAATACAATAATCAAAAGTTAAGAGATCTAGCAGCTGCAGAAATTGCTTATTCTGGCGGTTTACGTATCTCTGAATTACATGCCATCAAACTAAGTGATATCAACCTCAGTGCTATGCAACTAAAGGTATTGGGTAAAGGAAATAATGAACGGATTGTTTTTTTAGGAAAAAAATCACTAGAGGCTATTTCTACTTGGCTTTTAGTTCGTAATCGTTGGATTTCAAAAGCTGGAGTAGAAGACTGCGGATATTTATTCATTGCACCATCTGGCAAACATATTGCGAAAAACCATTTAGGTGCATGCATTACAGCTCTGTTAAAGGCGCATGGTTCTGGACATATTGGTAGTACTCATGCTTTGAGACATAGTTTTGCATCGCACTTGTATAACAAAACAAAAAATATTCGCGCCGTTCAGGAAATGCTAGGTCATAAATCACTATCTTCGACACAAGTATATATTCTTGTAGATCACGAAACGTTGATTAGTTCTTATAAAGATGCACATCCACGCGCTAGAGCGAACCAAGATTAATAATTTATTCGCTTCTTGTACTTCTAAAGATATATCGTAAACGATCGAAATAATTAACTTTTGATGGTGCCCGTAATGGCTAAGACTTTTGAACAAGTAAAAAAAGAATTTTTCAATACAAGGGTCATCACAAACAATCGACTACCTAAGCGTGGTGAAAGCCACAAAATTGCTGTGAAACTTGGTTTAATAGACCAAAAACAATCAACATATGTTAAAAAACAGAAACTTTCATATGTTGGCTTATCTGTAATTGAGTGTTTTGAAGAAGCTGGTTTAGATGATGTCTATATCAATGAAAAAATTGAAGAGTTTTCAGAGCTAAAAAACTATACTTCATTACATAAGGCATTAAGAATACTTGATGACGGCCACATGGCCCGTTTAGCAAAAAAATTAGAGGTTTCAGTCGATATGCTCAATGCGACATTGGCTGTGCTGAATAAAATATAAAAAACGGATTGAACCAACCCATGAATGCAAATGAGCTTTATGAAAAGTTACAGCAAATTGGTAAGCCACTGGTCCACGTAGAAAGCCTCGTATCTACAATGCAGTTGGAAATCCCTGTTGAAGAGATTGAAAAACACATTGAACTTTTCGGGGTTAATTTTTTACTGGTAGAAGTTGTTCGGGTGGTGTATCAAAAAGTATGCTAAAAAAAAGCAGGTTGAATTTTGATAAAATAGAGAAATGCAAATAACTCTAGAAATCAAATGTCCAACCTGCCTCAGTGACAGTATAAAGAAAAATGGCATCAAAGTAGATGGGAAACAAAACTACCAATGCAAAGACTGCAAACGTCAGTTTATTGGTGACCATGCTCTGAGCTATCTAGGATGTAATTCTGGCATTACTCGTAAAATATTACAGTTAATGGTCAGAGGCAGCGGTATACGAGATATCGCTGAAGTTGAGCGCATTAGTATCGGTAAAGTCTTACGGACTTTAACTGAATCGGCCTATCAAATTCAGCCTAAACAAAGTCATTATGAATCTCTCGAAGTAGATGAATTCTGGACTTTTGTTGGAAATAAAAATAATAAACAATGGCTTATTTACGCCTACCATCGAGAAACAGGTGAGATTGTTGCTTATGTTTGGGGTAAGAGAGATTTAGCTACAGTCCAAAGGTTGAAGACAAAGCTTAAACAATTAGGTATTCACTACACCCGAATTGCAAGTGATCATTGGGACAGTTTCATCACTGCTTTTAAAAACTGCAAGCAAAGTATTGGTAAGTTGTTTACTGTAGGAATTGAAGGTAATAATTGCAAAATAAGGCATCGAATAAGGCGTGGTTTTAGAAGAAGTTGCAATTTCTCCAAAAAGCTTGAAAACCATTTTAAAGCCTTCGACTTAACCTTCTTTTACATCAATAATGGCTTCATTTAATGTCAGCATACTTTTTAAAACACCACCTAATGTCAGCATACTTTTTAAAACACCACCCAGTTTTTATTACCAGAACTACCCTCGAATAGTGTAATTGTCATGGACAATGCAGCCTTCCATAAACGACCAGATATACAAGATCTATTAAGCCAACATGGGCATCAAATACTTTGGTTACCACCTTATAGTCCTGACCTTAATCCTATTGAAAAAATGTGGGCATGGGTGAAAGCAAAAAGGAAAAAATGGTTGGTTAACTCAATAGATAAGCTTTTTAGTCGTTTCTTTAACGAGTGTATGGGTAATTAAGCGGTTTGACTATATCTCGATAGGTATAGTAGAGTGATATCTCGATAGGTATAGTGTTTTGCAGTTTAGAGGAGATATCGCGATGCATACGCGGAAGGCAATAACGGAGGCGCTTCAAAAACTCGGAGTCCAAACCGGTGACCTCTTGATGGTGCATGCCTCACTTAAAGCGATTGGTCCGGTCGAAGGAGGAGCGGAGACGGTCGTTGCCGCGTTACGCTCCGCGGTTGGGCCGACTGGCACTGTGATGGGATACGCGTCGTGGGACCGATCACCCTACGAGGAGACTCTGAATGGCGCTCGGCTGGATGACGAAGCCCGCCGTACCTGGCTGCCGTTCGATCCCGCAACAGCCGGGACTTACCGTGGGTTCGGCCTGCTGAATCAATTTCTGGTTCAAGCCCCCGGCGCGCGGCGCAGCGCGCACCCCGATGCATCGATGGTCGCGGTTGGTCCGCTGGCTGAAACGCTGACGGAGCCTCACGAACTCGGTCACGCCTTGGGGGAAGGATCGCCCGTCGAGCGGTTCGTTCGCCTTGGCGGGAAGGCCCTGCTGTTGGGTGCGCCGCTAAACTCCGTTACCGCATTGCACTACGCCGAGGCGGTTGCCGATATCCCCAACAAACGGTGGGTGACGTATGAGATGCCGATGCTTGGAAGAGACGGTGAAGTCGCCTGGAAAACGGCATCGGATTACGATTCAAACGGCATTCTCGATTGCTTTGCTATCGAAGGAAAGCCGGATGCGGTTGAAACTATAGCAAATGCTTACGTGAAGCTCGGTCGCCATCGAGAAGGTGTCGTGGGCTTTGCTCAGTGCTACCTGTTCGACGCGCAGGACATCGTGACGTTCGGCGTCACCTATCTTGAGAAGCATTTCGGAACCACTCCGATCGTGCCTCCGCACGAGGCCGTCGAGCGCTCTTGCGAGCCTTCAGGTTAGAGGCCGTCGACAATGATAATCTGGATCAACGGACCTTTCGGCGCCGGAAAGACGACGCTCGCTAAGCGGCTGCGCGATCGGCGTTCCAAATCGCTGATCTTTGACCCCGAGGAAATCGGGTTCGTGGTGAAAGAAACGGTCCCCATGCCAGCGAGCGGAGACTATCAGGATCTCCCCTTGTGGAGGGGACTTACGATCGCGGCGGTCAGGGAGATTCGAAGGAATTACTCGCAGGACATCATCATCCCAATGACGCTCGTGCACCCGGACTATCTGACTGAGATACTCGACGGGGTAAGGCGGATCGACGATCAGCTGCTGCACATCTTTCTGACGCTCAACGAGGACCTATTGCGTCACCGGATCGCGAACCAGACCATGCATCCTGACCCGAATCGAAATGCGGAGATTCGAGAGTGGCGATTAGCGAATGTCGCCCGATGCTTGGCCGCAAGGGAACGGCTTCCATGCACAACCCGTGTTCTCGATAGTGGTGCACACACCAGCGATGAACTCGCAGCGATGGTGCTCGACGGAATCGATGGGCGCACCTGATCGCCTTCGACGCCTGCGCAAAGCGTAGCGCGAGGGTGGCGGGCTCACGACCAAACGCCCAGAGGTCGATCATCGCAGGGATGTTTGGCTTTGTGGTGCGGACGACGGGACTCGAACCCGTACTCTCACAGAGAAGCAGATTTTCGTACCACCTCGACTTTCGCCGCCGTCTGATGACGTTCGTGGTCTGGACTGTCCCTTCGCCATTGCCCGAAGGCTTTAGGCGCCGCCCGTCCAGTCTCTACACCTTCCCCCGAAGGGGCTTGGCTCGGGATTGGCTTAGGGTATTGCCCGTTAGCGTTCCCCGACTTTGAGCGGTTCTACTCCGCGGATTTCCCCGCGGGCACTCCAATTTTAAAGTCTGCTGCGTCTACCGATTTCGCCACGTCCGCCTTTTTTCGCCGTTCCTAGCGCTCGTGCGATGCACCTATGTTGCACCTAGCGCCGAATCGTTCTTCGTCATCCTGAAAAACCACGTCTCCTAAAGCCTTGCATAGCTTATCTTTTCTCCACCACGAACTTTTTTGTGGGATGGTAGAAAAAAAGACTTTTTAAGTCCGCTGGCTTGCCAGGTCTTGTTAGCTTGTACGGTCATGGTTATCGGGTAAAGAATATTGACGGCATCGCTGGTGTCGGTGGCTGAAAAGCCGGCTCCCATCAGGGCAATAGCCATTTCAGATGCAGGCGTACAGGGCAATGGTCAACAGCTACAGCCTGTCTGACGATTCCGGCGTCATGGCTGCGGCGGCTATCACGCATTTTTTGTTCGGTCAGGCGGTGTTTTCGTACCTCAATGGTTGGAGCGTGTTGATCGGACCTGGTACAGGTTTGGACAGCACGGGCTGCAAATACGCAAGGGATTTAATGGGCCTGGTGGCGTTCACGGCTTTTATCGTGACGTTTCTGTTCAGGGGCTACTCATAATCTCGTGGCTCGGCGGTTCCCGGCACACCATGACAGTAAGGAAGGACCCTGTGTCTCAACTCTCCCAGCTTCGAAGCCCCGCCGCCGTGCAGGCTGCCATCGATGAGTTCGTGCAACTGGGCCGCACGAAATTCCTGGCGCGCCACGGCTACGGCAAGTCCCGCGACTTCCTGGTACGTGATCCGAAGACCGGCACCGATTGCGATTCCAAGGCCATCGCCGGTGTGGCCTTCGGCAAGCAATTTCCCGAGCAGGGCCCGCTCACTGCTGACAGCTTCTCCGGTGGCGAGGCGACCGTCGTTCCGGCGCTGACGCGGCTCGGGTTTCGCATCATTCGCATCGGCGAAGACTGGTCCGAAGAAGAGGTCCTGGCCACGGTCGAAGACTATTTCGACATGCTGCGTGCCGAGGCGGCTGGGGAGCCGTACAACAAGTCCGAGCACAACCAGGCACTGCGCCAACTGCTGAACGGTCGCAGCAAGTCTTCAGTCGAGCTCAAGCACCAGAACATTAGCGCCGTACTCGATGCCCTGGGCCTGCCCTATATCAACGGCTACAAGCCACGCGGCAACAGCCAACTGCTGCTGCGTAAATCCGTACACGCCTACGTTCTGGAACATCAGCAGACGGTCGGCGCTCTTGTCGATGCCCTGGAGGAGGTAAAACTTCCGGGTGACAAAACCTACCGAGCGGCTTTGGTAGAACCACCCGCCCGTGAAGTGCTTGTGCGTACCCCGGCATCTCTACGGCAACGCCTACCGCGAAAGTTCGATTATGCCGCTCGCGATGAAGCCAACCGCAAGCTGGGCCGGGCAGGGGAGCAGTGGGTGATTGGCTACGAACAGCAACGCCTGACCGAGCTCGGCCACCCAGAGCTTTTTCAGCGGCTGGATTGGGTGTCCGACACCCAGGGAGACGGTGCGGGGTTCGACATCCTGTCGTTCGAAGAGGACGCCCATGAGCGCTTCATCGAGGTGAAAACCACCAATGGCGGGGTAGGCTCGTCTTTCTTGGTCAGCCACAACGAACTCGAATTCTCCAAGGAGGCGGGCGATCAATTCCATCTGTATAGCGTGTTCCAGTTTCGGGACGGTCCGCGCCTGTTCACGCTACCCGGCGACCTCAGCCAACATGTGCATCTCAAGCCGACGGACTACCGGGCGAGTTTCCGGAGTTTGGTGGGGTAAAGGCAGGGTTCTGTTGAGCCGAATGGCTGTGTGCGGCCGATTCTGTTGAAAAAGTAGCGGCCTCCCCATGCCGTTGGCAAAATTGCTTTGTCAGCGAGCGTGGGGGCGAACAGCATGATGGGACAGTTACCGGGAGGACAGCAGCGCCTGTTCTACTCGTTCAATCTGGAAGATCACGTCCCGGCCCAACATCTCCTGCGCAGCATCGACCAGTGCTTGGATCTCAGTGATCTACGTGCCTACCTGGCAGATTTCTATAGCCCCATCGGGCGTCCCTCGATTGACCCGGAGTTGATGGTGCGCATGCTGGTCGTCGGCTACTTGCTATGGCATTCGTTCCGAGCGGCGATTGTGCGAAGAGGTGCACCTGAACCTGGCCTATCGCTGGTTCTGCCGGTTGGGTCTGGAAGACGAAGTCCCCAATCACTCGACCTTCTCGAAGAATCGCCATGGGCGTTTTCGTGACAGCGATCTATTCCGCTGGTTATTCAATGAGGTGCTGCGGCGCTGCATGGCAGCCGGCCTAGTCAAGGGTGAAGGTTTCGCCGTCGACGCCAGCATCATTAAGGCGGATGCCAGCCGGCAACGTGGGGTGGCGGGAGATGAGGTCGATTGGAACGATCCAAAGCTCAGCAGCCGCGCAGTGCGCGAGTACCTCGAAGCCCTTGATGAAGAGGCGCTGGCTGAGGCTCTTCCCAAGAAAATTTCGCTCACTGATCCTCAGTCCCGTTGGACAGCAGCGCCAGGTGGCCCGGCCTTTTTTGCCTACTCCACGAATTACCTGATCGACACTGAGCACGGTGTGATCATGGACGTGGAAGCTACCCCGGCGCACCGTACCGCCGAAGTCGATTCGACTAGGACGATGGTCGAGCGTGTCGAGGCGCAGTTCGATCTCACACCGGAACGCCTTATCGGCGATACCGCTTATGGCACCGCCCCGATGCTGGCCTGGATGGTCGAAGAAAAGGACATCGAACCGCATGTGCCGGTGTGGGACAAGACCGAGCGCAAGGACGACAGCCTCTCCAGTAACGACTTTCACTGGAGTCAGGACGCCAATGAATATCGCTGCCCAGCCGGCAAACCGCTACGCAGTGAATGGCGCGCCTTCACCCAGCAAAGGTCGCGGGTAACTAAGGCCAAAACCGTCATTTACCGCTCCAGCCAAACCGACTGCGCCACCTGCCCGTTGAAAGCGAAATGCTGCCCCAACACGCCGAATCGGAAGATCGTCCGCAGCATCCATGAGGCTGCCCGCGACGTGGCTCGACGCATCGCCAAGACACCGGAGTACCTCGTCTCTCGCTGCGAACGAAAGAAGGTGGAGATGCTTTTCGCCCACCTCAAACGGATCATGAAACTCGACCGTTTACGACTGCGTGGCCTAACGGGTGCCACTGACGAATTCACCTTGGCTGCGATGGTGCAGAACCTGCGCCGCATGGCCAAGCTTTTGCCTCAAGGGCCACCGCTGACGGGATAGGTATGCCTGCTACGAGCAGAAACCCTCAAATTAACCCTTAAACCTGAGCAAGGACGCTCAGTGAAACGCCGGAAGGCAACTTGAAGTGGCTTGCAGCCACTTCGACAGCAGGCACACCTGATCGGCAGGCTGCCGCTAAAGCTACTTTTTCAACAGAATCGGCCGATTTGTGCCGGTCGTCAAGGACCGCTTCGGATCACTCTCAACCGGATCGCGGGCCAGCTGATTTGCTAAAACCCGCGCCAAACTCAACGAAGGATTTCGCATGATCCGTTTTTTTTGGCGATCACGCTCGGCCTGATGGTTGGCTGCTCGTCGAGTTCAAGTTCGATCTGATCAGTGAGCGGTAGCGCAAGTGGATCGCCTCAGCCAAGCAGCGTTGTTGCCGGCGGCCGGAAGAAAGCCTTGAACTAGTAGCGGAAAGGATGAAACTTTATTTTTACGATTCTCAGCATTTTCCAAGGTTGAGCGAAAATTAGGATGATACTTTAATGATTCCGGCCTCCATCCCCACAAAACGCTTGCAGATGGCAGAATTGAAATAAGTCATTGTTTTAAATGGATTTTTGCAGGAATTGCTACGTTGCAGGGTCCTGTAGTTAGGATGACACTTTATTTTCCTCCCACAATCAAAGCATCCATCCATGCATTTGTGAAATCAGAACCCATTGAACGCATTGAGTTTGAAAAAAACTTGCTGAACTTAGGTATCGTGAACAATTATGAAAAATATATAGACTACAATAATTTGCTGTTTCACGTTTTGTTTAGCAAATGGATTAACAGTCCAGTTGACTTTGGATATTTTGTCGATCAAAACTTTTACGGTGCCAGCTAAGCTCACTCAAAACATCTACGGTGTAATACACCGTAAAAAGAATTGCACCTGGTACTTGCCACTAAAAAATGACAGTGAATGACATTTTGAGAGAAAAAAATTGTGGGGTAGTGCCTTTTCTACTCCTTTGAGAATTATAATTATGTTAAATAATTAAGGATAAAAGCTTTATTACTAAATAGAACAGTTGCTTAAAGCAGTATAGAGTTAAGTTTGCATTTTAATATCAAGTTGTCTTTCAGCACCGATAATCACCATACGAATCCCATTTTCAAAAATGTCATCCGCATTCATATTTTGTAAGGTATTCACTCCTTGGAGCATGAGTGGATATATAGTTGGATCGGCTTCGAATGGTGGGTCTGATCTTATTTCTTCTTGCTGCTCCTCAAGGACCCACCCAACAATAAACCTTCCTAATGTCATAAGTAATGCAACTGCTTCAACAGGAGAAAACCCAGCATGAGATAACAGCGCAACTTGGGCCTCAATCGTGTTGAAATGTCCTTGACTGGGGCTAGTTCTTGCATGTAGACGAGCACCATCACGGTAAGCTAGTAGTGCTCGACGAAAGCTTACAGAATTAGCGAGCAACCAATCTTGCCATGTCATCCCATCGATGGGTAAAGAAACTAAATGGTGTTCATTTATAATGGTTTCCGCCATTGCTTCCATTAACAAGGATTTATTCTTGAAATGCCAATATAGAGTTGGAGATTTAATACCCAATCGTTGAGCTAGCTTGCGTGTGGTTATTGAATCTATGCCTTCTTCATTCAACATATCCAATGCGGTACGCAGGACTATTTCACGTGTCAGACGTTGAGGTGCAATATCTTTTTTACTCATAAATCTATCACTGATAGGGAGTGTGTGAGAGAATATTAATTCTATCATTGCTAGAGAAGGCATTTGTGAAGAAATCATTGAGCGTGATTTTAATCACTATATTTCTGGATGCTGTTGGGATTGGTTTAATTATGCCGATCTTGCCTGAATTATTACGGTCATTGGCTGGAGCTGAAGCAGGCGGTGTTCACTATGGTGCTTTATTAGCTGTGTATGCTCTGATGCAGTTCATTTTTGCACCTATCCTTGGAGCGTTGAGTGACCGATTTGGACGTCGACCTGTATTAATTATTTCAATTGCTGGTGCAACGGCTGATTATCTCCTAATGGCTGCTGCTCCTTCTCTATTGTGGCTATATATTGGTCGTATTTTTGCGGGAATTACAGGTGCCAACATGGCTGTTGCAACAGCTTATGTTTCAGATATTACTCCAGCCCATGAGCGTGCAAAAAGGTTTGGTCTCCTTGGAGCTGTCTTTGGTATTGGGTTTATAGCGGGTCCGGTAATAGGTGGAGTTTTGGGTGAATGGAACTTACATGCACCGTTCTTTGCTGCTGCTTTTATGAATGGGATTAATTTAATAATGACAGCAGTCTTATTAAAAGAATCAAAACACAGCAATAAAATGACTGAGAAGGTTCAGGAGCAATCAATATTAAAGAAATTATCCTATTTGATCACTCAACCTAATATGGCTCCATTGCTTGGTATCTTTTTAATTATCACATTGGTTTCACAAGTCCCCGCAACTTTATGGGTTATCTATGGGCAGGATCGTTATGGCTGGAGTATATTTATTGCAGGTGTTTCCCTTGCTAGTTATGGAATATGCCATTCTATTGCACAGGCTTTTGCTATCGCCCCTATGGTAAAGAGGTTTGGAGAGAAAAATACGTTGTTATGTGGAATAGCTTGCGATGCAATTGGTTTACTTCTTTTATCTATTGCTGTTGAAGAATGGGTGCCTTTTGCGTTGTTACCATTGTTTGCCCTTGGTGGAGTAGCCGTTCCTGCTTTGCAAGCAATGATGTCCAGAGGTATTAGTGATGAAAGACAAGGTGAATTACAAGGGCTATTAAGCAGTTTTAATAGTCTGGGGGCTATAATTGGTCCTGTATTAGTTACTAGCCTCTATTTTATGACTCAGGCATCAGCTCCTGGAATGGTATGGGCATTAGCTGCAATACTTTATGTAATCACCCTACCCTTATTGCTTAAGTATCGCCTGAATAAATATTCTGGAGTTCCATAAAATATTTAATTTATTGGTTTAAAAACTAATGGATTCTATAGTTTATCTAAAATTAACATAATACACGTTATACGAATTCCCAAGGCATGGCTTTTAGTCATGCTTTTTTTATCAAAAGACTATACCTGAATGATAGCGAGCCAAATCGCATACAATATCTATCATTAGACTTAATGCAATAATTAAATGATAGTATTATCATTAATCTAATAGAATTAAGATTAAATGATAGAAATGAATACACGTATTTATCTACGAGCTTCAACTAAAGATCAAGATGCAGAAAGGGCTTTGCAGATTCTTCAGGATCTAAACCAAAACTTGAATTTGGGTGAAACCATTGTGTACGTGGAAAACTATAGTGGTACGAAGTTAGACCGACCTGAATTGAATAAGCTACTGTCAGAAGCAAATCAAGGTGACACATTGTTAGTTGAAAGTATTGACCGCTTATCACGCCTAACCCAACGAGATTTTCAAGAGCTGAAGCGCAGGATCCAGGAGAAGGGACTTCGTTTAGTCGTAGCAGATCTTCCTACTACCTACCAAATGATTCAAACCAGTGACAGCATTACTCATTCAATCTTGGAACTCATCAACAATATGTTGATTGATCTTCTGGCAACAATGGCCCGCCTAGACAATGAGAAACGTATAGAACGTATTAAGCAGGGCCTGGCACGTTCGGGTTACAAACCAACAGGCAAGAAGGCAAATGAGGCTAAACATAAACGAATAAAAGAATTGCTAGTAGTTGGCAATATGACTAAGGAAGAAATTGCCAAAGCAGTGAATTGTGGAGTTGCAACTGTCTATCGAGTTGCTAAAGTTATCTAAAAGAGGCTTATCTCAACGCGCCCCCAATGGGGCACCGCTGCATTCAGGTTACTTCACATAAGAAATTTTATGTTAAATGATTGTTAGAAATGCCCCTTGATCGAGGCATTTTCTATAAAGAATACTAAAAACTAATTAAAGCCAACCAAGTTTCAAAACAAGGCAGTTCTCAGCAATCATATTTTTAAATTATATAACTCCCAACTGAGCTTTTGCTCCAACGATAAGGCTTTCATTTTGAGTTTCTAAGGCAAATAAACCATACATCAAAGGAGAGGCCGCTGCTCTTTCTAAAGTCTGTTCATATAGTTTATTCCAAACTTTACCCCCTAGTTTTTCATACTCGATGATTAGAGTTTTGAGGCTTTCTTCTCCAAACAAAGTTACATGCCCAGCAAAATCAATCGCTGGGTCATCTATATGGGCTGTTGACCAATCAATAACGCCTGAAACAGCTCCATCCTTTGAAGCTAGTACATGCCCAGCATATAAATCGCCATGTATAAATTGGGTGAAATCTGCCCATAGAACATCATTATCCAACCATTTTCTGTAGCGGGTTTCCAATTGCTCACTTATACCAATTTCAGATTTTACTAACTGCAAATTGTTTGCTATTTCAGGTCTTAAATCTGAAGGTTTCATAATTTTCAAATCATTTTCCCGAACTTCTTTTTCAGGAATACTATGGATTTCAAATAAGGTTTTTGCCAAAGATGTTATGTATTTCGGGCTATCTTTGTCCATATTCCAAATTATTTCATAGGTTTCAGCATCCAAATTTAAAACAGGATTATCTTTAAGTATGGGATAAGCCACTAATTCTGTAGATGAAATTCTCCAATCAGGAACCTCTACAGAAAGATGTTTTTTTACCAATTCTAAAATGCGTTTTTCTTTCTTGATTTGTTCCCTCATGCCATCACGACGAGGAATACGCAGCAACCATTGTTGCCCCTTTGTATCAAGAGCAAAAACGACCTTAAAATCAATGCCCATTTCATTGAAATTCATTTTGTCCGTAAGCAACAAGCCGTGTGCTTCAGCAAGTGATTGAATATCTTGAATTGTCATTTTTAATTTCCTTTAAAGAGTTCAATAATTAATGTTCGGATTAGATTGGCTATCATTAACAATCTCTCTCAAAAGTCTTGATGATTTTGTGGTCTTTGATCTCGTAGATAATGTCAGCAATATTATCGACCAATTGCTTGTCATGAGATACGAAGATAATAGTTCCTGCATAGGACTTCATCATTGTTTCTAATGCGGCAATACTTTTTAGGTCAAGATAGTTTCCTGGTTCATCCATAAGCAAAATATTATATTTTCCTAAAAGCATTTTGGATAAAAGCAGTTTGATGATTTCACCTCCCGATAAGTCGGATAAGTTTTTTTGAATATCATTCGCTCCGATCCCCATTGAAGCCAATACTGCACGAATTTCCGCAACTGTGTACTCGCACTCTTCCTGCATAAAGGAGAGCACAGATTTATGCGTGTTAAATTTATATCCTGTTTGTGTAAAGTAGCCAATTTCAGCTTTTGGAGATATGGTTAATCCATCAGCACGTTCTGATATCATTTTTAACAAGGACGTTTTCCCTGTTCCATTCGATCCAGTTATAGCGACTTTAGCGCCAAGCGGTATTATAAAGTTAGCGTCATCAAAGATAGTACGGCTACCAAATTTTAAGCTCAGACCATCTGCCGTAATCGGGAACTTATTGTGCAGTTCTAGGGCTGAACTTTGACGAAAACGAATAGAACGCAAATGCTCTGGTGCTTGAATATCTTCTAATGCAGCCAAACGCTTTTCCATACTCTTAGCTGCCTGATACAGTTTTCTTTGCTTGGTGCCAGTCATTTTTGCATGCCCAAGTCGTCCAGCACTTTCGGTAGAGTTTTTGGATTTTTCTCCTTTTTTCTTATTGTCTAATCGATTAGCTTGCTGGCGTTTTTCTTGCACAGCAGATTCTAATCGCTCCCGTTCCTTCATCATCAGCTCATATTCTACGGCTTGGTGTTGTCGCTCTTCTTCTTTTTGACGCAAGTAATCCGAGTAACCACCCCAATATTCCGTAATTTTACCGTCTTTTAACTCCCATATCTTGTCTACAACCATATCAAGAAAATATCGGTCATGACTGATAACAAGTAATGCTCCATCAAATGCTTTAAGTTGACCAATAAGTAGATCTATTCCATTGAGATCAAGGTGGCTGGTTGGTTCATCCGCTAGAATGCCATGTACTTGTTGGGAAAATGCGGCAGCAATTTTTGCACGAGTTTCCTCTCCGCCACTCATTGTGTCGTTTTGTACATTGGAAACACCAAGGCGAGATAACATTGCCCGGTCTTCGACCGTTTCTATTTCGATTCCGCCCAGTTGGCTGATATGTGCAAAATCACCAAAACGCTGTAATGTCGCTTCGGCTAAAACAATTTCGCCATTAAGTACTTTGAGTAAACTACTCTTTCCTGCTCCGTTATCACCCACAAGACCAATACGGTCATAAGAGTGAATTTCCAATTCATCAATATCCAAAACATCACGCCCAGCATAATCCAAGCGTATGTTTCTCGCTTTAATAATTAAACTCATTTTTATTTACTCCTGTTTAGCTCTTGAAATTTTTTATGCAGCAAACAGGATTTAGGTGAAAACAAAAGCTAGCATCACAGTGTCCTCCCAAAAAAAAAGCTATTCATCCACAGGGTGGACAAATAGCTAGTCAATTAAGTTATAACTGGAAACTATGCACTAAAAGCATACTTATAAATTAAGCATACTTTTACTTTATATATCCGCATATATTCTTAAAGACACAACAAAAGCCCACCATTATAAAATAGTGTCACTATGCAAATAGTTGTGTCTTAACGAATGCGGATAGAATGCATAAACTTACCTAAAAAATAAAATTCAGTTTTATGATAACTTTACTGTTAAAAGAAGTCTAGACAACCTTGTTTTATGCTTGGATATAAGGCTTATTTTAAAATAATAGTAGTGAAGATTTTCTAAAATTAACATAATACACCTTATACGAAATAAAAATGGGAGCCTTAAGCTCCCATTTTTTAAGTAATTTTTTCAAATAAGGCTTGGGTGAGCATCTAAAATTCGAATCAATGTAGCTGCTGGTCCAGTTGGATAGCGTCGTCCCTGTTCCCAATTTTGCAGGGTACGGGGGCTAATATGTAGACGTGCAGCAAATTCATTTTGGCTCAAGCCAGTTTTTTCACGTACTTCTTTAATATCAGGCAATTCGAGTTCTGTAACTCGGCTTGCTTTAACTTCTTTACGTTTGATAGCTCCAGCTTCTTTGATTGAAGCAACCAAGTCATCAAATAAGTTGTTATCCATGAAATTGCTCCTTCACGAGTTGGTGCAGAATGGCGGTTTCCTTATCTGTTAAATTATCTTTTACTGATTTTGGATAAGCCACTAAGAAAAAGATCTGATCATCCTCGGTGACCCAATAATAAATCACCCGTATCCCACCACTTTTCCCTTTGTTACCTTGAGCACAACGTACTTTGCGAATACCACCGCCATTCTTGATTAGGTCACCTCTATCAGGCTGTACCAAAAGATCTTGCTGAAGTTGACGATATTCCTCATCAGATACAAGGTCTTTAATTTGCTTGGTAAAGATGCTGGTTTCAATAAATAACATGGACTCTTTATACGTCAATGGCGTATTTGAATTTTAGCAGTTTCCATAACAAAAAACGAGAGCTGGTAGATCTCGTTTCGCATAACAGCCATTATGTTAAATTGTAGTAAGAACTTTAATGCGATAGAGCAGAATGTATATGCAAAATAAGCTTGATAACATTATTCAAGAATTAAAAGAACTATCTGGGAATAGTCGTCTAAACATAGAACTACCTGATGATATTTTCATATCTGCTTATGAACGAAAAATAGGTTTTATTTTTCCAAAAGATTATAAAAAAGTTTTGAAAGAGATTAGCAATATCTTTTATGGAACAATTGAATTAGCGTCTCTTACAGATGAGAAAGAATGCTATCGAGGGCTATCTCAGATATTAAATGATGCTAGGGAGCAAGGTCTGCCAGAAGATTGGCTACCTATTTGTGAAGATAATGGTAGTTATTATTGCCTATCTCCTAATCATAAAATTAGATATTGGACAGCAGATGGATATAGCGATGAGCAGTGGGAAGATTTAGCAGATTGGATCAAGCAAGTTTGGATAGATGGAAATTAAGAATTTCTAAAATTAACATAATACACCTTATACGAAATTAAAATGTTACTCACCATTCAAAATGTCTATATTCTCACCAATAAAAATGTCTAGTTTATGATGGTTTAAACATCATGGACTGGATATGAAATATAGATGCTGATCACTATGTCTGACAAAGAAATTCAACGTCTTGCTGTTCTGCAAGACGTTCGAGATCATCGTATTACACAAGTCCGTGCTGCTGAAATCCTTAATCTTTCAACCCGTCAAATTACCCGGTTATTACAGAAGCTCAATCAAGATGGTGTTTCAGGTATGGCGCATGCCAGCCGTGGTCAACCTGGCCATCGTCGCCATGACGATTTATTAAAATCGCAATGTCTTTCCATTATTTCTGAACATCTGCTGGGATTTGGACCTACCTTGGCCCATGAGAAGCTCAGCAGCATATTTGACCTGAATATCCCGGTAGAAACGCTTCGGCGCTGGATGACTGCAAATGACCTTTGGATTCCGCGATCCAAACGTCTAAAACGCCCATACCAGCCACGCTATAACCGTGATTGCTTCGGTGAGCTGATCCAGATTGATGGCTCATATCATGACTGGTTCGAAGGACGCGCTGCTAAGTGCTGTTTATTGGTGTATATCGATGATGCCACTGGAAAGCTGTTGCATCTGCGCTTCTGTGAGGCAGAAACGACCTTCGACTATATGCTTTCAACCCGAGCCTACATTGAACAATACGGTAAGCCTCTGGCCTTTTATAGCGATAAACATTCGGTCTTCCGAGTGAACCAGAAATCGAGCCAGGACAGCAAGATCACGCAATTTGGCCGGATTCTGAATGAGTTAAACATTGATATTATCTTTGCCAACTCACCACAGGCTAAAGGTCGCGTAGAACGCGCGAATAGAACCCTTCAAGACCGTTTGATCAAGGAGATGCGTCTGGAAGGCATCAGTTCAATTGCCGAAGCCAATGCCTGGTTACCCTGCTTTATTGAGCATTTCAACCAGAAGTTCGCCAAGTGTGCGCGAAATTCAAAGAACTTACATCGTCCGCTAACAGAGTCTGATGCTGAGCTGGAGGATATATTCACCTGGCAGGAACCGCGTAAGGTCACCAAGAACCTGACGATTACCTATGACAAGTGTATTTATCTGCTTGAACCGACAGAGCTGAATCATAAGCTTGTTGGGCAATACATTTCATTTCTGGAGTACCCGGATGGCACTGTGGCGATCATGCATGAAGGACGGAAGATCAACTATAGTGTCTTCAATAAACTGGCTGGACTACAGCAGAATGAAGTGGTTGAGAATAAAAGATTAGGCTCGGTTCTGGCGCATATCCAGCAACAGCATGAAGAGTTGGAAAAACAAAATAAACGTTCCCGTCTCAAGAAAAGTATGCCGAGTCGTAAAGCTCAGAAAGCGGTTATTGAACAAAGAAATTTAAATCCTGTGCTTGACTCTTGCAGTTAAAAACAGGACATTTTAAATGGTTTATCGCATAGACATTTTAATTGGTGAATAACATAAAAAATGGAGCCTAAAGCTCCATTTTTTAATAACTTTTTTTAAATTGCTAAGCGTAAATTCAGTGCTTTTACAACTTTAATCACAGTATCAAAACTAGGGTTAACATCACCAGAAAGTGCTTTATAAAGACTTTCTCGGCCTAAGCCTGTATCTCGTGATAATTGAGCCATTCCTTTAGCTTTTGCAATGTTACCTAAAGCCTTTGCAATGAATGCGGCATCGCCATTAGATTCTTCAATACATGCTTGTAAGTAAGCCTGCATATCATCCTCTGTTTTAAGATGCTCAGCACTGTCCCATTTGCGAAGTTTAATAGCCATTTATAGCTCCTCCTCTAAATCTTGTGCCAATTGCAGGGCAAGTTTTATATCTTTACTTTGCGTAGACTTATCTCCGCCTGCTAAAAGAATAACAACCCTTTGCCCTTGCTTGCAGTAATAAATCCTATAGCCTGGCCCAAAGAAGAAACGTAATTCAGAAACACCTTCACCGACCGGCTCAGTATCTCCAAAGTTTCCATCTTCAACCCGATCAATTCGGACTTGTATGCGTCTTTTTGCCTGCTGGTCTTTTAACTTGGTGAACCAGTCATCAAAGACTTCAGTGGTATATATTGAGTACATAAGTAGAATGTATCCTATAGGATACATTTATGCAAGAAATAAACTTGATATTTGGGGCTCGAAACGGTGAATTTCGTATAACCGCCATTATGTTAAGTTAATCAAAATTCTTAATGCACCAAAACCTAAAAATTTAAATGGAGTAAAAATGACTTTAAAGGGGTTAGATATTCAAGAAGATTGTATCAAAGCTATTTCTAATGAATCTTTAATATTTGATATTAAGAATAAAGAGTTTTTAGAGGATATAGAAAATCTTTTATTACAGTATTTTCAAAATTTTAGTAATGATTTAAATGGAATTGAGTTTGATAATTTTTCTGTGGAGTTTTGGTTCGATGCAGGACAATTGATTATTTATCCTGAAAAAGATTTATTAGATCGTAAACCCTTTGAATCTGAATATGATTTAGATAGATTAGACCCTTATTTTTATCTAGTTTGTGAAGAATATAGGATATATTTTGATGACTTAATATCTCGAAAAGTAAGCGATCAAGTATCTGAAAAAGAAGCTATTTCTAAAACTAATGACGTAATTGATTGTGTAAGCAAAGCTATAAAAAATATAAATGATGAAAACAATCTTTTAAAGATGTTAGGCAGGCCTAAATTAGAAATAAGATATTTCGGTGTAACGAAAGAAGAACTTTTAGCAAAAGAAATTCTCGTGAAATGAAGTAGATATTTTTGTCGTATTAAGGAAAACTAAAATTAACATAATGGGCGTTATGCGAAGTCAAAAATGGGAGCTTAAGCTCCCATTTTTATTGATGATTTTTTAATTCTTTCAGCATAGCATCCCGTAAAATTTCATTCATTCGTGTTTGATAACCTTTGCCTTGTGCTTTGAACCAAGCAAGTACATCAGCATCTAACCGAATTGAAGTTTGTTGCTTCACTGGGCGGTAAAATTGATTTTGGCGTACAGCACTGCTCCAATCGGTAATTTCAGGAATATCTGATAGATCTAGCTGATCATCAGGAACCGTGCCTTTAGCAAGCAAGCGTTGAATTTCAGCATCTTGCTTCTCACCAAATTTCTCATTCAGCTCTTTGCGTGAGTATCTAACCATGCTCATATTTGTTTCGCTCCGCTTTAGTCACTTGCCTTGCACTAATGATTCGTATGATTTCACAGTCATCTTCATCAAAAATGGTGTGAGCCACCAATAACATTAGTACGCCTTTAACTCGTCCAATGGTTTGCCAACGTTCTTCACCATCGGTATGTCTGTCTTGGATTGAGATCCGTAATGGATCTTCAAAAACAAGGCTTGCAGTTTCGAAAGAGATATCATGCTTTTTCTGATTCTTTCGATTCTTAGCCTCATCCCATTCAAAATACTGTTCCATAAAAAACATTCAAATTTGTATATACAATAATGTATCACAAAATTGTATAACTCAAGTTGAGAAGCGTAATTTTTAGTCAAATTTATTGGCAAGAACTATCAAAACTGCTCATAAAAAAGCCGACTTGTTTCCAAGTCGGCTTTTGAACATCATCGAGCAAATAATTTATATCATAAGTTTTTGATTTTTATATTTTTCAATTTGTGCATTTCGTATAACGCCCATTATGTTAAATATATTTTAGTTAAGTAATTTATCTCTTATCAATTCTTTAAATTTTTCAGGATTTTGCTCCGCTTGATTATTAAAAATATCAAAGTAAGTTAAAGCTTGTTGTTGAATTTTTCCTTTATTTGGAACACGAGAAGCAGGATGAGGGAGTCGAATTACTAAAGTCTTTTTATTCCAGAATCTTACGCTAAATCCTTCTATAGATTCTTTGAAGTTAAGAATATCTTCGTCATTAACATAATTGAGTTTCAACTGTTCCCAATTTCCATGATATGCACCTAAGAAAAAAATATTTTTAGGTTCTAATCTATCAAGTTGATTTACTAAGTTTTCTATTGATATATCTTTAAGATGCTCATACAAATCTATACTTTTATTTTTTGAATTCAATAAGTTAAAAGATTTTTTATTATAATCAAAGAAGTAGAAGTTTAACCATTGTATATACTCGTTATTATTTTTTTCTTTGACTTTACCTAAGAATTTTAAGAATTGTGATCTCACAGGTGGCTTTTCATAAAGATTACGGTATCTAATTTTACTTTCAGAAATTAATTCATTTGTACTTAAATTTCCTAATATAAAGCTATCTAATTTCAATTTCCCCCATCCAGAAGTTTCTTGGCCAACAATTACTACTTTATTTTTGGATTGGTCAAAAGAACTATCTAAAAAATCTGGAATGAAAGGTAAGCTGATTTTTTGTAAAAGAGGGTGATAATCCTTATGTGTAATAAGGTTATTTTTTAATTTATTTAAATTTTCTGAGTATTCAATCATAGTATGTTTACTTGCTTAATTTTTTTTAAGTTATATATGAAAACTTAGGAGAATAACATTGAAAATAGGTATATTTTGGTTTTATAAAAATCAAGTTCTTGGTATTTCTCATGAGTTTGATATTAATAGCTCAGATTCTTTAGGTATGATTGATAGTGCCTACAACCATGTATCTTATTGGGATGAATTACGAAATAAATTTTCTGAGCTAAGGGAAATTGAATATGACGATGTACCTCGGGGAAGAGTAATATTCGATAAAAATAAAAATAAATTGATCATCTATCTAGATAAGAAATTATTAATTAAAGGTAAGGTATCAAAAATTTGTGATTTTTTTGATGCTGAATATGATGTGAATACAGTATTACGCTTAGATCCGCACTATAGAACTTAATAGAAAACTAAATTTCTGATTAGAAAGATTTTCTAAAATTAACATAATACACCTTATACGTAATGCGTTATAATT
>NZ_PYIX02000047.1 GCF_003024515.2 Acinetobacter sichuanensis
AAATCAATAACTTACGTCATTAGGACGGAAGAAAGTTTACATCCACATATAAAAAAGTTTCGCTGGGTGCCTATATTACATTGGTTAACTTACATTGTAATTGTGAATATTTCTCATATAAGGCACTGTTTTTCATAGTCTTATTTATTAAGAAATTACTGTTAAAAATGCATTTAATCGTAGTCTAATTAACGAATTGATGCTATAATGTCTACTCAGAATGCCTATGGGAATTCGAGATATGCAATTTCAATCATTTAGTCTTAGACATCAAAAAATACTCATTAACTTCAATGTGTTTAGCTCTGGCTCGTCTGATATTTTGCTAAAAGGTGTTTTATCTGCCGAATTGCTTATTCTAGTTGATAATTTAAATGCATTTTATTCTGCAGAAGACGGTAGATACGTTGTATCAGCTGAAAAAGTTAACCACGTTACAGGTCTAGATTTTAATAAGAAAACTATCAACCAGATCATGCGAGAAGCTTGTGATTTATCATTTATGATTGATACAGATGTGAAGCAAGCTGCAGCACCTATGATTGACGAAATTCAAATCTTATCAAGTGGCGATATTACTTTTAAACTCACTAAAAGTTTTGATTTTTTTAGAAATTCTCTTAGTTTTAAAAGCATATATGAGAAGCTACCATACAGGTTCACTACTTCTAAACTAGAGTTACCGCAGATCGGTCAACAAATAATGTTAATTGCGTAATTAGGCCTCTGACGAGGCTTTTTTATTGTCTAAAATTTAGTTAGTATATACACAGCTTTAAAGCGAAAAGACTACAACGTTAGTTGGGTTGCAAATATATTTTTAGTTTTATTTTTTAATTCAATCTCAGGCAATGTACGTTGTACGTTGTTTAAAGTGGAGCAGTTATGCAAGATTCTTCACAAGTCTGCATAAGTAAAGGAATTTCAGAAGATGAAATTTTTGGATTATCGCAGTCAATCAAAGACTCAATTATTAATGCCGAAACAAAAACCATGGATCTCTTGGGTTACGGCAACAAAATCAGTAATTTCATAGTCGAATGTTATCTAGATATTCCAGTTGTTGATCAATTCGTTTTTTACTTAATGCTGGTGAATGCCAAAAATAAGTATGCACATCAGCTGCAGCGCGTTATCGCTGAAAAACCTGAATTATCCCAAATTGAAGCATTACAACTAGCGAACAACTTTGTTCTGAATTTTGAATACATCCGTCAAATTCTTTTATTCAAAAATAAAGCTAATTACCTCAGCAATGGCCGTATCAAATCTTTGGCATGGAATACGCTAAATAGTGTTGGTAAAGTGATGCTACCAATGAGCTCTTTACGCCAAATGGACAGCGAACCATTTTCAAGAAATGACGTAGACAGCGTAACTCATAAAAGAATGTTTGCCAGTACGGGCTATTTTGAATTAGATAACAATGCGTTTATTTGCTATCAGCTTGAAGAAACGTTGATTGCCAATCTGTCTGAATTAGATTTTGATAAAAAAGGGCGCTACACAGTTCTCGACACTTTAACGGTTCTTGGATTTAAGGACCGTTTTGATCTTTATATGTATAACTTGATGAAGATCAATGAGTTTCGTGGCGAAGTGGTTATTCCTTACATTGACTTCAAAGCATTAACCGAATTTTCAGTAGAATTTAAATACAAAGCAAGTGATTTTTACCGTAAACGACTTCTTGTTTCATTAGAAAGACTGAATAGCAATCCATCTATTGAATTATTTATTTCTGTTAAGTATGAACCATGCAATAAGCGTACACCAGATCGTGACGATTTTTGCAATTATCGTTTTCAGATTCAGTTGAAGTCCAACTATCGTAAAGCGCTTAATACATTAAATGAAATGTGTGCAAAGGTTCAGGATGAACAGGGCAATGAGCTTAAAATCAGTAATGCGCTCTTCACTTCAGCAATTCGATTAAATAATGGTGAACCTGAAAAAGTAATAGAACTTGTTAAGGATCGTTTAGCTGCTTATACAACTAAGAATGGACCATCATATTTAGCTAAAAATCTTAATTTGGTTGCGTCTTATGTTACGCGAGCTCTAGAAGATCTATATAAAAGTAATCACTTCTTTGAAAGATTCCTAAACGATATGAAGCAAGCAGATAATTTACTTTATCTGAGAAATCGTGATAAGAAAGTTGAGATCGAAAACAAAAGTGCATCTACTTTCTCAAGCGAATTCATTAATATTCGCGACAAAGTTGATGTTACCACTTGTGAAATTCTTACAAACGCTGAGTACATTTCAAAGAAAACGGAAGCTACTGTAATTATTGATTATGCTTTCATACGTAATTCTATTTTTATTACACATCCTCATTTGCGCCACCAGCGAAATGCAGACGAGAAAAAATACATAGATCTCGTGTGTGAAAGCACAAAGCTTTGCCAAATATTCTTTGGTACGGGTAATGAAAATAAAAAAACGTTAACTCAAAACTATTTAACAGAACTCCTGTTTGAACATTTTTTTGATGATAATTTCCACTTGAACTCAGATGTATTGAAGAATCTTCTAAAAAAAGATAAGGACTATTGGGTACAAGAAAAGCAAAAGACATTTATGCGGTTGTGGAAACTTGCAAATGAGTTCAGTTTAAAAGCTATTAGTCCAGCGAACTACAACGGTAAAGAGAGTTCAGACAATGAATAATAAACTTTATTTATGTGCAATTTTTACGGCTACTATATTGAGTAGTAGTGCAAATGCCGATTTTAGTGATTGGTATAAAAAAGCAACTTCAAATGAAGAATCAACTCAGCAAGTGCCAGCTCAACAACAGCAAGCACCTGGTCAAGTTCAACAGCAAGCACCAGTTCAGGTTCAGCAACAGCCGATACAGCAAAGACAATATAATTCTAATCGGAACACCACAGCTACGCGTTACCAAAACAATAATGCAAATATCACTGGTGATTCTGGCCTTGAAGCACGAATGAATAACTTGAATTCGACCATTGAGAATCTAAACAAGTCATCAAAAAGTGGTGACAACCTCACGAATAACTATCTAAATATTGTTCAATTCATAGTGATAAACGAAGAAACACGTAAATTGGATGGTAAAGACAATACATCACTGATCAATAACATGTTGGCTGGTATTGTGAGTTGTCAGAATAAATACAAAGTCGATGTTATACAAAAAGTGAATAATCAACTCCCAAGAGATGTTGCTAACACCGTACAACGGTATTTAAGCCAGAATGGACGCTCTATTGGTGCAAACGGCAACTGTTTATACTAATTAAACCCCCCTTTTAAACCGTCCTTAAAAGGCGGTTTTTTTTATTCTTAAAACATACCTATTTATTTTAAAACCACATTCTATATACTACTAACAGTTTAATGCATATTAATGTGGGTTTTATCATGATCAGTTCTAAAACAATATATGAACTATATCAATTGCTCAATCAATCCGAAGTACAAGAATTAAAATCATCTATAACTGAGACTTTTGGTGCAGATGTGGAAAGTGAAGTTGATAAAAGCCCGGTCTTACAGCAAAAGATCAATTATTTTATTTATCAATATATACATCTCAAGCATCCAGAAAGAACAGACAAGATCTTGTTCGATGCAAATGAGTCAGCTCACGAGGATGTAAAAACAGAACACCTTAAAAGTGAGCCAGTACCCTTATTAAAAGATTTTGTATCAAACAGCAGCAATAAAAGTTTAGCACCTGAAGAACAAAAAGATGTAGTTGCAGTCACTTTACCAGCCGAATTGTCTGACATTCCTGTTGAACCAACAAATCAAAACAATACAGGAAATAATGAAGTAAAACATGACTATAACATTATCCTTGATGGTCGAACTAAGCTAAATATATTGCTCGAAAGATATTTAAGTGGTGTTGATGATGTGGCTCGTGAAATCATTGTGAAGTGCTTTCTTGTTATCTCTGTATTTGTAGCACTGATCTCTCTTGCTATGGTTTTTCTGAATACGACCAATATTAACCAGATCCAAGAAATGTATGACATTGGCCATAAAACATTCCTATTCCAATATGCTGAAGTCTGCAATGTAAATGTTGAAGTTGCAAAAGCGAATCCATGTGTTATCTCAGAAATCAATAAACGTATTTCTGAACTATCAAATAGCAGATTTTGGAACACGTTCGGGTTGGTGCTTTTCTCACTTTTATCGTGCTTTTTCTTCTACCATATCTCTACTTACCGTGATTCTAAAGATAAGCACAACGGCTAGTCTTAAAAGGGGGTAGGGTGTTTTAAAATGGTCTTAAATGGCCATTTTTTTATTTTAATAACAAAGTTTTATAGTTGATAAAAGGTATTCTAAAAGTATAATAGATACACTCTTAAAACTGGAATGCATTGTGCTTTTTAAAATTCCAAAAACGGGTGAGATTGATTCAAGTGAACAATCGATGACAGGCCTGGTACTCAAATCGGCATACAACTTAGTTGCCATTTTCAATATTTGCTACATCTTTGTAGTTGTATTCTTTGTGTTTGAAATGTTTTTAAATACAACGATATACAAGATTAAATATCTACCAGAAACCCTCAATACTCCATCATATATATTGCAAATCATCATATTCATTTTATGTTTTTCTTCAGTTCTGTATGCGATAAACAAAATGTTTGATGAAAAGTACATCCCTACACGCAAAGAAATCTATCTATTCCTTATCTCTTTTACTATCAATAGTTTATTAATATTTTTTTTAGCTACCAAATAACACTGTAATACCAAGTTCCCACCGTAGCCTAAGCAAAAGTTACCTATTTTATTTGGTTTTAAAAGCAGTCTCAAGGGCAGAATTAAAACACAAAAAATAAAATTAATAGTTTTAAAAAATATTTTTTAAAACTAAATCAGTGATAATATGTAACCAATGTTAAGTTTAAGAAAGTATATTATGTCTGATATTCGCAGCATCTATTTTTACGGTAATAATAAAAGTATCAAATTGGTTAAAAACCCAATCTTAAATACTGTCTTTGAAATTTTTCCAGCCACTAAAACCCCTTTAAAGCGGATTCTTAATCATAAACACCAGTGGGTTAGTAATTGCGCTTTTTACGTGCCTAACGATGTGAAAAGTGAATGGGTTAAAACGGTAACACTTTCAATTTTGACAATCTCAATTATGGCTTCCTTCCGTAATGCAATTGCACAGCAAAAAGGGTTGTCACCAAACGATGAAGCGCTTGATGAAGAGGTAGAGAACCTTGTGCCAGATTCGTTATTCAATTCTGCTATTGAATTATCGGATCTTAAAAAAAGTTTATTAGAAGTTTTGCCAAATTTAATGAGCGAATACCTTGCACAAAACTTTGGTGAATACGAAAGCATTATTACAAACGGTGTAGCTAAGCTTTTTATTGATAACCATGAATTTTTGGATAAGCAACTTGATTCTGATGCTGGAACAGATAATCAGATTTCAATGTTGAATTTTACTGACAATGCAGATGAATTATTTCACACAACAAACTATATTTTAGTCCGTATTGCTGATTCAAATGAAAACTTGAAAATCAACTTTACTAACAGCAAACCACATGCAGAACACTTAGGCCGAATTCTGCATACATTGTTGGGGGATGAAAGTTTTGAGATCTCAAAAGGTTCAATTGAGATACCTAATGACGAAGATGGCCAAGAAATTTTCATCTTTGAAAAAGAAACGAACTTTATTGATTTTTACAATTCATTATTGCTGGAAGTTAGTTTTTTTCTAGATCATGCAACAGTCTTAGAGCATATAGAAAAGTATGCACCAATTAACCAAACACTAAGCAGTTTGAGTGAGAATTTAGAAAAGAATATTAACTTTGTCATTTCTTCATTCAAAGAAACTCGCGATCTATCTGCATATTTAGAAAGCCGTGCTCAAATCATAGGGTTGATTCATGAAGCTGCACAAATCGCCAGCATTGAAATACAGCCAGTTGCTCAGGCTAAGGACCTTAAATCGTTAATTGAATCGCATCACCTGGTTACTTTTAATGATAAAGACACCTTTAAACAATTTAATTTATTTTGAGGTGAATATGAAATTTGTTATTAAAAATGGCATTGGTACACGTAAAGTCGAAGTGGATCTCGCATTAGATATACCATTGGTGCTACAAAAATCCATTTCTGTAATTGAGTATGAAGATTTCTTTAAATATTTTAGTGAGCAACATTTTCACATTTGCAAATTTAGAACGTTGAACTTTAAAGGTAATAGAGTAGAGGGAAGTAGTAAGGAATTAAATCGCTTTATCTGGCTTGCTATGGCACATCAAGCTTATATGGAGCGTAAAGCTTTACTACCAAGTAAATATATTGCGGATCTAGAAGCTTCAATTTCAAGCATGTTTAATTTAGAGAGCGAATCGCGAGAATGGTACCGAGCTATTCACAAAGCCATAGATGCTTACCTTAAATCACAATTTCCTGAAGCAATAGAGTTTTTACCTTCCAATATTGCACCACTGGATGAAGTGACTAAAATTCTTATGCAAGAAGTACAGCCAGTGATACCAGTTGCAGACGAGCCAGCGAAGCTTTATAGCTGATTCTAGAAATAATTAAGACATAAAAAAACCATCTAAAAATCAGATGGTTTTTTTGTTTGTGTTTTTATAATTTTGCGAATACTTCAGGATTGTCATTCATAAACTGTTCAATGAAATCATTGTCTAATTCGACATGTTTTGGAAGCTTCTCATGTTCACGAACAATGGATTTTATAGATTCAATATTTTGCTGATTGAAAACAGGTGTTGTACGGCTCTTATAGCCAGTATCAGCCATCGCATAGCGATCATCAAACATACCTGAAGAAGTATTAGAATCGACTTCTGAGTCGCTTATAGATAGTGTTAAGTTGCGGTCTTCAGCTAACTTTAAAATGAATTCGTCAGAGATAAAGTTACGTAGCTCATGCAGCATAGATTCAACTTTATTGTGTTTAAAAAGCACCTTTGCAATTGAACGACAAGATAAGAAACCTTTTGTGATGTTTAGATCTAGTAATTTTTGAGGAATGATTGGATCGCTTTTCTTGTTGCTATTCGCGATCTGTTCAACTTCTTCATCAGTCATAGAAGCAATAATGTTTTTAAAGAAATTGCCATATTGAAACTTTTCAATTTTCTCCAGCATTGTCACTTGTTCTGTATCTAATAAGCAAAAAGAAATAGGTTTAAGCTTGCGTTGGTCCGTTTTGCTTAAACTGCCATTTTTGTTTAAGCGGTTCTCTTTGGTTTTAGCGATAGTTTTAGAGTTAGTCATTTTAAACACCTTTCAATATGTTTTAAACTTTGGTTAATACCAATAATCATATTATAAGCGGTTTTAGCTAAAATACAAAAAATGAACATTTTGTTTTTTTAAAAAAATCTTTTAAATGTTTTTCGTATATACTATAAGAATATCTATCTTAAAAGGTATAACGCGTGATTAAAACTGATACAGGCGATACGATTGGAGAGGGTTTAACGAATCCTCAGGATGAAGTTCTAGCATTGTTAGAAGAATGCTTAAACTCTGAACAATATACAGCTCGTATTACTTATATATGTGAAGATGGCGGTCAATTAGTAGGTAAAAAGGCAGCTTTAAAGATTTTAAAGGAACAAGAGGACAATGGTTTAATGCTGGTGCCAATACCAGTCTTAGGAAAACAACTAAGAGTCTGGAGTGGTTTAAGTAAAACCAAAATGTCTAGTCACATAGGCTTGTACAACAATATACAGTGGTCAAAGTTTGAAAGTGGCGAAAAGTTAATAACAAAGCAAGCGTGGACATTACTTCAACTTAGACTTGGGGTTCATCCAAAATACAAATTGGTTTTAAAAAATGAATTAGATGTCGAGTGAATTATATGTTAGTGAAATTAGCCCTTAGTGGTCATGCTTCTCCAGAAGCTTTAAGTAAATTTGAACGTATCAAAGCGTATGTGCCAGATAGCGCACCTGTTTTGGTCACATACTTTAATAAACAAGTTTTATTAAGTGATCTACTGGTTAATTTTTCTAATTTTTTACCATCGCTCGAAATCACAAAAGATAAAGACATGCTGGTTACGATTAGAGGAAATGAAACACCTTTAGTCGAATTTATTGTCAATTTAAAACTATACAGCATGAAATTAGGCAAACTTTTCTTTGAATTTGAGAATCAATTTAAAGAAAAAGAGCAAGACTTTAAGGACTTTATTAAACGTCACAAACTTAAAGGTTTTGATCATGCCAATTTTGTTAATTACGTGAAACTAGGTGCATATGATAGTGCTTTAGACATTATCAAACACCAGTACGAAAGCGTTAAAAAAACATTCTTTGTACTGTTTAAAGATCGTTTCACCCTATTAGAAAGCAAGGGTTTTATTTAAGGATATTCTATGGAAATGTTAGATCCATCAAACACAAACCCTGGACTCTTTTTAGTCATAATGGCTACGGCAATTGGTACCATACTTTTTGGTTTTTTAATGGTCGCTTTAATTGCACGATATAAGTTCAAGATTAAAGTTACGGTATCTAGTTTTATAGCTGCAGTTACTTTATCTGTATTTAGCTTTATATGCTTTGGTTCACTTGGTCCGATGGAACCTAAATACAGTACTTCAGTTGTTCAGCTTTATGCGTTGGGCTTACTGGCTGGTACTTTAATATTAAATATAGTTCTTCTGAAATTATTCAGCCCTAAAACTATTGAACAGTTAGCTTTGAAAGGTTTTAATAAGTCAGAAAATGAACAAAAAGAGCATTACAAAAACATCTTAAAAGAGTTTAAATGCATTACTGATTTGGAAGATAAAAACAAGCTTAATAAGCGCAGTTTTAACTTGTTAAATGTTTTTAAAAATAAAGGAAAACAAAATGTTTGATTTTAAGATGAAATCTTTGTGTGTTTTGGCTGTTGCCGGATCTCTTTTAACTGGTTGCGTATCTAGTACTATTGATGGAATGGGTTCTAAACGCAAACAAATCATGTTGTATTCTGAAAAAGAATATCTTCAGCAAAGTACTCAGTCTTACAACAACATCATCACGACTGCTAAACAGCGTGGATTGATTGTGAATAACGCTCAAGTAAATAGAGTAGCAAAACGTCTTATCGCACAAGTTCCACATTATCGAGCTGACGCAGCAAATTGGAATTGGGAAGTTAATACAATCCGAGATAATGAAATCAACGCGTTTTGTCTATCTGGAGGCAAGATCGGTGTGTTGACTGGTTCTATCACAAAAATTAATGCAACTGATGATGAATTGGCTGCACTGATCGGCCACGAAATTGCACATGCTTTACGTGATCATGGGCGTGAAAAGGTAAGTAAAAAGCTTTTAACTGGTTTAGGTGTGCTTGCAGCTAGTTCGGCTGGTCTAGGTGACATGGTTGTATCTGGCACAAGCTTACTAGGCGATTATGGGGTTAACTTACCTGGTTCGCGCAAACTTGAAAGTGAAGCGGATCTTCTAGGTGTTGATATTATGGTTCGTGCTGGTTACAACCCACAGGGCGCAATCAGCTTTTGGAATAAAGTAGTAGCCCAAGAAAAACAGGGCACTAAAATTGATTTCTTATCAACGCATCCTACTTCAGAAAAACGAATTGTAGAGATCCAAGACTACATCAACCAAAATTACAGGAAATAATAAAAGGAGCTGGTTATGGATATTTACACAGTTATCCGAGTGAGCAAAAAGTTGTTTGACCACGGTTATGTTGTAATACCAGAACACAAAGTAGATTTTAAATCGGCTTTACTGCTCTTAAATGAACAAACCGTTGATGATCGATTTCTAATATCTAAAGATATAGTAGGTGCTGAAATCAGAGGGAATTTTGCCTTAATTGAAAAGGAGGGGAAGTTTCAATTGTTCACCAAAGGAATAGATTACTTTTGTTTGAATGTTGAGCCTGAAAAATCCAGTACTGATCCTAAACCTGAAAAAGAGGTAAAAAAGAGTAATGTTGTTCTCAAAAACCGTTATTTATATAAAAGTGGCGTGAAGCAGATCGGGGAGCTGGACACGTACAAGAAAAGAAGCGTCAAGATTACGAATGTAGGAAAACCATTTGTACTAAAACAAAAATTGCATGACGTTCCAGATTGGCTTTTTGAAAAGCTAAAAGACCAAGAGGTATGTTGGATCTATTTTGAATATGCTGAAGAACAATTATCAGAAGCACCAATAGAAACTGCACCAATCAATTTAAAAAGTGACATTGAAAGTTGTGTTAAATACTTTAAGTTACATGGTGAAAAAACAAGAAAAAAACCAATTATCAATGCTGAAGCACCAGGTAACGTAAACCTATTCAGATATTGTGATTTACGGCGCATTGATCAGGAATTAAAAGTCTTATTTGTTTGTAGTGAAAACTATCTTTGGTTACTGGAACAAAATAGACAAGATCCACTACCTAACATCAAATTAAACAATATTAGTTTTGGCGGTTGGATCATTCCCAAGACGACAAACCAAGATATGTTAAATAAGCTAATAATGTTAGATAAAGAATTGAAAACGAATCCAGGTGCTTATCATCTAAGGGATTAAGAAAGGTTTCGGCAAGAAACGCCCCTCAACAAAAGTTCTGTTTCTTGCCTACACCTTAGAGGTCAATAATGAAAACAAAAAGCCATTCCCTTACGAAAGTTCATGACCTTAAATTATCAATAGTTTAATACACCTACAATAAAAAAGTTTTAGTGATCGTGGTGATCTGTTTCAATTACGTCATTATTGTTTGCATTAAACTTAGCTTGCTCTTTATAAAAATTATAGTCGGCATTGTCGTATACAAGCTCTTTTGGGTAAGGGATACCAATTTCATCAAGCTTTAAAGCGTAATAATGCGGTATTGGCTTGGTTGGATTGAAGTATGGTTCAGGGTAGTACTGAGTAACGACTTTAGCGGAGTAGGAGTTAACGAGTTGATCTACATCGCTTTCTATTGTTTTTTGTTGGTCATTGTAATAAGAGTCAACAAGCTCTTTGTCTGAGTGGCTTGCTGCACAACCTGAAAATATTAAAGGTATTAAAATAGCGATAATTCTATAATGTTTCATTTTAAATAGGCTCAGGTGTAGTGTATATTTAATGGAACGTTAAAATACTTTAGATTATACATGACTTTTAAAGATGCTGTAACACCACCTTTTAGCAGAGGAAAAAGAGAACATAAGTTCTTGGCTAAAATGTTAAAATCTGAAAAAGATAAGATTAAGCTTTATACCAAAAGCTTAAGAAAAATTACTTTTAATGAGCTTTTAATTAGAGCAACTTTAATCTTAGTTGTGGTTTTTGCGTTAAGTTTTTGTATCTTTGGCGTATACCTATCTTTGAACGGTTTATTTTCAAAAGATGTGCATTTAGGAATTATTGGCATTATAGGTGATAGTAGTAGAATAATATTATGTACCATCTCAGCTATATTGTGTGCGGTTACAGCCTTCAAATTGTTTAAGAAAGCAAAAATTGACTGGAAAGAACATCAGTCATCAAAACGATATGCCAAAGCAATAACGAAAGAGTACCAGTCATTAAATAATTTGATTTTGGAACAGATTAAACAAGATAAAACAGGCAGTTATTGGCTGAACAGCAAAGAGATCCTGAGCATAACAGAGCAATACGAAGATAACATAAATGAAAACACAAAAGATTATCTGGTAAGTTTTACGCAAGATACGACTAAAAAGTATGTTAGGTTTTACATATATAATAATTCGCATATCTCTAATGGGTATACCAATGTTTTACATATACACTCGACTACTTTAACAATTTATTCACATTGTCTAAGTTATTCGGATTCGTTAAGTGTTAAAGACCTTTTAGCTATTTCTGTTAAAAGTATTTGCATAAATTATTAGTTTTACTATAATACTTTTAAGAACAAAATTTAAATGTTTCTTACGACATTAAAAGAATGGGAGGCTTATAGCTTCCCATTTTTCTTTTTAAAATAACTATTATTTTTCTAAAACATCATTTGCCTTTTTCTCAAAACCCTTAACTTCTGCTAAAAGTTCTTTATTTTGGGCCATTGTGTCAGTAAAGGTCTGTTTCGAGAATTTAATGAATTCCAATGCATCATTGATCGATTGCTCTTTGCTTGGCTTCACGTACTTCGGGAGCTTATTGAATTCAGTATCCACATTTCTTTTGATCGCAGAAAAGTCTTTATCAAGCGACTCGAATGCTGCACTGGTTGACTCAAGCTGTATACGTTCAGAAACTCTATGGTCGATGTTTTGGAACACCAGGAACACACATACAAAAACTAAACTAGCAATTAAACTATTTTTTAGAACAACTGTATCCATTTTAAAACCCTTTAACATTTCTTTGATATTTTTAGTATAATCACTTTAATGTCTTTAAAATTTTTTTAAAAAATATGTCTAAAGCCTCCAACGTTGAGCTCTTAAACTTTTATAGTCTTGTTAAAGTACCTTTTAAATATGCTCACAAAGAGGTGTTGTTCTCCATTTCTATTTTATATTTTAACGGTAAAACTAAATCATACGTTCATTATCACAAATTTGAAGATGAAGAATTGCAGACTGTTCTAGGGTATGTGGTTTCGGAGAGTCTGGCGTGGACCTTTGGATCTTTGAAAACTGATAAATTCACTGTTAATCAGAATTTTATTTTCAATACTGTGCAAGAAGTGGAAAAAAGCCTTAAAGAACAAATAAATGCTTTATATAAAAGCACGGGTATAAATGCTAAGTTTTCCATGCAATATGCCTTAAAGGATAAGCCATCTGCAGAAAACAACGACTTATTAGAGAAGATATTTGCGATTGATAAAATGCTACCATTTGCTTTTACATTTAATAATAACGGCGGTTATGAAGTTGCATTAAAAGAATGTTCGTTAAAACTAATTAATGATATTGGGTTTTTCGCTTAAAAGTCCTTAAACTATTAAATACCACTTCATTAATACTTATTTTTAATTATAATGTGGGGTATTAGTAGTTTTAAGTTAGGTCATTAATTAGTGAATAAGAAAACCCTTACCATAGCGATATTGTCAGTTTTGCTATTTGGTTGTGATAAGTTAAAGCCTTCAAATACTGATACTGCATCTCAAGAAGAACAAATAGATCCCATTGAAAAGAAAGTTGAGGAACAAGTTCGCAAATATGATGAACGTGTTACCACTTACAATCCATCTAACTACAAATTACCTCAATCAAGCCTTTCTACCACCAGCCACAAAGTAGCGTGTAATTTTGGTGTAGGGGGAGATCTACCAGCTTTGGCATCAAATGGCATGTTCTCACAGCCGTTATATCGTATTGAAGCTGAGCAGATCATGGATAAAGTTCAGGGCGATGTGATGTATGCCCCTTATTCAATCGCGACATCTGTTGAGGGTGATGTTTTATATGAATCTGAAATTGATAGCTTTGATCGACAGTTAAATACATTACGAAGTTATCAAATTAAATCATCTGAACAAAATATCATTTCGTCATCTGGCTTTTACACCAATTCAAACAAAGCTGTTCGTATGGCACCTATCCGCAGTTACCCGGTTGCTTATGTGAAGCGCTTGGACGGCGATATTGTTTCTACATCTATGTTTAATGATGCATGCGACAAAGAAGTAGGTGTACGTAACTACAAATGGCGCGAAATTGATGTGTCGGGCAAACCATATGCAAGTTTAGCATCCACTGTATCTGAGCAAATTGTTCGGGTGAATCAGTTTGGCATGTTCACCAGTGCATCAAATTTTTACAGCTACTTCAGTAGTGAGTTTGGCAACTTCTTGGATGCAAATAACAAGTTTAGATCCGCATTGGAGAAATCAGGACGTTTCCCTAAAGGTTCAAAAATCTACGTTCCATCTGAGATTAAAACGACTGATGAAACACTGGTGATTACGAAGAACCCTGAGCTTGAAATTACAGACTTCCAAAAAGACAAGGTTTTAGAGGCATACAACAAAGAGGCCAAAATACGGAATCTTGGCCAGATCGTATTCAAGGTCTACAACCTCAAAAACAATACTGTTTTCTATACACCATGGAATGAAACCAAGCACCGTGAAGCGGTCGAGTTTGAACCTATTGTTGTTATCGATGGCAAGGCTTATTCAGCAGTTTGGCATGTTCCTAATACTTTGACATTCAATGATTCGACCAGTGCTGGAAACTTAACGTATTACAACGCTACGGCGCATAACGCATTCGTCAATGCTGTTAAAGGTATATACCAAGGTCAGCAAAGCATGGTTGGTACAGAGCACGAAGATGATACCGAATATTCAATGAAGACTGCAGTTGAATACCAGAAAGCCCAGGCAGAGAAATAATATGGAATTAAGCACTATTGAAAAGAATACCGAAGCTCAAGACATTCAATCTGATGCGTATGACCAGCGTGTACATTCAGTATTGATAGTACCTGAACATGCCCTAAAAAAAATTGAGTCGATGATTTTGGCTACTGGTCATGTACAAAGTGACAGTACCAATCTTTTAGAAGTTTTAAGGCCAATGCCTGAAGAATTCAGAAAAGACGTTGATAACACCGAATTTACAGAAAAAGAAAACGGCGACATCGGTGATGCAGCCGTGGTCATTGTTGATGGTTTGATTCACGACACAAAACGCGGTGTTTGGATCTCTCAAAATTGGGGTTGTGGTAGTCCTAAATTCACCAAGCTTATTCAGGCTGGAGCTGAGCCACCAATTGAACTGATTGCCAAAAATAAGGGGGATAAGTTTAGTGCGACTTTAACGCACGAATTTCAAAAAGCGTATGAGCGAATGGGTTATACCCAAAAACAGGTCGGTTATATACACATCCTATCAAATGGTACACCAACGACTTTCTTTAACTACCTGAGTGACGAATTGCTGTGCAAACTGGAATTCATATCAGTAGACAACAACCGTTTAAACGCCTCACAAACTAACTTTTATAGTGCCGTAGAGCGAGGATCTGTTTCAGATTGGGGAGTGAGCTATCACAGAAAACCTTTTAACTTAGAAAATTACCCGATCAATTCTCTATTGGTGTCGGGATTAACAATAACTTTTATTTTGTACCTGATTTACAGCTATCTCTTTGGAGCTTAATACCAAATGAAATATTTAAACAGAACATCTCAAGATCGCGAAAAACATCATTACTTTAATCAACAACAGGGCGACAATAGAAAACAGCACAATCCGAACCATCGTCACCACTCTATTAGCTTAAATGATGTATTTCGGTCGTTATTAGCCCTTACTCAACTAGACAAAGACATCCCGACATTGATCAAACTTTTTGAAGAACAAGGGCTTGAAATATGCGAAACGCGTGTACGCACTTGGTCAACACCCGTGCATATCAACAATAGACCAATACCACACATTATTTTTGTTGGTTTTATGAATTTACTTGAGTGCATCAATGCTGAAGCAAAACTCAAAGATATTAATCTGTTTGATCTGTCAGAAATCTTGGACGATATACGCAACTAACAATTATGTGGTTTAGCTATGACTGAAGAAATAAATAGTAATGAAAAAAAAGATGGTCCTATTACGGATGTAGGTAAAAAGTTTGCTGGTGCACGTAAAGACAACCCATCACCAGACTTCTCAGGCAACATGAATGGAATTAAGTCTGACAGCCTAGTGACTAAAAAGGAATATTGGCAAAAGCCTGATTTTAGAGCTGATGCCCAATCTGGCCATAAACCTGTAAAACATGCACTATTATTTTCTTTGGTCTATGCAAACTTAACCAACAAGCCTTTAGGGGGCGGTTGGTTTAGCATAGGTCAAAAGCAATGGGATGATGCCTACATTGCTACGCTACACTTCTTAAAAAACAAATATGAAAGCTCACACTACGAACGTTTAGAACAACTGACAGACGACTTTAATGCGTACATGACCGTTAAGTTTGGTGCTGGACGAAGTGAAAAAGATATTTTAGAACGCTACTCAGCTGGACGACATACCAATCGCAGAGTTAAACACCCACTATCATTTAGTTCAGACACACGTTTACGCTTAAAAAACTTAATCCCTTTAGGATGGCCAGACGATCGTGTACTTGATACGGATAATTATGGTGCCAAAAAATTATTAAACACTGAGACTGGTCAACATAAGTGGTATGCCGTTAAATCCATTTCAGCAAAGCGGTTTCAAACACTAGATGATTGGACGGAATACGACACATTCAATGCAGCACTAGAAAAAGTAAAAACATTTTTTCAGCCAATTTTAGATGAACGAGTCATAGAACCCAAAAAAGGACGCGCAAAACCACCCAAAAGACCGCGCTACGACAGAGTTGAAGTGCGCGAGGGTAAGGACCATCGAAAGGGTGAAAACATCGATAGCCAGTTGCTTATGGACTATTTCAAATTTTCTGGAGTCGAGTTCGGCAATTGGGTAAATCAAAAGGAACGTGCATGGTTTCTGAATTGCACGTATGACTCACTAATGGATCTTGTCGAACTTCTAGGTCTACCCGTTACGTTCGCATCTTTAGGCGGTAAGCTAGGAATAGCATTCGGTTCGCGTGGCACAGGCGTTGATAGCGCAGCAGCTCACTTTGAACCAGGTAATATGCTTATTCATTTGACCAAGACGCAAGGTGTTGGAGCACTAGCCCATGAGTTCGCGCACGGATTTGATTGTGTTTTGGCAAAACGAAACGGACTCAATAATAACTTTTTTAGCGAATACTTTCTTTACACCAGTAAAGGGCGTTACTCAGTACAGAATCATCAAGAGTCAGCATACAAACATCTTAAAGATGGCCAGACTGCAGATAAGTTTATCAAGCTGGTTAATTATCTTACTTTTAAGTCAACCAAATACCTTGATTACGAAGAAAGACAAGGCGGTACGGGCTTTATGAATAACGCCATGCACCTAGATCAATCACGGTCAATGTATTGGTCACAGCCAACAGAAATCTTTGCCAGACTGTTTGAATGTTGGGTGACGGATAAGCTGGCTGAAAATGATCAACAAAATGGGTTTTTGGTGCACGGCACAGAAGAGTCGGCAAATAGTTGGAATATGAAGTTAAGCGCATATCCAACAGGCAGAGAACGGGCAATTTTAGTTGATTTGATGGATGATTGGCTAAAAGCATTAGTGAGGTCGTGGACGAAATGAATGCAATCACTAAGACCTCAAAAAAAGAACGGATCTTATTCAATAATCCCAAAGCAACACGACTTTACAGGGAAGCAATAACAGAGCTTATTGCGTTTAAACCTTGGGAAGTTAACGCCACTGAGAATATGCTTACGATCTGCAACACCTACCGCTATGTCGTGAATAAACGTTGTTGTTTAGGGTACGAGTTTTGGTGTTACGACCGAAGCGAAAAAGAATGGGTACGTGTTAAGCCCTCAAGCGGTCGCCACAACTATGGGAAAAACTGGTGCAAAACAAATGACAAAAACAATGGTCTACAAGGCAGTAAAACGAGCAGATTTTGAGTATTCAAACGCAGCGCGTGGATACGTGTATCGGGGAGAGAAAATATCTGATGCTGAAGCGGAAAAACTAAAGCATAAATGGGCTAAAAAAGACCTGATGGACAATGCAAAAAAAGATGGATCGTTCACACCAGAATCATTAGAAATGTTCAAAACCTTGGTGAATCATGTATCACCACGGGAGTTGACCGCCAAACAGCAAGCTTTGACATACCATAGCCTTAAACGCTACACAGATTGCGTATTTAACCTTTATGAAGTCACCGCTAAACAAACACCTCCAGCAAAACTAAAACGACCGTACAGCATGCCTAGACTGGATGGTACGGATAACCCTTGGAACCAAGGCAAACGAGAAAACGATGTCTATATATACAAGGGGATTGAGTACAAAGGCATTGAAGCGGAAACAGCAATGCATAAAGTGGTGATTGCATCAGAATTAACGGCAATTGCCGGATTGGATAATCAGTTAGCGAATCTGGCCAACGAAACAGGTGTAGCGTTGTTTTCAGAATTTATTGAAGTTGCACACCAGAACAATGATTTAAAGGATTTAACATATGTAGTTTTTGATTATGTAAAACATCTAATTGTGACGATTGATCGCTATTTTGATTTAAAACTGAAATCTAACGTGTCGGTCAGTATTTCAGTGAACCGAGTAGCTGGCTATTCAAGGTATAGCATAGTTCAACGGAAATAGACGCACGAACGCAACCAGTGACATTACATGTGTCGTCAATGACAGCTTATGTGTCTCGAACGTGCACGTAATTTTGGATTGATTGGTTTGAATGCAGAAAATGTAAATTATGCAAAGTAACACCATGAATATAGCTGATGATTGTACGGTAGTACGTAGACCGTATCAAAGAATGACGACAGCTAACATGCTTAAGATTTGTTATAATAAACAAATTGTTAGTATCTAAACGACACATGAGCTGTCATTTTTTGGAAATTGCGACTACCCTATTCATTTTAATTCGAACTTTAACTTATGTTCACCTGAAGTCTAGTTAATAAAACTTTTAATAATTTTATTTATTATTTTCAATAACTTATATAAATAAAAAAATAATTATAAATTTTTGGTTCATGAACCTAATGAATTTATTGATACTTTTATAAAATAGAGTTAATTTGTCCGAGAGATATGGGTAGATATCTATTTTTGGTCTTTTTAGTGATTAGAGATATGACCATTGTCATCAAATTTTAAGGAATTCCTTAAGTTTTTTTCTTATAATTCAATAAAATAATTTTGAATACTCAAAAATTAAATGTAATATAAGTCACATTATGAACCGTTAAGTGAAATACGTTTTGCTTAAACGAATGATTGAGTTAGATCATCTAAATGATGATCGTGCTAGAAGACTCAGGTTTTACACCAAAATATTTGGCAGACTTTATTTTAAATACAATCCTAAACTGAATATAAAAAACCTTCGGAGGGCTTATTTGGCCAAACTAACCATCAACCTGAAAAAACTAAATTCTTACGCTAAGTATTTTTTCTAAAAGACACCGTACATATAGCATTACTTTATGTTAATAAAAATTTAGCATCATTTTTGACGCTTATTTGTTGTATGTGCAAAAGCAAGACATTTTAAATAAAGAATCTTTTAATATGAAAGTTACATATCCAGAGACAGGTATATACGAGCACGAACTCAAAGCAATTGATAAGATTAAAAAGGTCTTTGATCGTGGCGAAAAAACTAAAAACTGGCGAGCATATGCTGGTTTTGAATTTATGCATAAAAATGGAAAAAAAGCAGTAGCGAAAGGTAGTTCTGAGAAATTTGAATATGATCTCCTAATTATTACTCATGCAAACATTTTGGTCATTGAATTCAAGGACTGGAACGGTAAGGAAATTACAAAAGTTGCAGGAAAATGGTACGTAGGTAATAAAGAGCAAGATTCATGCCCTGTAGCTAAAAATGTAAAAAAAATGCAAATTATAGTTAATAAACTAAAGGATAAAGTTTCAGAAAAGAAAGCTAAGGGCATTACATTTCATTACCAAAGTGTTTCTCACTTTGTTGTCATGTGTGGTAAAGCAGATTATTCGCGCCTGCCTCCAGAAGATTTAGAGCACATTCTTTCGATAGATGAGTTTATACAATTAGCTCAACAGAAGAATTTTAATAATATGTTCCGCAAGCATCTGGAACGTGATGGTCGCATATATGATATTAAAAAAGAATATCACGCCATTATTGATGAAATTTTTGCGCCTGACCAAATTCAACCACGCTCTTTGATTATTAATAATCATGAACGAGGTGACTTGATCTTACCGCATCCTAAAAAGATTTATAGCGAGTATAAAGCGCATTCATTGACCATCGTTGGTGAAAAATCTTTAATGCGTTGTTGGGATTTTAATGAATTCAAGTTGAGTAACTCAAGAATGAGTCAGCCTCAACATCGATTCAACTTGATCTGCAATGAGCGCCGGGTTTTCCAAAAAATTAAAACAGAAAAGCCTGATCTTTATCAAAGTTGTTTGCACCCGATTACAAACCCAAGTCTTGATGACATGACATCAAAATATAATGAGTTGTATGAGTTGCCTGAGAACAGCTATCGAGTCAACGAATTCATCGGCGCTTATGCTGAGAAAATGTCTGAATCTGAGAAATTGGATTTATTCCAGATTTTGCTTGGTAAATTTAATCACCTACATCAAATGGGAATTACTCATGGTGATGTGGGTGATCATAGTGTGTGGATCTCTTATAAAAAGGAGATATTGCTATCCAATTTTTCGGCAGCAAATGATCAAACACAGCCCTCGAAAATTGACCCTGAACTGGCTAACGAACTCCCATTTTTGAATACAACAGCTCATCTTCCGAATCTTGCGCTGACAGCTGCACAAAAGGATGTGTATTGGTTAGGGCAGTTAATCCTTCATATTTGGAAGAATGCTCGACTGAGCCCACGTTCATTGAAAAAATTTAGTCTTGAGGAGCGAGATCAGAACCACTGGTTAGAGCGTATTTTAACACGAGCTTTGACAGGGAAATATGATAATGCATGTGCAGTATTCCAAGATTTCTTAGCTCAAAAACCTGCTGAACAAGTTAGTTATGAACTTGATGCAGATGTACTGAATCCATATTTAAATCAGACAAATACCTATATCAGTTACCCGATATTTGGCGCGCCTATTGATGCTAACCAAAATTTTACACTCTATGCATCAGGCAACATGTTAGTCAAAACATGGATGGGTAAAGTTGCATCTGCAATGACAACTTATCAAAAGAGTTGTTTTAAGCGATTCTTTGAAGAACTTAAAATGACGCAGGCTCTCAATTTGCCATACCTTCCTAAGATTATTGATTTTGGTTTATCAACTAGCACAGCATGTGTGTATCTAGTAACTGAAATGGTAAAGGGTGAAGCTTGGTCAACGGTTATTGAGGGCTTAACTGAGGATGAAAAAAATGAACTTTCACTTCAGTTATTGCATTCTCTGAAAAAATTTCATGAGCATGGCTTTCAACATGGAAACTTGGATGATGAAAAGATTCTAGTAGATAAAACAAACTTGAAAGTTAGTTTTAATGATTGCTTCCATCCTGAAGTACCACAACCTGATTCTTCTAATGCTTATTTCCCATCTGATATTGAAGATCCAACAGTCATTCAGTGTGACAACTTTACTGCATTGAAATTAATCGCAGATCTATACGATATAGACTTGGCTGTGGATGATGTGGCTTCAATGGATCCTACTTTATCCTGGCTAAATACAGCCTTGAGCATAGAAGGAATGGAAGATCCAAGTGTACGCTATATTGATAATTCTCGCTTTATAGAGGCATTTGAATGTAAGGGTGCTATTGTAAAAGAAGCTCCTCAGATTAGTATTTATACAAGTAAGGTTGAGACGCCCTTTACGATTTATCCCGAAAACGGCAAAGTTTATATCCAACTTGAGGCAGCAAGTGAGGGGGATTTTCGATTTACACTTAGCGGAATCAATGGCATGTTAAAAGGGTTTTATAAGCCCCATGAAAATCAATTAAGTTTCCTTGATTTTGTCAAAAAACAAGACCTGTGGTGGAAGGCTAGTAGGGATGCAGATCTGACTATTGATGTTAGCATTGAAGTCCACCCGATATCTGGGATGAGTAAGCGTGACAACATTGTAGAGTTAAATGACTTCTTAGCAAAAGATCAAAACTTTAAGGATGCTATTGAACAGTTTAAGCAAGCACAGCTCAAAAGGACTCAAGAGAAAGAGGAAACATTACGGGCTCTGCGTGAACAAAAAGCATTACAAGAAGAGATAGGCGATGTTATAGCTACTGATGAGCTTATGGCACAGCCAATGAGTCATCTGCCTACACATAGCCACTTAATTGATATTGAAACGAAAGAGTTGTGGAAAAAAGTCATGGCGACTGAGCGTCATGCACATCCTACAATCACTCTGTCTGAGCCGTTAAAGATAGTTTCGAGCAAACATTTTAAAGATTCAAAGAGTGCTATTGCATACTATGACTCTGCAGAAGATGTTTCAGCTAAATTTTCAAAGACCGATAAAGTCGATGTAATGTGCACTAAAGAAACTGGGGCGGGAGGTGATTACACTTTCTGCATAGGTACGGTGAATATTGCGCAATCAAAAGTCGGAGAATTGTGGATCGATTTTTGTAAAAAAACAAATGAAGTTCCTGAAGAAGCAACACTGTTTCTACAAAGCAAGGCAGATAAGTCATCTAATCGGAAACGTGCAGATGCTCTGACAAATATTCTGAGTAATAAGGCTGTCATTGAAAATCTCGTAGATTACTTTGAACCATCATTAGTGATTGAAGCAAAAGATTATGAGATTGAAGTGCCTGATGAAGATCTAGATCACTATAACAAATACAAAAATGGGGAATTGGTTAAAGCCCTCAATCCATTACAACGTAAAGCGTTCCGTAATGTGCTTAAGTATGGACCTGTATCACTATTAAAGGGACCACCAGGAACCGGCAAAACTGAATTTATCTCTATACTGGCTCACTATCTCTATGATAAACAAAATGTATCTAACATCTTAATTGTTAGTCAGTCGCACGAAGCTGTAAATACAAGTGTTGAGCGTATACGTCAGCTATGCACAGAGTATGACACACCATTAAGTATTGCTCGAATAAGCAATAAAGAGAGTGCTGTGTCTCCTGAATTAAAAGATGTCTATACAGGCTCAATTATTACGAGCCAGATAGAGCTGTTTAAGTCTAATATTAAAGAAAGAGTGCTTGAGCTTGCAAAAGATTTATCACTTGAAGCTGAATACTTGAGCGATCTTTATGAAATCAGAGTCACTATTTTAAATAGTCTTAAATCTGCGTATCAGTCAATCGACCAAGATGATCTTGATCAAAAGTTTAGTTTCTCATTAGAAGAGTATACCCAGGCTTTCAAATCAGCAATGCATAAGCTGAAGAGCATGTTTGACGGAAATCAAGACTTTTGGGATCAACTGGAAGACTGTATCAATGATAAAGAGATAACAGTATTAAACCAGTTAAATAAGATCGACATGATTACGTTCGCAGCACTTAATCAATACTACGGGGTATCTAATGAGGAAGGACTTAAAGCGAAAGCCTTGATCAATATTGCCCTAGATTATGAACCATTAATTGAAAGCCAAAATGCTAATTATGAAAGTTTTCTGGTCAAAACAAGGCAATTAGTCTGTGGCACATGCGTTGGTGTTGGCCAACAAAGTATTGGAATCGCCAATCACGTATTTGATTGGGTGATTATTGATGAAGCAGCACGTTCAATCGCTTCAGAATTGGCAATTGCAATGCAGTCAGGTGCACGTATTTTATTAGTTGGGGATCAAGACCAACTTCCTCCACTATATTCGAGCGATCATATAAAGGCTTTAGCTAAGCAACTTAAGATATCAGATGATGATTTGGAAGATAAATTACAAAGCGACTTTGGCCGTATCTTTAATTCACATTATGGACTAAAGGCTAGTTCAGAACTCTTGTCACAGTACCGAATGAGTCCGAGCATCGGCGAATTAGTTTCAGACTGTTTTTATGAAGGAAAACTTGAAACTGAAGTTGTCGATTCTCGTGGTTTAAGTGATGAAGAGCTGAAAGAAATTAAGTTAAAGCGGATTGTGCCTGATAACTATGCATCCGACATCGTAATAGAATTGAATTCAACAGTTACTTGGGTGGATACTGGGAATGCTGAGCATTTCAAAATGGAGAAAGGTAGTAGTATTTATAACCCACATGAAATTAATGAAATTATCGATTTTCTTCAGCGGATTGACCAAGACAAACTCTTGTTAAATAAATTAGTGCCAGAGCCTGATTCCCTTAAAGAGCCTGCTATTGGTGTAATTTGTACCTATGCTGAGCAAAAAAACCGGTTAAGAAAAGCCTTCTCTTTGTGTGAAGTGTCAGATGCATTGAGATCAATTGTGCGTATTGATACGGTGGATAGTTATCAAGGTAAACAGAATAAGATCATCATTCTCTCAGTTACGCGAAATGATCCAACTAAGTTTCCTGCATTTTTGAAGTCACCAAATCGTGTGAACGTGGCTTTATCTCGCGCAATGGATCGTCTTGTAATCTTTGGTGCGTCAGAAATGTGGCAAGGAGTCAACAGTAACTTACCTTTAGGACGCGTATTAAATTACATCAAGTGCCGTGAAAATCAGACTTTAGAATATCGATATATTTCAAAACGCGCCATTGTCAAAATAGTACAAAACAATCCGCACATTAATAAAAATAGATCAAAAAAATATAGAAAGGCAGGGGTATAACTCATGGAAAATTCACTAAGAAGCTATCATGACGTAGATGTTACATTGCCATCACAACTATTCAATGTGGCATTTAGCTATACCACAACAGATACCTTAGATTTTATTGATTCTATGGTATTGCGCCTATTGGTAATTGCACCACTTTCTGCTGAAAAAATAGCGCGGTTCTTAGGGTTATCTAATCATGAAACAGATGTGCTATTAACTAAATTATTAAAACAAATGCAGATAAAACATCTTGAAGATGATCGATTTGCTCTGACTCAGCGACTTGAGAAAGCATTCTCGGATGTTTGTGCAATTCCTTATGTAAATAAGATTGAGGACAATATTCAAAAGATGAGTTTTGAGATGATTGGCTTGAATCCTGAGCCAGTTAATCCCAACGCATCTGACAATGGGGCAAATTCAATTAAATTAGATGCTTCTAACCAATACCTTTCAAATGGTGAGTCTTTGGTTAGTAAGGAGTTTCAGAAAAATTTTCGATTTTATTTCAGCCAAGGATTAGTTAAGTTGAATCCATCAGTGGATGAAAAGAAGCTGCAACTGTATAAAATGAGCCAAGTGGAAAAATTGCGAGACCATTCTCGTCGTTTTACATTACCATTGACGCTTGATGAGAATTATACACCTACAGAGATTAGTGATTTTAATCACATGGAAAATCTTAACAAAATCGAAGATTCTCTTTACGCTGCTCTTAGATCAGCTAAGAAGCCACAAAATATTGAGGATATTCTAAAGGTACTCCATGAATTAGATATGGAGGATACTTTTTCAGTTGAATCTATTTTTAGCGAGAATAAGCTTAATTTAGATCGCTTATTTAAGCTAGAACACAAATCCAATGAATACTTTATCGGGCCAATATATTCTAAGGAAAATTCAGACCTGTTTTTCAAAACAATCAAACAATATCAAGACCAGAATAATGATGATAAACAGCTGTATTGGTTAGCTCCATCAGATGAATTTTGGGGTAAGTCAGATAGATTTAGTGATTTTATTGATCGTTTATCGACAACCACAATTACCAAAAACTTTAAATGCTTCTTACCAGTGGCATACAGAAATGATAAACAATCAATCGCAAGTTATAAAAAACTAATCACAGCTGAGGCAGGAGCCAAGCACTTTCTAACGTTTAAGGAAAGTAGTGTAGTTTTTGACGGTAATTTTGAGCTTTTGGTTATGAAAGACTCTTTTTGTGTTTTGATTATTCACGTTAGTGATTCATCCACAAATATTTTAACAACAGTGCCTGTGGGTATTATTGTCAAAAATAAGGCTATTGCCCAATCGTTTTATAAGTTTTTTGAAGACTTAGAGAACGATGGAGAGAACTTCTTTGGTTTATTAAATTCTAAAAAATAGAATAATCATCTTAAAAAGCTAGCAGATTTGCTAGCTTTTTTAAACTCAAATTAGAGTGGCAACAATCCAGACCAGACATTTCTACTTTGAAGT
>NZ_PYIX02000048.1 GCF_003024515.2 Acinetobacter sichuanensis
AAATCCATCTTATTTTCCTGTGTATTGTTATTTATATTTTGACACAAATAAAAAGAGCAACTTTGCTGCTGCTCTTTTCAAACGCATACTGCAAGGGATGATTTAAAATAAATATGAAAAACCAAATCCTGCATTATAACTACGATCTTGCCCTTCTAAGTCAACACCAATACTAGCATCTAACTGAGCACGATCATTTAAAGCATAAATAAGCCCAGAGCCTAAACCATATTGGTAATTTTCACTTTCACCTTTACGATAAATAAACTCTGAAAAGCCTGATAAATTTCCAGCAATTTTATAAGCAACCGTTGGAATTGCGGTCACAGACCAATCACCATCTTGAACTGCATATTGCATGGTAATGCCTGTATTTACCAAGTCATTATATTTATAGTCAAGTGATGTCCCAATACTATAAATATCATCTTCATTGCTAAAGTTGTCATTACCTGTTGCAATCACAGCTTGTGCTAAAACAGCCATAGATAATTTTTCATCATCTAAATCTATCGCTTTCTTTAAGCCAATACTGACATCACCTAAACCATCATCATCAACTTTATTACCTTTGTACTTGGTTTGCGTCCATGCTGGACCTGCCCAACCTAATTGTAATTCTAAGCCTGATGCTAAACCTGTACGCAATAACATATCACCATTCAAGGTTACCGTTTTTGCTTTGATACCATCTACAGTTGTTTCTGTATAAGTTGCACTAGGTAAACCCTGTTCCCATGCGACTTGTCCGACAGGTGTAATCCCTGTACTAAAACCTACACCAGGACGATCAAAGGAAAACTCTGCGGCAAAGCTGCTCATACTGGCAGTTGCTGCAAGCATAACGATGATTTTATTAGAGATTGTCATACTATTACTCTGTTAAGCTAATTCTTTAGACATTTTTGCGCCATGGCTACGTAATAACTCTAAAGTTTCTTTCTCTTCAGGTAAAGCCTGTGACCAATCAATTTCATCAAAATCTTGATCAAAAAATAAATCACTTATTGAGGTTAAAATCGTTTTACCCTCTTCATCTTTGGTATTTGGATCTACTTTATGCTCAAGTAATCGTTTCACTGCTGGTACACATGCTGCACTTGCTGCATCCCATAATGGACCGTAACATTCTTCTGCATCCCAAAGATGGAAGTTAGCATTTGCATGGATGAGTTGTTCTAAAATCTCTAAATGAATATTTAATTTTTCTTGTTTTTCCTGCTCAGTTAAAGGTTGACCTGCCTCATACGCTTCACATACATTTTCCCACCATACAAATAAGCCATCCGACCAAACAGACACTGCTGGACCTTTTTCTGGTTCAATAAAGTTAGGGTTTAGACCTTCTGCTAATTGGCGTTTTACTTGTTCAAGGTCTAATGCTTCGATAGCCTGTAAAAAGCTCTGTTGTGGCGCTGTCAGCATATACTTTTCTCATGTGAGTTCAATTTAGGCATATTATGCCGAAAAATATAAAAGATAGTTCAAGTAATTATCATCTTACTGTTTTTGTAAGCTTTTCTGCCCTTTTTTGTTGTTTTCTGACCAAAACTTTTAAACAACCCATAAAAAAGCCCCTTTCGGGGCTTTTCATTAAGCTTCATCAGCTTCTAAATCAGCATCTGTAAATTCAAGCTTTCCACCACGTGGATTTTCTTTTTTCTCCAGTACATGCTCAATACTACGTTTAATTCGGTCAATTGCACCATGTAATGCTAAGTCGATATTTTTAGCTTTGTGCGTTACAACAACGGGTTTTAATCCTGCTGCTTTCGCTTCAATCATGCAACGGATGTCATCATCGCCGCCTTTATCCCCATTTTCATCACTAATATGAACCGAAAACTGCGTAATGCGTTCACTATGACGTTGAAATTCTTGGTTTAACTCTTCGCGCACATATGTGATTAAACGATCACTATTTTGAATATTTTTATCTGTACGGATTTCAATGTTCATAAATATCAACCTCTTATAACAATTTTATATTTCAATAACTTTTAAAAACTCATTTATGTCTCTGTGCAAAACTTTCTTATGTTGGCACGTTGGATTCTTGCTGATCTTTCAGCATTAAGCACATCTTCATTTGAATTTTGGTCGCAACCTCCACAATGAATGATGAACACTTTGGAGAAATTTCCGTGTCCTTATATCTTCAATATCGGTCTATATTGGAAAATATGCAAGTACATTTTGAAAATATTTATGAAAAGAATATGAAAAATGACAACTTGTTACTTTATTTTCTAATTTAATGATTTACTTATCTTTTTTTAATTAAATATTTACATTTTTCACACATTTCAAAAGCACTAAAAGCGTTATGTTGTCCGTTATATGTCTATAAATTTGCTAAAAGCCTAAATTCAAATTATTAACTTCATAAAAATAGCGCTATATCTTTAGATACATCCTAAATTCAAAATACGTTATGAGTCGGTTTTTAATTGACCTGATCTTAGAACTTATGAGCACTTATCACTTGAGTTAGATCAATCTTTAATAGTGTTCTAAAATCTATGCTGATTTGATCATTAAAAAATTAGTAGAATATTATTTTGCACTGCCCCACTTATATTACGAAATTCAAACTCATTTGCGTAGGCAACATCTTACTTTTTAAGGATAAAAAGTAACAAAAATCCTTTGTTGGGTAAAGGGGATATCCCTATCACCCTTACCCAACGGCGACATCCATGTCGCCTGCGATAGCATCACTCCGTTCAGTTTAATTTTATAGGGTGAATGAGAATTTAATATCAAATGTCATCAGCATACTTTTGAAATACAATCTAATCCCTTTGCCTTTATCACGGTAAATTTTAGATTTATTAAATAATCCACCATAAAAGTTTTGCCTTATTAAAAGCTTGATCTGCATTAAATTTAGTGAAAAGTCTTCTATTTTAAAGCATTCATTTCATACTTTCAGATTACATAAAAATTTACATTTTCGACTATTTCGGCTTTATTTTTGCATAAGAATCTGTATCCTTGTTACGCTTTCTTGGGGGAAACTTTTCATGAAATTTACACACTTTGCTGCGATCTGCGCACTTGCATCAACTGCAACCTTCGCTCAGGCTAATCCAATTGTATGGCAAGATTTTAGCTTAACGGGTCTTTATGGTGAAAACTATGAAGTTGGTACCGAAGACCGTACAACTGTGACTGCTGAATATGCAGCAAAATTAAAATACGCTGATGTATTTTTCTTTGTAGATCACCAACTCGATGGTAATGATGAACAAAATACTTATTTTGAGTTATCGCCTCGTATCAGCCTAGGTGAAGTATCTGGTCAAAAACTTGCTTTCGGTCCAATCAAAGATGTATTGATCGCAACGACTTGGGAACATAACGCAGGCTACGACCTTAACCAAGAATTTAACAACTTTATGTATGGTGTCGGTTTTGATCTGGCAATTCCATATACACAGTTTGCAAGTGTAAACTTCTATAAAGTTGAAAATGATATCCAAGATGATGATTATCAAATGACCATCACTTATGGTGTACCATTTAAATTTGGTTCAGAAGAGTTTTTAGTGGATGGTTTCCTTGACTGGTCTACTGCTGAAGATGACCATGCAAGTGAACTGAACTGGACAACTCAGTGGAAATGGAATGCAGGCAAACACATTTCTCCAAAAACCAAGCTTTATGTCGGTTTTGAACATTCTGTTTGGAATAATAAATACGGCATCAAAGGTGTTGACCAAAATGATGTCAGTGCTTTAGTAAAATATCATTTCTAAGCAAATGTAGCGTCGCTATAAAAGCAAGATTTCGGTCTTGCTTTTTTGATTTTTAAAGTTTAAAAATTGAAAATAATTTATTTCTTTTACATACCATGCAATTTTTGATTCGTCCCGCACAAAGTTCAGATCTCATTGAGATTATGCATATTTATAATCATGAAATTAAATCTGGATTAGCTACATGGAATAGTCAAATCAAAAATTTGGCAGACTATCAAGATTGGTTTGATCAGTTACAAAAACAAAATTTTCCTATTTTTGTTGCTGAGGAAATCAACAGTCAAAACATTGTAGGCTATGCTGACTATTCTAGCTTTAGACAAGTCAATGGATATCGTGCAACGGTTGAACATTCAGTATATATTTCTCCTCAATTTTCCCATCAAGGTTTAGGCAAACAACTGCTGCTTAAACTGATTGAACATGCAAAACAGCATCAAATTCATGTGATGGTTGCAGCAATTGATCATGAAAATATTACATCTATTCAATTACATCAAAAATTAGGCTTTGAACAAACGGGTTATATGCCTCAAGTTGGACAAAAATTTGGATTATGGCGTGATTTGGTGTTAATGCAATATATGCTGTAACAGTCGACCTATAGTGCTTTAAAATTCATCAAATCATTAATATTATTTATACAATTCAAGCAAATGATGAAAAAAATAGAAAACTCAAAATAATAAAGCATTGATTTTAAAATAAAAAAATTATGGCATGTTTTTTGATTATCACTCTATATTCAACGATAAGGAATACATCGTTGTTTTTTAAAATTTTTATGGAAATGACAATGAAAAAATTAATTGTGTTATGTATGGGACTTGGCACATTTTCTAGTGCTTATGCAGATTTGGATTTAAGTCAATTTAAAACACGTTTAGGGGTAACGTTAATTGAACCTAAAAGCCATCCTGGAAATTTATATGATGGCACAGCAACCAGTATTTCACGTAGTTATGCGCTTACAGCATCTAACCTTTATTTTGTGACCCCAAATGTTGCCGTTGATTTGCTTGTAGGTACTGCACCCAAACATCGTATTTATGGCAATGGTGAAAAAATTGGTTATACCCGCTATCTTCCACCAACATTAAGTGTGCAATATAACTTTAATCCCGATGGTCAACTGAATCCTTATTTAGGGGTCGGCGTAAATTATACGTATTACTTTAATGAAAAATTAATCAGCAATGATAAATTATCTATTTCAAATTCTTTTGGTTATGCTGCTACCGCAGGAATGGAATACAATTTAAATAAAAACATAAGTTTAGGCGCAGAATTTCGCTATATTGATGTGAATTCAGATATCCGAATCAATGGTACAACTGTAGGTAATGGTGATGTGAATCCAATGCTATATACCTTAAATTTAGGCTATAAATTTTAAACTTTTTTAGGCTGTAACTTTCCCACAATGAAGTCTTCGGGCTTCATTGTTTTTGTACATTTTGACAATAGCATCATCATCACACATATTTTGCGATAAAATAAAACGTCAACCAATTTGTGCCGAATACAATAATGCAAAAAGTTTTCCTACTTGCCCTTTCTATCTTTACTTATAGCGCTGTGCAAACTGCACACGCAGAATCTTCTTTTGAACAGGAATTACAACGCGGCTGTCAGGCAGTTTCGCAGCATGCAGCTTTAGGCAAAAAGTTGTATGACCAAAAAAACTATAAGAAAGCATTAGAGCATTTTCAAACTCAAGCAGCTTGGAGCTCTTTTTGTTTATCAAATGAAGACGAAACAACGGTTAAGTTCACAGAACAGCAAGTGATCACTGCCCAAAATAATGTAGCGCTGAGCTATGCAAAAATGGGAAAACCGATGTGGGCAAGAGCTTGGTTAATGATTAATAAAGAAGAAAAAACCAACCAATTTAATTTAAAAAATCTAGCTAAACCAAAGATTTCTACAGACTTATCAGGTGAATATGTCAGTTATTCAGGTTATGGCGAATGGGATCATATCACGGTTAAACGTCATAAAAATGCGTATGAGGTGAGCTACGCAGGTTTATATATGGGTTTAAGAAGCCTTATTTATGGACCAAATATGGGAGAGTTTGATACCTCATTTGCTTTAAATAAAAAACGAGCAATTTATAAATATGAGGACTGTACGATTCAGCTTGATTTTAAAACAGATCAAAATTTAGGTCATTATATTGAAGCTAAACAAGAAAGTGGTGAGTCGACCTGTGGCTTTGGACACAATGTTTATGCTGGTGGAACGTTCTATAAGGTTGAGAAATCACAATAAAAATGAGTAAGATATCTCCCTCTTTATCATTAAGATATGCTTTAATTAAAGCATAACAACTTAAAATAGAGGGGGATCACATGGCAAAATTTCTAAATACGAGCGCAACTAACTTCTTTTTAGAAGAACTGATTAAAAATGCCAAAGAACGATTAATTTTAATCAGTCCATATTTACGTTTAAATGATCGAATTAAAGAGCTTTTAGAAGATAAAAATCGCTTAAAAATTGATATTCGTATTGTTTATGGAAAAAGTGACTTACATCCTGATGAAATAAAATGGATGCAAAAACTTGATTATATTCGCGTTAGTTTTTGTAAAAACCTGCATGCAAAATGCTATTTAAATGAAGATCATTGTATTATTTCGAGTCTAAATTTATATGAGTTTAGCCAAGTGAATAATAATGAAATGGGGATTTTAATTCAAAAAGATGATGATGTTGATGTCTATAAAGATGCCTATGAAGAAGCTCAACGTATCATTCGTATTAGTGATGAAGTAAGGATTTCGCTAGATGAAGTAAAAACAGAAAAAGTTGAAGAATCATCAAATTTAAATACAGCAAATGAAGGAACAGGAAAATTAACCTCTTCAAAACTTGCGGCAAAACATAAAATTAAAACCAATGAACTCTTAGATAAATTTGTTGAACTTGGTTTTCTTACACTTAATGAAAATGGTAAACACTATTTGACAGAACAAGGGAAAAATATCGGTGGTGAGTTTAGATCAAGCCAATATGGCGGATATTTCCTTTGGGCTGAAAACATGAATATATAAAAAAAGCCCTTTCGGGCTTTTTTATTTTACACGGTTAAGTCAGCTAAATTACCTTTCTGCTCTAACCAATGTTTACGGTCAGCAGAACGTTTTTTAGCCAAAAGTTTATCTAACAGACTTGCAGTAAAATGGCTATCGTCTAAATCTAATTGCACCAAACGGCGTGTATTTGGATCCATCGTGGTTTCACGCAATTGGCTGGCATTCATCTCACCTAAGCCTTTAAAGCGAGTAATTTGTGGATTTTTACTTTTTACTTTCTTTAAAATAGCTGCCAGTTCATCATCATCCAAAGCATAATGTACATCTTTAGCATCGTCTATACGGAATAATGGCGGCATAGCAACAAACAAATGCCCCTCTTCAACTAAGCTAGGAAAGTGTTTGACAAATAAAGCACACAACAATGTCGCAATATGTAAACCATCCGAGTCAGCATCAGCAAGAATACAGATTTTCCCATAACGTAATTCTGAAAGATCATCACTACCAGGATCTACGCCAATCGCGATCGCAATATCATGAACTTCCTGAGAAGCTAAAACCTCATCTGAAGATACTTCCCATGTATTTAAAATTTTTCCGCGAATCGGCATAATCGCTTGGAAATTTTTATCACGTGCTTGCTTGGCAGAACCACCTGCTGAGTCACCTTCCACAATAAACAACTCAGATTCAGCAAGTGTATGCCCCACACAATCTGCTAATTTACCTGGTAAGGCTGGTCCTGAAACAATTTTTTTACGCTCTACTTTTTTTGCTGCTTTTAAACGGCGACCCGCTTTTGCAATCGCTAACTCAGCCAATAACATTGCAGTTTCAGAGTTTTGGTTTAACCATAAAGCAAAAGCATCTTTGGCAATATTCAAAACAATATTTGATGCTTCACGACTCGAAAGACGTTCTTTGGTTTGACCTGAAAATTGTGGCTCTTGGAATTTTAATGACAGGATATAATTCACACCATCCCAAACATCTTCGGCTGACAATTTCATATTACGTGGCAATAAGTTACGTAACTCACAGAACTCACGCAGCGCATCTGTAACACCTGAACGCAAACCATTGACATGCGTACCACCTTGTGCCGTTGGAATCAAATTCACATAACTTTCTTGAATCTGTTCACCACCTTCTGCATTCCAACAAATGGCAAATTCGGCACTCGCACGCTCAGCATCTCCAGTTGCAACAAAAGCAGGATGAGGAATAATTTCTCGATCTTGCAATTCATCCATCAAATAGTCAACTAGACCATTTTCAAACTGCCAAACTATTTTTTCATCATTAATTTCATCAACATAGTTAATCTGCAAGCCCGCAGCCAAAACTGCTTTCGCTTTTAAATTATGTTTTAAAGCTTTGAGTGCAAATTTTGGTGAATCAAAATATTTTGCTTCTGGCCAAAAACGTACAGTTGTTCCAGACGCTCTTTTGGGTGCTTTTCCTTCTAATACTTCAAGTGGCGCTGCTGCTTCGCCATGCTCAAATGCCATCTTGTACAGATTGCCTTGGCGCTGAACTTCAACTTCCACTCGATCCGATAAAGCATTAACAACTGAAATACCAACACCATGTAAACCACCTGAAAATTGGTAGTTATCTGTACTAAACTTACCACCTGCATGTAACTTAGTTAAAATGATCTCAATGCCGCTTTGCCCATATTCAGGGTGAATATCGACAGGCATGCCTCGCCCATTATCTTCAACAGATAACGAACCATCTTTATATACCGTGACTGTAATTTTATTGGCATGTCCCGCAAGTGCCTCATCGACAGCATTATCAATAACTTCTTGTGCCAAATGGTTTGGTCGCGTGGTATCGGTATACATACCTGGACGACGGCGAACAGGGTCTAAACCAGATAAAACCTCAAGAGATTGGGCTGTGTATTGCGTCACGTTGCAAGTTTCCCTTTTTTAAAAATTAAGCAGATAGATTATGAGTTGGTACAGTATCTCATTTTCAGTAAAAAAACAGCTTTGATCATCATCTTAAATGGGGTAATACGACAATCAGTGACGTAATTGTTACAGATTCACTCATTTTTCATTCAAGTTTTGATTGAAAATTTGTTAAGATTCTCTTGATTTATTTCAATATGATAATAGTTTTTTGCAAACAAAATTATGCTTTGCTTCATAAAAATTGAGATAAATTTTTTAATATGAATAAGATAATGAGAAATGATATGAAAAATATACTCCTACTCTCCAGCCTTGTGTCAACATTACTCCTAACTGCCTGTGGTGGTGGAAGTGACTCAGATGATAATAATGCTGTAGAGCCAAAACCAGAACCGCCAAAACCTGCTGAATATGTTCCGTCACAGTACAAAACCTTGAAAGATAATTTCAAATATGTACAAGACCCTCTCACTGAGGTAAAAAATAACAATTTATATGACTTAAGCTACTGGGTAGATGAAAATCCGCTCGAATTATCAAGTTATAGTTATTTATACTCAAAAGATGATAAAACTTTCAAAACTCAAGAATATTCAACCAATAAATATAGCTCTCAATGGCGAGAAGATCCTAGATCAGCCTTAGTGTTTAATATTGCTCAAAATAAATGGGTAGAAACTCAAGGAGATATGACCGTTTCACAAGGTCCTGTCGGTACTGAAGGCATTAAAACGCTCTATATTCAGTCAGATACAGGCATTAAATACTATACATTAACTGAAAAAACTCTTGAAGGACTCAGTCTTGCGCAGGGTATAAACCAAGGCTTTGGTAACGGTATTCCTTTACCTGAATCTGTTAAAAACCAATATTTTACTAAAGGTGCCAAAGCCTATGCTTGGGTACAAGATATTACTCAACCGAATTACTCTATTAATCGTACCCATATGGTATTTAGTTCAACAAATACACCGCACCCTATTTATACCTGTAACACGGTCAGTTCATATTGTTCAACGACAGCCCCAACATTTGAAAAAGCCATCGAAAGCAAAGCTTGGTATCAAAATACTGGACGTAATGGTGTCATTCGCTTAAATGACAAACAAGTTGCTGATGTTGCAGTTTTTGATAAAGAGCAAAATAAAACACTCAACTACACAATCAAATATGAGTTGATTGCAGCAAAACAAGGTGCACCAAAGCATATTTTATTTACTGCATCAGACACAGCAGCAAAAGAAGCGCTTAAAACTTATTTTAGTGCCAATGATAGTCAAATTGCGTGGTTTGAATATGGTGAAAAAGCACAAGTGGTAGAAGGAAACTACAGCTTACCAATCAAAGGCTTACAAAGCACATATTATAGCTACAACAAAATTGCGGTGAATGACATTTTAACCAAATGGAGTCCACGTAAAAATCCTGTACTTGAATAAGCCCACAAATTAAAAATAAATTTTACTCAAAGGTTAATTGACTTAGCCTTTGAGTTTATTTTTAGCCTCAAATCCTGATAAAAACGCGAGCAACATCGGAATCTTTTCAGCAAAATTTTCCATTGCATGATTCCCTTGCATTTCTGTCACAACAAAAGAAGATGGACGATAAAATTGTTCTGCTTGACGATAATCTAACACCTCATCACCTTGCTGTAATAACACTAAAAAATTTTCTGAATGCTGCAGTTTTTGCACAGCAATCTGTTCTAAAAAATTGAGCTGTGTATTATCTAAAGTCCACTTTTCATTAACTTGATAAGGTAACTGTTCTATTCCAAATAATGTTCTAAATAATACCCAAGGTTCTACTGCAGGATTAATTAAAACTGCTGGAATATTAAACTTTTCAGCCAATTGTGTTGCATAAAAACCGCCTAAGCTACTACCAACTAATGCAACATCTTCTAATTTTTCAATCATCGCTGCAACAGTGCTAAGCACTTCATCGGGTGGCGCATTTAAATCTGGCAAATGCAGCTGATGTTGGCTAATGTATTGACTATACTGATAAAGCTGTTGCCCTTTTATCGAAAATGGGCTGCTTTGAAAACCATGTAAATAAATAATATTCATCTAAAACCATTTGCAAATTTCAAAGAGCTGATATAAGTTATAATGTGATATAAATCACAAAATGTTATAAATTGTATAACAGCGTTTATTGTCGGACAAAAAAAACACTGTGCTAAAACCTGAAACAGTATGCTAAATAAGTTTCAAGATGAATAATAGAATGACATAAGGATATAAGCCTTGATTTTACACATCAACCCATGTGTGTAATCATTTAGAGGATAGCAATCTATGGCAAGTTTAACACCACTACATGAAACATATTGTAAATGGGATCGCTCCCCTCCGAGTCAAGCTGATGTTCTCGAAGGCTTAGCGCAATTGGTCAGTACACCGTTTACTAGCGTGGTACAAGACCTCATCCAATCCTTACAACGTGAAGTTTTACTCAGTGTGTTTGGTCTAAGTAAGCAAAGAGCTAAACGCTTCCAAGCGCGTCCTTATGTAGAAAAAATTTACCAATTTGGTTTTAACTCACTACAAAATTATGGGCATTATTTTTTAGCACCCAGTTTACGTAAAGTGATTGAGCATTTTCCAAAGCTCCATGATAAACCATTGACCCCAACACTTAATTTTTTAGTCAGCGCTTTAAATGGTGTTTTAGGCGATTATCTTTTAGCGACTCATAATCCTTTAGCGTTATCGACTGTTGTATATGACCATTATGGTGCAATTCAGAAAGGTGATTTAGCAGGAAGAGTGGTTATTTTTGCTCATGGCTTATGTATGAACCATTTAGATTGGAGCAATCGTGGTAATGGCGGTATTGGAGAAAAACTCCTTGCACAACGCGATAATAATACGATGCTCTATTTACACTACAATACAGGTCGTCGTATTTCTGCAAATGGTCGCTCTTTTTCAAATTTGTTAGAAGATTTAATCAAACGTAACCCACGCATTACCAGTATTGATTTAATTGGGCATAGTATGGGTGGCTTAGTTGCTCGTAGCGCCCTGTTCTATGGTAAGCAAAATATGCACAACTGGATTCATCTGGTTGAAAATCTCGTTTGCTTAGGCTCACCGCATCATGGTGCTGTACTAGAACGCTTTGGTTTTGCATTACAAGACAAAATTGGTCATTTCCCTTTGGTCAAACTGGTCAGTCATATTGTCAATATTCGCAGTAATGGTATTTTAGATTTACGTTTTGGCAGTGTACGTGATGATGACTGGGAACATAATCATGCGCGTATTGGTTTAATGGATGATAATCGTAAGCCTGCACCGTTGCCATCGTACATTAATACCTATTTAGTTGCGGGTACACTTGAGTTTGAAAATCGTAAAAATCGAACTTTAAAAGTGATAGGTGATTATCTGGTCAGTGTAAAAAGTGCTTTAGGTGAACATCCGAATCCTAAGTTTCAGCTTAAATTACCGGAATCACATAAAGCAGTATTTTATGGGTTAAATCATTTTGATATTCAATACCATCCTGATGTTGCCGAACAAGTTGCAAAATGGTTTTATCCTCATCATGACGAAATCGCAGAAGAGCAGATTCGTAAGTACTTGATCAAACTTGAAAGTATGCGTGGTATTGTTGAAACCTAAATGATCTCGATATAAAACTATCTTGATATAAATTGTCCTGATATAAAAAATGCCAACTCATGTTGGCATTTTTAGTTTAAGCAGGATATTTTCGGAAAAGCTGCCATAGACTGATTAAGGTCAAGACACTAAAAAATAAACATGACCAAACAGGTAGTGATTGTCCTAGAAATGTCCAGTCAACCATAGCGCATTCACCAGATCCCTTGAGTACATTTTCAAAAACTGCCTTTAATGGCAAGGTATCTACCCAATAATCTAAGCCCGGTCCACAACTTGGTACTTGGTCTTTAGGTAAGTTTTGCAACCAAACATGACGGGCAGCAACCCCTACAGACCAAGCAATCGCTAAAGTACCTAAAAATGCATAAAAACGTTTAAATACATTTGTTTTAGGATTATGCAGTAAGGCGATTAAAGAAATAAGACCTAAACCAATCAAACCAACACGTTGAAAAACGCAAAGTGGACACGGGTCTAAACCTTGTACATGCTCTAAATACAAAGCAAATGCCATTCCAATAACACTTGCCAAAAATAAAAAACCACTTACAACACGGTAACTCTGCCACTGCATGGCTGTTCCTCTAATTTTTTCTCTAATTTATATCATCTAAATTTGGCAAGATAGTCTTCAAAACTTAAATCTGTTTCTTGCTCAAGTTGCTGTTGTTGTTGCAATGATGATGCTGTCAGTTGCTCAAAATACGCTAAAGTTTCTGGACTTAATACATGTTGTTCGTAATATTTTACATGGCGATGTGCCATTTCACTACCAAAGCTCCACGTTCCGCCGCTTTGTAAAGTATCTTCAATCACTTGCGCAGATAGTGTTTGATCAACATCGCTGATACGTTGTTGCATTACAGTTAAAGCATCTACATAAAGTGTCGTTTCATAACTTTGATTGAGCATTTCAGCCAAAGCTTGCATGGCTTGAATATGGTGTTCTGCCCATTCTCGAAGTGGATATTCAGCATCAAGCTCTTGGATCATCACATTTTCTGCACGTCCACGATTGACCACTTCGTTTTGATTTTTTTCAATCATATCCTGTTCTTTTTCTAAAAGTTCAGGACTATCTTTGAGTAAACAATACAAGGCTAAAACTTCTAAAAAGCCTGCCGTTGTTTCATCAATCCCAATTGCAACATAAGGGTTAACATCAACAGCGCGCAATTCTACATAGCCAATGCCGCGTTTAGCTAAAGCTTCAGAGGGTGTTTCCCCTGCTTGTGGCACTTGTTTTGGGCGTACCAAACTATAATATTCATTTTCAATTTGCAGTACATGGTCATTAATCTGAATAGGTTCACCTTGTTCATCATTTAAACCTAAATGGCTAAACTGTGCATAAGGTGTATTGACTGCTTTTTGTAATTCTGCAACATAACATTTAAGGTTGTTATAATGGATTCCCAATTGTTTTTGGGCAGAATTTTGATAACCAAAGCGCCCCATACGTAAAGCAGTCGCATATGGAGAAAATAAAGTACCTTTCACCAAAGGCAACAAATGATGATCTCGTCCTGTCATAAAACATTTACAGACAGATGGACTTGCTCCCACCAAATACATCACCAAAGGGGTTAAACGAATAAAATTACGCACTAAGCCTAAATAACGATGACTACGATAGTCTTGTAAACTCAGATTTTTTAAATCATCGTCGGTTTCATGTTGTTGTAATTGTTCAAATAAATGATCAGGAAATGAAACATTATAATGAACACCTGAAATGGTCTGCATACGACGACCATAACGAATACCTAAACCATGACGATATAGCGTTTTAAATTTACCAATATTTGAGCTACCGTATTGTGCCAATCGAATATTTTCTTCTTGGTCATCCAACATACATGGCATAGATAAAGGCCAGAGTTTTTCATCATTTTCTAAATGACGATGCACAACCGCATGAATATCTGTTAAATAATTAAGCGCTTCAGGAATACTCTCTTTTGGGGGTGTAATAAACTCCATCAACGCTTCAGAGTAATCTGTTGTGATATGTGGATGGGTCAGCGCTGAACCTAGTGTCTTAGGATGATCGGCTTGGGATAAAAAACCATTGCTTTGCATGCGCAAGCTTTCACGCTCAATACCGCGCAACATGCCTTTGAATAATGCAGAATCAACCCAAACTGGTAAAACTGTAGGAAAAACTGCTTCGGGTTGACTCATTAGTTACTCACTTATCTTAAAGAATTTTTAAAATAAAATATTTCTGATGACGCAGTATAACGTGAATTATCGATATACTGGCATAGCTGCCAAACTTTTAAATAGAATATTCATTTTATTTCGGCATTTTTTTATCACAAATTAAGCCTTTTAGACATGTTAAATTTGTGATTTTATAAAAGAATTAGTTTACAAAAGATCAAAACCTATGAAATATCAAGATATCCTTAATTTTTGGTTTAATGCCGACACTCAGCCTTTTTGGTTTCAAAAAAGTACTGATTTTGATCAAAAATTGCATCAGCGTTTTGCTGATATTTTAAATCAAGCCAAACAAGCAGAGCTTTGGACATGGCGTGAAAATGCAGAAGGACGTTTGGCAGAAATCATTGTACTTGATCAATTTTCTCGAAATTTATACCGTGATCAAGCAGCAGCCTTTGCTCAAGATGCTTTAGCACTAGCTCTTGCCCAAGAAACAATTCAACTGGGTTTAGATCTGCAGTTACAACCTGAGCAACGTTCATTTTTGTATATGCCATTTATGCATAGTGAGTCAAAAGTCATTCATGAAGAAGCATTAAAATTATTTGAGGCTTTAGGCAACCCGATCAATTTAGATTTTGAAAAAAAACATAAAGTCATTATTGATCGTTTTGGACGTTATCCACATCGCAATGAAGTTTTAGGGCGCGAATCTACACCCGAAGAAATTGAGTTTTTAAAACAACCCAATAGTCGTTTTTAATTTCAGACAGATACCCTTCTTTTTAGTCACTGATGTTACGCAGTAGCTCTAAAATTATACTTTGGATCTAGAAGAATGTTGATACGCGGAAACGTCATCCGCAATTGTTTGAGGCAGGACTCCTCCTTATAAATAAAGTTTCTGTGAAACATTCAATCTTTTGACGCTAGTGAACGAGTTCTGCGGATGACAATGGTTTTGCCTACTTTTCCCGAAAGAAAAGTAGGTCGAGCCGAAGGCTAACCCCTAAATTTAAATTTTGGATATAAGACTCCCTCGTGTAATTTAGATTTTTCTATTTTTAGCGATGTAATTTGAATCAAATGCGTAACATCAGTTAGTCAGATACACCAAGATGGAGGAAAATACTTCCATCTTGACCTTCAAAAATAAAATCGTTCCAAGCGCACTCATACCATGAATGTGTCTGCACATCGACTTGATAAATTTTTTGTACTTTGAGTAAAAGCTTTATCTTTTCAAGTATTTTTTGTACATAATCAAGCTGTACATCAATAGAAGTAAGATAAAAATCCTGATATTTATCATCTAAATAACACAAGACCGAACCTGAACCAATCAGCTTTTCACCCATATCATCAGATTTTTGATAACTAAAAAGCCATGTTCTCAGTACATCACGCACTTTTAAATCAGTAATAGACAATTCCTCAAATGTAATTGAAGCTGCTGGATAAATCTCTAAAAAATAGTGTTGAAATGCAATTTGACTTTGCTCACAAACCTGAAGATTAACGATTTCAAAGCTATAATCATGATTGGTCTTTGTATTAAGCAATGCAAAGGTATCTAAAATTCCAGCCAAACGCCCCAATTCGAAGTTAATATTTTGCATCATTGATCTAATTTTTATTCCACTGTGTAATTATATACTGCTTTTGAATTAACAAAAATCTTCTTGAAATTCATGCTCAATCCATCAACGTAGAATAAGATTATAAAAGATAAATTTCTCCCATTTTATAGATTTCTTTTCCACGCTGAGAAGGAGCAAAACATGAAAAATCTATGGATGTGTTTAAGCATTGTTGCAACACTCACAATGACAGGTTGTGCGACGACGCCAAGTAAACCACTTACTTTTGATCAGCTTGGGCAATTTTCAACTTTGCCATTAAATGCCCATACTTTTCGTATCAGTTTTCAAACACGTAATATGAGTTATGGCACAGCCGAAGAAATTACATTGTTAAAATCTGCACAAACGACAGTACAAAATGGCTTCCAATTTTTTAAAGTCCTTGATGATCCAAGCAATCGTACTCAACAACCTCCACGTAAAGCCGTCGTATACCCAACACCAAATTATTATCCTTATGGATATCGACGTCATGGCGCATTTTTCGACCCATTTTATGATATGCCGCAAGTGGTTACTCTAGATCCTATGCAAGTTGCATATACGATTGAATGCTTTAAAGACCAAAAATCTGCACCTACTGATGCTTTTGATGCTCGTTTAATTTTGCAATCATTGGGTCAAAAATATGGGCTTAGTCCGACAGGACAAGTACTCCAACCTCAGATAACTGATGTAACATCAACAAAACAATAACGTTTAAGGTGCTGAATGAGTAAGACTGAAGTTGCAAATGTACCCAGTTTAAATCGAAGTAAACGCTTTGCCACAATTGCACTCATTGTGGCGATCGTTACTTGGTTTTTATTGATTATTTCAGCCAAACTCATGCCCGAATATGCATGGTTTATTCATATCTTGATGCTCGGTGCAGAAGCAGGTGTGGTCGGTGGTTTAGCCGATTGGTATGCGATTACGGTATTATTTCGCAACCCTTTTGGCAAAATTCCTATTCCTAAGTTTTTAAAAGATCATACTGAAATTATTCCACGCAACAAAGCACGTATTGCTGAGTCTATGGGTAAATTTGTTCAGGAAAATTTTCTTTCACCGCAAATTGTTGAAAAAAGTTTACAGAAAACTGACCTCACTTTAGCCGTTGGGCAATGGCTTGCCGATCCCAAAAATAACAGCCAAGTGACAGATGTCATTCAACAAACAGTACCTAAAATTTTCGACTTTGTGGGGCAACAACAAATTGGAAATTTCATTCAAAATAATAGCGTTCAATGGATTAAAAATACACGTATTAATCATTTAGCCAGTGAAATGCTACGTGCTGTTTTAGAAAATGACTTCCACCAAGATGTGCTACAACGTGGCTTAGATATGGCACATGAATGGATGATCCATCATCCTGAGCAAACACAAGATTTAACTCGACGTCTATTTAAAGAATTAGGTGTTTGGAAACTCGCTAAAGGTGCAAGTTGGATCGGGATTGATGTTCAACAGCGTACGATTGATTCATTACTTGAAAAAGTTGAAGCGATTTTGGCTGACCCTGAGCATTCATTTCGTAAAAAACTTGAAGAACTTACACATGATTTGATGCTCCAACTTGCGGACAACCAAAGTGCTGTAAGTATTCGCCTGAATGAAACTAAAAATGCCCTTCTTGATAGTGAGTCTGTGTTGAATTTCATTACAGGTGCAGTGGTTATTTTATGTGATGCAATTAAATCAGACTTAATGAAAGCGGACTCAGGTATAGCCACAAATTTACGTGTAGCAATTCAACAAGTCGGTGAAAATCTCATTGCTAATCAATCTGTACGCCAATTACTTAACCAACGTATGAGTGAAATGGCAATTCATTTAAGTGATCAATATAGCGAAAAAGTCATTCGTTTTATCAGCGAACGTATTCATGAATGGGACTCTCGTGAAATGATTGATAAAATTGAGAATGAAGTGGGTGGTGACTTGCACATGATTCGCGTCAATGGTGTTGTTGTTGGTGCTTTTATTGGTCTAACTTTAGGTGTGATTCGTGCAGCAATTGATTTTATGGTTTAGTGAATTTAAAGCATCATTCAAAAACATATATTTATTGTAATTTGTACGTTTAAGCGTACAACCTATGAGGGATTTAGCCAATATACAACTTTATTCAAAATTTATATTATAGATTTATAGAGAGCAGGATGCTCCAGAAAAAAATAAGAAAAGACAACAAAGGACATGTAGGTACAACAGGAGTTATACCTGAGTAACAAATACAAAAAAAGCCTGACAGGATGTCAGGCTTTTTTTCATCTATCTTATTTTTCTAAATCAAAATTTTGCTTTTGTATTTTAAAGCCCCTGCTAAACTCATCTTTATTCATTCAATAAAACTAATATCGCCATGATCGAAATCCATTCTAAACTCCCAGCGCAAGGCATCACTATTTTTAGCATCATGAGTGCAATGGCTCAGCGTTTAAATGCACTGAATCTATCACAAGGTTTTCCTGATTTTGCTGCACCACCCGAATTATTAAATGCACTGAGTCAAGCAACCTTAGATGGCTTTAATCAATACGCCGCAGGTGATGGTTTTTTGCCATTGCGCGAGCAAGTTGCACAACAATTTTTAAAGCGTGATCAATTAGATCTAAATCCCCTTACCGAAATTACCATTACACCCGGTGCAACCATTGGTATTTTTTCAGCAATTCAGGCACTTATTCATGCAGGTGATGAAGTCATTATTTTTGACCCAAGCTATGATAGTTATGCACCAAGCATACAATTGGTGGGTGGTCGAGCAATTCATATTGCCTTAAACAGCACTGATTTTTCTGTAGACTGGAATCAAGTCCAAGCCGCAATCAATGATAAAACACGCATGATTATTGTGAATACACCACATAACCCTACTGGGGCGATTTGGTCAAAGCAAGATTGGTTAAATCTAATTGATTTAATTCAAGATAAAAATATTGTGGTGTTGTCTGATGAGGTTTATGAGCATTTAGTTTTTGACGATCAGAAACATTATTCTGCACCCTCATTCCCTGAACTACGTGATCGCAGTTTTGTGATTGGTTCTTTTGGTAAAACTTTCCATGTTACAGGTTGGAAAACAGGCTACTGTATTGCTGCACCAAAATTAATGACTGTTTTCCGTCAAGTTTATCAATTTGCTAATTTTTGTGGTGTAACACCTATTCAAATTGCGCTTGCTAATTTTATGCAGCAACATCCTGAACATATTGAAAATTTGGCTGCATTTTATCAACAAAAACGCGATATGTTTAACTTAGGACTCAGTCAGTCACGTTTTAAATTTACACTCTCTCAGGGTACGTATTTCCAAAATGTAGACTACAGCAACATTCGTCCTGAGCTCAATGATATCGAAATGTGTAAATTTCTTGCTGAAACACATAAAATTGTCGCCATTCCAGTCTCAGTTTTTTATAAAAATGCGCCTCAAGATTTACGTCTGATCCGTTTTTGTTTTGCTAAAAAACAGGAAACCTTGCAACAGGCTTGTGAAATCTTAGCTCAAGTCTAAAATTTACTTTTCTCTTAAATCAATTGCCTTAGTTACTTAAAAGCTAAGGCTTTTTTCTACAATTATGATATTTTGAATTATAAAACAATTTCAATGGAATGGGTCATAAACTAAGAATGTCAGCAAAAGAGAATCTACTACACCATCCTCGATTTTGGAAAGGCTTCCTTATTTTTTTGGCGCCTTTAATTGCAACGAATATTCTGCAAAATCTTTCGGGCACAATAAACACCATTTTTGTTGGGCAAATGATGGGCGTCAATGCTATTGCTGCCATTGCTGTCTTTTTTCCTATTCTATTTTTTTTATTGGCTTTTGTGATTGGTTTATCTTCAGGTGCAACTGTTTTGGTTGGGCAAGCTTGGGGAGCAAAAAACATTGAAAAAGTCAAAATGGTGGTAGGCTCTACTTTATTTATGACCTTAATTGGTGGCTGCCTGATTGCTATTTTAGGTGTAGTTTTTGCTAAACAACTTTTATTGCTATTGGGCGTAGATCCTAATGTCATGCATCTGTCTCTACCTTATGTGCAATGGATGCTTGCAGGAAGTCCTCTTTTATTTATCTATATTATTTATACATCTATTTTACGTGGTGTAGGTGACAGTACGACACCTTTAATTGCGTCAGGCATGACTATTCTGATTGGTGTGATGGTCACCCCTATTTTAATTGCAGGTTATTTTGGTTTTCCAAAATTAGGGATTATTGCCCCTGCTATTGCAACAAGTATAGGTTATGTGTCGGTTTTAGCTTTTTTATACTATTATTTAAATAAAAAAAATCATGCCTTAAAACTCGATATGGCATTACTGCGCCACATTAAACATGAACCTGAATTGAGCCGTATTATTTTACGTTTGGGCATACCTACAGGTATTCAAATGGTCACCACTTCTGCGGCTGGTTTGGTGATTATTGGCTTGGTGAATCATTATGGTTCGCATGCGACAGCAGCTTATGGTGCAGTAAATCAAGTACTTAACTATATTCAATTTCCTGCCTTGTCCATTTCAATTGCAGCCTCTATTTTTGCTGCACAAGCGATTGGTGCAGGTAAATCTGAATTATTGGCAAAAGTCACACGAACTTCTTTAATTATGAATCTGGTGATTACGGGAAGTTTAGTTTTATTGGCTTACTTATTTTCTAAATATTTAATGGCTCTATTTATTACAGACCCTTCTGTTATTGAGCTTGGGCAAAACCTTTTATTTATTGTGTTATGGTCTATTTTATTTTTTGGTGCAGGCTCTATTTTTGCATCAATCATGCGAGCAAGCGGCACTGTTACCGCACCTATGTTAATCAATGTACTCGCAATTTTATTGATTGAAGTTCCTGCTGCCTATTTATTTAGTGATTGGTGGGGCTTAAAAGGAATTTGGTATGCCTACGCATTGGCATTTGTTTCGTTATGTCTTCTGCAAGCCTTGTATTATCAATTTGTTTGGAAGAAAAAAACCATTAAAGTCTTAATTTAAACCTAGTCGTTATGCGCTAAAATTTTGCCATAAAAATGCCCAGATTTGGGCATTTTTTTATACTTTTGCTTTACCATGTTAAGCCATAACGTGCTAATTCATGTGGTTCTATCACTATTTTTTGGTCTTTAGAATCTTGTAAAATATCATTTTTAATTGTGGTTAAACGATAATCCTCACGTTTTCGTGGTCGCTCTAAATTGATATCAACAATGCGTTTAATCCTTCCGGGGTTTGGCTGCATCACCACAATACGATCGCCCAATAACACTGCTTCTTCTACATCATGGGTCACTAAAATCGTCGTCACTTTTTCTGAAGATAAAATACGTTGTAATTCCTGTTGTAAATTCGCTCTCGTTAAAGCATCTAAAGCACCAAAGGGTTCGTCTAAAAGTAAAATACGTGGACGATTCACCAAGCTTCGCGCAATGGCGACACGTTGGCTCATTCCTCCAGAAAGTTGGCTTGGATAAGCTTTTTTAAATGCACTGAGTTGTACTAAGTCTAAATGATAGGCAATTAATTCATGTTTTTCAGCTTTGCTTAATGTACTTTTTTCCAAAGCTAACGCAATATTTTGCTCGACATTGAGCCATGGAAATAAACGATGATCTTGAAATACAATCCCTCGATCTAAACTTGTGCCCTGAATTGGCGTTTGGTCAATTTTAATTTCCCCTTCAAAATCACCATCTAAACCGACCAAAAGCCGTAGTAAAGTTGATTTTCCACAACCACTATTTCCAACGATACTAATAAACTCACCAGAAGCAATGTCTAAGTTAATTTGCTCTAATACATGTAATGGCTCAGCTTGAGTATTGAAATATTTATTTAAGTTTTTGATGGTGACTTGTCCATTTGCATTCACTTTTTGATTCATCTTTATACCTATTTAAAATCTTATTTATGCGTACCTTGACGCCAACGAAGGTTATAATTTTCAAAGTATTGTGCAATTTTGGCAAAGACTAAGCCCACCAAAGCAATAATCGCCATCCCATATAAAACCACTTCCATTTGAAAGAGATTTTGACCATCTAAAATAGGATTCACCACACCGGGTGCAACGATAAAGAAATACTCCGCGCCAATCGTAGCCACCCAAGAAAAAACCAATGCAATGTTTAATCCTGCAAAAATACTGGGTGCAGCAGAAGGTAAAGTCACTTTAAAAAAAGTACTCCATGCACTGAGTTGAAAAATTTTGGCGACCTCTTTATTTTTTTCTGAGACATTTTTCACACCATCATAGGTATTAAAAAATACAGGATAAAAAACAACCAATGCGATAAAAATAATTTTTGAAGTTTCTGCATTACCAAACCACATGATCATTAATGGAATCCAAGCAAAAACCGCAACATGTTTAATCGCATTTAAAGTCGGTGAAAAAAATCGATCTGCCCAAGTATTTAAACCTAAAAATAATCCAAATAATGCGCCAATCATGCCACCTGCAATAAAGCCAGCAGTATTACGTGCCAAGCTATAGCCGATATTTTCAAAAAGCTCTTTAGACTGCCAACTCTCTACAAAAACCTGCCAAACTTGTTGAGGTAAAGGCAGTAATGCACGATCAATCCATTGCTGTTGAGTCACAATAGACCACACTAGCAAGAGTAAAATGGGAATGACCCAAGCTCTAAGGTCTAATTTTTTCATATTTTAATCTGCCTCTATTTAGCTATTCCATGGACTTAGTTTCTTTTGCAGCAAACGAATCAGCACATCAAAAAAGAACCCAACGAACCCGATCACAATCACCGTTGCCATCACCACATCAAGTTGGAAAATTTGTCTGCCATATACCATCAAATAACCAATTCCTTCACTTGATGCCAACAACTCAACTGCAACCAATGCTCCCCATGCACTTGCAAGAGAAAGTCTTAAACCACCTATAAAACTCATAAAAGCGCCGGGTAAAACTAAATTTTTAAACCGTGACCATGTACTAAGCTGATAAACATCAACAACTTCTGTTAAAGACTCAGGAATATTACGCACACCTTTAAAAATATTAATCGTCATTGGAACTAAAGCTGCCTTTGCAATTAAAATAATTTTTAATGCTTCATCAATGCCCACCAACAAAATTAAAAGAGGAATCCACCCCACGACAGGCACTAAATTAATGACTTTAAAGGTCGGCCACACGTAGGCTTCAACTGTACGAGAAAGCCCCATGCTCAAACCTAAAATAAGCGCAAGCAGCATACCTGCACTAAACCCATAAGCGATTCGTGTCAGGCTAATACTCAAATTTGCCCATAATTCCCCACTCTCATATAAGTCTTTCAACGCAGTCCAAACCAAGTCTGGTGCAGGTAATAGCAGAGGATTCACCCAACTTTTTTCTACCGCAACATGCCAAAGCAATAATAAAAATAATGGAAAAATTGAGCCAATCAGCCAAGTAAATTGACGGTTATTTTTGAGAAATGCCCATAAAGAGGCTTTCTTTGTCACTTCAATCTTTGTGTTATGTGTTGTCGTCTGTTTAAAAACAATATCCTGAGACATTTTTAAATCTCCTATCACAAAAAGTGCAAGTGCTTATTTATCACTTGCACCTTGAGGTGTCCAAAATGTCTGTAAGTTCAATGTTTTCAATGCATTATTAACATATTTTGATTCAATCCAACGATCTACATCAATATTGCCACGAATCAATTTAAGGTCTTGACCTGCCTTTAATTTTTGTTTGATCAGTGAAATGTTATAGCCATCAAAAATAGGAGCACTATGTCGTTTTAAGTCCACACTAGCATAGG